>NZ_FNJI01000066.1 GCF_900104445.1 Desulforhopalus singaporensis | reverse complement strand
CTTGGGAGAAAGGCCTTGAAGAGCGCCTTCACGCTGCTGGCGCCTCCAAGTAGTGATGTTGGAGTAATACAGGCCCTCCCGGCGCAGGATGGCACCGATATCGCCGGGATCAGTAGCGGCGTCAATTTCAGAGAGAATCCGGAGCTTGTATTTGGCCGTAAATCTCCGCCGTGGTTTCTTTTCCGGTACTTCCGGATCGGGTCTTTGTGGTGTTGAGTCGTTCAATGGTCCTGGTTGCTGTTTGGTGTTGATGGATTTTACTTTCAGCTGCATGTGAAAACTCCTAACCGCCCTACACTAATTTTGCAAGGGGTAGGTGTTTCACCCATATTGACACAGAGGGAAAACGAAAACAAATAGCTTAAAATTGAGGTGTTTGAAATAATATTTCGATATTTCAAGAGAAAACTGACTCGCCTGGTCCCAGAAGCTGGAAGAGCACTGGAAACTCTTAAAAGACACATAGTAGAGATATGAAAAACGAGATCGAAAAATACCTCTCACAATTCAAAGGTTCAGAAAGCAGTTACCCCTTCGGCCCGGAAGCCTTGGTTTTCAAGGTGATGAACAAGATGTTTGCGCTTGTCTCACAAGACAGGGATATTCCAATCGTTACGCTCAAATGTGCTCCGGAAGACGGAGCGGCTTTAACGAGCCAATTTGAGTCTGTGTCTCCAGGCTATTACATGAACAAGAAACATTGGGTGACAATATCTCTTACAGGAGAACTACCCCAGGACATGTTGTCTTCATTGGCAGAGGAATCGTACAGGTTAGTCACAAGCAAACTCTCCAAAAAAGATAAAACAGAACTGGAAAATCTATAATACCGAAAAGCACCTCTCAATCTCTTGAAAGGGACGCCCTTATCAAAGTATCTCGTACCTGCTGCTGTTAGCTTCTTGCAACAGGAAGATTATATCACAACAAGTCGTCGATTTTCTGCGCTTTAGCTGTACTGCTGTGGTAATACCCCCAATGTCAGGGAAGTTGCAGCATGGGCTGAACCCCGCTATAAAAGGGGGCAGGTGACGATTCAAACATCGCTCTACTCCAACGAACGTAGCATTTTATGACGACAATCAAAAAACCTGATGGCACAAATCCAGAGAACGGTGACTGTAAATATCGATGGGCCTGTATTTCCCTGCTGGTTTCACTAATTTTTCTTGGGAGTGTTTTTGGCTATTATCACAAAAAAGATCCTCTCTCAGTTGAAGAAAGAGAGTGGCTTACTGCTCATAATGGGCAAATAGTTTTGATTCAGAATTGCACGTTTCCTCCCATTGAGTTTGTTGATGACAATGGCTTGTGGAACGGCATCTCAAAGGATTATATAACACTGATTGAGGAACGACTCGGGTTTCGGTTCAAACGAATGCTCGAATGTGAATTTGAAAAGACCATCGAGACTCTACAGAAAAAAATTGCTGCAGTTAAATGCAACTTTCAGGAGACCCCGGAACGACAATCATACCTGTCTTTTACTGCCCCCTATCTTGAACTACCCAACGCGATCATCATGCGTAAGGAGGCAAAGCGTTCCCTGCATCTTGCCGAAATGAAAGACATGAAAATCGCGCTCGTTAGAAACTTTGCTATTCATGAATATATCCAGGTAAACTATCCTCATTTTACTCTGTTATTAGTTGACAGCTCTTTGGATGGACTGAAGAAAGTAGCTTTTGGCCAGGCTGATGCCGTGATCATCAATCTTGCCGTCGCATCCTATTATATTGAATCTCAAGGGTTGACCAATCTTCGGATGGTAGGAGTTGCAGGAGAATCCAACCGATTGAGTTTTGCCTCAACAAGAGATATGCCAATGCTGGATCGGATTTTGGCTAAGGGATTGGCGGAAATTTCCAGCAAAGAAAAAAAGTCAATCCTGAAAAAATGGATTCATCTGGAGCAGGGCGGCGTTATTTACGACAAACGCTTTTGGTATACCGTTGGTGGTATCTATCTCGTGGTTCTCGCTGTTACCGGCTCGGTGTTTACCTGGAACAGGATATTGAAGTCCCAGGTAGACCAAAAAACCCGGGAGTTGAAACAAGAGTTGGCGGAGCGAAAAATGATGGAACTGCAATTGCTCCAATCTGAAAAGATGGAGGCAATCGGTACATTTGCCGGTGGAATCGCCCATGATTTCAACAATGCCCTGGCAGCTATTATTGGATATTGTGAGATGATTGACACAGTCGACGCGCAAGAGGGAACTCGGCTTAAGTGGCGGATAACCCACGCCTTAAGAGCAGCGTATCGGGCAAAAGGGCTGGTGCAACAGATATTGACTTTCAGTCGTCAGACGGAGCAGGAAAAAAGACCCATCTACCTGAGCCCTGTAATAACGGAGGTAATGGACTTTATGAAGGCCACTCTGCCAACCACTATAAAAATTACCAAGACCATCAAGACGGACAACGATGTGATAAATGCGGACCCCACCCAGATCCATCGGGTGCTGATGAATTTGTGCTCCAATGCCGCCCAGGCCATGCAGGAGCAGGGGGGAACCCTGGAACTTGTACTCTCGCGGACCAAGACTCTCCCAACCAGCGCCTTCCTCAAGTCAAAGCAGGAATCTGGATCGTTTATCTGTCTGGAAGTTCATGATTCCGGAGTTGGAATAGAACCAGCCATTATCAATAAGATCTGTCAGCCGTTTTTCACGACGAACAGCCGGTCTGGAGGAACCGGCATGGGATTGGCGGTCGTTCATAGCATAATCAAGGATCTTGACGGAAGTCTGGTCGTGGACAGCGAGCCGGGCAGGGGGAGTCGTTTCACCGTTTATCTTCCTGAATGCCATGCAACGGTGACTACGCCGGGACAGCTTGGTGCAGCAGGTAGTGTTCATCGCGCAGCAACAATTTTATTTGTGGACGACGAGTTGCCGCTGGTTGAATTTGTTGAAGATCTTCTCAATCACCACGGCTATAATGTTATCGTCAGCGATAATAGCGTGTCAGCTCTGGAGATTTTTTGGAATGACCCGGAACGGGTCGATTTGGTGATTTCGGACATCACCATGCCTCATATGACCGGGATCGAGCTTGCCGAAGAAATTTTAGCGATTCGGCCGGAAATTCCTGTGGTGCTGTGTTCAGGGGGGAATGTGAGCGGATCGGAGCAAGAGCTTTTGTCCATAGGGGTTCGCCGGCTGGCGAAAAAGCCCTTGGGGGCAACCCAGCTCATTCGTATCGTGCAGGAAGAGCTTCAGGCTTCTTTCAGTTGAAATGGTTCATTGGTTACGTAAAGAGATTATGGCAAAAATACTGGTAATAGACGATGATGTTGATATCTGCCTGATGCTGTGTGACGTAGTGGAGGTCATAGGGCATCAGGCGGAATATGCCAAAACTCTTGGCAAGGGCGTCGATATGGTGCTGGCAGGCGAATATGACGTTGTGCTGCTGGATGTCAACATGCCGGACGGTAATGGACTGGAAGCCCTGCAGACAATTCGCAGCGTCGCTCGACCGCCTGAGGTTATCATAATTACCGGCGTGGGGGATCCCGACAGTGCTGAACTGGCCATCCGCAATGGCGCCTGGGATTATATCCAAAAGCCGCTTTCAAGTCAGAAAATCATCCTGCGCTTGAAGCGCGTCTTGCAATATAACGACAGCTTAAAGAGTTCTTCAGCCAGGGCCTGGGCCTTCAGCCGGCAGGGAATAGTGGGTGACAGCTCCAAACTCAATACCTGTCTTGATGAGATTGCCACAGCCTCCTCCAGTAACGGTAATGTTATCATTTTGGGGGAAACAGGTACCGGGAAGGAACTGCTTGCCCGAACTCTGCATGCAAACAGCAGACGCAAAGAACATAAGTTTGTAGTGGTAGATTGCGCCTCGTTGACCGAAACACTCGTCAAAAGTACCTTGTTTGGCCATGAACGCGGTGCTTTTACCGGTGCGGACCGGTCAATGGAGGGGTTGGTCAAGCAGGCTGACGGCGGCACACTGTTTCTTGATGAGGTGGGGGAGTTGAGCCTGGAGAGCCAGAAAGTATTTCTCCGGGTGTTACAGGAACACAGTTTCCGGCCGATTGGCGGAAAGAGTGAGGTTGAAAGTGATTTTCGCTTGATTTCAGCTACTCACAGGGATGTTGACAAGATGGTCTGCGAAAAACAGTTTCGCCAGGATCTTTTCTATCGACTCTGCGCTATCACGATCGAGGTGCCTCCGTTGAGGGAAAGACCCGAAGATATAGAGCAATTGGTTACCTATTTTACCAACAACCTGTGCCGCCGCTACAGCATTCCGCCAAAAGAAATCTCTCCTGATTTTCTGGAGGCTCTATATGGATATCTTTGGCCCGGGAACGTCAGGGAACTCTACAATGTTGTCGAAGCTGCAGTCAGTACCAGTAACCTTGAGCAACAACTCTGTTCACAGCATTTGCCGACAAACATCCGTATCCATGCGGTTCGTTCATCAATAAAAAAAGATAACGACTCGGGGGCGGGGTCTACTCCGGACTGGCCCGCTGTAGAACTTCCACCATTTAAACAATACAGGGACGGGATTCGAGAGCGTGCGGAAAAGCAATATCTTGGCAGGCTCATGGAAATTTCCAGAGGCAGCATTAAAGAAGCATGCCGAATCAGTAGACTCGGGCGGACCCATCTCTATGCCCTGCTGAAAAAATATAACATCTCCAAGACCGGTTGGTCCGAATGAGCATGCCGTGTCGATGGATCAGTCACTCCCACTGAACAGGTGTCAAAAAAAATGAACATTTGTTCGTAAATATTTACATTCGTCCTGCTTCCCACCTCCTTTTTCCTGCTTAACTCCCCGTAATCAGAAGTGTAGCGATTCAAGGTTCCCCTCTCCTGGTCCTGGCACAGCTATTGCTTTTCCTCCTTCGGATCAATTGATAACGGTGTCCATTGGATTTATGTCAAAACAATTTCAGCTGATCAATTTCTGGTCTTATGGGGTGATCACCTGAAAATCAAGCGACAGAGAGGGCTGGGTGTCACGATTGATGACCGGGTTCTGCTGTTTGAAAACAGTTTTTAATAATGGTTGAAGGAGGTGGTTCGCAAACAGGGTCCGCAGGGTGTGAGTGAATGAGATTTTCATCTGTATTTACAACAACAAAGGGAAAATATGAAAAACAAGAAATGTTTATTGGTTCCAATTATTACTCTGTGCTTGATGTTGGGCACAGCAGTGGTGTATGCCGGCAATGGCGCTGATGTTATTTACCACAACGGGACGATTGTCACCGTGGATCCATCCGACAAGATCGCTGAGGCCATAGCGGTTAAGGAGGGTAAGATTGTGGGGGTTGGCGCTACCGATGAGATAATGAAACAGTTTAATGGTGACAACACCCAAAAAGTGAACCTGAAAAACACGACAATGTTGCCGGGGTTCTATGATGCTCATGGTCACTTCGGGTTATGGTACTGGCGCCAGGTTCAGCTGGGAAGCGGTCCGTTCGGTCCGATAAAAAACATCCCGGACCTGGTTGCGGCTCTGGCAGAGAGGGCCCAAAGTACACCTGAAGGTGAATCGGTGGTAGGGCGTGGGTATGATGATGTTTTTATGGAGGAAAAGACTCATCCGACGAGGCTTGATCTGGATAAGGCGTCAACCAGGCATCCCATACTGATCAGGCACTTCTCGGGGCATGGCAACGTAATAAACACTTTAGCCCTGGAACAGACCGCTGTCGATAAAAATGGAGTAGTTACCCCCGATCCCCCCGGCGGAGTTATCGGCAGATTTCCCGATGGAACACCCAACGGCCAGTTTTGGGGGACTGCCAGCAAGTATCTGGTGAAAGCGGATGGCAGTTCTTTTTATCCGGTAAACACTCCTGAGAGTCGGCTGGAAGACATAGCCCATGAAAGTGAAATTTATGCTTCAGTGGGAACCACAACTGCAAATCTTGGCGGCAGCCAGACCATGGCCGATTTTGAACTTTTCAGGCAGGCTGCAGATGAGGGCGCGCTCAAAATACGAACGACACTCTGGTTTAGCTTGCCCGAAGCTGTAAAAGTTCATGATCAATTCAAGATGGACCTGCCTGGCAAGAGTCGAATATTGCCCAAATACGCGGGCAAAAACGATCTGGTCGTAGCAAATGGCACAAAATATTTTGCTGACGGCTCACCTCAATTGCGTACTGCCTATATGAGCGAACCCTTTCATACCCCGGGGCCGTATCCTGCTGACTGGACTGGTCTGCAATACCTGACAAGCGAGGAGGTCAAGCAGGCATTTGTGGATACACACGAGGCCGGGTTTGACCAGATCCACATCCATTGCAATGGCGATGGCGCTGTCGATAACTGCCTGGACGGAGCGGCGGAAATACGGAAAACCGACAAGGGGTATAGAGTTTCTGATGATATGCGCCACACGATCATCCACAGCCAGTTTACCAGGGAAGATCAATTTGATAGAATGAAGCAGCTGCCTGGTGTCATCCCCTCCTTTTTGGGGATGCACATTTACTATCTGGGAGATCGGCATTGGGAAACCTTTTTCGGTCCTGACAGATCTGCCCGGATGAGCGCTGCACAGGACGCCCTCGATCGTGATATACTCTGGACCACCCATGCAGATACCCCGGTATTTGAACACAATCCTCTGGTGTTGATGTGGGCAATGGTCAATAGAATTTCCTACGGAGACAGGCAGGTTTTCACCGAGACGTATGACCCGGATGGCCGTTATCGTTCGGTGGATCAAAGGGTAACTGCAGCAGAAGCCTTGCGGGCCCTGACGATCAACGCAGCCTATCAGGAGTTTGAGGAGGAAGTTACGGGGTCCATTGAGGTGGGCAAACGAGCGGATCTTGTCATACTCTCAGAAAATCCCCTGAAAGTGGACCCAATGCGCATAAGAGATATCAAGGTTCTTGAAACCATAGTGGGTGGAAACTCGGTTTACCAGGCACTCTAAAACATACAGGTAAACTTCAGTATGGGGTAAAACGTCATCCCCTGACCCAGAAACCAGTCAGGGGATGATGAAAATCAAGAGACGCATTCACCCAGTTCTGCAAGTATTTTTTCCCGATCACCGTCAAGGTCGGGTGCGGGCGGTCGTTTGGCCAGGTCAGGAACACCTTCGAACTTGATCGGGTTGCCGGCCATTTTCAACTGGCCAATGTCAGGATCCTCCGTTGTTATAAGCATGTTGCGGAACTCTATGTGCGGATCATTGAGTATATCGGCGACTGTGTTCAGTGGGCCTGATGGAACACCTGCTTTGCTTAATGCGTCAAGCCATTCGGATACAGATCGATTGGCCAGCAGATTTTCTATTTCCCGGGTCAGGGTCTCGACATGTTCTGTGCGCAGCGCATTAGTTGAAAAACGTGGATCTTCCAGTAACTCAGGAGCGTTGAGAACCTCGGATAATCTTTGAAACAGCGAATTATTTCCTGCCGCGATCACAAGGTAGCCGTCTTTGGCCTTAAAAAGAGAAAAGGGTGTGATGGATGGATGGCGTGTACCGAGTGGCTGCGGATTCTCGCCCAGGGCCATATATCTTGCCACAGCATTTTCAAGTATCGCAATCTGCGAATCGAGCATGGCAACGTCGATTTTGGTCCCGGTGCCAGTTTTGGTTCTTTCATAAAGAGCTGTTGAAATAGCTATTGACATAAATAACCCGGCGGTGATATCGCCAATGGATGTACCGACTCGAGTTGGCGGTTGATCTTTGTGTCCGGTAACACTCATTATACCGCCCATCGCCTGGACAACAATATCATAAGCTGGCCGATCCCGGTGAGGGCCAGATTGTCCAAAACCGGAAACGGCAGCATAGATCAGTTCAGGATACCTGGTTTTTAGTACATCCCAGCCTAACCCCAGTTTTTCCATGACGCCTGGCCGAAAATTTTCAATAATGACATCGGCATTCCTGAGAAGGGCGAAGAGGATCTTGCGGTCGTCATCGTTTTTCAGGTCAAGTGCTATTGATTCTTTATCCCGGTTAAGGCTCATGAAATAGGCCGATTTTGTAGTTTGTCCTGATCCGACAAAAGGGCCGATATGACGTGAGTCGTCGCCCCCGTTCGGATTTTCCACTTTTATGACGCGCGCGCCGAGATCAGAAAGAACCATGGTGCAGTATGGACCGGCCAGCACACGAGTCAGGTCTATGACTGTAACACCGGAAAGCGGACCTTGTTTTTGGGTTGTTGTTATATTTTGCATATCGTAACGCCTCCAAAGGCAATAAATTTAACGTTTAAATCAGCCGCCGAATATTGACAGCAGCACTCCGGCGGATACGGCCGAACCGATAACACCTGCGACATTGGGCCCCATGGCATGCATGAGCAGAAAATTGCCGGGATCCTCCTTTTGCCCGACAACCTGTGAGACCCTGGCGGCCATTGGCACTGCGGACACGCCGGCAGAGCCAATGAGCGGGTTGATGTTCATCCGGAAAACCCTGTTCATCAGTTTTGCCAGCAGTACCCCGGAGGCTGTTCCTATTCCGAAGGCGACAACGCCCAGGCAGAGAATGGCAAGGGTTTCAATTTTCAGGAACTGTTCCGCCGTGGCCGTTGCGCCGACAGTTATTCCCAGAAAAATAGTTATGATGTTGATAAGGGCATTCTTGGCGGTGTCCTCAAGGCGGCCCACCACTCCGCACTCCCTGAACAGGTTTCCCAGCATCAGCATGCCGATGAGTGTCGCCGCCGGAGGCACCATCAGGGAGACGATGACCGTGACAATAATCGGAAAGATGATTTTCTCTCTGGTTGTCACGGTACGCAGTTGCGTCATCTTGATGGATCGTTCTTCCCGGCTGGTCAGCAACCGCATTATCGGCGGCTGAATAATCGGAACCAGCGCCATATAGGAGTATGCGGCTATGGCGATCGGTCCGAGGAGATGGGGGGAGAGTTTCGACGATAAAAATATTGCGGTAGGGCCGTCCGCTCCGCCGATAATACCGATTGACGCCGCTTCCTGGGCGGTGAACAATCCTGAGGAAATGGCTCCTATAAAAGTGATAAATATGCCGAATTGTGCTGCTGCTCCGAGCAGCAGCGACTTTGGGTTGGCGATAAGCGGGCCAAAGTCGGTCATTGCCCCAACCCCCATGAAGATCAGGGGGGGGAAGATGCCGAGGTGGTCGCCCTGGAAGAGGTAGTAGAGCAGCCCGCCGGGCTGTACCGTATGGATGAGATTATCCTTTACTTCCAGCACCGGTTCGGCCATCAATCCGGCGAGCGGCAGGTTGGTCAGTATTACGCCGAAGGCGATGGGCACGAGGAGAAGCGGTTCAAACCTTTTCACTATAGCCAGGTAAAGCAGAACACAACCAACCAGCAGCATGGTGATCGCCCCCGGAGTCAATCCGTATAAACCTGTGGACTTGAAAAACTCAAGTAGTGCTTCAAGCATGGTAGGACTCCTTGAATTGTTATGACAAAACCACCA
>NZ_FNJI01000013.1 GCF_900104445.1 Desulforhopalus singaporensis | reverse complement strand
GAGGATCAGAAGATATTACGACAGCGGGCCGCTGTATTGGCAACGGCTTTCAAAAAGCATCCGCAACGGTTTAAAGGCAAAATCCCACAGCCGCTAGCCGTACCGAACGCGGCCTGGATTAATCCTCCGAAATTGCAGGCAACTAATGAAAAAACAAAATGAATTTTTGTTTTCTCAATAACAAACATAGGTTCAGTATGTTGGTCATGGCATTCAAGGTTAACGGAGCGCAGCGGAGTTACCCGAAGGGCTTGGCCTTGACTGTTATGGCCAACATGCTACTCGTATCAACACAAAGAAGGTAGTCTAAATTACCAACAAAGGTGTCTCATTTTCATTGACACATTCCGTTGCATCGTCATTCTTTTTGGTTGGGATACAACCCTTGTATTTTAAGCAATCCAGGTTCGCCGTTACATTTCACAAACATTTATTTCATTCTATTTTTATACACCATTTTTAAAAGGGTGTTACCAAAGTCCTTATTGACAATAAAACAGGTGAAGCAGAGTCTCATTTATTCCCCTGATTCATGTTGTTGCTTTTTGTTGCCTACTTAAGAGCCCGCACAAACGTCTCAGGAGTCAAAGCCAGTTCATCGAGCTCAAAAAAGGAGCTTAACCGAGCAATCTGCGGTTGGCGTAGGCTGCATGATTCCAACAAGTCTTTGTTGCGAAAAGCAGTACTGGAGGGGCCATCAAACAGGATTCTTCCATTGTTCAAACATACTACCCGACCAATCTGTTCTGCGACAAAATCCATGTCATGGCTGATTATGATAACGGTCTTCTGCTCTTTCTTGAGCTGATCAAGAACTGCTTTTAACAGACCCAATTCCCTCGCATCCATCCCTGCCGTTGGTTCGTCGAAGACAACAACAGGAGTATCCATTGCAACAATCGAGGCCAGTGTAACCCGTTTACGTTCACTGTAACCAAGGTCATAGGGGTTGGAACTGGCCAGCGGTCCAAGGGCAAAGAGCGAGAGGGACTTTTCCACAAGACTGTGGACTCGATCCTTTGCGTAGTGCAGATTTTCAGGACCAAAGGCAACCTCGTCCCATACCCGGCGTTTTGAGATTTGATCATCGGGGTTCTGGAAAGACAAGGCGACCTTTCGTGACAATGCAGCCACGTTCAACTTCTCTGTTTGCTGGCCGCCGATCCGGCCCCTGCCTCCCGATGGTCGTAAAAGCCCGTTCAGATGTTTGGCAAGACTCGTTTTGCCTGAGCCGTTGGGTCCGATCAACGCAATACGTTCACCCTGGTGGATAATAAGAGAAATATTGCTCAGTGCTGTCACTTCTTCACTATATCGAAACACTACATTCTCAAGGCGTATATCCACAATCGTCACCGCTTAGGAAGTGAAAAACCGGAAACAGTTGCTGCAAAAGTAGACGGCAACGACCTTCCCTTTGTCCAAAGTCCGACTTTGCTTGCCAATTCAGCGCTCTTGGTATATGGCATCCAGGCGAGACCCGCCTCTTGAATTTTTCTGCTGGTCAAAACCTGCTCGGGTGATGATACAGGCAGCTTCTATGTTGCGGATCTGCACCAGGGTGTCGAGTTCAACTTTCAGGTCCTGGCCGGGTTGTAATCTCAGCGCAAGAGGTTTAAGCATGATCTTTCCTCTGGACAGGCCGTGATAGCGCCGACTATCGAATCCCTTTATTTGCCAGCGGCGCGACCAGGCCAATGTTGTCTTTATGTACCAAACCGCCCCCGGTATCGAGCTCGAGACCGGTAAATCCGTATTTTCGGGTAAATACGATCTGGGCAACGGACAAATACCCGAGCAGATAAGGCTGCATCTCTGAAACCAGATCGACATAACCATTTTCAATGGCTGTGGCGGTGGCAGGAGAGAGGGAAAAACCTCCCACAAAGATCTCATCCGGTTTGATGCCTGCAGTTCTGAGGAAATTTTCCGTTTGGGAGGTGAGGGCACCGTGGTCTATCAACATCATCTTGCAGTCGGGGTGACTTGAGAGGTAGCCGGTGACAATGGGAGTTCCCATGGCTGAATCCTTGTCGACTTCCGGGCTGATCTCAATATAGTCGACTACGATACCGGCCTCTTTCAGGGTCCGGATCATGGCCCGTGCTCTCCGTCCCCTATCTTCAAGACGCTTCAGCCCCCAAATCATCGCCCGATCTCCTTTCTTCAGACCAGCGCGTCTTAAAGACTCTTCTGCCAAGCTGGTGCCCATTTGGTCGTAATCTGTACCGATGAATCCAAAACCTTTGGACTTGTATTTCTGCAGTGTCGCAGGAAGACCTGTGTCTACACAGGTTACGGTTATACCTTTATTGAAAGCTTCATCGATAAAAGGGGCCAGCGGGTCATCACCGGGCAACCCCATCAACACAATACCATCTGGTGATGCGGCCATTGATTTCTTGAAATTCTCTACAACTTTTTCCGGATTCCAGTCCGAATAAAGATATTTAACCTCCGCACCTAAGTCACTTGCGGCCTGCATGGCGCCATTTTGTACGATTGTGTTATAAGGGCCGCCGACCGGGCCACCCGTATCAAACCAGATGGTAATACCCTGACCGAGTTGCGGGAGCTTATCTCCTGCCAGCGCATTCGTTGTGATCATAACCAACCATATTGCCATAACTGCGAAAATTTTAGCTGATTTCTTTCCCATGTCTTCTCCAGATAGTATTGTAAGGTTTATACGTAGCGTACTGTTCTCATTTTAAATAAGTGTTCGATACCACTATTTCTGAGGTCATCCGATTACAACCTAAAGCATTTCAAGATAGGCCTCGATGCGCACCCTCAACTGTTCGGAGTCACTTTCTGCATAATCGGTTTCAAGATGCAGTGTCGGCAGACCAGAAGATTCCTGGACGAATTCATCCACCAGAAACGCTTCCACGTTGTAGGTGTGACATGCCTGCCAGGTAAGGTCGATAACACCATCCACATGAAAGTCTCGGATCATCTCCGCCAAGAGCGCAAAACGTCCGAGGTTGGGGCTCATGACCGAGCAGGGAGTGGCAAGGTATTGCTCCGCCAGTGCCTCCATCGGGGGCTTGCTCTCATCCACAGTAAAGGCCTGTTTGTATCCTGAACAGTTTTCAAAGGCCACAACGTCAGCACCGAGCTGCTCGATGATCTTGACGACCTTGTCACTGCCCAGGCCGACCGGAACACCGGTCAATAAGATACGTTTTGCTTTGCCGGGCGCTGACGTATCGGGAAGAAAAGCACCTTCCCGAGCCTTGGCCGTAACCTCTTCCATAAACGAGATACCCATTTTTTTATCTGCAAGGAATCCGACCTTGAAAAGTACCTCCAGCATCTGGGTACCCTTGAGAGGAGCAGGTATTGCCTTATTCACATCCATAAGAGTCTTCCGAGCCTGACGTTCTCTGTTCATCAGGGAAATGGCGGAACGGAGACGGGTATCATCAATCGCGACCTTGGTTGCATCTTCAATGATTTTCTTGAAACGTTCCAGCTCACTGCGCCAGAGCGACATGGACAGTTCGGCGTCCTGGTTCTGTGGTAGCTGCAGCACATGAGTTGTTTTCTGTCTGGAGAGCAACTCAAACATTTTCTTTTTGCCATCACATGTCGTGTCGCCGATGATGATGTCCGAGGCACGAAAATAGGCGCAGGTGTCGCTTACTGCAAAGCCGTAGCTGCTTTTTATGAGGGGACAGAGATTGCGGGGTAACGTCTCTTCCGCAGCTGCAACGGGGTCGTTGCGCGTTCCACAGAGGGGAAGCGGTATGGCTCCCCCGGCAACAGCGATCTCCATCGGTGAGTAGAGGCAATAAAAGCCGACAGCTGTTTGTCCATTCTCCCTGGCCTGCTCAATATCCACAAGGTTCTGTTCCGATATCTGTTGCAGATTGTTCATAATTGCTGATTTCATTCCATATCCTTACACTTTTCGGTCACAACTTTTTCAACACAGCCAATCAGATGTGCCACCCCTTATTCTTAACCATTCTTTACCCGGCGTCCCTGGCAAGAAACGCGGCTCCCAGAGCGCCGACCAGCTGCGGATCATCGGGGACGAGCACCTTGCGATCCAGTTTATCCGCCAGGAGTTGCTGCATACACCGGTTAAGCGCAACTCCTCCGGTGAAGACGATATCACCGTCCCCTAAAACCCGTTTGAGCATTTGCACAACCCGACCTATGACACTTTTGTGCAGAGCCATGGCAATATCTTGCGGACTGCAGCCCTGAGCGATCAGAGACGTAACCTCTGATTCGGCAAAAACGGTACACATGCTGGAAATAGTCAGCTCATTCTTGAACTGAAGCGCTTCATCTCCAAAGGTATCAATCTCAAACCCGAGAGACCTCGCCATGATCTCCATAAACTTCCCGGTTCCCGCAGCACACCGGTCATTCATTTCAAATTTTTTCACCCTGCCATTGCCGAGAACCGATATGGCTTTACTGTCCTGACCACCAATATCAAGGACGGTGGTTCCCCCAGGAAAAAGGACCCGGGCGCCGACGGCATGAGCTTTGATTTCAGTTACGGTTGGTGCATCAAAAGAGATTTCAAAGAGGTTGCGCCCATAACCGGTTGCCATAATGGAGTCGTAGGTAAGTTCGCGGGTCATTTCTTTAGCTCTGACCATGGGATTGAAACCGCTATCCGCCTGCCGGCTACCAACTATTTGCCCCGCTTCATCAATCACCACCAACTCAATTGTGCGTGAGCCGATATCTATTCCTGCGTATCGCATATTATTTTGTCATTCCTTTTATAAATCGAAAAGTTGAAGGCTCTCAGGTTCGTCGAGTTTTCAAAGCCACCGCATAGACAGAGACGGAAACCACTATCACCAGGCCATGTGCAAGCCGTGTCCAGTACCCGGACAGACCGCCACTGATGATCCCGGCCTCCAGTATTCCTATGATGATCGATCCTGTTATCGTGCCGAAAATGGTTCCCTGCCCACCAAAAACCGACGTCCCGCCTAGAAATATCGCAGCAAAGACAATGAGTAGATACCCTTCGCCCTGGGTGGGCCACCAGCTGGCCATTTCCAGACAGACCATGACCGATGCCAGGGCGCTCATCAGCCCCATCGTGATAAAAAGCCCGATGCGGACATTATCCGTCTTCACTCCCATCATTGTCGCGGTGGTTATGTCATCGCCGATAAAGCGAATATCGTCTCCCCATATGTGCCTGTTGAGGATCATCCAAAAAAACAGAGCAATCACCAGACACCAGAGACTCTGCATGGGTAAGCAGTCAAAGAGCCGGCCAACCAGTATATGGTGCAACGCCGTCTCCCGCAGTTCTGTTAAGTTAACGGCAAGACCATCGGCGAGAAGGGTTGCGGTGCCCCGCCAGAAAAATTGCGTTCCTATTGTTGCAATGATGGCGGGAACTCCAATCTTCACGACGATCAAGCCGTTACATAAACCGGCAAGAGACCCTGTAGCCAAAGCACCGAAAAGACCAAGCACAGGGCTTGCCGTAGCCTGCGAGATCGAGGAGAAACAGAAGCCGGAAACTGCCATGATCGCCGGAAAAGACAAATCAAGCTCTCCTGCAACGATAAGCAAGGTGAGCCCCAGCGCCAGAAGTGCGGCAAAAGGGATAGTGGACATAAACGCTATATAGATGCGGCTATGCAGGAAGGTCTGCGGGCTGAGGTGGATAAACAGGCCAAGGAGCCCTACCAAAAGCGAGAGAATGCCGCACTGGAAGCGGTATCGGTATAACGTCTTCATACAGTTATTTATCGCCTCTGATTGCAGAGTTTGCGGAATACTCTTCAAGTCTTTCAAAGAGCTCGGCGACACTTGTCTTTTCCTGCAGGCTCTGATGGACAATTGTACCTCTATCGACAAAGAGGAAACGGTCGGCAACTTCATGGACGTGATGCAGGTTATGGGAAATAAACAATGCGGATTTACCGTTCTCTGGGATTGACCTGACAAACTTCAAGACCCTGCCGACCTCTTTCACCGCCAGGGCGGTGGTCGGCTCATCAAGAATCGTAAGATTCGAGTTAAAGAGCATTGCCCGGCCAATTGCCAGCCCTTGGCGTTCTCCCCCCGACAGGGTACTGACCAGGGCATCGGCAGATACCCCGACACCACGCAAGCCGAGGCTTTGTTGCAACAGGTGCAGAGTCATTTTTTTCTCTTTGGCGACATCAATGAAACCAAGACCATTCCGTATATGGCGACCGACAAAGATATTTCGCCATAACGGTTGTTTTTCTCCCAGACAATGATCCTGATAGACCGTCTCTATGCCAAGTGAACGTGCCTTATGCACCGAGTAGTGCCGGAGGTTGACCTCATCTCCATTTATCTGCAGGGAACCGGAATCGGGGCGTAACACCCCTGAGAGTATTTTACTGATGGTTGATTTACCGGCACCATTATCACCAATAAGAGCCACCACCTCCCCCCTTTTAATTGACAGGCTCACGTCATGCAAAGCCTGTACTGCTCCAAATGACTTATGTAAGGAGGTCGCCCTGATTATGATGTGAGTGGACATTGAGTGACGCGAATAGACATCATGTAAATGGTGTTTTCCCGAACATAACGAAGCCAATCAACGCAACTGTCCCAGGGATATTGTTTTTCTAACAGAAAAAACGAATATTATTTAAATATCTGACAATTACAAATACTGTTTATAGATATATCCCAGCAAATCCATAGATATTTCCGATAGAACGACCAAGATTATTGGCTCTACCTCAAAGAAGGGGATGAAAAAGTTCCCGTAAAGAAAAAAGGCATACCAAATAATTTTGGTATGCCTTTTTGTGGCTCCTTCTATTAAATAAAAATCAGGATAATGCGACAACTATATTGACAGAAGTTGACGACCAGTGGTCAAAATCCGGAATCCGTTCTGTACACAGAATAACATATTGATATACATATATTTTCATTACTTAAAAATCATTTTTTCCTTTTTTGTTCCATGTTGTGTTATCTCGGGCATAAAAAATGACTCGTGTTTTTGTTGACAAGAAATTGATTTTATTCAGTTCTAACTGAAATTATCTGTAAACATATATTATTGATGCTAGCAGTTAAACCGTCTCAATCCCAAATTCCTTAACCTTTCGATACAGAGTTGTACGTGAAACCCCCAAGATCTTGGCTGATTGGGCCATATTTCCATGGCACGCATTGATTGTTGTATTAATTAATTCTTGTTCCATTTCGCGCAGAGTTCCTGAAGTTCCTTTGTTTGGAACAGTGGATTTAACCTGGAGGTCAATATGGGTAGCCTGCAGCTTCCCACTATCACAAAGATGTAAACCTCTCTCTATTGTATTCTCAAGTTCCCGTACATTTCCAGGCCAGCTGTAATTTACCAGTTTTTCAAGCGCATCGGAAGAAAGCGAAGTTCCAGGACTAAAACGTTTAATAAAGTGCAGAGCAAGAGCTTCGATATCCTCCGGACCTCTCTCGCGAAGTGGTGGAAGAGTTATTTCGATAATATTTAGTCTATAAAATAGATCCGTACGGAAGCGATTGTGTTTAATTGCCTTTTGCAAATCAACATGTGTAGCTGCTATTATTCTAGCATCAATTCTACTAACCTTGTTGGCACCAATGCGCTGTACCTCACCTGTCTGCAAGACACGAAGTAGTTTAACTTGCATGTCGTGCTGCATATCCCCGATTTCGTCCAGAAGAATTGTGCCACCATCTGCTAATTCAAACTTACCTGGTCTGCCATTTTTCGAGGCACCAGTAAAGGCTCCACCAACATAGCCAAAGAGTTCACTCTCCAGAAGTTCGCTAGGTATTGCGCCACAGTTTATAGGTATGAATGCTTGTTCTCGGCGCTTACTACCATTATGGATTGCTTGTGCAAAAAGTTCTTTACCAGTGCCTGTTTCTCCAAGCAATAGTACTGTGGATGAGGACTGTGAAGCACGAATAGCCAGATCTATTGATTTTCTAAATGACTTAGAGCTGCCAACTAAAAGATCAAATGTAAAAATTGCTTTTGTACCTGAAACTTTGTTTGCAAGTTTTTTAATATCTTTGAATTCATTGAAAAACAATACTGCCCCAAGCAATTCATTTTTTTCGGAAACTACAGGCCGAGCGGAATAATACAAATGGACATCTTGCTTGTCTATTTGAAGACTGACTTCGCGTTCCTTCCAATTTTTTGGGTTTAGTTGAATGTCTTCCAAGTTAAGACTCAAACTTTCAATTATCGAATTTTGTTTTCCATCAAGACCACGTTGTTTTAGAATTTGGTTGCCTTTTTTGTTTATCTTCAAAATTCGCATTTCTCTATCGAGAGTGAGAATACCAGTTTCTGCAGATTCAATTACGCTATCAAGAAAACCTGTGTAGAGTAATTTTTCATGGTTCCTCCTGAGCAAACGCATATGCTTTTCAATGGAACGCGCAGCCATGGTAATCATAACAAGAGTGTTAGGATGGAACACACTATTTAATCCCACTACAACTAGGACTCCATCAAGATTGTCCTGTTTTCCGAAAACTGGCGCTGCACAGCTGCAGGAACCATGTGCCTGCCGACAATAATAGTCTTGAGCGTTGAGTTGAATAGGAATTTTTCTTTTGAGGCAAATACTTATTGCGGTCGCGCCAACATCTTCTTCTTTCCAGCGATATCCTGGTAAGCCTTGCCTTTTTGCAAACGCTGACTTTACCTTTTCACTACCAGCAACATGGAGGATATATCCGTCACCACTTACATAAGCAACCATGAATTCCTCTGGGGAGAGTAATTCATAAAAATCAGATATACTGGGAATAACAACCGTAAGAATTTCCTTATTTTTTTCCACCTTAGCATCGAACTCAGCCGGAGATAATCTAACTTGGTTCTTATCTCGTTTTTCACGGTTTATTCCATATTGCTGTGAACGCTTGTGTGAGGCAATTATTTCCCGCTGCATCCTTTCGCTACTTGGTATTACATCTCGTGCTGTTTGATACTTCATATCAGAACCATTAAACTGAAAACTGAGGAAACTTGCCACACACAAAAAAACATGTCCAATAATGATACAACATTTTAATAGACCTTGGAAGTAATTACACAACTTTCTCCATTGCTCATTTCGAGTTGCGACAAGATGAAATCGATTACATTTCAACGTGTTAACAAGGACAACTGACATCCTCCCTGAAAGCTGGCCATATCAAAATTTGAGATTTTCAGGCAAACTGCTCCAAAGCCCAGGGAGGTAATGAGCCATGAAAAGATTGAAATTTACAGAAGAGCAAATCACCTTTGCTTTGCACTCAAGCAGGCAGAGACGGGGACCAAAGTCGAGGAGGTATGCCGGAAGATGGGAATCACCTAGGCTACCTTTTATAACTGGAAGAAAAAATATGGCGGGCTCGGCCCCTGTGAGCTGAGACGTCTGAAACATTTTGAGAAAGAAAATCGGCAGCTGAGAAAAGCTTGTTGCTGATCTCAGCCTTGATAAACAGATGCTCCAGCACGTGCTCTCAAAAAAGTTCTGAAACCATTCAAGAAAAGAGAACTTGTTGATGTCCTTAATCTTCGCTACTGTGTCGGGAAATGGAGGTTGTTCATTAGTTGGCCTGTCCCGTTCAGTCTACTTATATAAGTCTGTGAAAAATGACCGAGTCTTGAAACAGCGCATTTGTGAGATAGCTACAGTCCGAATCTGCTATGGTTACCAGAGAATCCACACGCTGCTCAGACGTGAAGGGTGGCACGTCAACCACAAGCGTGTATATCGGGTTTATTGTGAAGAAGGATTGCATCTGAGTAAGAAGCGTCGAGCCCGGGTGGCGTAGCGGCGGCTCATCGTGCAATACGCCCATCCGCGCGCAATTTTCACTACTTCTGTTCGATGGATTTCGTCTCCGACAATCTGTTCAATGGCCGCCGCATCAGGGCGCTAACTATAGTCGATAATTCTATGGAATGTCTGGATATTTTCGCCGATCTATCCATTAAAGGTCTGGATGTCGTGACTGTGCTTGAACGACAGCGCCTCTTTGGAGGGCGCTGTCCGAAGCGTATATTTGTCGACAACGGCCCTGAATTCATCTCGAAAGAATTGGACAAATGGGCATATGAACAAGGCGTTGCGCTTGATTACAGTCGTCTTGGTCAACCTACTGGTGACGCGTTGATAGAATCGTTCAATGGGAGTTTTCTCGATGAATGCCAGAATACCAACTGGTTTCTTTCACTCAGCAATGCTAAAAAGAAAATAGAGGTCTGACAGAAAGAATACAATGAATTCAGGCCACATTCATCGCTAGGAAATTTAACGCCACAGGAGTTCCGGCAAGAACATCAGAAAATTCAAACTTTGACTGGTCCGGAAAACGGATGAGGATCACAATTTCGCTATAGTCAACTTAATTTCAAACAAAAAAATTGTCATAGCGAATTCAAAAGATTCTATTTTCTCAAAATTAAACTCTGGGTCTGCACACCGGAGTAGACATTGTCGGGAATTTCCTGGGTGCCGAAAGAGTCATGTTCGAGACAAAACCACCGAGTACCACCGCATCTTTTTTTAGGTCATACATCTGCTTAATAAGCAATCGCAATCGGCGATTGATCCCCACTGCAATCCTGGAGACGATGCAGTAAAAAAGTTCGGTTTTGTTTGTTCGGAATGATTCGTTTTTCCCGCTGGAAATCTGCCAGACTACAGCCCCGTTGCTGGTAAAAGCACCACTGCTGTGGGAGTTGCCGTCGAGAAAGGCTCCTTCACTGATGAGGGCACCGGTAACCATGGTGCCCACGTGGAGCGAAGAGCCGGGCATCCCTCGCAACAGCTCTATATCACCTTCTAGAACAATTCCAGCTCACTGCCGAGGTGTCGATTCATGAAAAAGCCACTCATTGGGCTCATAGGTACGCTGTTTGCTTTCGGCAAGGAAAATGGCGAGATCCTCTTCATTGGTTCCCGTTGTCCTGGCAGCTTGTTTTATAATATTTTTTTTAACGAACATTATTTTGTTCCTTTTTTTATCGCTCGAACATTTTCAGAATGTAGCTCAGTCGTGGTTGTTGCCGGCTATGATCAAATCGTCTCTCACCGGGGTTTCTACCAGATTTTTAATCTCCGCAAACACCTCTGTTTTGCCCATGGCCCACATCAGTTTAGGAACCAGGGCGTCGGTATTCATGTCTCTGGCGTAGATTATTTTTTCAAGTGGAAGTTTGCGGCCCACTTCGTAGACCTGCAGATCTACTCCTTCTTTGAGGCATTGAGTTGTTATTGCCACGATAATCCCGTCTTCGACAAGTTTATCGACCCGGCCAGCCAGATCCAGTATTTCCGTGGAGATGCCACCCGTACCGTAGCTCTCGATGATCACGCCTTTGTAGTTATCTCGAATAAAATCGAATATCTTTGGGTGCAGGCCGGGAAACAGTTTCAGCACCAGGATGTTTTCCTCCAGACCGGAGACTAGATTTTTCAGGTTAGACCTTTTTTCCTCCGATAGCTGATTCTTTGCAAAGACCCTCCTGACCGATTCTGTGTACTTAATCCTGTTGTGCTTGATCCAGGCAACCAGGGGATAGTTGACGGACTCAAAGGCGTCGTAGCTGCGGGTCTTGGTTTTGATTGCACGGGTACCGTTGATTACCTTTCCATCAAAAACGATGAAAACCCCTGAGATATTTTCCCCTGCCAGGAGCAGGGCGTCATGCAGATTTTGAAGAGCATCGGTCTTGCTGTCGGCCATTGAATACTGGGCTCCCGTCAGGACAACCGGCTTGTCCACCCCCTGCAGCAGATAGGTGAGGGCGGCACTGGAATACGCCATGGTGTCGGTTCCGTGGGTTATGACAAATCCGTCATAGTCTTCACTAGCCTCGACGATCTGACGGGCTATGGTCAGCCAGGCGTCGGGGGTCATGTTGGAGCTGTCTATATTCATGACACTCTTGCCCACCACGTTTCGCTCCAAAAGGTCGGGCTGCATGCGTTTTAACAGGTCTTCAACCGTGTAGTGCGGCCGCAGCCCCTGACCGTGGTCGGAGCAGACAATTGTACCCCCAGTTGCAAGAATCAGTATATTTATCACTTATTTTTCCTAGGTTGCTGCATTTTCGATGGAAAAGAAAAGGACGCTTATTGGTGTCCTCCCCCCATAACTACTTCTTGTTTAACATTAGAAAGGCTCGCAATAAATACATTATTAATCCGGCGGGCATTTAGACTTAAACTTTTCGTATATTTTAGTTAGGCGTCAAATTGATTGAGGTAAAAACAGCCAGATAGTCAGATGCGAACCCGAAAGCGGCATCCGGATTAGACGTATTTGCCCACCGGATTAATAACACGGTGGGCAAATAGGTTTATGCGATATAAGCAATCTTCTGATGCTTACAATATTTTGCAACCATTGTAGGTTTCTGCTGCAGCATTTTCATATGGCCAAGTACTTTCCCTTCAAAGAGTTTCTCGCCTCGCGCAGGAATGGATTTCTTTATTCCTGCCTTGACATCGCAATTCAGATACTCATCAGGATTGAGTTCAGGTGAGTATGCTGGCAGATAAAACACCTCAATTTCATGCTTTTGTTTTTCCAACCAGGCTGTAACCAGATTAGCGTGGTATACTCGAAGATTGTCGAGAATCCAATACACCTTACGATCTGCATCCTTGATCAATCGTTTCATGAAGTTCAACAAGACTCGTATCGTCATTGTCTCCTTGTAGATCATGAAACGAACAAGACCACGATTGTTGATTGCTGAGATCATGTTATTAATCCGGTGGGCATTTAGGTTAAATTTGTAACTTTAAAATCATTTAAAATCAGACAGTTAGTGTGTGTTGTGGCTGATAAAAAAGCCCGCCGGATTGATAATAGGGAAAAGCGCTTGGAATTTATATCGACAACAGGTGTCTTTCCTTTCGGCGCATAGCCTCGACTGTGTTGACAGTCATTCCTTACTCCGCTTTTGTCTCCCAAATAAATCTCAGCACCTTCTGCCTGAGCCGGATTCTTAATATCAGGTTAGGTTTCATCCAGCCATTGCTGCACAGCCGCCGGACTTTGTTCGTAAGCCCTTTTGATCGACAAGGGTTCCTTGGTTAAACGTTTCTCATCATCTAGAAGTAACACAGGGTCGTTTTTGGGTTTTATAATGCTTTCAAGAGTGGTGAGATCGCTAGCCAATTCTCCTTCTTTTTCCGGCGGTACATTTCAAATGCATTTTAGACGGCTGTATGACTGCCTATCAGGGTGCTTTTCCCAACGAAATGCATACCCTAAACTGACTCTTTTAAAAAAAAGGTGGAAATGGTTACAATTGAGACCAAAATTGTAGCCGCAAAACAGATAAAAAGTTTTGATGTAAATTTCCATCAACTAACATTCATTTCTAGCATTTTCATATTTACAGAATTTAGTGAGATGATTATCCACTGAGTCGATTTTAAAGAAAATTTATTCCTTTACCACATATATGTTACTAGACATTTCATTTAGTAATTTAAGTGGGCTCTTACAGTCAAGAAGGTTGCAAAAACCTCACCTATTTAAGGCGAAAACAACAATAAAAATAAACTGGTAAGCTAGAACGCGTGGCTAGTCCACGACCACTACGACGGATCCAAAAATCGAGAAGATCTTTGCATATAAAATTGCATAGAATCAATTAACTATGCGAAGAGATTAATTTTAATTTATGTGGTTTTATATCTTAACCTATCCCCGCAATTAATCTGCTGGGGATAGGTATCTATATTTTACTTTACAATGCTGCCAAGTATGCTCTGTCCCCATTCCTTGCCAACATCTTCAAGAACTGCAGGCCATACTGTTTTATGAATTTTTTCTTCAATTGTAGCAATCTGCTCATCGGTGATTGGAACGATTTTTGCTCCATAATCCGCCAGTCGTTTTTCGTTGGCAGCCTGATCTTTTTCCGCGGTTGTCCAGCGATGATCTTCAAACTGACTGGCCGTATCTGAGAATTGCTTTTTCAGATCATCTCCCAAACCATCAAAGTATTCCTTGTTGACAATGAGGAACCATACTTCAAAATGGGTGTTTGAAGGGATGTAATATTTTGTTACATCTTTAAAAGAAGCATAATAACCTTCGGCGCCAGAGCCAATTACACCGTCAACAACTCCGGTTTGAACTGCGGTGAAGGCATCAGAAAAAGGAATTGGGGTTCCCAAGTAGCCGGTGTTATCAGCTAAAAGTTGAAAGGTTTTCAAAGGTGGTACTCGAAGCTTGATTCCTTTGGCTGCATTTGGGTCACCAGGTGAAGCCGGTTCTCGATTTAAGGCAATCCCTCCAAAATAAACTGGATAAACTGCAAGTAGCTGGATATTCTGTTCAGCATAAAGATCAGCCACAACCTTACGCAACGGCCCATCCACTCCATAGTTTTTCTTCGCTTGTACCCAATTTTTCAGCATGTAGGGGAAATAGGCTAACTGAAAACGTTTGTCGGCTGCTGATGCTGCTGGTTGACAGGCCATATCGATTGCACCTAAACTGATTCGTTCCTGTACAACGGTAAAGTCACCTAAAGAGCTGGACGGATAAATTTTGGCTTTTAGATTACCCCCACTCATCTCTTCCAGCTTTTCAGCAAACCACCGAAGATCTTTATCGATAGCAGTGTCCTGTGGACGTACATGGGAAACTTTCAAAGTTTTTGCCTGCACAACTCCCGTCAACAATACTAAAAAGCTACAAAGAATAGCAAACCTGATCATATGACGTGTTTTCATTTTTTACATCCCCTCGTGTTAATTGATTGAGTGTTTAGAAACTGATATTTCCATCTTTTATAGAGATTCAATTTCCTCAATGGCCCTATTTGACAAGTCGATGTTAATAACCAAAAAGACTTGGAAAATAGAGAGATAAATTCGGCCAAAAAGACGTTAGAAAAACCACAGGAATATACCCAACTCCTATAAGAATCATAGCTGGTTTTATGACGTCACGAAATTCTGCATTACCTATTCGCATGCCAAAGTAAAGAATAGAAGCATAGGGAGGGGTTACTCCCCCCATAGCTGTATTGACACCCATAATGGCGGCAAATTGAACGGGACTGATTCCTATTGCATTCATCAAAGGGAGAAGGAGCGGACCCATGAGAATAATTGACGTTGAATCATTAACAATCATACCGACAAAAAACAGAAGGAAGTTAATAATTATAAGCAGCAATACTTTATTGGTAGTTATAGCAAAAATTCCTTCCACTAAAGCCTGGGGCACATCTTCCATAACAAATATCTGGCTGAGCATCAGACTGAAGATGATCATCACCATGATTGAGCCTACTGCTGTTGCAGAGTTTTTGGCCGCATTGAGAAATGCATCCATTGTCAATCCCTTATAAATTAGAAAACCAACAGGAATCCCATATACAACAGCTACGGCAGCTGCCTCTGTTGGAGTCATAATACCGCCATAAATTCCACCAAGAATAATTACAGGCATAATCATCGCTGGTAGAGCACGGGAGGTATGCTTAACTCCTTCTTTTGCCGTTTCCTTGACGGTCTTTGGTGGATCGAGAATCAATGGGAACTTTCTAGCTATTACCAGATTAACGATACAAAAGAGTGCAGTAATCAATAAACCCGGACCAAGAGTTGCCAGAAAACAGGCCAGAATAGAGGTATCTGTGACCCAGCCATAGAGGATCATAGTTACACTGGGTGGTATGAGAAGGCCAAGTATAGATGAATTTGCCACCAGAGCTGTAGCATAACCACGAGGGTACCCTTTTCCTTCCATCTCAGGTATGAGCAGGGGGCCTGTGGCAGCGACACCAGTCAGGCCACTTCCTGAAATTGCTCCTATGATGGCACAGCTAAGCGTAGCTACAACACCTAAGCCACCACGAAATCTGCCTACAAAGACATTAACAAACCGGAGCAGGCTATTAGCGATGCCACTTTCGCTCATGATGGCTCCAGCAAAAACAAAAAGAGGAATACAGAGAAGCACTGGATTGGCAAGCTGAGAGAACCCCCAAGCCATTGTCCCTTTCATTGTGCCGCCACCAAAACTACACATAAACATGAGAGCTCCACCGAAACAGTATGGTAGTGGTACGCCGAAGCTGAGTAATACAACAAGTATTCCCAGAGAAATGAGTGAAATGGTTACAATGTCCATCGTTACGCTCCTTGCTCAACTTGCTCAAATTTCTCGATTTTCTCGAATTCTAATAATTTTCCAATATTTCTTATTAAGTAAATCAGCGCGAACGTAGTCATCAATAGAAGACCTATGAAAAACGAACATTCCGCGTAAAAGGTGGGTATATAGAGAGTTGGGCTTTCTTTCCAGACCTTCAGAGCATAACGAAAGTAATCCCAAGACCAGTAGGTAAACCAAAAAGAGACTATTACACCCATCAAATCGGCAAAAACACGAACAATCAGCTTCGCCCTGTCGCTATTAATAAAAACATCAAGGACATTGGCTTTTATTTGGGTATCTTCCCTTGAAGCGTTGACACTTCCGAGGAAATAGAGCCATAGCGTCGGGTATACTAGAATCTCTTCTAGGCCCATGACAGGTATTTCCAAGATGTAACGCATGATGACCTGAAAAAATTCTCCTGCTGCCAACATACTGATCAATATTGTCAGTGAATATTTAAAGAATCGCTCCATTGCAAACTCCATTCTCCAGATATGGTTTCAATGTTATGCCAGTTAGTTGCTTTATATGTCGGTAACTCATAAATTTTTATGCACCAACATCCATTGAATTGACGTCAATTACTCTTGTCGTTTGGCTGCAATTACAGAGATCTCGACAAGGAGATCGGGGTGTGCAATTCGTGCTTCGACACATGCTCTCGCAGGTGCGTAACCTTCAGGAACCCATTTGTCCCAAACGCTGTTCATGGCAGTGAAATCCTTCATATCGCGCAAATATACCGTAGCCGAAAGAATATGTTTTTTATCACTGCCTGCGAGTTGTAATAAGCCTTCAACTTTAGCAAGCATACTTTCTGTCTGCAGAACAACAGTTTCCTGACTAGCTTCACCAACCTGTCCACATAAGTATACGATGTTGTTGTGGCAAACAATTTTACTCATGCGACTGGATGTTTCTTTTCTACTGATTTCAGTCATAAGTTGCTCCTAGTTTCGATTATTACTTTTTCATGTTCTTAAACAAGTCGGCCTCTTCTTGAGATGAGGTATTGAGATTCATTTTAGCAATTTCACTAAATGGAATTGCTTTTAGAGGCGGCCTGATACTTAAAAACCCTACCATCTCAGGAGTGCTGTCCAATTCTGCTGCTACAATTTCAGCTAGGGCTGGCCCACACATACGGCCTTGGCAAGGTCCCATACCACAACGAGTGACAATTTTTACTTCGTTGACTTCACAAACTCCTTCTTTGACGGCCTTGCGAACATCACCAACGCTAACATTCTCACAGCGACATAGGGTGGTTTCATCTTTGAAAAATTTGCCATCAATTTTTGGACTATACATTGCATCGATAAAGGGTCTAGGCAGTGAGTCATAATTAATTGCCTCAAAAATAGGTTCTGCCAAGGTGTCTCGCTCGTACTTAGGGATAAATCCGAGACATCTTGCAACTTCTAAAGCGGCGATCTTTCCACGGTATTCTGCCGCCAGTGCACCTCTTACACCCGCACCATCACCTGCTGCAAATATTTTCTCAAAACTGGTTCTTCCCCAGCGATCACAGGATGGAAACCAGTAGCGCTGTTCACTGTTCCACCTCATAGTACAGCCGATAAGTCTGAAAATATGTGAGTTCGGAATAACCCCAAAATGGAGAAGGAATAAATCTGCAGGAAAAGTTTGTTTTTTACCATTTACAACTGCTTCCACTGCCTCTACCTTGGTTTTTCCAATAGCGGAAAGCTCGCTAACTCCCTTATAGTGTGGAATTCCGGAATTTTTTATATCACGAAGCATTTTCAAGCCCTTGAAGAGAAAGTCGGTACGACGTAAGGCCGGAATCACATGCTGCAGTGTTTTCCCAGAGGGAATTTTACTGGTAGTTTCAAGAATGGCGGCAATCTGAACACCCTTTTTAGCCAATACACTTGCCTCAAGAAGCAAAATCGGGCCACTTCCTGCAAGGACAACATTGCCTGAAGGCAATAACCCCGCTTCTTTCGCAAGGTTGTTTGCGGCACCTGCACCCATTACACCTGGTAAATTCCAACCCGGCAAAGGGAAGGGGCGCTCCATGGCGCCAGTCGCAATTATGATATAGCCAGCTTGTATTTCCTGTGAAATTCCATTGCGCGAATAAGTGACACGCCCATCTCTCTCAACGTTCCAGACGGTAGCACCATTTTCATACTCAGCACCACTTTTGTGAAAATGATCCGCAAGTTCAAGCCCTCTACGATACTCATCTCCCATAGAACTCAAAGTTGAGTTGGATGCAGTTTGGACTCTTCGGTAAATCTGGCCACCCACTCTATGTTGTTCATCAAGAGTCAGTACTCGAATTCCCATTTCTGCAAGAAGTCTACTTGCCGTTAGACCAGCAGGTCCGGCACCAACGACTATTACATCATAATAGCGGCCCATTCCCTTCTCCTTCTTGTTCCTTTAGCCGTCGATTGATAATCAGACCTTCTTGAACTTCCACGAGACATGCCTGTCGCTGAACGCCATTTATCTCCATCAAACATTCGCAGCAAACTCCCATGAGGCAGTGTGGGGAGCATGGTTTATGAGATGATGGTGAAATGCGTGAAATGATTTCACCTATTGCCAGTAGACCTGAAGCGACACTTCCCCCACTAGGTAGGGCTTTCTCTTTACCATCCAGGACTACAGTTATTAGTTTTTCTTTTGTCAAATCTTCTTGTTGCTTAAACATTGAATCGCTCATTGCTAAAATGTGCTATTTGAGAAGCTTCATTTATTCCAAGTACCCACGGCGCTATAGCGCTTGTTTTCAGTGGAGCCAGCGATACCGCACTATGCATTGCCATTATTGTGATATTCTCATGCTCTGGAATCCTGCTGTAAATCGGAGCTCCATCTGGAGTCATAATTCTGAGGGCACCCCATGAACGGACCCAGTTGAGTTTTTTCAATATTGGGAAAATGCGAACGGCATTGCATGCCAAATTTTTCATGGTTGACAGCGTAACACTATTATCATGGGCTGTATTTTCGGTTGAAAATCCAATCAGAAATGTTCCGTCCGTGGTTTGACGAGCACAAAGTAACGGGATCTTCAATATTCGCTTATACCGCTCACTTACCATGAGCTGACCGCGTTCGGCATATATATGAAGCTTTTGTCCCAATGGTGTTAGGAGTCGTTGTGAACCATGACCTGCAGCAATTACCAACTTGCCGCAATTATAGAGACCTTTGCTGGTCTTAACCGATATGGTGCCATCCTTTTGCGGTAAGATAGATGTGACACTATGGTTACCATAATATTTTCCGCCTTTTTTTTGGAAGGCACAGCGGACAGCGCCTAATAATTTTAGAGGGTTGACATGACCCTGCTCTGCTGAGTACATGACCCCTGTAACATCTTCACCAACTTCAATATCCGGGACCATTTCGGCAAACACCTGCCTTGAAAGCATTCTCGCTGGATAATCAAGACCACTTTTTCCACAGACCTCTCTTAGTGTCTTTATTGACTTTTCATGAGCAGCATACTGCTCCTCTCCAAACGCATGAATAGCTCCACCGGTCCATTCCAACTCCAGATCGTATCCGGTTTCTTGTTCTAGTTTTCTTGCAAAATCAGGCCATTGTTGAATTGCCATGCGAGCCCATTTTGCGTAAACAGGATTATTAGAACCTTTACATAGAAACCAAGTCAGGCCAAAATTGCCTCTGGATGGCCGCTGTGAAGTGAGCTGTTCGTCAAATACAAGTACTTTACCGGCGCCTTCTTCGACTAGCCCTAACGCTGTTGTTGCGCCACTAATTCCACCACCGATAATAATTACATCAGCTGTCGCCACTGAAACCCTCCTCAGGATAGTATCTGATTAGATCGGATTGCTTGATTATAAAGACCCATATGAATTGTGAGTTGATTTCTAATTCTTACTAGATCTGCGCACTCACATTGCGAAAAGCATGCCAGTAAAAAAAATTAAGATTTTGAAGAGTGAGAGTTTATGTTTTAGAGAAAGGATAATTTGTTTTGCAGTTAACATAATGATATTTAAGCAAATAACATTATTAAAGAATTAGATAAAAATTAAACAGAGCTTTATTGTGCGAAAAAGGAGAGCATTTTCCTGGCAACAGAATCTGATGAATGTGTTCTATTTTAGGACACATTCATCAGGTTCATGTAAAAAACCCTTTAAAATTGAGCCGAACAAGGCGAGTACCAATATGGCACATGTAGCAAAACGCTACACATCCGTAAGCTTTCTATAAAAAAGAGACAGATGAAAAGTAGAGCTTTCTGGCACAATAGCTCAATTAGGAGGTACCTATTAAAAGGGGTTCATCCGGCAAACGAGTACCTGGTCCGATGCAAATGATAGAGTCGTAGTTTGAAATATTCCATGTCTCGAAAGCCGTAAGCTTGCCGTTTAAGCGTCTTGATTTTGTTGTTGATCCCCTCTACCGCCGCATTGGTTATATGATGCTTAAAATAGTTGAGGATTTGTTCTTTGAACCTATTGATGGTCAACCCCAGCTAAAAGAGAAAAACTTGAGCACTACCTTGAAAAACAACCAGCCATCAAAAGTTTATGGCTGTTTTCTCAGGACCTGGCTGATCTATTCAGAAACAAAGGCAAGAATCCCCCGGCATGCAAAAAACTGATTCATGATCTGTTAGAAAGAATTGAGATGCTTCGGGCCAGTCCTTTTCGACCGATGCAAACGCTTGGAAAGACCCTGATGAACTGGCTGAACCCTGTGGTTCGAATGTTTCGTTTCTATAGAAGCAATGGAATTCTAGAAGGCTTCCATCGAAAGATGAAGCTTATCCAACGAAGAGCTTACGGGTTCAGAAACTTTGAAAATTACCGATTACGGGTTAGAGTGCTGTGCGGATAAAAAAGGATAGAAATTTGATCAAGCTACATGGGGCCTATAAAGCACATCCCCTTTCTTTGGTGGAGACCCCCCTATACAAGGATTTTTGAGCACCCACTGCACCCAATTTGCACCCAAACAAAAAAAGCACCTACAGCAAAAGCTGTAAGTGCTTGATATTGTGGTCGGGGCGGTAGGATTCGAACCTACGACCTCCTGCTCCCAAGTTAAGAATCTATTGATATTTTCAACATCATAACTAATTAATTTAACAAAGTATTCTGGGGACTCTTGATTTCAACTACAAATGCGCATAGTGTGAATCGGGTGCATAAAATCAATAGGTTACGCACGGTGTCGGCACAAAAGGGTAGACATAGGGTAGACAAGATCACATCCGATCTTGGTCTTAATCAAACGGTATACCCGGTTGTCCACCTTGACATTTAGGACATTTTCTCAACCATATATCAGTACCATTCGCACCATATTCATGACCACATTTTCGATTGAGGCATTTCATCTTATATGCTTTTTGCCCATGATCAGTTCCTTCAACACCTGTTGTACCTAGATTTTTCTGATTATTCTTATTTATGTATCCAATCTTAGTAGTCTTGGTCGAACCGTCTTTGTACTTAGATGCCTTTGTGAATAAACGTTTTATGTCTACCTTGACGTTCTGAGTTCTCATTTCATACCCTCGGTTTTCCATAATTTGCCTGATCATATGACCAATCATCTGTTTAACCCTGTCAACCTTAACGTCATTGCCGAATCGCTCTAATAAAGGTTTCGAAACAGATTCTGCTGCGGTTTTTCCAAACTCAGTAGCAAGTTCCATTCTTACTACGTTCTCGCTTTCATTAAGAAATTCCCATAGATCCTTCCCTAACTGAAGTTGTGCTAAATCTGAAAATTTACCTGCATTGTAATCCATATCCCCTCCTTCATAGAATTATCAAAACCATCGCATTAATACAGGTATGATTACATAAAAATCAGACGTTGTCAAATTATTTAGACCGGTCTTGTAGGCACTGTAATAAACTTTTCATTTCATCAACTATATGCGCACTACATTTTTTTACTTGACTTTATACACACTGCAGCATATTTTAGAACCATATCAACACCGAGTCACGATGAATCGCAATAAGGCGCATGATAACATTTTCAACAGGAGAACCAGAACCATGGTTGAACGGATCAACATAAGCATACCTGATGGTTGGCAAGAAAAAATTCAAAACCTAAAGGACAGACAAGGTTTCAACAAAGATTTTAGCATTTCAAAAGTATGCCAAGATGCCATAGAGAACGAACTTGAAAATGCTGAAAGGCGTGCATTGATCTGGGAAGATGGAGTTGGATACGGGAGGGAGTATTACGATAATTTATCTCCCGAAGAACAGGATAAAATTAAAATAATGGTCAATAATCTCCCTAGGCAATTCCCTGAAGATATACTCAAACTACTCGTCAAATCGAAAGTTATAACTTCCGATAATTTATCAAATCATGCTGAGATGTTGAAGTACTGGGGGACAGTACACGAAAGATTTAAGTTTCTAAAAGGATTTGGTTCAAGTGATGATTGGGACGAATGGATTGGTACCCCCCCTACTCACGAAGGTGTAGAGATTGAAGACACAGGTATTCCCGATCCTAGATTTGAAGGAAATTTTTTAACTGCTGCCGATATTAGGTATCAAAAGGTAATAGAAATCTGGAGAAAGGGTTTACTTACGGGCATTAAAGAAAATGCAGAAGGTGAACAGAAATGAAAATGACGAAACATGCAACAGAAAGGTCACAGCAAAGGTCGTTGCCCCTTGAAGCACTTGAGGTAGTAATGAGACATGGACGTGTCTCATATGCTTCTGGTGGTGTAGAGAAGTTGTTTTTCGGCAACAAGGAGTGCGCAGATGCAATAACTGAATTGAAGAAAGTAATAAAAACATTAGAACGGGCCAAGGGTGGCACCATCATTCTAAACAATGAAAATATAATCACCGTCTATAAGCAGCACTAAGGTATTAGCATTCGCAAAAAAGTAATCATAGATCAATTTCAAAGAGACTTTATTATGAGAGAAAAATTCTATAATTGGATGCAGCAAGTTGAAGGTAAAACCAAGAAAACTGCATATTCATATATGAATGCCATAAACGGGGTCTCGAACCATTACTCACATAGTTCCAGCAGGGAAATCAATATTTATGAAGTTGATGATCTAGGATTGCTGACTGATATCTCAGATGATTATTCGACAACAGGAAGATTCGCAAAATTCGGTTTTGGAGGTAATGGGACTATACGTAACGCCATTGCCACATATGTTAGGTTTTATAAGTATGATTCATCACATGGCAGCATTACATCACCTAGTCCTAAACAAAAAACTTCCAACCATGTCATAAGACGAAGCAACCAAAACAAAGTACATATTAAATCTACCAACAATTTACTGAAGAATGCCCGATACAGAGGAAATGCTATAGGAAATTCTCAGAATTTATTTATTAGGAATATTCTGAGCAATTTAGGTAACGAATCCTTCTCAGAATCAGATTGGAATGAAACAAAGAACTATTTTGACAACAAATGTGCATATTGTGGCATGGAGAATGAGAATTTGGTAATGGAACACGCTATTCCTATCAACAAACTCGATCTTGGTGAACACCGATTAGGTAATTTGGTTCCTAGTTGTAAAGAATGTAATAACAAGAAACACCATGCAAACTATAGAAATTTTCTTGTTAATCAACCGGAAGAACTTGCCAAAATACAGGAATACATGGAGCAAAAAAGCTATTCTCCACTTTCAGACAATGAGAACTCAGATACTATCACGGAAATTCTGAACATGGCCCATGAAGAGATAGGTCAGTTAGCACAGCGATACATTGCAATAATCAACAAATTGTTGTGACAAATTTAACACCTTAATGAAACGACATATTTACAAATGTATGATGATTACATTATCAATATTTCACGTGCGGTCTTAAAAAGGAAGACTCTTTCCATCAGAATACATCTAGGTATTTAATGCACATGGTTTATTATAATTTCTTGCATCAATTAGATAAATATTTTTATCGTTAGAACATGATTCAAATGATGAAGGTTGAATAGATTTACTTACATATATTTATTTATCATATCAATTATGCAGTTAATTCTTACAGCAACCATTACTTTAAATTCAGATTTATGTTCAATAAAGATTCCTGCCAATCGACCAATACATTGGGCATCAGTCTTGTATTGATTTGGATTCGCCAATCTTCCCATATCTAACATTGCTCCACCACTGATTCCTTGAGGATTCAATGAGTTAACAATATTTCCATTGTAGTCTCTTGATTTTTTTGAATTAAAGTCAAGAAATAAATGTTGGTCTCCAGATACCCCTAAACGTTTGCACAACTTATTGTCATTCTTCACAACGGAAGAATATTTATATAAATGAGATTTAATTAAACGATCTTGAGCAAAATATTTTTTATTTTTTGACCGTGGGTAACCAAGAGCAAGGAATTGCCTACCTTTAGTATAATCCAATCTTAGGCACATTTCATGTTCGTTAACAAAACTAAGTTCATCCAGATCCCTTTGTAAGGAATCAGAAATCTTTAAAAAGGAAATATCATAATGGTCATCACCCCTTTTCCCATAGGGTTTAACTGTGCTTTTGAATTCATTCCCTAACTCCACCAACTTAGATTTTGCACCTATATATAATTTTGAAATATTCAGATTATCAGCAACATGCGCTGCTGTAACAATTATTTTTTGATCATTAACTTGGATAAGAACACAAGACCCAATATGATAAGGGTTTTCTCTTTCATCACTGCCATATATTGGTCTGACCGAATTAATGAATTTATCAGCACCAACATCAGCACACTCATCCATACGCTCTCTAACTAATTCATTTACCGTTTTTATTAAATTCATTTCGCATAAAATTGGATTAATAGAATTCTCATGCATAGTCAGAAATAACGTCTAAGAATAAATCAAAAACCCCTCTAAAATTATCAAAGTTAATGCTATCTTGATTTGCCTTAACGACTTTATGGGCAAAGACCTGCTTGGAATATTCTTTATCACGGTCAATGTCGTTTTCTTTATTAAAAGTTTTCCCGTCAATAACAGTTGCTAAAACACTTGGATCAAACAGGTCTTCAATTGCTGTGTTTTTTGAAGAAACTCTTGGAATAAAAACGACATATAAATTATCAGTATACTTTTGATATGGTTCAACTTTACCATTTTTTTTGATGATTTTCTTTTTTATTTCTTTAGCACCTTTGTCGTCATCAACAAGTATAATTACAGGGTGTTTTTGACCAGTACCATGGTAATAACCCATTTGTTTTTCATACCTGTCCATGATGCCTTCCAAGCCGGAAGTCCCATCAGCCAGATTGCATACATTGAGAAAATTTTTTGTTTTATTAAGAAATGTTATCAAATAAGAGACTGCTGGTGTAGTATCTATAAGGGTAGGATAAGCAGATGCTAATTTTTTTAATGCGCATTGTAGATAAATCCTGTCTGTTTTTCCCTCACAAATGATTAATGGTTTTTCTAATGCAAAGCAGTGCTTGTAAAATAGAAAATCTCTATAAATTTTTGCTGTATTTGATGTCCCGTTAAATTTTTTAATGTTTCCGATAAAATTTTTCTTTTGATTTTGTTTGTCTTTTCGCAATTTGTTTGACGATCTAACTTGATAAGTAAAACTCAAATATCCTTCAAGTTGTTTAAAATTTCCGGGTGATTTAACAATCGTCTTTGTTGCAGGATCTAATGTTTCAAAATAGTACTCATCATTTCTGAACAAGGAATGACACATTGCTCTTGTTTTCTTATAATATTCCCTTTTAACATTAACTTTCTTATTTACGACTAGGCCTGTAGCTATCTGCCTTGATGTCTTGTACTGCATCGAAATTTTATCACTATTTAGAGTAAACCCGACTTTATCAATTTCCTTGGTCAACTTTTTACTTGGCAACCATTCTGAATCAGATCCACTCTTCTTGTAAGCAATTAAGCATGGAAACTCCTTCTTATTAGTCGAAAAAGTAAGGTCGTCAGCATAACGAGTGTATGTAACCTTCGCTCTTTTTGCGAGATTGACCATTCTAATATCTAATAAATGCCCAACTAAATTTGATATTACCGGTGAACAAGGACTTCCTTGAGGTAAACTGTTGTCATGACAAGCAATCTGCGCAATAATAGTTGCTATCTTATCGCACAGTTGGAAATGCTTATTTTTTATAAAAAAACCTCGTACACGACCGAAGTTGATCGAAGGGAAGAAGTCTTTTAGATCTACATTAAATACATGCCTTTTTGATTTGTGAGGAATAGCATTTGTGATGATAGAAAATTTCTTTTTAAATCCATGTGATATATTATTTTTATGATTTAACTTATCATTAATTTCTATCTCACACTTCATCAACAGTTTAGCAAGACTCTTTTGTAATCTTTTTAATCTTTCATCAGGAGCATTGATCAGACGTGTACCACCACTTTTTTTGGGGATATCGAATGTAGTGTATTTTGAAGTAGATGGTATCTTATAGACTATATAAGAAAGTGCGCTTGGTTTATAACCAAGAATATCGGCAAGGTCGCTCAGGGTCGTTGCTAACTGTAGTCTTTCAAGATTGCTCATAACTTGTTAAAAAAAATGTGACTTATAGGAACTCTTATGCGAGATCAGGATCTCACAGGATAAGCGAAGGATCAGGGAGGCAAGTCTACCTACCTTTGTTTTCATATAATTGCGAAACACAATAACAAATCTACCTATAAGTCACCACGTCAACTGACTATAATTATTATCAAACGTCAAGTCGTTAAGCAGTTGTGGCAAAATTGATACCCAACTCGCTTGTTTGACTACCGCAATGTGATATTTGTGCTTATGCTGGCAACCATCCAATTGTAAGATTCCGAACCTCAGGCCCTGAATCACAATCACCACCCAATTTGGGTCAAATAAACTGCCATTAGGCCTACTCTGGCAAGTGTACAAGTTACTCTTTAGCGGATTTTGACAAAGTTCTGAATTTGTATTATTATGTCAAACGTTGGTTTGATAACGTTCACCATGGCACGAATAAGCGGTCGTGGCGTGTAATATTCACCACCATTGCGACCAGCATTTCCCATATTTTTTATTTTTGTTTCATATAAATGGGACAACTCATGCTTTTCTTTTTGTGAGTTGAAGTGCAGTTGGTCAACCAGTTCAAGTGCATCACGTAAGGAATACCCACTTTGGAACTTGTTCTTGATCTCACCAAAGATCTCTCCAATCTTATATTCAATGGTGTCCGGTGAGGATGCACGTTGCTTGAACCCATTCAGGTAAGGAAAAAGTTCACGATCAACGTATTCAATCAGGTCATCACCTGTAAGAGCAGTGTCATGGTCAAAACTACCGTCTGCACGTTTAGGTGCTGCCCATTGTGACCACTGGTAATTATTCTCTATTATGAACTCATAATCTTTACCAAGTAGTTCTGCTTCTATTGCCCTTTCTTTTTCTAAATCATCAATATATTTAAGAAATAGCATCCAAGATGTTTGCTCTGTATAATCCAATTCAGATGAACAACCTGCTTCCTTCCAAAGCACATCATCAATATTTTTAAATGTCTGTTCGAACATGTGTGTGGTATTTCCGGTAACTGATATGGTTAATTCTATGTGTAAATACTTGATTATGATATACTATTGTAAGCATATACCACATTCCGCAGAATGTTAGAAGGATTACCTATGTAATGCAGAAAAGAGGTAGTTGCGGATGGATTACCAGTCATCAGACCAATGGGAATACAATGAGTTACCTTGTTGCCCTGCGTGTTTACAATGTGGTACAACAGTTGAAATAACTGACGAAGATAAGACAGCAGCCCTTGCACTATGGGATATTTATGATTGGATAGGCAAAGTGGAGCTAATGAGTCAAAAATATAGATGTGAATCATGCTGGTACTGTTGGTAAATATTAAATCCTTCTTGTTTTTAATTAGATACAGGTGTTGTCCCACTGGTTGTGGTTTCCAATGGAACAACACTTATAGATAATGGTCGGATTAACCTACAGTTACAGTTGGTTCAAATCCATTTGTTCGACTTTCAAGACGATATGAAGTGATCATTTGTTTCATCGTCTTATAGGCATTATCACGTGTTACGATTATTTCATCGTGAATCCCTAGTCCACAGATCCCTTGATCCATCAAAGCAAGCAAGGCATGGCGCATAACGCTAGAATCTACATTTTGAAATGAGACACCACTGTCATTACACCAAAATTCTTCTATTAACCGATGATGTTCCCTCATCTTGTTTATCAATTGTTCAGCATAATCTTCATCAATATCAAGATTAAGAACCTTCTTGATTTTGTTAATTGTTCCATGAATAGCACTCTTCGGATTCGGTGCATTTATAGCAATCAACGATGATAATTTCACTTCATCACGACTGTACCCATCAATCTCGTATGGATCTGAATGTGGGCATTCTTTCCCCATCATATGGTATGCCAGAAATATGTGTAATCCCTTAAAATCTAGTCCAATAGTAGGTTTACCATCAATGTAGATGTGTTTACGCAACACCTTCGGTAATGAGATCCATTCCATTCCATATGTTCTACCACCATTCTCAAATGAACCTCGGTTAAAAATGGCACGAAGAGATTTGCTCAGTATTTCAAAATAAATTTCTTTAACGAAGAAATATTTTTCTCCAACTTCAGAAAGATCTAAATTCTTATTATGTGCTATTTCTTTACTTAGTATAGATATATACTTATTATCCAATAAATTATTACTACTTATTATAAATTTATTATCAATTTCCTCTCTCACTATATTAATATAATTCTCATCACTTCCCCATTCTCTATCTTCTAATTCTAATTTCTTAATCTCAATTCTACTACTAATAATACTTTCTAATAACTTAATTATAAAAGAAACAGGGAGCATGATATTTTTGGCATGTACTTCGATTCTTCTTTTTGAGTAAAAGTTGTTTAAGCATTGAAGATCTGATCTTAACCGGTTGGTAAAGTCATTGTCTTCGTAACCAATCAACTTCTTATAGGTTTTCTTATATCTGTTGACGTTTCCATTCTTATCTTTTTCACAAAACCATCTTTCTACTTCATCTTTAAGTATTACAATTTCCTTGTGATTCTCGTCCTTGAAAGAATATTTAGATTGAATATTTTCAAAAACCCCTTTCAATCCGGTAAGAATGTACCTAGTGCAATAACCTTTGTGTCTTTTAGTCCCCGCTTTGTGTTTTATTTTATCAATATATCCTAATCGTTGAAGTGCATCTAAGCAGACACATAGGACACGAATATCGAATATAAAATGATAGTATCTTGATATATTTTTCTTGTAATAATATGTTTTGTCACGAATAACCCACAGCAATCTATTTGACTTGTATGATTTCAATAGTACAGGAATAATATGGTCTACATGGTCACTGATTGGTTTATGATTTATGAATTTTTTGTCTATCATCTTACCTAGTTCAATGCATCTTACAATGTAGGTTATGTTGTTATCTTCATCTTGATTCTTACGTTGTTCACGCAGTGACTCCAATTGGTCATTATTTTCACGGTACACTCTCATAATTTCGTTAATAACCTTATTTCTGATTATCACCATCTGACGGTTATAGTAGTCCCGGCCAGTTTTGTCGGTAAACTTCACAACGAGTGCATTTAATGAAATTGCTTTTTTGATTTGTTTTTGACTTATGTTGTTAGTTTTTAATGTGTATTTACGCATGATTATATGTTCCTTTAAGATATGTCAGACTTTGCTGACGTTTATAAAGTTACATATATCCAGAGAAATGACGTACTCAGGTTGAATAAAGGGGATTATCGTGAGTGATAGAGCGTAATAACATGATTTTAAACAGTTTTATTTCTTTTGATTTTTTACTGTGGTATGTATTTGTGGTACTGGAAAAAGGTGATTTTTCCGGCTTTTTTTAAGTTCATCTTGTCCTTGGTTTTCCAACAAAACCTCTAATTTTTTGTGAATGATCTGATTTTTCAGTACTGCATCACCCATCACTGATCAATACTATTGCTTTACAGACAATCCCATTGACAAAGATCAGAATTGAGATCTATTTTAGAACACGTGTACTGGTCAGTTATTCTATCAATAAAATGCTCTACAACGTTGATATTTCAATCAACTTTTGTTATAATAATAAATTGGAACTTCAACTATTAAAGGTAAACATATTGGAGATTGACACTAGGGACTTATACAAACAAAAAGCACACCTGATAAAGACCTTTCAAAATGAAGGACGACATCTTCAGATAACCAATACTACTGGTAAACTAGTTGTGGTTGGTGACCTGCATGGGGATGGACGTACACTGCACTATCTCTTGAACAAGTACTTTTTCGAATCTTCTGAATTTATATTATTATTTCTCGGTGATTATGTTGACCGGGAACCGTCAAGTTGGAACAACCATCCTTCTGCTGTAATTGATCAACTACTACTATTAAAACACCAGTATCCAGATAAGATTTTTTTGCTTGCTGGCAATCACGATTTAACCCCCAAACGGTATGTTCCATTTCATTCTGAATTCTGGAATAAACTTAATTCTGATTATTATCATTTTTACAGTGATGTTCTAAGTTCAATACCAGTGGTAGCAACAACAAGTCGTGGCATTGCCTGTTGTCATGGAACATTGCCACTACGTTCAGATTTCACAACCTTTGATCTTAATGATAGTGAATGGATAGATAGTATTTGGGCAGATTATTATGAAAATAATGAAGGTGTTAGTAGGGTATATAGACCTGTCAGACTGAAGCATCATTTTGACCAGTCAATGAAAGCGTTTAAATCCTCCCTGTTGATCAAAGGTCACAACCCCTCTGCACCATTACTAATGTACACCAATCGTTGTATCACGATGCAAACAAACCGTTATTACAACGATTATTGTGGAATGCACATTGCTATCGTGGACTTGACCAAACCAAAAATTGAAACTGCCGATGATATTGAAATTGTAGAGTTTGGTGGGGTGGCATCATGACGAAAACCAAAACTATACAATATGGAGTTTGTTTAGATCTAAACATAGGATCACAAGGGCATTTCAGCATACTTCACCGTCCAACACCCGATTCTGACGCATACCTTGTTTCAGTTATGAGCATTGGTAAACAGTTGAAAGATATCAAATTATCATTGTTTTACGATGATCCTGAAATCAATCAGCAAATAATCAACAATGTAGAATACTTTCTATTAAAACTAAACCCTCAGTCATCACTAAGTCATAGAATTGGATACTTGAAATATTTCACAACCACTACCAGCAATTTCATGGGGCAAGTGATTTTCGGTTTCGTTCCCTGCATTTCCCACGACAATATTCTTTATTATTTCAAGGCAAGATCATTGATGAAGGAAATATACACACACTATACTTTTGATCAGTTGCAACGTTTTTACATTGATGAGGTTGGAGCAATTCTGAAGGATAAAGTACAAGGGAGATCACCACTTGAACCCCATGAGTACAACCAAAGACTACTATGGTTGTATGATCTAACTTATGACAAGATCCCTAATCGGGATAAATTTACCATAAAACCAAAGGACAAACCTACACTGCCAGAGTATGCAAAATGGTTAAGTGGACTCACAATCGACAATTTCAATATGTTAGTGAAATATATGGAAGATGTGGTTGTGATTAACAACGTTGATACACCCATGCTTTACCGGTTGTATTACGTCAATCACCAGTTGCATCAGGGTTAATCAGAAATTGATATGGTCTGTGCTGGTTGGACTAAAAATAATCTGAATCTTTATTATTCGCAAAATCAGTTGGATAAATCTTCTAAACGTTAAATCTACCTACAATGAAACAGCAGTAATATTGATATATACTATATGTAATGTTGATAGTAGAAGGATAATACTATTTCTGATTATTAAAAATGAGGGATATCAGCACCTTAAAATTATACTAAAAAGATCAGGATTCTTATTATAATTTACTGTAATCACAAGAAAATTATTACATTTACCCTGTTGACTTGTCTCCTGAAACATTCTATCGTTATCCCCATACCGGTAAATACTAACCCCTTGCAAGGGATCAAATTTAAAACCTTTAAAAAGGAAAATATCATGAAATATTTAAAATTTGATCCAAGAAGGATCAGTAATGATTTGTACACAAACTTTTGTGAAGAGTTAAAGTCGGCTGGTTTTACAACATGTGAATGTTCTAAATGTACCGAATACAAGAGGACATTATTCAGTGTCTGTTATAAAATCGCTGGCAAAATTCGTGTCGAAAAGGGTGGAATGAGTCGAAGTGAATTTAATAATCTGATTGATAGAATTGCAGTAACCGCTGCTTGTTCATTAATCAACCCAATGCATTTTGTTGACAGATGTGATTGGAATGAATGTGGGGATAAATTACTACATTCTGAAATCAACGATGAAATGATTTTGTTATATGAGTTGATTGAATTGGCAAGTAAAATTCTGACAAAAGATGAGCGACATGTTCTAGGTCATAATTTTCGTATGATCTTAAGTCTTAATTTGACACATGAAGACCTAGATTTGGCAGCATAGCAATGAATCGTTGATATAACTGCACTTGTCTTTTTAAATGTAGAGTAAGTGCGGCTACTCAATATAACAAATTAATGCGTGTGGTTATTAAGTAATCAGTAACGTTATAGATAGAATAGATTAAATGTGATGTTCAATAATAACTTGGGAACCTAAACGCATTTCTGACTGCCCCAATGCCCGGTGGCAGAAAGGATGCAAAATGGAAAAAATAAAACAAAACCTTATAATAAATGAAATACTTACAATAGCAGACGTTGCTGCTTTTTTAAGGATTCACAGAAGTACTGTCACCAGATATGCAAAGTCTGGTGAATTAAAGAGTCACCTGATTGGCTCTAGGCGTCTATTCAAAAAAGAAGACGTCTTAACGTTCTTTGACAATCAAGAATCTCCAGAATACGTTTCACGGAGGACTTCATAATGGCAACAGTTAATATTGTGAAACGTAACAGAGAGAAAGGAATGCGGTATCAAGTGTATTTCAAAGACCCTTCGACCGGTAAAAAGAAGTACTATAAAACTTTTCAACGACAGAAGGATGCCCAACAGGCAGCAAACGATCTTCGTGCTTTACTTGATTCTGGGAAATTACCGGATAAAAGTCGTAATAAAGTTCACATGATGACTTTTAAAGAAGTCGCTGATATCCTTGAAATAGAGTGGAAAGAAAAGTTCCAAACAGGTGAACTTGCTGAAAAAACTATTTCAACATATACGGACGGATTGCGTCCAGTTAAAGTAGAATTTGGAAAAATCCTTCTTAACGAAATCAAGGAAGAACACATCAAATCCTACAGGGCAAAAGTTGCTTCTGAATTGAGCAATGTATCTTCCAACAAGAGACTCTTTGCAATAAAGCAAGTTTTTAAGAAAGGCATAGAACTCAACGTTGTTATGGATGATCCAGCAATAGGTATAAATAAACTCAGCGAAAAGGAACATGAGCGCAATCGTTTTCTTCTTCCCAATGAATTATTTGCATTAGTCGATGCTGCCAAAAAGACCAAAGCAAAGCATTATCTACCAGCATTGATCTGGCTTGGTGCTGAACACGGTGCATCGAAGCAAGAAGTACTGTCGTTAAAGTGGTCAAAGGTTGATTTCGACTTTGAAAATGATGGTAAAATTAGACTTTTCCGAACAAAAAACATGATGGAAAGAACTGATTTCTTAATGCCAAATACAAAGGACGCTCTTTTACACTGGAAGAAGCATCAGGAACAAATGAGAAAACGAAAACGAATTAGTGCTGGTGATTCAGATTTTGTTTTCAGTCATCTTAATGGTTCACCTATCAAGTGCTTCAACAGGGCATGGTGGTCTGCTCTTAAAATTGCTGGCATAGAGAATTTCCACTATCATGACCTAAGACATACCTTTTGTTCAAACCTGATTCTCTCAGGTGTAGGTATTAAAGAAGTAAAAGAAATGATCGGACATAGCGATATTGCTATGACAGATCGTTACTCCCACTTGTCGATGGATCATAAGTTGAGGAAACAAAATCAGTTATCCGATTACTATGCAGCACATGCTTCTACATGTACTGAGTACCTTGTGGGGTAGACATAGGGTAGACAAAAGGAGAATTTGAGCAAAACAACGAAAAAAGCACTTACGAAGACAATTGTAAGTGCTTAATTTTACTATCGAAATGGTCGGGGCGGTAGGATTCGAACCTACGACCTCCTGCTCCCAAGGCAGGCGCGCTAACCAGGCTGCGCTACGCCCCGATTCTACTGAAAAAGGCTCGATTATATAACCGAGCCTTTTTTATCTGGCTCCCCGGGACGGACTCGAACCGCCGACAGGGTGGTTAACAGCCACCTGCTCTACCGACTGAGCTACCGAGGATTATGAGTATTTCAGCTACCAAGACTCGATGTAGACGACCAGCACCTGCCTCGAATCAGCGTAGGCGGGCAATATATACCGCACAGAAAGAGGTGTCAATATATTTTATTTGAAAAAACCGATCTTTTTTATTTTCACCCTGCCGATTATTCCACCGAGACCCAAGGCTGCCACACAGGCATCCGGAATATTTACACTTTCACCATCAGGCCGCTCAACACAAAGTTTCCCGTGGCCGTTTTTTTGACTCCACGCTGAATTTTATCATTCTCCAAACATGTTCTGGATTCCCTTGAGCATCTCACCCGCCTGCTCCATGATCTGCTTTTGTGCGTCCTGCATCTGTTTTTTGACAGCCCCTTCCTCGCCGGTTTTTTCCTGGAACATGGTCATTTTTTCTGGATCCTTCAGCACTTCAATGGACTGAATGGCCATCGACCGGCCCACCTGTTCCGCATCAGGGTCAGCCACGGCGGTTATCCCCGGCGGATGATTGAACACACTAGCATCGGTGACCTTTTCCTCCAGCGATACGGCTTCTGATACCATTTTCATTCCCATCATGGCGACTTCCGACTTCAACACGATATCAGTTCCGTGCATTATATAGCTGACACTGCCCCCCATAACGGTGACCTTGTCGCAATCATATCCGAGGATTACCAGAGCATTCTCTTCAACCTTGGCTCCAACCATAGTTCCGGCGGCGACACCTGCCTTTTCTGCATTGCTGAGCACTTTATCCTTGTCGGCAGGTGACAGTTTTTCATATTCTTCAACCATATATTTCTGAGGATTGACACCTTGAACACCTTCATGGGCCTGCAGGTCATACGTATAAATATAGTCCGGTGTTACAAACTCTATGGTCCTGTCTTTTACCGTCGTTCCCATCATTTTGGTCACTGTTTCCCGGTAGGTCGCACGTTGCCTTCCATAGTCACGAAGGTAAAGAGTTTCCTTGCCATTTTCAAGCCCACTGATTTTATACACTACAGTCAGCTCCTTGTATGGCAGCTTTTTCTCCCACGGCAGCGATTCCCCGGCAAAACCCTCGGCAACACCAAAAACAGCAACCAGCAGCGAAACAATCATCAATCGCAACATTTTCTCCCCCTTTCAATCACAACAGCTGTCAAAATAATAGTAAACGTGTAAACATCCGGTCAATACCAACTTACCGCACCATTGACCAAATAACAAACTAATATATCTATAAAATTTCACCATGAAACAATATGGTTGCATAGTATGGGAGAGTCATCGTATTATTAAGTAGAAAACTTTTATGCGGCATCAACAAGAGCCTGACTGAACAGATCCAACCTGGTGGCACCCGGCCATACTGTTTTTACAGGCCGTTACAGGAGGTGCGGTTATGAAAGAAGTTGTCGACTACATTTCTCCGGAGTCCTGCAGCACCCTGCCCGGACTCTTTCTTGAACGAGTTGCCCGATCGCCAGAAAAAACAGCGTACACCTACTACGACAAAAATGTTCAGCAATGGATCGACATAACCTGGGCCAAAATGCAGCATATGGTTGCCAGGTGGCGATTCGCGCTGCAACACGAGAATCTCCAGCCGAAAGACCGGGTTGGTGTGATGCTTGCGAACTCTCCTCACTGGGTGGCCTACGAACAGGCGGCTCTATCGCTCGGTTTATCGGTCGTCCCGCTCTATGTAAATGACCGTCCGGAAAATATAGGCTATATACTGCGCGACACCTCCACAAAAATATTACTGTGCCCAGGCGACTCCTACTATAGCCATCTTGCGTCGGAACTTGAACAAGTTCCCAGTCTTCAACGAATAATCACCCTGGATGACTGCAGATACCAGAAAAACAAGCCGCAGCTTGCCTGCGCATCAACATGGCTTCCTCCCGACAGCCAGATCCTCCCAAAATTCACCCCTGAAATCGAAAAAATTGCAACCATCGTCTACACCTCCGGTACAACCGGCCCCCCCAAGGGAGTCATGCTCAGCCACACCAATATCCTGGAAAATTGCTACAACGGACTCCAGTGCATGGATATTTTGCCGTCGGATCGTTTTCTCTCTTTTCTCCCTCTGTCCCACATGCTGGAACGCACCGCGGGATACTATCTGCCGATGATGGCCGGCAGCAGCGTGGCATACTGCCGCTCCATTGTAGACCTGGCAGAAGACCTGGCCACTGTAAAGCCCACGGTGCTCGTTGCCGTTCCTCGTATTTTTGAAAAAATATATTCGGGAATCCAGACTAAAATTGCCAGCGAGCCAGACATAAAACAGAAACTTTTCCACACCGCCGTGGAGTGCGGCTGGAAATCATTCCTGCTCAGTCAGGGGCGGGGCAGCTGGTCTTCCATACTTCTGGCAAAACCGCTTCTCGACCTGCTGGTTGGCAGCAAGGTACGAGCAAGGCTGGGCAACAGGCTCCGGGTCGTAATTACCGGCGGCGCGCCTTTGTCGGAAAACATCTCCAGATTCTTCATAGGGTTGGGACTCCCTCTTTACCAGGGGTATGGCCTGACCGAAACCAGCCCCATCGTCAGTGTCAACAGGCAGGACGACAATCGCCCCGACGGAGTCGGACGTCCACTTCCCGGGGTAGGCGTGAAAATCGGCGAAAACAACGAGCTTCTGGTAAAAGGGACCTGTGTCATGCTCGGATACTGGAACAATGAACAGGCGACAGCGGCTGCCATCGATGAAAACGGCTGGCTGTATACCGGCGACAAGGCCGAACTCTCCAACGGACATATCCGCATTACCGGAAGACTGAAAGAAATACTGGTGCTCAGCAACGGAGAGAAGGTGGCCCCGACCGATATGGAGCTGGCAATCAGCATCGATCCTCTGTTTGAGACGACCATGGTCGTGGGTGAAGGGCGACCCTATCTTACGCTGCTCTGCGTTCTCAACCGGCACCTGTGGGAGGAGCTGGCAAACAAATCCGGACTCTCCCCTGCGGAGGAGTCCCTCAAGACGCCAGAAACCAAAAAAATCATTTTAAATCGCATTGAAAAACTGCTGGTCAACTTCCCGGGATATGCGTTTATCAAGGACGTAAACCTCAGTCTCTCACCGTGGACGGTGGAAGACGGACTGCTCACCCCGACACTGAAAGTTAAGAGAAAAGTGGTGGAAAAGCGGATGGAGCGGGAAATAGCGACAATGTATCAAACCTGAGATGTTTGCACCTGATTGCACGGTTCATTTTTTTCAAAGCGGCTTACCACCGCCATCATTTCACCAAAACGGGGATTGGGAAGTTCCAGGGGCGAATCCCCGTCGCCGCCGCCCAACGGATAAACAGGCCGGGACAACACCACTCCCGCATGTTTGACTTTTTCTTTTTTATCTATCACGAACGAGCAGTACATATCGTCGGGAACAATTTTCGCCAGCTGTTCGATTTTCTTGATGTTCAAGACGGTATCCGCCGCCGTCCAGGCGGAAAAAATCCTTTTGCCGAAAGCCCGCTGTTTTAGGAATCCGGCGATCAGTTCGTCGTTTTCCCTCATCAGCCTGACCAGTTGCCGCACAGCAACGATAGGTATCCTGCTGTACCGGTAAGGGTTCTGGCCAACCAGGGATGCGGAATTCGACAACCGATCGACGGACGGCAACATGACCAGCTGCTCCACCAGGTCGCTGAACATATTTGCCGGTCCGCCGTACAAACCGAACGCCCCGGAAAACAGGTAAAGCTCCCCCGTCACCCTGGGGTCGACGGCAGCGAAATGAAACGCCAGCGCTCCGCCGGTGGACAATCCGCCAATCGCAACCCTGCAGGCAGAACGACCAGCCGTCTCAAGCGCAAAAGAGATATTGTTCTTCCACTCGGCAAGCAAGACCTCTTCCATCCCTGCGGGATCTTGCAGACCGTGGCAGTGAAGCAGGGGCAGATAGACATCGTAGCCGAGAGCGCGGTGAAAATGATCTCCAACAGCCATCATGGCGTAAGGAGCATCGGTGAGTCCGTGAACAAGGATCACGGCTTTATCGCTTCCTCTGCCATGCACCATCCTGCGAGGCTCACACAGAGGCCTGACATTGTCTGGTGAAAAATAACCAAAGGCGTCGTAATACTCTGTCCACACCTCTCCCTGTGTCTTTATATCCTCTATTTTCATTGGCAAAACAGTGTAAATTTACCTGAGCTGTTTGCAATAACAGTCAGAGTTCCTTGATAAAGGCGGCTATCCTGCGGAACACTTTCTCTTTATTCGCCTCGTTTACCAGCACATGCCTGTCCGAGCTCAGAAGACAAAACTCCTTGTCTTCGGAACCGATCTGTTCCCAGAGCCGCCTTGATCCCTTCGGCGCCACAACCGGATTGTTGTCGGCCTGGATGATCAAGGCAGGCTGATCGATGAGCGCATAACTCTTTTCGATAGACTCGAGAAACTTGCCGACCTCCCTTATGCCTTTCACCGGATTACGGGGGTAGTTCACCCGGGTATCGCCATGGGGGAAATCGATAAACGTCTCTTCTTTTTCCTCCCGTTTCAACCTGCTGAGAACACGGCTCCACAACTCCTGCCCCGGCATGAACATGGTTGAGTAATCACCGAGGGAATAGGGGGGGCATATGGCGAAAACCCCCGCCACTTCCCTCACCCGTGCAGCCAGGTCCAGGCTCAGGCTGCCACCTACCGCAACACCGCCAACAACCACCCTCCTGCAGATAGTGCTGAGCAGCAGGTAGCCGTTTTCGATCGCCTCGCTCCATTCCCTGAACTTGCGCGAGGCAAGGTCATTTTCTGTCGTTCCATGGCCCGGAAGTCTCACGGCATAGACCCAGCATCCCCTGTTTTGCAGATACCGGGCCAACCCCCTTACTTCCTCGGGTACCGACAGATAACTGTGCACCAGCAACACTCCCGTCTGCAGGCGGTAACCTGGTAAAAGAAACGGCTTTCCCGAACACTGCCTGCTTTCGGCGCCACCGCTTACGTACTCCTGACAATCTGTTTTATATTGTCTTCCGTCCTGCCGGAACAACATTTTTGCAAGGGCACATTTCAACACAATTTCCGGCATCCAGGCAACCGAGCGCAGAAAGGATTGAAGGCGCCCAAGCGGCTCCACTTCGTTTGCCATTACCTCAATGGGGTTATCCACACGCCCTCTGTGTACGCTAAGGGGTGCGGACAACTTCCTCCTGTCCCGGACAAGGATCGCTCCATGTTTCTCCACCACCTTTTTTTCACGGCACAGTTCCAGGAAATTTTCATATTTTTTATACCTGTCATCGGTCATCAGGTGAGCCTGATTCTCCTGGAGAGACTTGTGCAGGCACAGTTGACCAAGGCCATCGGCGCCCCGGCTGATCTTGGCCGCAGCATAGAATACCCGGCGCCTGAAGCTGGTCTCCGATATCTGCATAAAGTGGTACATCCGCAGCACCGAGGCGAAGAGATGGTCATGATTAACCGTGGTCATGGCATAGATCTCTTTCATATAGCGCTGCATTACGATCTGAGCCTTGTTCATCATCTTCGCCTTCAGAGCATCGGAGACACCGAATCCCTCGAGCCCGCCCTGGGACAGATGTTCCGCCACCCATTCTTCTTCAAGATACTCCCCAACCCCGATCGGTTTGCCGAACCTGATATCGAGATCAACTCCGGAGAGCAGCATCGTCCCCTCCGTCATAATCTCTTCAATCATGCTATCCGGGATATCCCTGACCACCTTCGCGGCAAGATTTGAAGCTATATTTTCAGCGGTCCGGATAGGATAGTAGGTTATATTCACCGGGACCAGCCTGGTCTCTTCAAAAGAGATGTTGGCAAGGCCCTCTTTTTCCAGCCATGCCGGCATAACCTGTTCCCGGTGCGACGATTCGCCAAATTTGCGGGTAAGACAGGTACGGTAGAGTTCCGCCCGAAGGGCTAGGGCCGCCGCCCCGGTGTGGGGAGCGTGCATCCCCGTGGGGTCGGTGATCATATATTTACCGCTGCGGACAATCTGCTTGGTCTTGACCATGCTTCCTTCTGGAAAAATGATCCAGTTCGCTTCACCGCTCAGAAGAGTGCCTACAATCAGTTCGTCCCTGTTCGGCGCATTGGTGGCAACGGCCCCCACCAGGTCAAAAAATTTCTCGAGCCCCCCTCTGAACAGATCCGCCGATGCCAGTGACCAGACCGGCTTGTCGGTCAGATTAAATATGACAGTGGGGACCAGAACCGTCTCAATACGGGTGAAATGGTTAATGACAAAGATGACTGGCCCATCGGGTATATTGCTCTCGCCATGCAAAATGATATTGGCTTTCGAGAGGCTGGAAAGCACCTTGACCGCCAGACTAGTTGTCAGGTATGCGGATCGATTCATCTACAGTCTCCTGCCGGATTCAAGAAAACTCCCAAAAATATCGACAAATTGAATTGTAAAACTAATTATCGACGGGTTCAACCATTGTGACCTATTTCCCCTTTCACCACAACCTGCAATACCTTTTGCGTACGGTTTTTTCCCGCAACAACAAAGGACAACCGCCCCTGACCTGGCACGTTGCATTTTTGGGTGAACAAGCCTATACTTATACCAATTGCGGCGACATGAAAAAATCCTTCATACTGAGGCATTATATGACTCTTACCGTCACTTACACTCCCCCCGATTTTACTCTTTCGCACCTGAGAAAAAGCCCCCCGGCGCTGCTTGCACCAGCCCCTGCCGACGGAATTGCCCCGGCAAGCTACCATGCGACCTCAAATCATCCTGAATATATTAAGATTGGCGAGGCCAAATGGGTGCTGGCCCCGGAAAGCCGGATGGATGCGGTCTTCGTCGTCAAGGACCAAAAGATAAGCGTTGTCGAGGCGCGCAACCTCAGGCAGGGGGACATGGTGGTTACCGGACGCACCGAAAACGGCGAAGAGGGAATTCTCGTTCACAACAGCGGGTTCACCCGGAGCGAGGAGAACGAAGACAAATTTGCCTTTCGCTCACGGGGAACGCGGGAGACCCCTTTTTCCTACTCTTACGATTCCCTCTATGAAATCCTCAAACACGACAGGGCCGACGGCCACATAGTCTGGGTGCTCGGCCCGGCGGTGGCCTTTGATAAAGATTCCAGGTCCGCCATGCAGGGGCTTATCGAAAACGGTTTCTGCCACGCCCTGATGGCCGGCAACGCACTTGCCACCCACGATATCGAAGCCGCCGTCTACCAGACCGGACTAGGCCAGAATATCTATTCCCAGGCACTGCAGCCGATGGGCCATTACAACCACCTTGATATTCTCAACGAGGTTCGCAAGGCGGGTTCCATCGGCAAGGCGATAAGAGCCCTCGATATCAGTGACGGGATCATGTACGCCTGCGAAAAAAACAATATTCCCTACGTTCTGGCCGGATCGATAAGAGACGACGGTCCGCTGCCGGAAACGGTGGGCAACGTCTACCACTCCCAAGACATGATGCGCGAGCACGCGAGAAAAGCGACCACGGTAATAACCATGGCCACCCAGCTCCACTCCATTGCTTTTGGCAACATGACCCCCGGCTACAAGATACTTGACGACGGCACGGTCCGTCCGGTCTATTTTTACGTTGTCGACATGTCCGAGTTCAGCGCGGACAAACTTGCAAATCGCGGTTCCGCCCAGGCCCAGGCGATTCTCACCAACGTTCAGGATTTCATAGTCAATCTCTGGAACCACCTGAAACAATAAAGCAGATACCGCAAATGAAAAATAGACCTGTCCGCATCATCGGAGTCCCGATGGACCTTGGCCAGAGCCACCGTGGAGTCGACATGGGCCCCAGCGCCGTGCGTTATGCCGACCTGGCTTCAAATCTTACAGCCCTGGGCTACAGCTGCCGCGACAGCGGCAACATTACCATTCCGGGACGCTACGAACTGTCGGGAACAAGCCTTCGAGAAAGGTTGCCGCTTATCTGCGAAGGCTGCCGCAGCGCCTACAAGCTGGGGAAAGAGTCAATTGAGGCCGGAGAAATACCGATCTTTCTCGGAGGAGACCACTCCTCCTCGGTCGGAACGGTCGGCGGGGTCACCGACAACTCAGAAGTGGGCCTCTTGTGGATCGACGCCCATGGCGACTTCAACACCCCGGAGACATCCGACAGCCAGAATGTTCACGGCATGGCGCTGGCGGTACTGCTCGGCCTGGGACCAGAAGAGCTGGTAAACGTGGGCCGTAAGGGACCCAAGGTAAAACCTGAAAACGTGGTCCTTATAGGACAGCGCGAACTCGACGACCAGGAAAAAAAGCTGATCAGAGACTCCGGGGTCACAATATACACCATGAGGGATGTGGACGAATTCGGCATCCGCCAGGTTGTGCTGAGAACACTGGACAAGCTGGGCAGCCTGGACAAGCTGCACGTCAGCCTTGATCTCGACGTCATGGACCCGCTCGACGCACCGGGCGTAGGCACCCCTTCCCAGGGAGGGCTCACCTACCGCGAAGGCCAGCTGGTAATGGAAATGCTTGCCGATACGGGAAAACTGCACTCCGTCGATATTATGGAAATAAACCCGATTCTCGATATCCAGAACAGAACGGCGCAGATGGCAGTGAACCTCGTCTCCTCCCTTTTTGGCAAGAAAATAATATGAATTTTTCTGCCGCCAAAAACAGCTTCATTTCTCCACACACGCATCATCCCCGGCAAGGCCTGACAAGGGAGAGAAAAAAACAGGTGACGACAGCTCAGCCGTTTCTAGACCGGAAATAGTCCTGTACAAACTTGATGTGAGTCTCCATCGCCTCGTAAGCCTTTCTCGGTTTACGCTCCTCGATGGCCTTGAATATCTTGCGATGATGCTCGATGACTTCTTCCAGAGCGTTACGATCCAGATACATACGGGCCAGGTTCTTTTTGATGCCAACGAAAAGAAAATCATAAAAATTTCGCATCAGGTAAATCAGTACCGGATTCTTGGTCGAGAAGGTAACAGCCATATGAAAAGCGGTGTCCGGACCGGACCCTATCTGGTCGGTAGACCTCAGATCCTCTTCCATCTCCTCCAGGCTCTTTCTGATGGCGACAACGTCGGATTCGGTTGCTCTCTGCGCAGCCAGATAGGCTGCATTGCATTCCAACCCCAACCGCACCTCAAGCAAATCATCAAAAGTCGCCTCATCGGTCGCCATCGCGGCGGCCAGGGGGTTGCCCTCCCTATTTTCCGGGGAGCTGACAAAAGTCCCCTGCCCCTGCCTGTGCTCCAAAAGCCCCATGATAACCAGCTTGTTGATAGCGTTTCTTACAGAGGTCCTGCTCACCGCCATGGACTGGGCAAGCTCTCTTTCAGGTAAAATCTGCTGACCGGGCTTAAACTCACCCCGGTAGATCAGCTCACGTATCTGTTCAAAAACCTGGTCGGAAATCCGCTTCGGCTTTATCGGTTTTAAGTTCATACTCATCCATCCCTGAAATAGTTGCCCGTTATGCTTTCTGCCCCTTCGCGGTTGAGAGCCCGGACAAATGGTACAAAAAAAAACATAGCAGTTCAATATATTTTCCCGAACAAATGGCACAACATCCTGTAATAACAATTTTTCATAAACATAGTCAGCCAGGTATAGCGCAGCGACGCTGTTTTTTCCTACACCTATTATAGAGCGCTAAAAAAGCGGCAGAATAGCGACACCTAACTTTTCCGACCAGGATAAATAAAGCTGAGACAACATAGTTACACCGTCATTACCTCCCCCGGGACGGGAAATAGTCGTTCCCGATCCGGAAAATGTCCGGCGCTGCTTTTTAAATGGTATTACCAATGCCGGAAATACAGGAAAAAAGCGCAGTCGCTTGGCCGTTTTCCTGACATCGTTACAGGCGGATGAGGATAAACCCCCTGCCTACGCCAGAGTTACATTAAATTTTGCTTTTTAACGCCAAGTCCTTTATCATTGAGGGTTGCATTTCAGTCCAAACGGCTGCTTCTCCGGTCATCGTCCTGTTCTGTTGCCGAGATCCAGCAATAACCCATTACTTTCAGACCAAAATCCGCTTTTAACCGGGGCTATACAGGAACATCATGGCGCATTACGTTGAACTTTACGACACCACCCTTCGTGACGGAACCCAGGCAGAAAATTTCAATCTCTCCGTTGATGACAAGGTCCGCATCGCTCTCGCTCTCGACAACCTTGGCATCGATTTCATCGAAGGCGGCTGGCCCGGGTCCAACCCCATCTCCGTTGAATTTTTCAACAAGATGCAGAACGTACAGCTCAAACACGCCAAACTGGCAGCCTTCGGATCCACCCGGCATATCAAGAACAGCCCCGACCAGGACCCCAACCTGGCTGCGCTGCTCAGCGCCAAGACGCCGGTCGTCACGATTTTTGGCAAAAGCTGGGATATTCACGTGACCGAGGCGCTCTTTATCTCCCTTGAAGACAATCTGCAGATTATCAGCGACACTCTGGCGTTTTTAAAACCCAGGGTCGAGCACCTGTTCTACGACGCCGAACATTTTTTCGACGGCTTCAAGAACAATCGTGAATATGCCCTGAAAACACTGGAAGCAGCAGTTGACGGCGGAGCGGAAACACTGATCCTGTGCGACACCAACGGCGGCACTCTGCCCCACGAGATCGGCCCCATTATCAGCCAGGTCAACGAGTTCCTTTCAGGCCTTGGCAAAAGCGTTCCCCTTGGCATCCATTCCCATAACGACTCCGAAACTGCGGTGGCCAACTCGATCACTGCGGTATCCGTCGGCAAGGTGAAACAGATCCAGGGAACCATAAACGGCTTTGGCGAACGGTGCGGCAACGCCAACCTCACCTCGATCATCCCCGCCCTGGTTTTTAAGCTGGGGGTGGAATGCGAGGTCCGCAAGCACATCGAACAGCTCAACTCGACTTCCCGGCTGGTCAACGAGCTGGCCAATCTCCCCCACAACCGTTACCAGCCGTATGTCGGGGAATCCGCTTTTGCCCACAAAGGGGGCATACATGTCAGCGCGGTAAAGAAGAATCCCGTAACCTACGAGCACATCACCCCGGACAAGATCGGCAACATCCGCAGAATTCTCATTTCCGACCAGAGCGGCCGCTCCAACATCTTGCACAAGGCCAAGCAGTGGGGTCTAAAACTCAATCCCGACGACCCGATTCTTGCCACCATCATCAGCGAACTCAAGGAACTTGAAAATTGCGGTTACCAGTACGAGGGTGCCGAGGCAAGTTTTGAGCTGCTCATGCGAAAAGCCATGGGACTGCAGCGCAACTATTTCAAGTTTGAAAGCTTCAGGGTGATGAACCATAAATACCGGATGGACAAGCCGCCCCTCACTGAAGCGACCATACGTCTTTTTATCGGCGGCAACGAAGTCCACACCGCAGCCATGGGGGATGGTCCTGTCAACGCCCTTGACGCGGCAATCCGCAAAGCACTCACCGAATATTATCCCTGCCTTGAGGAAATGGTGCTCAGCGACTACAAGGTCCGCGTTCTCTCAGGTGAACATGGGACCCAGGCCCGGGTCCGGGTGCTGGTGGAAAGCTGGGACCAGTACTGCTCCTGGGGAACTGTTGGCGTATCGGTGAATATTATCGAGGCAAGCTGGCAGGCCCTGGTGGACGCCATTAATTACAAGCTGATGAAAGAGGACATCCGCAAGGCGGATAACCTGCAGGAGCTGTAACCATTACCGGGGAAACAGATCGGACCATGCGCCGGCTCTACCGTGGTTAAGGAGAATGCCAGAGTCCCCACAGCCCAGCACCACCCGGAGAATATGCGATGGCGAGATGGCACATCTGGATAGATCGCGGCGGAACCTTCACCGATATAGTTGCCCAAAAACCGGACGGCAGCCTCATAACCCACAAACTGCTCTCGGAAAACCCAGAGAAGTACAGTGATGCCGCGGTACAAGGTATAAAAGAGCTGCTGGGTCTTTCCACTGAAAAAGAGATACCCAAAAACATCATCGGTTCGGTCAAGATGGGCACCACGGTCGCCACCAACGCCCTGCTCGAGCGAAAAGGAGACCGCACCCTCCTTCTTATAACCGAAGGTTTCGGCGATTGTCTGCGAATCGGCTACCAGACCCGCCCCGATCTATTCGCCCGCCATATTGTCCTGCCGGAGATGCTCTATGAACGGGTCAGCGAAGTCAGGGAGCGCATCGGCGCAAACGGCGAACTGGTAACCACACTCGACGAAGAAGCCGTGCGCAGGGAGTTGCGCCATAGTTTCGACCTGGGTATCCGTTCCGTGGCCATCGCCTTCATGCACGGATACCGGTACAACCGCCATGAACAGAGGGCCGCGGCTATAGCACAGGAAACAGGCTTCACCCAGATCTCCGTCAGCCACCGGGTGAGTCCCCTCATGAAACTCGTTTCCCGTGGGGACACCACTGTTGTCGATGCATATCTCTCCCCGATCCTGCGCAGATACGTCAACCGCGTTGCCAAACAGCTCGGCTCGTCGGACCGGACCGGCCCTCAACTTATGTTCATGCAGTCCAACGGCGGCCTGACGGACGCGAACCTCTTCCAGGGCAAGGATGCGATTCTCTCGGGTCCTGCCGGAGGTGTCGTGGGAATGGCGAAAACCGCCGCCGATGCCGGATACACAAGACTCATCGGCTTCGATATGGGGGGAACATCGACCGACGTTGCCCACTACGCCGGGGAGTATGAAAGAAGTTTTGAGACCACGGTCGCAGGGGTGCGGATGAGGGCCCCCATGATGCATATCCATACCGTCGCCGCAGGGGGGGGCTCCATCCTGGCTTTCGACGGCTCCAGGTATCGTGTCGGCCCGGAATCCGCCGGAGCCAACCCGGGGCCTGCGTGTTACCGGCGGGGAGGTCCTTTGACAGTCACCGACTGCAACGTGATGCTCGGAAAAATCCAGCCTGAATATTTCCCCAAGGTCTTTGGTCCCCGCGGCGACCAGCCCCTTGACCGCCAGGTTGTCCAGCATAGTTTCAAAAATCTTGCCGAACGCATCGGCCAGGCGGCCCAGGATGAGCCGCCTCTTCCGGAACAGGTCGCGGAAGGCTTTTTAAAAATCGCCGTTGAAAATATGGCCAACGCCATCAAGAAGATCTCGGTACAGCGCGGTTACGACGTTACCGGGTATACCCTGAACTGTTTCGGCGGAGCCGGGGGCCAGCACGCCTGTCTGGTGGCCGACGCGCTGGGGATGAAAAGGGTGTTCATCCATCCTTTTGCCGGAGTACTGTCCGCCTACGGAATGGGGCTCGCCAACATCGGAGCACTTCGGGACATCCAGCTCGAATTTGTCCTTGACGACCAGGCCCCGGACAAGATAGAGACCGCCTCCCTTCCCCTGAAAGAAGAGGTCAGACAGCAGGTTATGGCCCAGGGAATTGCTCCTGACAAAATCGACATAGCGACCAGGGTGCACATCAGGTACGAAGGCACCGACTCGACCCTCTTGGTGGACAGCGGCAATAAAGAGGCCATGATCGCGGAATTTGAACGAGCCCACGGGCAGCGATTCGGCTTTATCGCCAAGGAACGCGACATGGTCGTCGAGGCGCTGTCGGTGGAGGCGGCCGGCAGGACCGACACCATGACGGACGACCGGCTCTTTCTACCGGCTGCTGCAGCCGATGCTGCCCCCATCGACTCGGTGTCGATGTTCTCCGACTCCGCTTTTGTAAAAGCCCCGCTCTATCTTCGCGGCAACCTTGGGCAAAACGGTCTGATAAACGGTCCGGCGATAATCTCGGAGCCAACCGGAACCATAGTTGTCGAAAAAGGGTGGCGGGCCATGGTCAACAGCCACGGCCACCTTATCCTCGAAAGATATGAAAAGCGACCAAAGAAGCGCGCCATCGGCACCCTGGCCGACCCGGTCATGCTCGAGGTGTTCAACAACCTGTTCATGTCCATCGCCGAACAGATGGGGGCGACTCTTGCTAACACCGCATATTCGGTAAACATTAAGGAAAGGCTCGATTTTTCCTGCGCTCTTTTCGATCCCGCAGGAAATCTCGTGGCCAACGCCCCCCACATTCCTGTCCACCTCGGGTCGATGGGAGAATCTATCAAAACCGTTATCAGGGAAAACCGCACCAGTATGCGTCCGGGCAACGTCTACATGCTCAACGCGCCCTACAACGGCGGCACGCATCTGCCCGATGTCACCGTTATCTCACCAGTATTTTCCGCAGATTGCAAAGAGATCCTGTTCTACGTGGGGTCAAGGGGACACCACGCGGATATCGGAGGAAGGACTCCCGGCTCTTCCCCGCCCGACAGTTGCCACATTGAAGAAGAGGGCGTGCTGATAGACAACTTCCTCCTGGTTGAAGAGGGGGTGCTGAGAGAACAGCAAACAATCGAACTCCTTGAGTCGGGAAAATACCCGTGCAGGAATATAAGACAGAACATAGCTGACCTTACCGCGCAGATTGCCGCCAACAAAACCGGCGCACGGGAGCTGCTGAAGATGGTCGATCACTTCGGCATCGCAGTGGTTCACGCCTATATGAAGCACGTCCAGGACAACGCCGAGGAATCGGTGCGCCGTGTGCTGGACGTGCTGCAGGACTGCAGTTTCACCTACCCGATGGACGGTGGCAGAAAAATCCGCGTGGCCATTGCCGTTGATAAAAATAAGCGTGAAGCGACAATCGATTTCAGCGGCACCTCCGCCCAGGACCCCGGCAACTACAACGCCCCCACGGCGGTATGCAAGGCGGCGGTCCTGTATGTCTTCAGAACCCTTGTCGCCGACAACATTCCCCTCAACCAGGGGTGCATGGTACCGCTGAGACTGATTATCCCAAAACGATCGATGATCAGCCCGGAATTCCCGGCAGCGGTTATTTCCGGCAATACCGAAGTATCACAGGCTATCACCGACGCCCTCTACGGCGCTCTCGGGGTGCTGGCGTCCTCCCAGGGGACCATGAACAATTTTGTCTACGGCAACGCCACTCACCAGAACTATGAAACAATCTGCGGAGGAACAGGCGCAGGCCCTGATCATCACGGAACCAGCGCCGTTCACTCCCATATGACCAATACCAGGATGACCGACCCTGAGGTTGTCGAGTGGCGTTTTCCCATTCGCGTGGAATCCTTTGCCATCCGGCGCGGGTCAGGCGGGGGCGGCAAGTTCAGGGGCGGAGACGGCGTGGTGAGGAAAATACGGTTTTTGGAGCCGATGACCGCCACTATCCTGTCGTCACACCGGGAAACGGAGCCGTATGGCCTGGCCGGAGGGGAGGCGGGACAAAAAGGGGAAAACATAGTGCTGCACAGAGACGGTTCCACAACCGCGGTAAAGGGCAACGATGAAGTTTTTGTCCCTGCAGGCGATATTTTCGTCATCGCCACACCCGGCGGGGGAGGGTACGGAAAGCCCGAAAACACAACACGTTAGAAACAATTTGGCTTATCATCAACACTATTGATAAGAAATCGGACTGGCTGGGGTCCCATACACTGGATTCCTCCCAGACATTATGTTATCTTGGCTCTGGTCAATAGAACACCATGACGTCTTTGCGATTTTATCTGAAACACTTCCAACGGAGGTCAAAATGAAAACCCCAGTACGTGTTGCAATAACCGGCGCAGCCGGCCAAATCAGTTATTCCCTTATTTTTCGCGTGGCAGCAGGAGATATGCTCGGGAAAGACCAGCCGGTTATCCTCCAGCTTCTTGAAATTCCACCGGCGATGGAAGCACTTCAAGGAGTCGTTATGGAACTTAACGACTGCGCTTTTCCTCTGGTTCACGGTATCATCACCAGCGACGACCCGAACGTCGCCTTCAAGGATGCCGACTTTGCATTGCTCGTCGGTTCACGCCCCCGCGGTCCCGGCATGGAAAGATCGGACCTGCTCAAGGCAAACGGAGCGATCTTCACCGTTCAGGGCAAGGCCTTGAATGACAACGCCAGCAAGGACGTCAAGGTTCTTGTGGTTGGCAACCCGGCAAACACCAACTGCCTCATCGCCATGAAAAACGCACCGGACCTGAATCCCCGCAACTTCACCGCGATGATGCGTCTTGATCACAACCGCTCAATGAGCCAGATTGCCACCAAAACAGACAGCCATTCGACCAAGGTTGAGAAGATGGTCGTCTGGGGCAACCATTCGGCCACCCAGTTTCCCGACATTGCCAACGCAACCGTGGACGGTGCACCGGTAAAAGATGCGGTTGACAACGACTGGTACGTCAATGAATTCATCCCCACCGTTCAGCAGCGGGGCGCGGCTATCATCAAGGCGCGTGGAGCATCCAGTGCAGCATCCGCCGCATCTGCGGCCATCGATCACATGAGAGACTGGGCGCTTGGCTCAGACGGACGATGGGTGAGCATGGGTGTTTTCTCCAAGGGCAACAGCTACAGTATCGACGAAGATCTGATTTACGCCCTGCCCATCACCTGTGAAAACGGTGAATGGAAGGAGGTAACCGGCCTTGAAATCGGTGAATTTCAGCAGAAGATGATGAATGCCACCGAAGAGGAACTCAAGGGAGAAAAAGAGGCGGTCATCGATCTCATCTAAAACCCCGCCACAGCCAACGCCAGGAAAAATGCGTAATCTCCCTGTGGGGGATTACGCATTTTTTTTTTACCAACCACGCTCCGCCCAACCAAATTGATCCACCGGTCCTTGTAATTTTAGCCGCACTGCCTATGATAATTCAATAAAGCCAAACAATGCAGTCCCACCCCTTCGGCGGCAGCGTACTGTTGCGCCTGTACCACAAAGCGGGCCAGGGGCTTGCAGGGAGCTGAGACGATGATACGCTTTACTGTTCACAACCTGGGAGAACACACCATCGAGAACCTGATGGTGGAGGGTCCCTTCAGGGAAGTGGTAGGGAGCCTGCTCGAAACGTTTTTGGCAACCTACGGCGGCCCGACCGGCGCTGATCTTGACTATGAGTTCGTCACCCATCTCATAGCCATGTCCCACGGCCAGGGGGAAATACTAGAGCGGACCGCCGCACCGCCGGAAAAAATTCACTGACCGGTAAAGGCGCCCCCTTGACGTCCAATCCGATCAGACCGACAGTCCTGCCATCAGCTGCGGTATTTCGGCGACTTTGCTCTGGTCATCCGCTGCAAAGCAAGCTACCAGCCTGCCGTCGAACATTACCCCTATCCTGTCGGAGAGGGCAAGCGCCTCGGACAGGTCGCCGGTGACCAGAAGTATTCCTGCCGCATCTCTCGCCTTGAGCAGCAACCGCCAGACGTCTTCCGCCGCCGAGATGTCAAGCCCCTGGGTCGGCTGCTCGGCAACGATGAGCCGCGGTTTGCGATAGAACTCCCTTGCGAGCACCAGCTTCTGCAGATTGCCTCCGGAAAGCTGCCAGGCGCAGGCGGTCAGGTCCGGCGGTCGGATATCGAATTTTTCCAGCAGATGTTCCGCCTTGACTCTCGCCTGGTCGTACTGCAGCCACGGTCCCCTGGTAAACCCACCCCTGGTGGTGAGCAGGAAATTGTCCAGCAGGTCAAGGCCTTGACAGGTCGCCAGTCCCTGGCGGTCCTCCGGGATGTATGAAAGTGTTTTGTCCCAGTCGGGTTTACGAAAAAATCTGCCCCACTCCAAGCCGAGGATCCTGATGTTGTCACCCTTGGGCCGGCGAAGCCCGCAAATCGTTTCCACCAGTTGTTTCTGGCCGTTTCCGGCTACACCGACCAGCCCGAGAATCTCCCCCTGCCGCAAATCGAAACCAACGTCTTTGAGCCGATCGTCGCTCAGGCGATCCACCTTGAGCACAATCTGTTTCGGTTCGACAGGACTTTTGTCAACCTTGAGCAGAACCTCGCGCCCCACCATCCTTTCGGCAAGCTCCGCGGTTGATGTAACTTCTTGTGCCGGGACCCGGTCAACGATCTGTCCCCGTCTGAGAATCGCTATATTATCGGCGATGGCCATGACCTCTTCAAGCTTATGACTGATAAAGACGATTCCCTTGCCCCTGGCCACCATCTGCTTCATCGCCGCAAAAAGGTTGTCGGCTTCCCGCGGGGTGAGCACCGCCGTCGGTTCATCAAAGATGAGGATATTCGACTGCCTGTGGAGCAGCTTAAGGATCTCGACCTGCTGCCGCTCGCCCATCGACAACCCATCTATGCGGGCACCCGGGTCGATATCAATGCCGTACTGCAACCCCAGCTCGCGGACATTTTTTCTTATCTTTTTCCAGTTGAGCCCGAACCCGCCCCTGGTGCCAAGGTAAACATTTTCCGCAACAGTCAGGGCGTTCACCAGCTTAAAATGCTGATAGACCATGCCGATACCGGCTTCGATCGCCTTTTCCGTGGAGCTGAAAACCACCCTTTTCCCCTTGTGGAATATGTGGCCGCGGTCGGGCTGGAGCTGCCCTGCAAGGATGGACATAAGGGTCGATTTCCCGGCACCGTTTTCCCCCAGAAGGGCCAGAATCTTCCCCTCTTCAATCTCTAAAGAGACGTCTCTGTTGGCATGCACCCTGCCAAAACTCTTGGAGATATTCTCCAGACGTATGAGAGGCAAAGAACACCCCATTTTCAGATATTCCCCCGGTCGGCAAGAGGCGTTACAAACTGCGATTCGGTATCCCAGGGAAACAAGATCCAGGTGTCCTGGCTCACCTCGGTGACAAAGGTGTCGACCAGGGGCCTGCCTGCCGGCTTTGCATAGACCGTGGCAAAGTGGGCCTTGGGGACAATCTGTTTAACAAGCTGCGCGGTCCGGCCGGTATCGACCAGGTCGTCGATCAGCAGATAACCTTCACCATCCCCGTCGACGCTTTTGAGGATTTCCGCCTCACCTTTTTTATCCTTCCAGTCGTAGCTTGAAATACAGATGGTATCGATGAGGTGAATATCGAGTTCCCGGGCGATAATGGCCGCCGGAACCATTCCTCCCCTGGTAATGGCGATAATCCCTGTGAAATAGTCCATATCGAGCAGCCGCCACGACAGCGCCTTTGAATCGCGGTGCAGCTGTTCCCAGCTGATCGGATACGTTTTTCTGTATTTGGAGTTCGCTAACATCGTTGTTTCCCTGTGCTTTTGTGAATTGATGATTGGTATGGCCGATCCCCCCTGGTTAATCCGCCGGTTCAACATTAACCCCAAGTGCCGCCGGTTCGTCGCTGGTCCCTTTTTTCCAGGATGACAAGACAAGCACAACAATCGTCAGCGCATACGGCAGCATGAGCAGGATCGATGACGGCAGCTGGGTCCCCGAAGCCTGCAGGCGCAGCTGCAGAGCCATGATTCCACCGAAAAGATACGCTCCGAAGACCGCACGCCCCGGTTTCCAGAAGGCGAAGATGACAAGGGCTACGGCAATCCATCCCCTGCCGGCGGTAAGGTTGGTGGTCCAGAGGTGGGTGTAGGCAAGGGAGAGGTAGGCTCCGCCAAGTCCCATGAAAAAACCTCCCCCGATAATCCCGAACCATCTGTATACAGCAACATTGAGGCCGGCGGCACTCGCCGCGGCCGGGTTCTCGCCCACCGCCCTGATGTTGAGGCCGTGGTGCGTCCGGGAAAAAAACAGAAACAACACCACCGGGATAAAATAACTCAGGTAAACGAGGGGGTCATGGTTGAAAAATATGGTGCCGACAACCGGGAGCTGCGACAACACCGGCATCGGATAGGGGGCGAACCCGGGAGCCAACTGTCCGACATATCCGGTGCCTATATAATTGGCAACGCCCGTACCGAGAATTGTCAGCGCCAACCCCGAGACCACCTGATTGCCCTGGAACACAAGACACACCAGTCCATGAACGGCCGCCGCCACGCATCCGACCGCGCCGGCGGCAAGAAGTCCCGCCAAGGGGCTGCCGGTAACCTTCGACGCCAAAAAGCCGACAAGGGCTCCGAGAATCATGACGCCCTCAACCCCGAGATTGAGCACCCCCGATTTTTCGGTCAGAATCTCCCCCAGGGTCGCATACAGGATAGGCGTTCCGGACTGTACCGCTGCCGCAAGCAATAAAACTGTAATTTCAAAATTCACGGGTTCTTCCTCTGCTCGATTCGATAATGGGTAAACAACCCGCCGGCGAGAACGGTCAGGAGAATCAAGCCCTCGAGAATGCCGCCGAATGCCGCCGGCACCTGCAGGTCAAGTTGCAGATTTTCAACCCCCACGCGCAGTCCGGCAAGCAGGATCGAGCCGATGCCGATCGACAGTGGATTGAGCCGGGCCAGCCAAGCCACAACAATGGCGGTGTAGCCGTAACCGACCATGATCGAAGGCTGCAACCTGTTTACAGTGGCGGACGCCTCCAGAAACCCTGCCCACCCGGCAAGCGCACCGCTCATTATCATAACCAGCATAACCAGGTAATCATAGGGCATGCCGGCATATTTTGCGGCCTTAACGTTGTCGCCGCTTGCTTTGAGGTCAAAACCGAGCCGGGTAAAGCGGAAAAAGGCCCAGACACCAGCGCCCAGCACTACGCAGTGCAACAGTCCCCAGTTTATGTTGGTGGAGCCGATCTTGCCCACCACCGCCTGATCGGAGAAAGCCCTGGTCATGGGGAAACCGAAACTGGCCGGATCCTTCCAGGCTCCGTAAACGAGATAATCGAGGACAAGAATTGCAATATAGTTGAGCATCAGGGTGACGATGATCTCGTTGGTCCGCAGCTTCTGGCGCAGCAGGGCGGGAATAAATCCCCACAGGCCGCCGCCGGCCATTGCCATGACGATCATCGCCGGTATAAGCAGCGGTTTGGGCCATTCCGGGAAAGAGAGGGCAACCCAGGTAGCACCGACTGCCCCCAGCGCAAACTGCCCCTCAGCCCCGATATTCCAGACCTTCAGGCGAAACGCCACGGCCACCCCGAGAGAGCAGAGAAAAATCGGGATAGCCTTAACCACGCTGTCCTCAAGCGCCCAGCGGCTGCCGAAGGCACCCTGGAACAGGGCGGCAATGCCTCCTCCCGGAGATGTCCCGCCAATCCACAGCAGCAGTCCGCTCAACATCACGGCCAACACCAGGGCCGAGATCAAAACAAGGCAGGAACCCCACATACCCAGGGGTTCCTGCCTTTTCACAATACGCATCCGGAGCATCATATCTTATCCGGTTACCCGTCAATCCGGGATAAATTTTCTATCTTCCGCTACCCGGAACTACTCCGTGGTGCCGACGACACCTTCTACAAACCAGGTCATGCCGAGCAGCTCGTTGTCAGTTGCAGCCGTGTTGTCGGCTAACTTGAGCGTACCCTTCTGATCCTTGATCGGACCGGCAAACACTTTTTTCTTTCCTTCGGCTATGTCGGCCTTGACACCGTTGACTTTTGCCTGAAGCTCTTCGGGAACCATTGGCCCGAAGGGAGCCAGGTCGACAATTCCGTCAGCGAGTCCCGGCCATACCGATTCAGCCTTGAAATTATCTTTGCGAACCGAATCGACGACCTTGGCGTAATACGGTGCCCAGTTCCATACCGGCGCGGTCAGGTGCGCCTTGGGGGCAAAAGAAGCCATATCGGAGTTGTAACCGATCGAATAGACACCTTTTTCCTGTGCGGCTTCCTGGGGGCCGGGCGAATCCTGGTGCTGGGCGATAACGTCGGCGCCCACATCAAGCAGCGACTTGGCAGCCTCCTTCTCCGTTGCCGGATCGTACCAGGTCTTGGTCCATACCACTCTCACGGTAACGTCGGGGTTGACCGACTGCGCCCCCAGGGTGAAAGCGTTAATACCACGGATCACCTCGGGTATTGGAAAAGCCGCGACATAGCCGAGGGTATTGGTTTTCGTCATTGCTCCGGCAACGATCCCCGAGAGATACCTGGCCTGATACATTCTGCCGAAATAGTTGCCCATGTTGTCAGCCTTCTTGAACCCGGAACAGTGCATGAAGCTGGTTTTCGGAAACTGTTTTGCAACCTTGAGCATCGGGTCCATGTAGCCGAAACTGGTTGCAAAAATCAGATCATACCCCTTGCGGGCCATGTTGAGTATGACTCGCTCGGAATCGGGACCTTCGGCCACGGCTTCCACATATGATGTGGTGACACCGTCCATCTCCGCCACAGCCTGCCGTCCCAAATCATGGGCGTATGACCATCCCGCATCACCGATCGGCGACACATACACAAAACCAACCTTGACCGGTTTATCCGCACCGTACGCTGCCATCGCCATGCCAAGCACCAACATAACGACAAGCGCCTTTAATACCTTCATGCTCCATCCTCCTGGACAATTACAAAAAAAAGTCAAGCAGTGGCCGGCTATCCGCCCACCACTGCGAGTTTACTACAACACCTGTTTTAGGAAGAGTTTTGCTCTTTCTTCCCTGGGATTGGTGAAAAAGTGTTCGGGCGTTCCCACCTCGACGACTTTTCCCTCATCCATAAAAATAACCCGGTCGGCAACCTCCCGGGCAAAACCCATCTCATGGGTCACGACAACCATGGTCATCCCTTCCCGCGCCAGCTGCTTCATGACGTCGAGGACCTCGCCCACCATCTCCGGGTCAAGCGCTGAAGTCGGTTCGTCAAAGAGCATAATCTTCGGATCCATGGCAAGAGCCCTGGCAATGGCTACGCGCTGCTGCTGCCCCCCGGAAAGACGCGACGGATACTCTCCTGCTTTATCCGGAATGCCTACCTTTTGCAGCAGGCCATGGGCTTTTCCCTCGGCAACCTTCTGCGACCGCCTGCGCACCCGGCACTGGGCCAGGGTGAGGTTCTCGAGAACCGTCTTGTGGGGAAAGAGGTTGAACTGCTGAAACACCATCCCCACCTCGGCACGAACCTTGTTTATATTGGTTTTTTTATCTGTGAGATCAACCCCGTCGATAATGACGCGCCCCTCCGAGAACTGCTCAAGGCCGTTTATGCAGCGCAAGAACGTGGACTTTCCCGAACCGGACGGCCCGATGACAACCACCACCTCCCCTTTGGCAATTTCTACGGAAACTCTGTCAACCGCCCGGACTACGCCGCTTCGGGTGTTGAATACTTTGACAACATTTTCGGTTTTAATCACTGACGGCAAACCTCCGTTCCATATAAAACACGACCTGCGACAACACCGAAGTCACCAGCAGATACATTACCGCAACCACCAGCCAGACCTCAAAAGTTGCAAAGGTCGAAGTGATAATCTCCCGGCCGGATTTGGTTAGATCGGTGATGGCAATCACCGAAACAAGAGAGGAATCCTTGATGAGACTGATGAATTGTCCCGCCAGCGGCGGCATGATCTTTTTGAATGCCTGGGGCAGGATCACATCGGCCATGGTCTGAAAAACATTCATCCCCAGGGAGCGGGCCGCCTCGGTCTGTCCCTTGGGGATTGCCTGAATTCCGGCCCGGACGATCTCCGCCACATAGGCCCCGGCAAACAGTGCCAGGGCACCGATGCCACAGACGTTGCGGCTCAGGTCGAAGACGGTGCCGAGAAAGAAATAGGCGATGAATATCTGAACGAGAAGCGGCGTGCCGCGAATACATTCGACATAGGTAATGGCAATCCCTCTCAAAGTGAGATTGTTCGATATCCTCGCCAGTCCTGTGAGCAACCCCAGTATCAGCGCGAAAACACTCGATACAGCGGAAATCCACAATGTGGTCCACAATCCGTAAACAAGAGGCCCAATCCGCCACTCTTTGACAAACCCCACGGTATCACCTTCAAAAAGAAGGTCGCCCTCGTCTACGTTGATACTGTCTGCGGCAACTGTCTGGACGAGTCTTTGCGAATTGTCCGAGAGCAGGGTTACCTCCGCGTCATCCCCCACCTTCCTGATCGATTCCACCGTGCCGTCAAAAGGTATTTTCTGCGCCTCTTCATCCAGGTACAGAAAATATTGCGGGATCCTGTTCCAGCGCCAGTGATAGTCTATTTTTTGCACCGCACCCCAGATGCCGGCGGCAAACACCAGAAGGATCACCACCAGCAATAATTTCCAGGGCCAGGTCTTGGTCGTGGCTTTCAAAATATCGATTTCCTCTCGTTACTGGATCTCTTTGAGCCAGGCATCATCCTTGAACCACTTGGTATAGATCTTGTCATAGACGCCGTCATATTTGATCTGCTGCATAAAATTGTTCAACCAGTTGAGAAAATCCGGATCGCCCTTGCGAATCGCCCAGGCAAGAGGCTCCTTGGTGAAAGGCTCGTCGAGGTGGACCAGTTTGCCCGCGCCCTTCTGGCTTATGGCAATCGCATTGAACGGAAGATCGTAGATAAAAGCGTCGATCTTGCCGTTTACCAGCTCCATAACACCTTCCTGCTCTGTCTCGTAAGAGATGTATTTGGCCTCACCGATCATCCGTTTGGTGGCCTGTTCGCCGGTTGTGCCAAGCTTTGAGGCGATTGTATATTTAGGATCTTTCAGGTCCTTATAGGAGTGCACTTCCCCTGCCAGCTCCTTTCTCAGCAGGATCGACTGGCCGATAAGGATATACGGCTCGGCGAAGTTGACCGTGAGGTTTCTCTCCTGGGTGAGGGTCATCCCGGACATGATAATGTCAAACTTGTTGGTGAGCAGCGCAGGAATAATGCCGTCCCAGGCGGTGGAGACAAGCTCCAGTTCCACCTTCATCGCTTTTGCCATTCTCCTGGCGACATCGACATCAAAACCGATGATCTCGCCTTTTTGATTGGTGAGTTCAAACGGCATGTATCCTGGCTCCATACCGACACGAAGCGACCCGCGTTTCTGAATCTCTGCCAGAGTATCCGAGGCACAGGCCGTACCGACGGAAAAGGTGACCAGCGCCAAAGCAAGAGCTGCCAGCAATGCAATTTTTTTCATTCTCATCTCCTCTATTATGTTTCTCGTTGAAAAGGGGTCGCCCCCGGTCTACCAGGAACCGTCCAGCAACATCAGGAATATATGTACGGATATACGCATAGAAACAGTGGGACTAATGAAGATTTCATCCTGTTTCAAACAGCTTCGGACATCTGTCCAGGAAAAGAACAGATCTCTTTTGGGTAACAAAATCCAGGAAAAAACTCAAGGACAATCTTATGTTGCGCCCAACACCGCAGACCCTGCATCACAGTGCGGAGCGCAGCCATCTTTTTTTGTTGTCATCCCTTCCACCACGGAAGTTGTGACAACAAGATGCCCTATCCATACCGCGATTCAGCTTTTCTGCAGATTCTTGATTTCCGCCAACATCTTTCTGCCGTTATTGGCAAGTATATATTCACCCACCGCGATACCCAGTTTTTCCGGGTCCCTTGCACTCCCTTTCCGGGTTGTGCGTACAATGGTCGCGCCGTCAAGGCTGGCAAGTCCGGCGGTCAGGGTGAGCTCGTCCCCGTCAAGGGTTGCATGGCCGAAAGCGGGTATGGAGCATCCGCCTTCGAGTTTTTTCAAAAATGCCCGTTCGGCAAGAAGACAGGCTTCACTCTGTAGATCATTCACGCTCGCCCTTATCTTCTCAACCTTTTCAGGCGCCAGGGTGACGGCGCACTCAACGGCAATGCACCCCTGGCCCACGGGGGGAACAAACTGGTCCACCCCGAACTCATGGACTATCATATCGCCGTACCCCATCCGCACTACGCCGGCATAGGCGAGCATCAGCGCGTCACATGCACCTTCTTGCATTTTCCGGATCCTGGTCTGCAGGTTTCCGCGCATTTCGACTAGCTGTACATGGGGATAGTAGTGCCTGAGAAAAGCACGGCGACGTACCGACGAAGTGCCAATGATTAATGGCTTATCTTTGGCATCAATGTCAACGCTGCTATCATCACTTAGCAGTATATCGTTGACCTTCTCCCTCTTGGTATAGGCGATCAGGGTAAATCCATCGGGAAGCTGCGACTGCATATCCTTGGCACTGTGAACGGCAATGTCGGTCAGGCCGCTTTGAAGCTGCTCCTCGAGTTCCGCGGTAAATACTCCTTTACTGCCGATTTTTGCTATAGACCTGTCAAGAATTTTGTCACCGATGGTCTCCATCGAGTTTATCCTGGTACGAAGACCACCTTGTTCAAGCATGCTGGCGACGGTTTCTGTCTGCCACATGGCGAGCTTGCTTTTTCTTGTTCCGATAGTAATCATTTAGTTATCCCGTGTTATTTGAACTTTCCGCCTTGCCGGATAGAGCTTCGCAGAAAACATAGATATTTTTTGAAAAAATCACAAGAGATCAATTTCCTTGTTTTCCTACCATTGCCTCAATCTTTCTTACCCAGTATCATCTAGGTATGCGATTACTTTTTTACAATATCAGATACGGCACCGGACACAAGAAGGGATACCATCTGCCGCTGCCGTTCACTGGTTTTTTTAAACCGACGGTGATTAACCTGCACCGGATAATAAGCTTTATCCGCTCCATCGATCCGGATATCATCGCCCTGGTGGAAGTGGACACCGGCTCGTACCGGGCAGCCTACCACTGCCAGGCGCAGCTGATCGCCGACAAGCTCGGCTACGACTGCATCGTAGAGCGTAAATACCAGAACGATTCCCTGGCCCTCAGGGTACCGCTCCTCAACAAGCAGGCCAACGCGCTGCTTACCAAGCAATCGGTGGAACAGGTGCAGTTCCACTATTTCGACAAAGGGGTCAAGAGGCTTGTCATCCAGACCGACCTCAGGGCGGTGGCGATATTCATAGTCCATCTTTCCCTGAAGTACCGGCACCGCCAGAACCAGCTGGAGCAGCTCCACTCCCTGATCCAGGAGACCGACAAGGAAGTGATCGTGGCCGGCGATTTCAACACTTTCTGGGGAAGCCGGGAGCTCAGTCTTTTTCTTGCCGCAACAGGATTGAAAAATGCCAACCTCTTTGAAAAGCCGTCCCACCCCAGCCATGCCCCCCACCGGCAGATCGATTTCATCCTGCACAGTGCCGGGCTCTCCATCGACAATTTCTACATCCCCGACATTCGCCTCTCGGACCACTCGCCGCTCGTCTGCGACTTCTCCTGCGTACTTGACTGACCGCCTGCTGCCCCCGCTACCGGACCGCCCTCACACCTCACTCATTTTTACAGGCAGCAAAACAACAAACTCGGAGCCCCGGTGCAGCTCGCTGGCCACGGATACAGAGCCGCCGTGGGCCGCCACCACTCCTTTTACGTAATTAAGGCCGAGCCCGAGGCCTTTTTCCGAACGGCTCCTGTCGCCCCGATAGAGGCGCTCCCATATTCGCGTTTTTTCCGCCTCGGAAATGCCGATGCCGTTATCTTTGAACAAAACCCTCACCGCCCCATCTTCCCGGCTGATATCGATCTTGACCCAGCCGCCCTCCTTCCCATACTTTATCGCATTATCCAGAAGATTGGCCCATACCTGGGAGATCCTGGTCACGTCCACCTCGACATTGATTGCCTGCTGAAAATCAAAATGAATATTGATATTTTTATCTTCTGCCACGTACTCGTAAAGAGCGACAACCTTCTCCACAGTGGCGACCAGGTCGCAGGGGACGATATCCAGGTGCATGGTTCCCGATTCGGCTTCCGCCACGCTCATCATGGTCTTCAGCATACCGAGTACCCGGTCAGATTCCTCAAGGCAGTCAGCAAGAGCGTTGTGCAGCTGGTCAATATCATCGCCCTGCATCCCGTATTCCGCGATCGACCGCAGCCGGGTCATGGGCGTACGCAGATCATGGGCGACATTGTCGAGCGAGTGCTGCATGGTCTCCACCAGGCGGCGATTGCTCGTAAGCAGTTTATTGATCTGCCGGTACAGTGAATCGAGTTCGGGACCGCCGCCTTTTTCCGGCAGCAGCTCACTCTGGTTGCGGCCGGCCAGCTGAGCGACAGCTTTTTTGGTGGCGATCAGGGGATAAAGACCCGCTCTGACAAGATAGAGGGAAAGTGGCCACAACAGAAAAACACTGCCCACGACAATCACCGCGGTTTTTTGCAGCAGCGATCGGTAGAATTCATAGCTTGACCGACTGCTCTTGCCGGCTTGGAGAATGGTTCCGTCTTTATAGGTCCTGCTGACCACCGTCACCATTTCCCCCTCCCCGCCGCTTCCGGCAAAAGTGAGCCACACCCCCGACTTTTCCAGGGGGAAATCGGCAAACTCTGAGAAGCCGATCCCCTTGAGCTGTTCGCCGATAATGAGCAGCTGATCCCGCCCCTGCTGAATCCGGACAAACCCGAGTCCCGGAGGCAGGTGTTCCTTGCGCAGAACAAATCGTCCGAGCAGGCTGCTGTGTCTCTGAACCGCCACGTAATCACCAAGCAGCCGCCTGGTCTCGGTTCGTTCAACGGTCTGGAGATGGCCGCGGATAATAGCCAGATAGACAACCGCCAGGACCACGCCGCCCGCCCAGAGCAGCAGAAAAACAGGAAAGGCTCTGGTCGATCTCGATCGGGAAAAATCCTCCTTACTGAGCCTTGAGAACATAGCCCACGCCCCGCACGGTATGGATCATTTTTCTTTCAAATCCCTTGTCTATCTTGTTCCTGAGACGACATACCAGAACGTCGACTACATTGGTTTGCGGTTCGAACGAGTAGTCGTAAACCCGCTCAAGGATTGAGGTCTTGGTGACCACTATACCGGAGTTGCGCAGCAAATACTCGAGCAGAGCGTATTCCTTGGCAGGCAGCTCGACCTTCCGGCCGTCACGATAAACCTCGTGCTTGAGCAGGTCCATCTCAAGAGTGTCCAGGGTGAGCATCATCGGCTGCGAATTCTTTTTGTCCCTTCTTATCAGCGCCTGTACCCTTGCCAGCAGCTCACTGAAGGAAAACGGTTTGACCATGTAATCGTCGCCGCCCTTCTGCAAGCCGAGTATCCTGTCATCCACCGACTGTCGGGCACTGAGAATGAGAACCGGTACGTCGATCCGGTGTTCCCGCATCTTCTCAATCACCCGCAACCCGTCCATCTTGGGGAGCATGATGTCGATAACGGCGGTGTCATAGGTGTAGCTGAGAGCCCGGTCAAGCCCCGACAATCCGTCAACGCACCGGTCGACGGCAAACCCGGCCTCTTTCAAGCCCCGCTCGATAAAAGAGCCGATTTTCACATCATCTTCAATCAACAGAATTCGCATTGTTTTCAGAGCAATTGCTATTAACAGTCTATTTTACCAGGGCGATAACCGAACAGTTCCTGCCGGTCACCCCACCGTTCGGGCGGGCTCTCCTGTAAGAAAAATAGTCCCGGCAACAGACGGTACAAACCTCACAAACCGCAATATTGCCGTTCAAAAGACCGGCCCGTGTAAGTTGAGATCTGGAGATTTTCCAGAAATCAAAATAATTTTCCGACGTCATGAATTGATAAAAATGTTCCGGCAGTTCTTCCCGGTAATGTATGAACTCGGCACAGCATGGGCCCAGAGAAGGGCTTATGCGGGCGTTAATGTCGGCCGGATCGCAGCCAAATTCCGTCGTCATGGTCCCGACCACCTTTGCAGCGATATTCTGCACACTCCCCCTCCAGCCGGAGTGGACCGCCGCGATCACCCCGGTTACTGGATCAAACAGGAGAATTGCCTGACAGTCCGCATGCTGAATCATCAACCCGGTACCGGGCACATCGGTGACAAGCGCGTCGCAGCCGTTTTTTTCTCCGACGGTGACGTCCCTGTCTATGGGCGTTTTCAGGCAATAAACACTGGTCCCGTGGGTCTGGTGTGCCGAAACAAGCCGGGTAACGCCGGCCTGCCGCTTCACCAGTTCACGGTTGGCCGCTACGGCGGCGGCGGTGTCACCCACGTTTGCAGCTATGTTGAGCGACGCAAACCGCCCTTCGCTGCTGCCGCCGTAGCGGCTGAACATGCAGTAGGCGACACTGCTGCTGTTACTCCTGGCACCACACGCAGCCGAGCCGGAGACCAGTTTGTCGGCAATGGATGGCGATCCTGCCATTTGGCAATCCTTTTTCATATTCCGCACGATTTTTTACCACTCAAGGTAAATCAGGAAAGCGACGGCGGCAATAAAAAAAGGGGGTCGGCGACAACTGCGCCGGCCCCCTCAAACCGCAAGGTTCAGATATACAAACGATTAGAAGAACGCCTCGAAAGTCAGGTAAACCTGGTCAGCACTCTCCACGGGGTCCTGTCCCATCATCTGCAGCTTCGCCAGATCAGCACTGTCGCTCAGGTCATAGGGAGCGAGGTTCCAGTTGCCGGAGCCGAAATAATCGTACTCGTAGTGCTGGTATCCAAGACGGATAAAGGTCTGGGCATATTTGGAGATGGCCTCTCCGGTCGGGAGATCCCAGATGGTATACAGTTCGAAGACATTACCCCTGGTGGCAAGCTTGGACTGATAAATATCGTCATGTCCCGGAGACATCGCCAGCCAATACTCCGATCCGTAGTTCCACTCAGCACCGAACTTGAGTCCGGCCTCATCGAGGTCGTAACGGATACCGAGATAGATGGAGTATCCGTCCTCGTCGCTGGTATTGGGGCCGGCCATCGAGAACGGATCGTTGAACATTCCCGATGCATCGGGCTGGGACTGAGACCAGCCGCCTGAGATGAAGTAATTAAATCCGGCAATCTTGTCCATGTATACCGCCGAAGTATGCAGTACATTACCAAGATTCATCCGTTCGCCCATACCGCTCATCTCACCGAAAGCGGAATTTACGATCGGATCCTGGAAGTTGGGATAATTGATCAGGTTGAATGCCATAAAAGACTGGATATAGGCGAAGCGATCGCCTTTTTTCATGATATCCCAGCTCAACCCGGCAAAATCCATATCGTCAATGGTGGACCCGACATCGTCGAGTAACCCCGCTTCAAAGCCCCGGCCATAGCAGAAGCGCATCCGGCTGGTACCCATAGCTTCGGCGCCCCAGTTCCAGGCATAACCGAGAGAAAGTCCGTCAAAGGGCCAATCCATAAATGCCATGGGAGTTGCAAGCCGGTCGTCGACACCCATGCGAATCTGCCCCGGAGGGCCGTCGGTGGTCGGTCTCCGGCCGATGGAGAACCACATCGGTATTCCTGCGATATTATTCCAGTTGACGAATGCGCGATCCATATAGACGGCGCTGTCATGGATGGGCGTCCTGGTCACGTTACCGTCGAAAACAGGGTACATGGGATCGCCTTCAGAGGTGAAAGCGGACTGATTACCCCAGGTCTTGTACATGACCATGCGACCCTTGAACTCAACGTTTTCAGTCGCCTTGACCCGCATGTTAAGACGGAACCTGTTGGTTAACAGCGAATCGTTCTCAATGGATCTGCCAAAAACCGAGTCGGCATTGTAATAGTCATAACGTGCCCGGTAATCGCCATAGAGCTTGAACCGTGCAGCCAGATCCCACTCTTCCGAGCGCGCGTCCATTTCATCGAGGTTGTCGCTCAGACTCTCCACGTTTTCCGCCTGGGCGGCCATGGCCGCTTTCAGTTCCTCGAGTTGCCTGCTCAACTCCTCGATCTTTTTTTCCAGGTCAGCATTGGCCGCTCCACCGCCACCTGCCACCCCCATTGCGGGCAGCGCCAGCAGGCCGGCAAGAGCCAATGCCGAAATCGTCTTCCTCATAATTCTCCTCCCAAAATATTGATATTCCACATGTCCTCCGACATGCGCCCAGATCACGGCAAAGTATCAGTATTTAATTATTTTGATAAATACTACAAACGTCTCTTCATTGTCAAGTATTGTATCAGAAACCCAAGCCTGACCACAAATACATACTTTCTTTTTTAACCGGAAGCGCTCTTTTTATGTGTCGATATAAATGATTCGTCTATTATAATATTATCGGGTCACCTGACTATTTCATTTCATTTATCTATTCAGCAACTATGAAAACAGCTCTCCTGTTAACCGCTTTCGGCACTTCCACCAGAGCCGCCGCCACGTACGACGCGCTGGACCAAAAACTCCGACCACTGTTGACCGAGTTTGACTTCCACTGGGCCTATTCATCAAAAACCATCAACAGGAACAGGGCGCACGGCGGTATCGGAAGAACCTCCGCCCTCCGGTCGCCGGAACAAATTCTCGAGCAACTCAGCCTCGGTCAATACCGCGGTGCAGTGATCCAGTCGCTGCATCTTTTCCCCGGCTCTGAATTCCACAACCTGGTAAAGACAGCTCGCAGGGCCCAGCTTCCCTGTGTTGCGGGGCTGCCCCTGTTTTCTGATCCGGACGATTTTCATCAACTCACCCAACTGCTCAAACCGATAATCACCGCCAGGCCGAATAATACTATCCTCATCCTGGGACACGGAACCACCCACCCGAGCTGGACCTCATACTATTGTCTGGAAAAATTTTTCCAGCAAGCTTTTGGCAAAAGGATCCGGGTGGGAGTTGTGGAAAACTATCCCGATTCAGCGAACCTTGTAGAAGAGATCGCTGCTACGAGAACCGGCGCGGTAACCATTATCCCTCTGTTTCTCGTTGCCGGGATGCACTTCACAAGGGATATTGCAGGAGCCGGAGACAACAGCTGGGTATCGCGTCTTTCCGGGTACGGCATGGAGGTTGAAACGGTGGACCAGGGCATCGGCCTGTTGGCGGGTATCGAAAAGATCATCGTCAGACACATCAACCAGGCGGCAAAACAGCTGCACGGAAGGCTGCAGAATTGTTAAGGGAAACCGGATGGATATTATCCTCAGCGACAACTTGAACGTTCATGTTTATATCTTTATCCCATTGCTCCGGTTGCCCCGCAGCCATCTCAAGACAAAAAGACGAACCATCGTAACCAATCCCGGAACACAGATTACCACAAGGCCGATAACCTGTTAAATAAACATGATATTTTTTTCTTTTTCCGGTATATTCACCCCGCGCAGACAGAGAGCGACCCGTTTGGCCCGGTCTGCAACCCGGCCAAACGTGTCCATTCCCCGAAATACAGCGGATACTCGACCGCATTAATATTCAGAACAGATTTATGCAGAAAATTCTAACAGTTGTTCTTTTTTTAACCCTCTTGCTTCCCCCTGTTCTTGTCCTTTCCGAGGACAACGCCAGTTCAGTGGACACTGCGCCAGCAGCCCGGAGTGCCAAAACGGAAAACACCACTGAGGAGATGCTGGGATCCCTGCTTGATCTGCAGAAGAACCTGAACGAGCAGATCAGGATATCAAGAAAAAAATTAGGCCAGAGCAATTCCGAAGCGGAGAAAAAGACGCTGGAACAAGAGATTGCGCACCTGGACAAACAGCTTTCCGATACCACCAAGGATTTCGAGAGAATCGCAACCGGTGTGGAGCCTGCCCTTTTCACCGAAAAAGAGCCGGAGACCTTCAGCTGGAAGGCCGAACTGGCCAACCTTCTGGAACCGGCGATCAAGGAACTGAAGCGCTTTACCGATAAAGCCAGAAAAAGAAGCGACCTCAAGGAACGGGTCAGCGAACTGTCGGCGCTGACCCAGACCGCGGCCGAGGCCGTAAAACATCTGAAGACGGTAGCGCAGACGTCCCGGGACAAAAGGGTGATAAAAGAGGTCAACAGCCTCCTTCCCGAATGGAAAAACGTCAATGAAAGAACTCGCAGCAAGCTTGACCTGGCCGAGAGCGAACTGACCAAGCTGCAGGACCAGGACACTTCCATGGTAGAGGGCTTCAGCGACTCGCTCAAGGAATTCTTCCGCGCCAGGGGCTTGTACCTCATCATCGCAACTGTTACCTTTGCCGCCATCCTCTTTGGCTGCCGCCTGGCCTATCAACTTATTGTCAGGATCTATTTCAAGGTAGGCAAAAAGGAGGTGAAGTCTTTCCAGGTTCGCCTGCTCTATATCATCTTCCAGGTCCTTTCCATTATCCTGGCAACGCTGGGACTCTTTTTCGTTTTATACCTTGCCGAGGACTGGTTTCTCCTCAGCGTCGCCATAATTTTTTTCCTGGGACTCTCCTGGACGATCCGCCATGGGCTACCCCGGCTGTGGCAGCAGGCAAGATTGATGCTCAACATCGGTGCTGTGCGCGAGAACGAGCGGATCACTCTGCATGGCGTCCCTTGGAAGGTTGAATCGATCAACGTGTTCTGCCAGCTGGTGAACCCGGCCCTTGAACTCAAACTGCGGGTCCCAATTGAAGACCTGATCGGCCTGGTGTCGCGGCCATTCAATCCTGAAGAGCCATGGTTCCCCTGCCGGCGCGGAGACTGGGTCGTGGTTAACGGCGGGTCCCGCGCACGGGTTGTAAGTCTTTCCCATGAACAGGTTGAGGTGGTTGAGCGGGGCGGTCGCAGGATTATCTATCCAACAGAAGTGTTCCTCCAGGCATCTCCTGCCAACCTCTCCAGAAACTTCCGGTTGCGGGTTCCCTTTGGCGTGAGTTACGGCCTTCAGGAGATAATCACCTCGACCGTTCCTGCGACCATGAAGGAATACCTGGAAAAAAGAATGGAAGAGGAAGGTTATGCCAAGAGCTGCCTCAATCTGCAGGTGGAGTTTCAGCAGGCCAACTCTTCATCGCTTGACCTGATCGTGCTTGCCGATTTTGAAGGCGGTGCCGCCGACATCTGCAAGCGTATCGAGAGGGCAATCCAGAAATGGTGCGTGGATTGCTGCACCCAACATGGCTGGGAGATCCCCTTCCCACAGCTGACGGTGCACAGGGCGGATTAGCGCGCTTTCTTTATCCCCATTTTTTTCGAGTCTGATGACGTGTGGACTTTAGAGCAAATCAACTGATATAATTTCCTGGAGGGTTTCAAAATCCTAGGCAAAACCTGTTAATTTCAAGACTCTGATGAGTCCGGCGTCGAAACAGGTTGGGTCCGGTGTTTTCATGACATGGTCAGGCAGGGAGCAAGGAGCCGAAATTGAAACAAAACGTTCTCAGTCGATATGAACGCGACAGTGAAGGCCGAATCGTAATAGATGTTTCCGCGACACGCGTTCAGGATCTTTACGATAACTTCGACAAGAGTGCGCCGTATATCAGGCGGGACCTGGACCAGGATCTGGCTGAATACCTGATTGACTGCGCCCGGGAGGTATCACGGAATCCGTTCATCATCCGCTTCACCCTGCTGGAACCTCCCGATGAACCGACCGTATGCCGGATACAGCGCAGCGTCTACACCTACTTCATCTACCTCAAGGACATAGAGATGCGTATGATCATGCAGATGTTCCGGCGCTCGGCGATACTTTTTGGCATCGGTATCTGCATTCTTTTTATCTCCGTCTCTTTTAACCGGCTGCTGGAAACGGATCGATCTGTTGTCGCCAACGTGGTAGCGGAGGGGCTGACAATAGCCGCCTGGGTCTCGATGTGGGAGGCCCTGGCCGTATTTCTCATCGAATGGCTGCCCCACCGCAAAAATCTCTCTCTCTACCAACATCTGGCGCACGCCCGCCAAGTCTTTCGCGCCGCTCCTGCAGGAGGCTATGAACCCGACCACACCACCCCCGGGGTCTCAGCGACAACAGATCGGCCGCAACACAACCATCCCTGATGCCAGACCAGACACAACTGCCGCATCAGCGCTTGTTCCTCTTGGTGCCGGTATGGGTGAAATTTCCGGCAATCATACGATAATGACCGCCCTTATCTATCGCCACCGGCTTGCCACAGGGACAATACAATTTATGGCCGCGTGTTTCAGCCTTGTGCCATTTGGTGATTCTCGCTTTATGACATCTCACCACGTGACCGTGTCCTATTTTATCATACCGCCAAAGCTTAGACCTGCAGGCAGCGCAAACCACTGTAAGCATCCCCCCCCTATCTATCGGCTAAAAAAACATCCCGGTACTGTTCAACGCGAAAATCAAAGGTCGAATAACCGGGGTGCTGCGCCCTTCTTTTTTTATAGAGTTTACTGCCGCCAATGGATCTGTTGGCGGCATTTGAAGGGGAAATAAGCGATACGGTGGTCACTTTCCTGCGGTCATAGTCGAACACATGGCGCCGCAGGGAGGTGTCGTCGACCCTGGTCAACTTCATTCCCGCCTCTCGCAACTGATTGCGGAACAGGTATTCCGGACCGTTTTTCGAGTTTTTCCCGGTAAATATCAGACCTTGTACGTTCCGATGGACCCTGAGCTGCATAAGGATGTCGCGTAGCTTGATCCGCTGCATGCCAAGGTCGGAGGAATCGATCTTCGACCGCCAGCAGGAGGCTACTATGTCACAGATCCCGAGATTTTGGGCAATCAGGAACTGTTTTCGCTGCACCACCGCCTCCTCAGAGTTGTCATAACGCAGCCCCAGGTTGAAGATCCTGTCAACAACCGGCCACAACATCCCGTCGCAGCTGCCGTAGCAGAAATCCACATCACCCTCCTTGAGCAGCTTGAGGGTAAAACGCGGCGGCGGCAGGGTACCGACAATGATCCTGGTGGCGTTCGACGGAATGAATACCCGGTAAGGGTGGTAATGAAAGAAATGCACCGATATCTGTTTTTCGTCGATGGTTATGATGAGGCCAGCTCAAGCTTTGGTTCGGAGAAGACCTGGGCGAGATTGTTGTCTATGACGTAAATGCAGATCTCTTTTGCCCCCTGCCGGGAATAACCGTAATTCTGCTGCAGATTCTCCATCATGAAGGTGACGTCGTCACGTATTTTCTTGTCATAGGTTTTGAAATCTTCAAGATTGTAATCCTTCACCGCCCTGCGGAAATTTTCATTTTTCAAAAACGGCTCAAGAACTTTTTCCTTCAGACCATATATACATTTTTCGCGAAGATTTTCAAAAAGCGTCGTCTGGGAAATATCACGTCCGTCGCGCAACATCTCCTGGGGAAGAGCGACGGTTGTATACGATTTCTGTACATTGGCCCGAAACGAGGCGCTGGTGCGGGGATCGATCTGCAGTCTGGCCTCTATCCGGGCAAAGAATTCTTCCGTAATTTCAATCCGTTCTCCGGTAAATTCGCAAAACTCCATGGTATCCGGCTCAAAATTCACCGCAAAAATATAATTTTTCAGCTCCCTGGCTATCTGCTCCTCGTTATAGTAGTAGAGCGCCTCCTTCACCTCCTGCAGCACGGTGTAATTGTACATTCTCAGCAGGGAATCAAGAAAACCCATGGGCAGGATATCACGGTCCCTTTTGCAGAACTTGCGGAAAAACTTGCCCAGCATCGACATGTCGATAAGCTTGTCTTCCCGGGCATAGATAGAATAAAACTCGTTGAAAAGACGGATGGAATCCCGGCCGGACAATCCTTTCCAGCCATCTTTTTCAGACTCGGCGATAATCTTTTCGCGTCGTTTTCTCGTGAAATTGTTCATATCCTCTTCCACAAGCCACTCTGGAATATACCCGGTATAGATTTCCATTTTGAGCAGCTGCAGGTTGGTATCACAATACATTTTGTACTTCCCGGGCGTACTTATCCACTCCTGCATTGCCTCCGACTTGGTACGGAGTCGCGTGGCGATGATCACCCGGGCGAAATTGTGCAACACCCTGGGCAAAAAGCTCTCATCGATATGCCTGCCGAAATTTTCCCGATAAATATCCACTTCCGTCTGCAGATCAAGAACATAGGGGATATTGATATATTCGACCCTGTCGGCGAGGGCGTGCATGTCGTCCATCATCTTCTTGTCTTCAGGATTCATGATGGCAATAAGCAGGGAATTGACCTTCTCCTCAATGTCCTCCACCTTGTGAATACCGTCACTGATGATATTGTGCAGCTCGATCAACCGCTCTGAATTATTCGATTTAATATCCATCAAGGCGTAAATGCCGTTGTTGGTCTTGGCGTACCGGGAATAGAGGTAACTCACCTTCTTGCTGTCGCCAAAGACCCCATCGAGCCCTCGCTGTATCCTGTTGTCCGTCATTATGGTCTGCTTGAGGGGTTTGTCCCCCGGATTGAAAACCGACACCCCTTCCCCGAGCCGCCTGTTGACGATGTAGGGACGGGCTTTTACAAACTCCATCACCTTGAGCGGGCTGCGCATTTTCTTCAACAGTTCCTGGTAAATGGAAACACATATGGTGCAGGGTTCATCATGAAAAATCCATTCATATTTCTTCTGGGTAAAAAGCTGCCACTTGAACCTGTCGTCCTCAAACAGGTCGTCGAAGAACTGACGCCGCAATTCCTTGGGAAGCAGCAGCAGCGGGTTGTCATGACTCGGGCAGGGGACATAAAAATATCCTTCGGAGTCGATTTCTTTCGGCGAAACACCAGTCATTTCCGCGGCAAGATCCTTTTTGCCTTCGTTTTCAAGCAGCAGGGCGAGCTTTTCCGCTATCGCATTAAAACTGTTGTTACTCTCCAACGCCTGCTCACTCTTGAGATGCCACACCACCTCGTATCTCGATCCTTCAGGAGAATTTGCATATTTCTGGAAACTTCTCAGCAGGTTGTTGAGAAATGTTGATTTTCCGCTTCCGTGCGGGCCGTCAAAGATATAGATTTTATTCTGTTTGGTCCCAACCTTGAAGCTGTCGACATGGCGCATCAGCCTGTTGGCAAACAGCCTGTCGGCGAAAAAGGCCCGGTCGGCTCCTTCCACGAAAAGCCTGCCGCAGTCATACTTCAAGAACCCGATCGATTCCGGATCGCCGTCATATTCGTCAAGACCTTCACAGATATGGGAATCGACCATATCCGAATAGACCTGATACACATCCCGAAGAACCCGCTCCGGATGCTTTTTTGCCTCCCTGAGAAAATCGTTAAAAGATATAATCGGAGACTGCAGGAAATGCCCGTCGTTGTTTTTCAGATTCTCCAGCGCTTTCGTCAAATCACGCATCTTCCACCCCGTTGCTTGCTTTAGTCAACCAGAACCCGGTTCAGCTTGCGGTCTTTCATGGTGTACTTCACCCGCTTCCACTTCACCTCTCCCGGCCCTTTTTCCTGCTGCGCCTGCTGGCTCTGTCCCGGCTGCTTCTTGACAGGTTCGGGTTCCTCGGTAAAAAGAATAACCTTGTTGCCCCACAAAAATTCGATTCCCATCATCGTTCCCCGGATATAGTCGCGAAGCAGCGGCTTACCCTCGAAGATATGGTTGATTACCAGGCTGTTGTTCTCATCCACGTCTATCTTGATAGCCGGCGGATGATACAGGGCATCGGCTACCATTTTCCGATAGTGGCGCGCTTTTTTCGACTTGACATAATACTGCCAGGTCATTCTTTTCTTATTGAGGCGCTTGCCGGCGACGAACAGTTTGTGCTTGTCGACAAACTCCTGGTCGATGAAGTTGGCGATAAACATGGCATCGCAAAAATTTTCCCGGACATTGAAGATAAACTCTTTGCCGCCGCCAGCACCCACATCAAATTTCCGGCGGCGATACTGATCGGCAATCCGTTGATAATCATAGGAGATTTTCCCCTTATCCGCCTGTTCCTCGATATAATAAAAAAGCCTCATCCCCAACGCATACGGATTCAGGCCTACCCGGGGAAGAGAGGTGACCTTGGCGTTGACCACCGCAAAATCGATTTCATGACCGCTGATCCGGTCGTCCTGCAGGAAAAGATTTTCGTGCCAGTAACTGGCCCACCCCTCGTTGAGGATTTTGGTGCGGATCTGCGGCTGAAAATAAAGTGACGTGGTGCGGATCACCTCCATCACCGAATGCATCCACTTGTTTTCCTCCTGATTGAGGAATTCAGACTTATCCATAAGGAACTGCAGCAGATCCCGCCTGTTGTTGCCCTTCTCCCTCGCTTTCAGTTCCTTCTCATAGAGGGATTCGAATTCAGCGTGCCTGGTGCGGACATCGTCGATAAAGCGGAGTTCTCCTTCCCCGGGAAAATCCCTTTCGAACTGGTTGTATTTTTCGATCTCCCCAACGTAGTCTACAATCGAGCTGTTCTTTTTTCCCTGGATAAAAACATCAAAATAGAAATCGATCCTGGTCATTTTTTTCTGCTCGACAGACAGGTCCATGAGCATGTCAAAATATCCCACCAGATTGTCGATGCCCCTCGAAAACTCAATGATATAATCCACCCACCTTCCCTTTTCGGAGCGTAACTTGGCAATCAGGCGTTTGTCGGAAAGGGCTTTGCCCGCAAAGTCATAATCCCAGGTGTGCCTGAAATACAGATTGTTCTGGAAAAAATCGATATGGCCGAGAACGTGATAGAAAATCATCACGTTCAACCAGTCGGGGTTATTATCGTTATAGTACGAAATGGGTGGCCTGGTATTGATGACCGTCTCATACGGGTTGGTGGGGTAGAGTTCGTACTGCCCCGCTTCCTTCATCACTTCGACATCCTGGACCCAGTAGTCGTACAGGGTGGGAATCATGTTTTTCGGTGTAAGCCTGAGAAAGTCACGATTGGTGACAATATATTCGAGACTGTCGTCCTGGAACCGCAACCCCGCATCACGGGCCCGCTCCTTGCAGCCTTCCATGATCTTTTTCGCGTGCTGACTTAAAAGTTCCATATCACCCCTTCCAAGAAGACAACGTCGCCCCAACCGGCTACGCCGTCTTCTGTCTCATGTTACGAGATAAGCTCTCTGATTCCTTTGATCAACCTTTCCTCTTCGGTATCCTTGGTGATCACATCCATTCTCAGGAGATCTCTTTTTTCCTCGAGAAGTCCCGATTTCCTGACATACTTCTCGACCTCAGTCTGACCTGAAATACCATAGCCGTTTTCAGCTATGGTGATCCCTACCCGGCTTACATAGGTCAGCATCTTTTTCAACTGCGGCACCGCCTTTTCCCCTTTGGTGTCCCAGTCATCGCCGTCGGTTCCGTGAAAGACATAGATGTTGTTGTCCCTTGCAAGAGACTCTTCGTCGACGATCTCATTCACAAGCTTGTAGGCGCTCGCCACCTGGGTCCCGCCGGCAACGGTCGAGTTGTAGTAGACCTGGAAGTTTTCCACCTCCTTGGCCTCGGTGTCGTGGAGTATAAACCGGGTTTCCACCTGGTTTTTGTACTGGAAGATAAGCCAGGAGTAGATGAGCACATGCTGATTAACCACCAGTTCCGTCGGCTTGCCGCCCATTGATCCGGAATAGTCCCGAACAAAGAACACCACCGCCTGGGACTCGTAATCCTTCTCCTTGGACAATATCCTGTAGACACGGTCATCGGGCGACATCAGCAGGTCGTTGGCGTTCACCTCTTTCCCGTACTGGACTCTCTTCAAGGCGATATTGGTCTGGATGATCCTTTTCAGGGTTGATTTCTTGTCGAGAACCTGGCCGAACCCCCGGTGCTTGTCGGTCAGATCATAGGTATATCTGGTCAGGGACCGTTTTTTCCCTTTATCCTTGAGATTTGGAAGTTCAAACTGTTCGGTGAGAATCCTCCCCAGGTCGTAGGCGTTCGATTCCACATCATGCTCTGCGCCTTCGCCCTGGCCGGCCCCCCCGACGCCGCCCTGATCGGGACGAACCGGCTCTTCCCCGATGACATCTCCTTCCTCGCCTTCACCGGTACCGCCGTCCCCGCTGGAGGGATCGCCATCCCCGCCTTCCCCTTCTTCATCCAGCCTTATCTTGTCGTGAACCAGCTTTTCCTCGACCGTAGTCGGCACAATAATGACCTTGTCGTCGCCGTTTTTGCTCGGCTTCACCATCCTGCCGACCCGTATCTTCCGGGGGAACCCGTCCTTTTCGCGCTGTTTGTCGCGCTCAAGCAGATAATCCAGCGACTGTACCGTGGTGAGCGCTGTAAGGTTTGCAGGAGAAAAGTCCTGGAGCATTTCCAGGTCATGATAGCGGTAAATGGGGCAGACAGAAGGCGCTGGTGTCTGTCGGTGGTCGACACCGTTACGCTCCGCCATATCCAGCTCAAACCTTATTTTCTTCTCCTGCAAGGGAGTAAGCCCTCTACTCCTGAGGTCTGCAAAAAGTTGTCGTAGTCTGGTCTTCATATCGTTCACCGAAAATTATTCCTGCCCGCCTTGTTGAGCCCGCGCACTAGGTACTTTCAGCTTTCATCGACCTGGGTACAGAAATATTCGATTGTCTTTTGTGCGCAGGTGTTGCAATACCCGAGCTTATCCAGCATCGTCTCAATCATCCGGTCGTAGAGTTTCTGGTTCTCTTCGTTGGTCCGGTTGGCCAGCGCCCCGATCAGGCTGCCGGACCCGGCGATATCCGACTTGAGCCGAACATCGGTCACCGCTTTGACCAGTTCCAGGTTATCCATGAAGTCGTAATCGGGACGAACCGAAATTTTCTGGCCGTAAATCTTGCGGATCGAAGTCCTGAAGGAGTCTTTCTGCTCCTTGGTCTTCAGGCCGAGACAGTCCTCGACCGAGTTGATATAGCGTTCATCGATCTTGAGTGCCTGCAGCTCACCGGTCTGCGGATTCTTATATTTCCACATCTTGTCGGTGCCGAGATTTTCCGCATCGATGCCGATAATCATATTGACATAGTTCATCACATCCTTGCGGATGGCCAGCGGCTCGTCCATATAGGCGTTGAACATCTCGGTCATGATTCTTTCTCGGTACAGCCCTTTGGCAATCTTGAGATCTTCCAGGAACTTCGTCCTGTCCTTTGCCTCGGAGACATAGTCGAGAATCACCCGCTCGACCGCGTGAAACACGTCATAGGCAAACATGCACTTGCCCTCATTGGTCTCGGACCCCTCGAGCATAAGCTGGATGGAGCGGCCGAGATTTCGCTGCCCGAGCCCTTTCTGGCCGAATCGTTTTGTGATATCGTGCTCCTGGCTCAGGGTATCAATCACTTCGGAAAGGGTCTTGAGACTTTTCTCCCCGGCGACCTCTCCTGCTGCAAGCTTCATGGTCTCCACCGGGGTCAGTTTTTCCGAGCGGGGCAGCCGCGTCAGCACCACTCCCACCGAAGCGGCATAATTGAGATTGGGATCCTGGTGCATGCTGTCGCCGGTGAGGGTGGTTTTCGACTCATGGCCGATGGCGTAGGCCGTAAGATCGCGCTGCAGCACATAATTGGTATTGTGAGACACATAGCAGATCCGGCACCGGTCAACGATCGGCGCTTCTTCTTTTTCCTCCAGGAACCTGTTGAATTCCGAGTTGTTGCTGGTCGCCACTATCAGGGTATCGATGGGCCATTTGTAACCGTCAATCTCAATACACCTGTTCTGGATAATCCCCAGATAGACCTGGACCAGGTCTTTCTTGTTTTTGTATATCTCATCACTGAAATGTATCCCTCCTCCCGCAACCCTGGCAAGGGCCCCGCGCCTGAGATCGAACCGGTAGGGATTGTTGGTATCGGAGATATGCAGCAGCCGCTGGATCGACTCCTCGCCGAGAAGATCCACCGCCGAGGAGGTGATCTTGTCCTTGGCCGGATATTTCCCGGTCACCGTCCCCAGGCTCTCAACCAGCGGAACCGGGGTTATCTCTATAAACTCGAGCATATCGTCGAGCTTACCGTCGGTATAATTACGGATATCGTTCCAGATGTAGGCTGAGCACGCACCGAGCGGACGATAATTGTCATACCATTTTTCCAGCATCTCCGGAGCAACCCGATAACGCCGTGAAAGATATTTTGCCGATTCATCCTGGGTCTCATAGAGGTTCATGGCAAGAACCATCGGATCCTCGTAGGTCTGCGATTCGATAGTCTTTATATTGCCATAGCTGCCAATCTTATCCAGACCGACAAAGCGGAACGTGTACTTTCTGTTTTTGGGAATCGAGAGGAAATTTCGATACATATTGCAAAGATACTCGACCAGAAAGGTTTTCCCATTGCCCGGTTCGCCGACCAGAACGAAAGCCATCTCCTTGGAAGACCCTCCCTGGGAAGCGTCCTTGATAAAGGAGACAAAGGAATTGATCTCATCGTACATGCCGATGATATGTTTCTTCCCCTCTCTGAACATTCTGAAGTCAAAGGTGGACTTTCCATTAACGACTACTTTATCGATATCCCCCTCCAACACCATGCGGCTGACGCCTTCAAAAGCGTTTTCGAAAACCCGGTCTGCTTTTTTTACTGAGGTAATGTGGTAATGGAGTGAATCTTTTCGTTGTTCGGTCATCGTTCCCCTCCTGAACAGGTTGAGATAGATTATTGCGGCAGGTTTTATACAATTATCTATCGTATAGGGTGGCTTTACAAGCCAATCCGAAAATATATTTAAATATTGATCAATAATTCAGGGCGTTACTTGACATTTTGCGTTTATATCGAAATAATTTTAATATTTTTAAGACGGTTCCATTTTTTTGATTGACACCTTTTGCGTCATTGGCCACATTATTGGTGCATATTCACAGAACTAACCACGAATTAAATAAATTCCACATTTTACCATGACCGAATGTGAATCAATCATAGAGAATCTCAAGCACCTGGCTGACGGTGTCGTTGCCCAATTCGGCAAAAACTGTGAGGCATGCGTTCATGACCTGACCTCGCTGCCCGATTCGCTGGTCTACATACAGGGAGACGTAACCCGAAAAACAACAGGAGCTCCGACAAAAGAGCTGCTGCGACAGCTGGCCAACCAGAAGGTTTCCTCGCCGATTAATACCTGCAACTACAAGACCACAACCGAGGACGGCAGGAACCTGAAATCAACCACCACCCTCATAAGGGATTCAAGCGGGGTCCCTGTGGCCGCCTTCTGTATCAATTTCGACACCACCGATTTTTACACCGCAAGCCAGGTCCTGCGCCCATTTCTCACCCAGGAATCGCCGCACCCCGGCCAGGCTGCCGAGACCTTACCCCGCTCTTTTAACCAGAGTATTGAAGCTCTATTTTCCCGGGCGGTAAACGAAGTTGGCAGACATCCAACTGCGATGACCGTCGAGGACAGAACCCGGCTTATTGCTCTTCTTGAAAAAAACGGCACGTTCCGGCTCAAAGGTGCCGTGGAAAAAACAGCCAGGCTGATGGGCGTCACCAAATACACGGTATACAACTATTTGAAGAAAAATAAAAAATAACAAGATTTCTGACCGGGAGGTAGAGTATGAGTCGAACCGTCATCGCCACCGCCAAGGCCCCAGCCGCCGTTGGCCCTTATTCCCAGGGTATTGCCGAAAACGGTTTTCTTTTCATTTCCGGCCAGCTGCCGCTCAATCCTGAAACCGGCCGGCTGCTTGAAGCGGATATAGGAAAAAAGACCAAACTGATATTATCCAACGCGGCGGCCATTGCCGCAAAAGCAGGTACCGACCTGTCAAAGGTGGTAAAAGCCACCATCTACCTCACCGACCTGGAGGATTTTCAAGCCGTCAACAGCGCCTACGCCAAATTTTTCCCCGACGAGCCTCCGGCCCGCTCAACCGTTCAGGTCGCGGCCCTTCCGCTGGAATCCGACATTGAAATTGATTTTATCGTAGCCCTTTAAACGGGACCTCTACCTACAGCTGCCGTTACTGGAGACATGGATGAATTTTACAGTGAAAGACATTCTCGAGATGGAAGTGACCCTGGCACTCGGCTGCACCGAGCCGGTTGCCATCGCCCTTGGAGCGGCAGCAGCAGCATTCCTTCTGCCGCGGAAGGAATTCGACTCCATCGAGATCTGGATCGACCCCAATATTTATAAAAACGGGATGGCGGTAACCATCCCCGGCACCGGAGGGCTTAAAGGGCTCGACACTTCCGCCGCCCTCGGAGCCTGTGGGGGAGATCCGGCAAGGGGGCTGGAGGTGTTCGACAGTCTTGACGAGCAGGGGATCAGCAGGGCGCACGCGCTACTGAAAGCCCAAAAAGTAAAGGTCAACCTGCGTGAAGAAACAGGACTTTACGTCAGGACCAGAATCTGTGCAGGAGACGATACGGCCGAGTCCCTTATTCTCGATCTGCACAACAACATCGTCAGCCTCAAGCTCAACGATAAAGAGATTAGAGAGTCGCCGCTCCTGCACCGGGCAAAAGGAAAATCTGGCCGGCACACCCTGGCGGATCTTGAGAACTGGCTGAAACAGCTCACCCTTGAGGATATTATTGAACTGACCGCCGATCTCGACGAAGAAGATCTCAAGTTTCTCGAAGAGGGGGTCAACCATAATCTGGCACTCGCCGAATACGGACTCAAGCACGGCAGCGGCCTGGGAATCGGCAAGGCAATAGACCGGTTGATCAAACAGAAATTGCTGGTCAGGGACATGACCAGTTCCGCCAGACGGCTCACGTCGGCAGCAGCCGATGCCCGCATGGGCGGTGCCAAGCTTCCGGCTATGAGCTCGGCAGGAAGCGGCAACCACGGCCTTACCGCCATCCTTCCCATCTGGGCAATAAAGGATTTCATCGATCATGACAGGGCCACACTTTTACGGGCCATCGGCTTGAGCCACATCATCACCGCCTACGTTAAGGCGCACACCGGCAGGTTGTCTGCCGTCTGCGGCTGTTCGATGGCCGCGGGTGCCGGGGCGACGGCGGGAATCACCTACCTGGTGGGCGGCGATGTTCACCATATGGAGGGGGCAATCAAGAATATCCTCGAGGACCTGGCCGGCGTAATCTGCGACGGGGCCAAGGCGGGCTGCGCCCTCAAGCTCAATACCGCTGCGGGTGCTGCGGTGCAGGCCGCGCTTTTTTCACTGCACGGAATAAACGTCAAGGATACCGACGGGATTATCGGTAGTTCCACCCAGAAGACAATTCAGAACATGGGGATTCTGAGTCACAACGGCATGGCCCAGGCCGACAAGACCATCCTCAAGATCATGCTCGAAAAACAGATGACCCGGGAAAAACAGGAGAAAAAAGACGACGGCGACGATTAAGGCAACGCCGGCTGAGCTCAACAGTTCGCCGCCCTGACCAACCCGGCGTTGGGTTGTCAGGGGCTGAGGATAGAAACATCAGGCTAGAGATAGCGAAGCTCCCTGGACATTGTCGAAAGCGACTCCACCCCGGACTGGGTGACCACCACATCGTCTTCGATCCTTACGCCGTTGCGGCCGGCAAGATAGATGCCGGGCTCGACGGTATAGGTCATACCGGGCCGCAGCACCTCCATGTTATCGCCGCGGATAAAGGGGGGTTCGTGACATTCCAGCCCAAGCCCATGGCCCGTCCGGTGGCTGAAAAACCTTCCGTAACCTCCTGTTTCTATAACGTTTCTGGCGCCACGGTCAACCGCGGAACAGGCAACTCCGGGACCACCTGCGTTACGGCCGGCCTCGTTGGCGCTCTTGACCAGCTGGTACACCTGCTCTGTTTCGCTGTCCAGCTCCCCGATGCCAAACGTTCTGGTGAGATCGGAAACATATCCGTTATACCGGGCGCCCCAGTCGATCACCAGCAGATCACCCCGGCAAAGCTTCCGTTCAGAAGGCCTGGCGTGCGGGTTTGCGCCGTTTGGTCCCGAAGATACTATGGGGGAAAAAGGCAGGTCCGGTTCCGAACCGTGACGAAGCAGCTGGAGAAAAAGCTCCGAGGCAACCTCCTCTTCCTTTACACCTTCCCTGACGCTGCCAAGAGTTGCCTCAAGGGCGTCTTCGGCGATTCGCACCGCCTTGCGCATATGGGCCAGCTCACCACCATCCTTGATGCTCCGCAACCGGGCAACAAGCCCTGATCCGTCAATGAACTCCGCCTCCGGACACCCCCGGCGGAGCAGTTCGTACTCCAGAAACCGAAGCCATACGGGTTCCACCGCTATTTTCTTTTTTTTCCCCGCCAGTGAGGTCATCGCATCGGCTGCAACCCCGTACCAGGTATCCGGGTTTTCCCCATAACTGAAGACATCCGCAAATACCGGCAGATCTTCCAGTTTTGCCAGTTCGAGTTCCGGCAGGATAATGACAGGATCGTTGTCCACAGGCAACAGCAGCACAACAGGCCTCTCCATGAGGTGGAAATGGAGTCCGGTAAAATAGGACAGGGTCGGCCCACCGTTTAACGCCAGGACATCCACCTCCTGTTTTACCATGTTTCTTTTAAGGTTTTCTATTCGCGCACCAAACATACCCGTTTTCCTCCGCCTTCAATCCTGGTGTAACGTTTAACCGAAAACGCAACCAGAAAAACAATATTTCCCCCTCAATTTCAACACATTACCGCACGTAGCCAAATCAAAAAAACGCCTGATCAAGAACCAGGGCTCCGTCTTTTGGCGCGGCACCTCATCGTTATCCCCGCATCAACCAGCGCTCTTCTTCCAGGTCTTTTCCTCTCCCCTCAGCAGCCTCGCGATGTTCTGGTGATGTTTGAGCCAGATGAGCAGAGCAATCACAACGGCCACCCCCACAGTCACCTTCGATGCTCCCAACAGATAGAGCCACACCGGAATCAGGCCGGAAGCCAGAAGAGAACCGACCGACACAAAACCGGTAACAGCCACCAAGACAACAAAAATAAGCAGGCTGATGCCAATGGCAGCAGGAGAGAAAAATAAAAAAACCCCCAGTCCGGTTGCAACCCCCTTGCCTCCGCGAAACCCCAGGTAAACAGGAAACATGTGACCGACCACAGCCATCAGCCCCGTCATCGCCGTGACCAGCTCAGAAGAACCGCTCTCGGCCAGCACCACTGCAGCCAGATAGGTGGGCACAAAACCCTTCAGGCAATCGCACACCAGGGTAATAAATCCGAGTTTTTTCCCCAGAACCCTGGAAACATTGGTCGCCCCTATATTCCTGCTGCCCTCTTTTCGGACATCGATACCCGCCATTCTGCCGATCACAAGGCCAAAGGGAATCGATCCCAACAGATACGCCGCCAAGGGAAAAATAATATGCATCTCAGTTACTCTTAATGAATATGAGTTGACCCGTCGGTCGACCGCTACTTGTATTGTTACGGGGAAAACAGCCTGATCCTGCTGCCAGATCCCCAACTGTACCACTTTCATGACAGGATAGCTGAACCACTACATGACACACCAGATTTGTCAATTAGTCAAGCTGTTTCCAGCCCTGCACCGTGCGCCGATTCCCCCGCCCGTATTCCCCGCTAAAAGCTCGTTGCCACGGGTCGAACCCCTTTGGTGTATTAACAACCGGATAATATGTGCTTACCTTTGTTAACGTGGCAATAAAACAGTTGTTATGGTACATTGCCCGTTTTCGGCGAAATAATAATTTGGCTTTTATGGCCAGCAACGAATAGAACAACACAATGAGCGTCAGGAAAATATACCAATACCCCGAACCGGTCCTACGAAAACAGACCGAATCCATCACCACATTTGACGAAAAATTAAAAAAACTCGTCAGCGACATGGCGGATACAATGTACGATGCACCGGGCATCGGCCTTGCCGCTCCGCAGATAGGAGAGTCCCTGAAGCTGATCGTGGTCGACACCTCAAAAAACCAGGAAGACCGGGAATACAAGGCCATGATCAACCCCGAGATTACCCACCATGAAGGCAGCCAGCTCGACGAGGAAGGATGTCTGAGCGTCCCGGACCTGACGGCCAAGGTAAACAGGTTCAGAAAAATCACCGTCGACTACTACGACCTGGAAGGCAAAAAACAGAGTCTCACGACGGAAAATCGTTTCGCCGTTGTGCTGCAGCACGAAATCGACCACATCAACGGTATCCTTTTCATCGATCATCTCAGTTCACTGAAGCGAAATCTCTATAAGAAGAAAGTAAAAAAATGGCTTAAACAAAAATAGGAGCGACAATGCCAACGCAACCGCTACGCGTTATTTTCATGGGAACTCCCGATTTTGCGGCAGCAATTCTTAAAGCCCTGATTGATAGTCCGGACGAGGTGGTGGCTGTCGTCACCCAGCCGGACAAGGCAAAGGGGAGAGGTAAAAATCTCAGTCCGCCGCCGGTCAAGGAGGTCGCACTCGAAGCCGACATTCCGGTGCTGCAGCCGGCAAAAATCAAGACAGAGGAGTTCCGTAACGGGCTGCAGTCATACCAGCCGGACATCATCGTGGTCGCGGCCTACGGCAGAATACTCCCCAAGTCCCTGCTGGAGCTTGCTCCTATGGGCTGCATCAACGTCCATGGTTCCCTGCTTCCCAAATACCGGGGAGCAGCCCCCATCCAGTGGTCAGTAATCAACGGCGAACAGGAAGTCGGGGTGACGATCATCCAGATGAACGAGGGAATGGACACCGGAGATATGCTGCTTACCGCAAAACTTACTCCGGACAGTGAAGAGACCGCCGGCTCTCTTTTCGGCAAGCTCTCCGAACTTGGAAGCAAGGTTCTGCTCAAGTCGATCAGGGGGCTCAAGGAGGGGGCGATTACGCCGACCCCCCAGGACGATACCTGTGCGACCCTGGCGCCAATGTTGAAAAAGAGCGACGGCCTCATAGACTGGACCAAGGATGCCAAGACAGTCGAATGTCTGATCCGGGGCCTTGACCCCTGGCCCTCCGCCTTCTGTTTTCTCAACACCAAACGGCTGCGCCTTTTCCGCCCTGAAGTAATCCATAAGGACAGCGGCAGCGAACCGGGAACCCTGCTGCAGGCCGACAAAAGCGGCCTGGTAATCGCCTGCGGCAGCAACAGTCTGCGCATCAGGGAAATCCAGCCTGAAGGCAAGAAGCGGATGAGTGTTGAAGCCTTTCTCTGCGGATGCAGTCTCACACCGGGTATGACCCTTGGCTCTGCAGCAGAGGAAACGGGGAGATGAACGCCCCGGGACACGGCCAGACCTGCTATCTGGATTGCTTTTCCGGGGTAAGCGGCGATATGCTTCTCGGAGCCCTGCTGCACTGCGGCCTCAGTGACGAGGAACTCAGGGACGAACTGGCAAAACTGCACCTGTCCGACTTCAGCGTTGCGATTCAGCGGGTAACGATAAATTCCATCCAGGCCTGCAGGATAACGGTCGACGCCACCAGGCGCCAGGAACTGCGAACCCTTCCATCGATTCTGGGAATCCTCGAACGAAGCGGGCTCAGCGAAGAAATCGTGACTAAAGCCGGGGCGGTTTTCAAGGTTCTGGCGGAAGCGGAGGCGCAGGTGCACAACATCGCCACAGACCGCGTCCATTTCCATGAAGTGGGTGGTCTCGACACCATAGTCGACATCGTAGGGGTGGTCGCCTGTCTGGCAAAGCTCGGGATATCCCGGGTACACTGTTCCCCCCTTCCTGCAGGCCGCGGTTTTGCCCGGTGTGACCACGGCCTGCTCCCACTGCCGGCTCCGGCGGTTTGCGAACTGCTCAGGGGTATTCCCTGTTATGGGGTCGATCTCAGGCAGGAACTCGTCACTCCCACCGGGGCGGCCCTTGTCAGCGTTCTTGCCGACCAGTTCGGCCCGCTGCCGCCAATGACAATTACGGCAACCGGCTACGGTGCCGGCACCACGGTGCTGGACAACGGCCAGCCCAATCTGCTCAGATGCATGGTCGGAAGGGAGCTAAACGTTGCGGAGAGTCAGCATATCGAGATAATTGAGACCAATCTCGACGACTGGAGTCCAGAGGGCTTTCCCTACCTGGCCGAACTGCTTTTTGACCGGGGGGCGCTTGATGTCACCCTCAGCCCCCTGCAAATGAAAAAAGGCCGGGCTGGCTTCACCCTTCAGGTTATCGCCGCACCGGCTTATGCGCACCGGTTGAAACAGACCATTCTGACCGAGACCACCGCCATTGGGCTGAGGTTCCGCACCGAACAGCGCATGACGCTGCCCAGGAAAAAAGTCATGGTGGCGACAAGGTGGGGAGAAATTCTCGCCAAACAGGTCGAGACCTCAAGGGGTGTGGTTATCTACCCTGAATATGAGGAGTGCAAAAAATTGGCTATAAAACAACAGATCCCGTTAAAAGAGGTCTATCTGGAAATCCAGCAGCAGGGGATGAAACTGATATGAACCGGCTCATCATGGCTATCGCCACCTGCGCTTATGTTGGAAAAATTCCCAAGGCTCCGGGAACCTGGGGATCTCTTGCCGCCTTGCTCCCCTGGCTTCTGATCAAGGACCTTGAGTTTGGCAGCTACTGCCTCATCCTGCTCACGCTCTTTATCGTCGGCTTTTTCGTTTGCGGTTCAGCAGAGAAAATTCTCGACACCCCCGATGCCGGATGCATTGTTATTGATGAAGTCCTGGGGATGTTTATTACCCTCACCCTGGCGCCGGATAATCCCGCGGCATGGCTGGCGGGGTTTGCCCTTTTTCGCGTCTTCGATATTTTCAAGCCCTTCCCCGTCTCTTGGTTTGACACCCATATCCATGGCGGGATAGGCATCATGATGGATGATGTGGCGGCAGGGATTTATGCTTTCATGACCCTGCAGTTTTTTTGGTGGCTCTTACGGCTGCTTATGTAGGAAAAATAAACAGCCGCCTGCTGGAAAACCAGGACAGGGACCGGCCAGGCGGCGAACCGTCAACCGGACCTGACAGGTGATGCAGAGGAAGTGGTGATTTGTATGCAGAAAGAGTATAAACAGTTGGAGAATAAAATCTTTGACCTGATAATTGTCGGAGCCGGAATACACGGAGCCATCCTGGCGTCTGAAGCGTCTTCAAGAGGATATACAGTAGCGCTGCTGGATAAGGGCGACTTCGGCTGTGCCACCTCAGCCAACAGTCTTAAAATAATTCACGGCGGTATCCGCTATCTGCAGCACGGTGATTTCCCGCGAATGCGCCAGTCTATCAGGTCCCGCCGGGCCATGATGGCTTTTGCCCCTCACCTGGTCCGCCCCCTCAAGTGCATGATGCCCACCTACGGTCATGGAATACGGGGGAAAGAGACCATGCGGCTGGCATTTGGCGTGTATGATCTCATTGCTGCCGACCGCAATCGCGGGTTGGAGAAGGAAAACCGCCTGCCCTGCTCCTCTTCAATTTCAGCCCGTGAAGTCATCAACACCGTACCGGGAATAAACACGGAAGGTCTTACCGGCGGAGCGGTCTGGTACGACGCCGTTGCCGGCAATACCGAGAGGCTGACCCTGGAGTACGTTAAAGAAGCGGTGCAATACGGCGCTGTGGCCGTCAACTATACCAGGGCAACGAAACTTGAGACGGAAGGCGGCAGGGTCACAGGCGTTGTTATCGAGGACGACACTGCCGGCAAGACCCGACTGGTCAAATGCCGCATGGTTGTGAATGCTGCCGGTCCCTGGCTGGCAGAAGTGGCTAACGGGAAACCGGATTCGCAGCTTCTGGCCTCGGCGGTGAATATTGTCATCAAGCGCAGCTTGTTTCAGGGATATGCCGTCGGCCTGGAGGGCTATACCGACTATACTGACCGGGATGCCCTGATCAAAAGGGGAAAACGACTATTCTTCTTCGTCCCGTGGCTTGACCGGTTCACAATGATAGGAACAGGCTACAAGCCGTTTCATGGTGATCCTAACCACTATTCCATCAGCCGCGTTGATATCGAGGAACTTCTTGCCGATATCAACAAGATATACCCCAAGGGCGATCTCACCATGGCTGATGTCGGCTACTACCATGGCGGACTGCTGCCGATGACCGAAGCGGACGAGTCGGCATCCGATTCGGTGCAGCTCGACAAATCGTCGACGATTGTAGATCATGGCGCAACAGGGGGGGTGAGTGGCCTGCTTTCAATAAAAGGTGTCAAATACACCACCGCCCCGGATATTGCGGAAAAAGTGATAAAGATAATCTCCAGACCGGAGTTTCTCGGCAGGCGCAACGGCCGCAACTCCCTGGAAACAGGGGTGGTGCAGCCGGATTTCCACCCCGTGATTTCAGCGCTTGGCCCGAAATACCCAGCCATAAAAGAGCATCTCGAGAGCAACTATGGAAAAGGCTGGCGGGAGATCCTTGGTGTTTTGGCCAGTGAGTACCAAAAAGATTCCGGACCGCTGCGGGACGAGGTTCTCTGGCTGGTTGACGAGCCGAAGCTGCTCAGGGCCGAATTACTGCATTTTATCAGAAATGAAATGGCCCGGCAGCTGCCTGACGTGGTTTTCCGAAGGTCTGGCATAGGGTCGGCTGAATGCCCGGCCCAGGAGGTGCTGGAGCGTCTGGCCGCTCATATGGGAGAGGAACTGGGCTGGAACGAAGAAGAGCGACAGCACCAAATTGCAAAGGTCAGGCGTGTTTTCGCACCGCTTGCCGTACCCACAGAACAACAGAGAGAAGTGTGAACAATGTTTTTGGAAACTGCTGACATAGAAACCGCCTCAGCCGGTTATGCTGAACGCTTCAGCGGCCAGGCGGGCGAATATTTCCTGGAAAAGCAGGAGGCGATCACCCTCGCCCTGCTCCAAGACCTTTCCGGCGCCCGCATTCTCGATGTTGGCGGTGGACATGCGCAACTGGCTGAGCCGCTGGTTGCAAAAGGATTCGAGGTAACCGTAACCGGTAGCGACGACATATGCAGAAAGCGTCTTGATCAACGGATAGGTTCGAGCAATTTCACCTACCTCACCTGCGACTGCCTCAATCTTCCCTATGAAGACAATGCGTTCGACGTTGTCATCTCGTTCAGGCTGCTTCCCCATGCACAAAGGTGGCAGGAGCTGCTGGCCGAACTCTGCAGGGTCGCAGACAGGTGCGTAATATGCGATTATCCCGATCGCCGCTCTGTCAACATCCTCTACGAGCACCTGTTCGCAATGAAAAAGAAAATGGAAGGTAATACCAGGCCATACACGCTCTTTTCCAGAGGACAGATGGCGCAGGTGCTTGAGCGTAACGGATTTGGCGCCCCCCTTTTTAAGCCGGAATTTTTACTGCCGATGGTGATTCACCGCAAGCTTAATAACAAAAAGATTTCATCACTTGTGGAAAACTGTCTGCAAGCGACGTCATTGACCCATTTCTTCGGTTCGCCGATAATTTTCAGAAGTGACCGACTGCCCTGAAACACGGTGCAAACCAAGACAGACTAAACAGAAAGTGAGTTGCGATAATGAGCGAAATTGACAAGTTGCGGATTCTTGTACTGGCACCGCAGCCGTTTTTTCAGCACCGGGGCACCCCCATTGCGATAAAACTGCTGGTCGAGGAGCTTGCACTGCTCGGCCATGATGTCCATCTCCTGGTTTTTCCGGAAGGCGAAAAGATTGATATAGCCGGGGTAACCATACACCGCTGCGTACATGTCCCTGGGGTAAAAAACGTTCCGCCTTCCATTTCCTGGAAAAAAATTGTGTATGACGCCGCAATGTTCTTCAAGGCGGTGGCTCTTCTGCGCCGATATGATTTTGATGTGTTGCATGCCGTTGAGGAAGCGGCATTTATTGCGCAGGTGCTGAAAAAGATGTTCAGGGTACCGTATATCTACGATATGGATTCGTCCCTGCCGATACAGATTGTTGACAAGCTGCAGTTTCTCTCCCCATTGCTCAAGCCGCTGCAGGTATTCGAACGTGTGGCGGTAAGATCCAGTATAGGGGTCGTCGCCGTCTGCAAAGCCCTTGAAGATATCGCGGCAAAACATGATCCGGACAAACGTATCGCCCGGCTCGAAGACATCAGCCTGCTCGAAGATGAGGCACCAGGCGACGAGGATCTACGGGAAAAATATGACCTCGACGGGCCGATCATGCTCTATGTCGGCAACCTCGAAGGGTACCAGGGGATAGATCTGCTGTTTGAGGGATTCCAGCTTGCCCTGGAGCGGGGATGCGCCGGCAACGTTGTCATCATCGGCGGAACCGAGCCCGCCATCGACAGTTACCGAAAAAAAGCGGAGCAGCTGGGTATTGCCGCCCACACCTATTTTTGCGGCATGCGCCCTGTCGAACTGCTGGGGCATTACCTGAAGCAGGCCGACATTCTGCTGTCACCAAGGATACAGGGCAACAATACACCGATGAAGCTCTACTCCTACCTCGATTCGGGCAAAGCTGTTCTTGCCACCAACCTGTTCACTCACACCCAGGTGCTCAGCGATGAAATAAGCTATCTTGTCGCTCCGGAGAAATCTGCCATGGCAGACGGCATGGAACAGCTGCTCAACGACCGGGAGTTGCGGGAACGGATTGGTTCGCGGGGGCGGCAATTGGCAAGAGAAAACTATTCGCTTGGTGCGTTCAGGAGAAAACTGAAAACGTTCTACCAAGAAATCTGTCTGGCGATAGAAACAAATCAACGAAAGAGAACAAGCTAAAAATTATGAAAATACTAGTCACCGGAGCAACCGGGTTTACCGGACACAACCTTGCCAAACGTCTTCTCGACGATGGACACGAGGTACGTATCCTGGTCAGAAGCAAAAAGCGTGTGGCGTTAGCAAGTCATCCCCTGCTCGACATACGTGAAGGAGATATCCGGGACAGGGACGCGGTCAGGGATTCTGTCAACGGTGTGGAAAAAGTGTTCAATATAGCCGCCATGTTCCGCTCGGCAAAATCCGTGGATCAGGACTATCATGACATTCATGTCAAAGGGGTAAAGCATCTGCTTGAAGCGGCGCTTGAGTACAATGTCGCCCGGGTCGTGCATTGCTCAACGGTGGGAGTACACGGTGACGTGAAGAATCCCCCGGCCACCGAAGAGTCGCCTTTTGCTCCTGCCGATATATATCAGCGGACCAAACTCGAGGGAGAACTCTGGGCAAGAGAGTTTGCCGCCAAAAACGGTATAGCCCTGTCGGTTGTCAGGCCCACCGCGATCTACGGGCCCGGTGACCTGCGGCTGCTCAAATTATTTAAACTGGCGGCGAGAAATGTTACACCGGTGCTGGGTGACGGGAAGATGTTTTACCATATGGTCTACATTGACGACCTGGTGCAGGGCTTTATCCTCGCCTCCGAGCGGGAGGAAGCGATAGGTGAGGTGTTTATCATCGGCGGCGCAGAGAATATGTGCCTTGACGACCTGCTCAACACCATCGCCCAAATTCTCAACAAGCCCCGGAAAATACTGCATATCCCGGCCCTGCCGTTTCAATTGGCCGGCTCGCTCTGCGAGAAGATCTGCATCCCCTTGGGCATTGAACCGCCGATATACCGGCGCAGGGTCGACTTTTTTACCAAATCCAGGTCGTTCGACATTGCCAAGGCAAAGGCGAAACTGGGATACCAGCCGAAGTTCGGCCTCAAAGAAGGGCTGGAGCTGACGGCTACATGGTACAGACAACAGAATTTACTCTAGCCTCTTATTTTCGGCAAATTCCCTCCTGACCCGAGACCGTGATACCACTTTCCCGGATAGCTTGCCCTGCGACAAACAGTCGGCCAGCCTATCCGGGCCGGACCGCAGCTCCTCAATGAGCACAAAACCCCCTTGCCGGCACTTCGCCGCCAAGGGGGTTTTTCCGGTTCTTAGCAACCAGTGGATCAGAGAAGATCCGTTTTTTTCAGAACGGCCACCGCCCCTTTGTAAGAGACATAAATAAGTACAACCCAGCCGATCAACAATACTGCATTCATCATGGTATAATCCTCCAATCGCACCCCACCTGCTCGGATACTTTTCTGGTTCAATACGCTTTTCTGTCGCTGATATCGTCCATATTGATTTTCTTAAGATCCATCTGGCGCCACACATAGGCGATATAGGCCAAAACCGCGGGAATAAACAAGGCCACGTAGGTCATTGCCGTAAGGGTATAATGACTCGACGATGCGTTGTATATGGTGAGACTTGACTGCAGATCGGCCTTTGACGGGTAAAACGGCGTGTCGTTGAATCCGGCGGTAAAAAGAACCGCGAGACCGACCAGGACGGTGCCGAGACCGCCGAACCAGATGCCGGTGGTACCGGTTCCAAGGGCGGTGCGGGTGACCCCGATCAGCACCAGGAACAGCCCGACAACCAGCATTCCAAGAACCACCGGCATTCCGAGCAGATTACCCAGGTATTTTTTGGCCACCATGGTGACCACACCGTCAGCACCGGTTCCGAACCCGTCCATTATGAGCAGGGAGACCAGCACATAGAGCAGAAACGGCAACGATATGAGAAAACTCTGCATGCACGATTTCCGCATTCTGGCTTCCAGTTCCGGCACTCCGGTAAAGTCTATATTGTTGACCAGGTACATGGCGCCAAGGGTCCTGGCGTTGAAGACCAGGAAAATCCCCATGGCCAGGTTGAAAAGGGAAAACGCCGCCTCAAGTCCTCGCAGGGGGTGCGTCCAGGTTACCTGATTAAACCCGCTGAGGGTAAAATTGGAGCCGGTAAAGAAAGTACCGATGGCCGCGCCGATGAGCAGAATCCCCACCGAGCCGTTTATAAAAAGAAACAGCTCATACACCTTTTCCCCAAGGAGATTGCCCGGCTTTTTCCGGTATTCATAGCTCACCGCCTGGACGATGAAGGTGAAAAGGATGAGCATCCACACCCAGTACGCGCCGCCGAAACTGGTTGCATAAAACTTTGGAAAGGCGGCAAACAGGGCGCCGCCAAAGAGCACCAGCGTGGTAAAGGTAAGCTCCCACTTCCGGCCCAGAGAGTTGATCACCAGCGCTTTCTCCCTGTCATCTTTTGCCACCTGCCAGAGAAGCGTCTGGCCACCCTGGACAAAGGTGAGAAAAAGAAAGAGGGACCCTACTATCGAGCAGAGAATCCACCAGATCTGCTGCAGTGTCGTTATATCCAGCTTCCCGATCATTTTATTCGTCCTCCGGTCCGATATTGATTTGCTTGAGCATAATTTTCAGTTCCGCGATCGCCAGGATTGTAAACAGAACCAAGAAGATGAAGAAAGTCGTCGCCACACTGGTCGCAGCTATATTGGTACTTGCCATTTTCACCGGCAGCATATCCTGGATCGCCCAGGGTTGACGCCCGACTTCAGCGACCACCCAGCCGAACTCCGAGGCGAGATAGACGGCGAAAAAGGAGAGCACGCCCAGTCCAAGCAGCCACTTCTGATCAGCCAGGGTATCCTTGAGAGTTGCCCTGAGAAACAGTAAGAACAAAAGTATTACAGCCGACCCGACGTAAACCATGTAGTGGAAAGAATAGTAGGTTGAGGCCACCGGAGGCACCGCCTCCTCGGGACTGTTCAGATGGCCAAATCCCATATAGGCCTGGTTCTCGTTGAATCTGGCGAGAGCCGCGCTCTTGGCCGCCTCGTCGCCGTTGGCCGATGCTTCCTTGTACAGCTTGAGATCGGTTATCGCCGCTTTCCCCTTGGTGATTTTGTCGCCGATGGATTCGATGTTTTCCGCCTCATTGCCGTATACCAGATCGTTGATTCCCGGGACAAACGCGTTCAGGTCCCGCTTGGCGAGCAGGGACAACCCCTTGGGGATACTGAGTTCAAAGGTAAACGGGTCCTTATCGTCGCCAACTTCCTTGTCGCCGTTGAGGATGCCGAAGGCGACAATGTCAGCACCTTTTGCACCTTGGTACAGTCCCTCATAGGCCGCCATCTTCATCGGCTGGAAATGACCGTTGGCGTAGGCCGACTCATCACCGGTAACCGCCGTTGCAAAACTTGAGAGAAGCCCGAACACCGCAGCCACGGCGATCGATTTTTTCGCCATATCCACATGGCGTCTTTTGAGCAGATAGTAGCAGGAAATGGTTATGACAAAACATGATCCGACCACAAAGCTCGAGGTGGTGGTGTGGGTGAACTTGGCCACCGCCACCGGCGACAACACCACCTCCCAGATGTTCTGCATCTCGAACCTGGCATTATCCGGGTTAAACGCCATACCGACCGGATACTGCATCCAGCCGTTGGCGACAAGAATCCAGAGAGCGGACAGATTGGAGCCGATAGCAACCATCCAGGTGGAAAAGAGATGAAACCCCTTGGAGGTGCGCTCCCAACCGAAAAACATCACCGCAAAGAATGTCGCTTCAAGGAAAAAGGCAAATATTCCTTCAATAGCCAGGGGGGCACCGAAGATATCTCCCACCATCCAGGAATAATTTGACCAGTTTGTCCCGAATTCAAACTCCATGATTATGCCGGTAGCAACGCCGATGGCAAAGTTGATCCCGAACAGGGTCATCCAGAATTTGGTCAACCTCTTCCACGCCTGGTCGCCGGTGCGTACATAAATGGTCTCGTAAAACGCACACAGAAATGACAGTCCCAGTGTGATCGGGACAAACAACCAGTGATACATCGCGGTCAAAGTGAACTGCGCCCTTGCCCAGTTCACTGTGGCCAGATCAATTTCACCCATTACAACATCCTCCTGAAATATTAATTGGTTACAGACCCTGTCAATTGTTCAATGACATGATCGGCCCTTTGCTGATCAGTTGAAAAATGAGACCCCAGATAATTGGGGAAAAAGAACAACTTTAACACCGCAAACATGACCAGCAACTTCAGGAAAATAATTTTCCACAGCGTCTTGCCCACTGTCATTTTCCTGAACCCGTCCAGGTAAAACCGATATACCCGGGAAATAGTGTGAGTCATCTCGCCCCCTGACATGCTGACCTGCAACCCGCATATTCCATAGAAACGCTCGGCTGTGTTAAAGACGCTGCCCCTGGTCATGTCGCGCAACGCCACCTGTTACAAAACATATACCCCAATTACAACAGAAAAATTTGCACCGTTACCGTGCAAAATACCTAACAGCAACAGCAATTGTCAAGAATAATTATCATTTGCATACTATTTACAAAAAAATTCCCCGTGCGCAAGGGCTGCACGGGGAATTTGATTTTTTAATTTATAATCGGGCTATAATCCGACGATCTACTGTTTCAATCGGATCACCCTTTCAACAAACGTTCTTATACCGCTTCCATTCCTCTTTCTCCGGTCCTGACACGCATGACATCTTCAACCGGCAGGACAAAAATTTTGCCGTCACCGATCTTGCCGCTGTTTGCCGCGCTGCGTATTGTCTCTACCGCCTCAGCGACCAGCTCGGCTGCCAGGATCAGTTCTATTTTCAGCTTGGGATTAAAATCGACATTGTACTCGGCTCCCCGATACATTTCCTTATGTCCTTTCTGTCGGCCGTAGCCTTTTACCTCCGAGACGGTCATCCCGGTTATATTAAGGGCCGTCAACGCCTCTTTCACCGGCTCCAGCTTGAAAGGTTTTATTATAGCTTCAATCTTTTTCACGACTATTCCTCCCAATTATTCTTTAGTAAATTCCGGATAAGCTGCAAGCCCGCACTCTGTCACATCGGCACCTTCGAGTTCTTCCTCTTCGCTGATGCGAATTCCCAGGACACTTTTGATAACCATCCACAACACGAAACTGGTACAGAAAACCCAGCCAAAGATGACAACAACACCTGTAAGCTGCGCGGCAAGAGAGCCCTCCGGATTGGTGAAGGCTACCGCAATCAGGCCCCAGATGCCGCAGATCCCGTGAACCGAAATAGCGCCGACCGGATCGTCAATCTTCATTTTATCTATCAGGATAATTGCTCCAACCACTATCAATCCACCGACAACTCCTACTATGGTTGCCATCAGGGGAGTCGGCGTAAGAGGTTCGGCAGTGATGGACACCAGACCGGCAAGCGCCCCGTTGAGCACCATGGTAAGATCGGCCTTGCCAAACCAGATCTGGGAGAGAATCAGGGAGGCAACCAGCCCACCGGCCGCTGCGGCGTTGGTGTTGACGAAAACCAGGGAGACCGCGTTGGCCTCGGCAATATTGCTGATCTTCAGCTCCGAGCCGCCGTTGAAACCAAACCAGCCGAGCCAGAGAATGAAGGTGCCAAGTGTCGCAAGAGGCAGGTTGGCACCCGGGATTGCCTTGATTTTGCCATCGACATATTTGCCGGTACGGGGGCCGAGCAGCAGAACCCCGGCAAACGCCGCAGCAGCACCGCAAAGATGAACGACTCCGGAACCTGCAAAGTCAAGAAAACCAAGAGCGTCTAAAAAACCGCCGCCCCACTTCCAATACCCCTGAACAGGATAGATGAATCCGGTCATCACCACGGCAAAGATCAGAAAGGCCCAAAGCTTCATCCTTTCGGCCACGGCGCCGGATACAATCGACATAGCCGTGGCAACGAACACAACCTGGAAAAAGAAGTCCGCCATCGACGAGTAGTAGATATCGCCGCCGCTCGACAGCACCGCCTCTGCTGTGTTGTCAAGCCCTAGCAGAAAACTTAACCCCGGAATAAAACCGTTGGGGCCTCCACCATACATTATGTTGTAGCCGACCAGCATGTACATGACACAGGCCACCGCATAGAGTGCAATATTTTTGGTCAGTATCTCCACCGTATTTTTGCTTCGCACCAGCCCGGCTTCAAGCATCGCAAAGCCGGCGGCCATCCACATAACCAGCGCTCCGGACATCAAGAAATAAAAGGTGTCGACCGAATACGCCAGTTCGATAAAACTGTTTTTCACACCAGGTTCTTCCGCCATCGCGGGTACAGCAATGGCAAGCCCCGCCAAGAAGACACCTGTTCCCAGACACTTTCGATACTTTAGTTTTTCGCTCACGTTTTCCTCCATTTGTTTTGTATGACGCTGTTTCGCAAACAGCGAAACAAAATTATAAGTTGGGCCCATCGCACCATCTGGCCTGAGTATTACAAGAGCCATGCCATACAATACAAATTCAGCGAATATCTATTATTTTCAGGGAGTAATCCCGGATACACCCAAATAACGACTTCTCGAGAAATGAAATATTACTACATTTTTGCAATAACAAAATAAGCTTTTATTACACAAATGTAATTTTTAATTTCCGGAAAAGGAGAACTGAAACCTTTTTGGGCGGACAAAAAGCCGGGGATCAAGGCTCTGGCGACAAAGGAGTAGCGGGTAGGTTTTATTCAGCAGGGACCATCCGGGATCGTACGGGTGACCGGGCAGCAACACGGTGAAGTCTGAACTCCTCCGGAACTGCACCGGTCATGTTTCAGGAATTGTTTCAGGAATTCTCCCCGTCATATCCCTGGGGGTAAGACTTGTGCCAGTTCCACGCGGTATCGATGATAGTCTCGAGGTCGTCATATTCCGGCTTCCAGCCAAGTTCGTTCATGGCCTTATCCGACGAACCGACAAGCGCTGCCGGGTCACCGGCCCTCCGGTCGGCGTAGGCGAAGTCGATTTTCACTCCCCCTGCCTTGGCAACTGTGTTTATGACATCAAGGATGGAGTGACCGTTGCCGTTGCCGAGATTGTATTTCCTGCTGTCTCCGCCATCGAGCAGATGCTGCATCGCCAGGTAATGCGCCTGGGCAAGGTCCATTATATGAATATAGTCACGCACGCAGGTCCCATCCTTGGTGGGATAATCGTCGCCGAATACGGTCAGCTTCCTCGCCTTGTCCAGGGCGGAACGAATAACAAGCGGAATAAGGTGGGTTTCCGGGTTATGATCTTCCCCCAGCTCCCCTTCGGGGTCGGCACCGGCAGCGTTGAAATACCTCAGGCATACTGACTTCAGGCCGTAGGCCGCATCAAAATCGTCGAGGATGTTCTCCATCATCAGCTTCGTTCGCCCATAAGGATTGATGGGATTTTGCGGATGACTCTCGTCAATCGGCAAGCTGGTCGGCTCGCCGTAGGTGGCACAGGTGGAGGAGAAAATAAACTTCAGCACCCGGTGTTCGATCATCGACTCAAGAAGGTCAAGGGGAGCGCTGACATTGTTGCGGTAATATTTGAGCGGATCTGTCACCGACTCTCCGACATAACAGAAAGCGGCGAAATGCATCACTGCCTGAATATCGTGGGAGCCGAATATAACCGACAACAGCTCTTTGTCGGCAAGCCCCCCCTGGTAAAACGGTCCCCACTTGACCGCCTGCCTGTGACCGTAGCTCAGGTTGTCAAGAACCACAGGGGTATGGCCCTTGGAGTGCAGGTACTTACACATATGAGACCCGATATACCCGGCCCCGCCGACAATGAGGAATTCAGCCATGGTCTTATCCGCCAATAACTATTTTACCGTTGCACAGCCGAAGTTCAGGTAACCTACAGAATTCGCGGCAACATTTTATACCGGCAACAGGAGGCTTGTGCCCCCTCTGCCCGGCGTGAGAATTTTTCACCAGCACTGTTTTTTCAGTGATTATTACCGGAAGCTTACCCCCGTAAAACAGGTCCGTCCGGCAGCTACCGGGAAAGCCTCTTTTTCAGGTTAACCCGGAACTGGTCGGAAATAAACCGACCCACAGAGGCTCCCCGGCCATATCCGATCAACCGATTTTTTTCCCGCCCCAGCAGCGTCCGCAGATCTTTTGCGGGACAGTCAAGAGAGAGCGAGCCGTCTGTTATCGCCGAACCGAAGCAGCCGCCTCTCGCCTGGTGGCCCGTCAGCGGCAGCGGATCGGAGCCCGACAAGATGTTCTTTCCCGGCTGTTGCGGTCGGGGAAAAATCCTGGGTCTGGGCCAGAACGCCGGCCGGTTGCCGTTATCTCCGCCATACAGTAGCGGACGGTCCAGGGAAAGGGTTTCGGCCACGATACGTCCCCTTTTACCCCACCATTTACCCACTCCCCACGGCACCACCGCCACGCCCCCCCGGTCAATCACGGTCTGGGTCAGTTCTGCAAGCGGCAGGAGGTGATCGTCCACCCGGAAAAGGGATGCAAGGGAGAGTACCTCCAGCCCTTCCCTGCTCAGGATTTGCCTGCCGGCGACAATAACCAGGACCTGTTCCCCCCGCCGGGCGACAAGACTCTGCTCTTCCCTGGTACGAAAAAACGCAAACTCCCGCCCCGCCTCAGATGAATAATCTGAACCACCCGAGTCAGCCGACGCTATTTTTTTCATCTGCCCGAACACATCGGCCCGTTGCCCCTCGGCCAGGGCGAGGACGTATACGCAGTCACCGGAGAGTTTCAACCGCTCGGCACCACTGCTGAAATTTTTCCAGGCAGATTCAAGAAACAGGTTCAGCGAAAAACTGGAATGGACATGGACATGTCCGTCTATTAATACCGGCATAATAGGACTCGTTTGCTAATTATCATAAAAGTCTCTGTCTACCAGTGTTGCGAGCTATTTGCAATTACTTATCCCGCAACACGTCGCGTCAACGCGGTCTGGCGCAGCAGTGGCCCTCATCCCCAAAAACTTCTCGGTTCACCAGCCGGCTGCGTTATTTGACAACCACCATCCTGTATAAGCGGGCTGCCGCCGTCCGGGCTCCCTGAAGATCAATGCCGGGATCGGCCGCCCCGCCGGCCTGTAAGTTTGCCGACAGCCGACGCATAATTTTGTCCACGCTGAGTTCGGATTCGCCCAGAACACTTCCCCTGTCGCCCACCGCCTGAAGAATTGACCCAACGTGAATCCGCTGCTCTTCATCCTGCATTTCCCGAAGAACGGCGAGAAAGGGGATTCCTGCATAGATTACATCCATAAGACTGTTGTAGCCGCCGTAAACCAACGCGGTTTTCGACTGCAGCAAAGCAGGGACATAGCGTGCCGAAGGGGGCTCAACCCGGCAGTTTTCAATATCCTGGAAAAGAGCAGAAACCTGCGGGCCCACTCTTCCTTCCTCCAAGCCGCCGACGAAAAGCCGCCACACCCCCACAGACGTCCCCAACCCTTTCAGGGCTTCGGCAAGATTGCGCAGGAAACCGATACTTTTTTCACCAATCCAGGGAACGGACACAGTCCCGGCATATTTCTCTCCGGTACCGCTCACCCCCCTGCTACCGGGAAACTGTTCTGCAAGACGGGAAACATAGCCGCACTCAACGGGGGCGACCCCATACTGTCTTTCCAGCTGCACCAGATGGTCCCGGCCCAGCACGCCGCTGTCCCCGTACCACAACAGAGTGTCATAATATTTCCTGAACAGCTCGGCGGAAAGTGCAGATCTGGCCTGGCGCACCGCCCCGACCACCCCGCGAACCCCGAGCACCCACTTCACCGACTCCGGCCCATATTTGCGCCAGGAGTCCTCGATTGCCGGAACAAGCTCGCGATGCTTGCCTTGGGGTGTGTGGTCCACGAGAACCACCCTCGGTCGGTAGATTTCGACATAATGGGCGATGGTCCGCGAGCGAATGACGCCCAGCTGGTGGTCACCGAAATTGGAATACCCGGGAATGCCCCGCGATTTTCCATCCACCACCTCAGTCCTGTAGGACGGCAGTTTGAGCCAGTCCAGACCGGAGGTGCCGATCAGCTCCTGGGAAAAACTGCAACCGGAAACAAACAGCACCCTCAGCGCTGGATAGAGACTGCGCAGGGCCATCCCGATCGCTATCGACCTGCTGGCGTGTCCGAGCCCTCTTCCGTCATGGGCGTAAATCAATATATCCAACCGTGTTGCACCGCCGTTGCTCACCCCTCCCCCTTTTCAGAAAGCACACCTTAACATACTGAAAACACATAAATCTAACACCTTCCTCCCGGAAGACAGAACAAAGAGCTCCATGAAATATTCGGGCAAGATTATTAGTTTTCCGGTATAGATGCAACCTGTTTTCCAAACCATAATATCTCCGAGGACGCCGATGAAAATCGCCTACTACATGCCGTTTAAACCGCTGGGACACCCCGTTCCCTCCGGAGACCTGGTGATCGGAACCGAACTGCATGACAACCTGAAAAGCCGCGGCCACCACGTCTTGCTCGTCAGCCGGATCCGCTGCCGCTGGATCTACTACAGACCGCTTGCCATGCTCAAGCTGATCCGGGAAAAAAGACGCATAACCAGCCGTTCAACCTCGCCATCCTTTGATATCTGGCTCAGCTACCACAGCTATTACAAGTGCCCCGACCTCCTCGGGCTCGCCTGCAGCAGAAAGCTCGACATCCCGTACGTCATCTTTCAGGGCATCTATTCGACCAAGAGACGGAAAAAACTGGCAACCCTGCCGGGCTACCTGCTCAACCGGAGGGTCCTCCTCGGCGCCGACCATATATTCACCAACAAGCACCGGGACTACCGCAACCTGGCAAGACTGCTCCCTAAAGAAAGGCTCACCTACATCGCGCCCGGCATCCGGCCCCAACAGTTCGAGTTCTCAAAAGAGTGGCACCGCACATCACGCCAGCAGTGGAAAACCGGCGACGAAACAATCATCATGACCGCCGCCATGATGCGGCCAGGGGTCAAGACAGAAGGGCTTGAAACCGTGATCAGGTCAGCCTCGCTGTTGGCAAAGAGAGGTCACAACCTGAAACTGATCGTCGTCGGAGACGGCCAGTCAAGACCGTCCCTTGAACGTCTTGCCAACAGCCTCTTGGGTGAAAGATGCATCTTCTGCGGTAAAATAGAGCGCAACCGACTGTACCGTTACTATAGCGGAGCCGACTTCTTTGCATTTCCAGGGGTGGAGGAATCGCTCGGCATGGTCTACCTCGAAGCCCAGTCGTGCGGTCTCCCCGTGGTCGCATTCAGGGAATGGGGCGGAGGGGAGGCGGTGGTCGACGGCCACACAGGCCTTCTGGCAACGGCGAGCCGGCCGGACACCTTCACCGACAAGATGGAGCAGCTGATCCTGCAGCCGGAGCTGCGCGCCAAACTGGGCGCAAATGGAGCCGTGCACATACGCTCGGCCCACGATATTGACCAAAACTATAAAAAAATCGAGACAACCCTCAGGACCATCACCGGACTTCAAGATCCCTGATGACGATCGTGGTTACCGGACCAGTCGCAGGTTCTTGTAAAACCTGCGACTGGTCACTTACCTGCGCCACGACCTGTTCCGGGCCACCCTCCGCGGAATCAGCCGAAAGACCGGCTGCCTCTTCCGACCCCGCCCCGCCTTCTCCAGGTGTTGGTTCTTCCTGCTGCGCCTTTACCGGCAAAAGTTCAACCGCTGCCATTTCCTCCTTTTTTTTCGTTCCCGGTACAGCATAGAGCAAGGCCAGGACAAACAACAGGAGTGCGGCGGCAGCCACCGTGCGGTATTTTTTCCATGTTCCCCCGGCCGCTGCATCGCTTGCGGTCGACCCGTCTTTTGCTCCTTTTTCTTGGGCTGTATTCCTGTCGCCACTGTCTTTGGCCAGACAGCTGCGCATCAGTTTTTCATCGATCAGCACCTCGCCCTGGACCGTGCATCGCCCTGCGATCAGGGCACAAAGCTCATCTATTTCACTAAAAATGCCGCCGCCCCAGCGGTGGATAAAAACAAGGGCGCCGTCGCTGATCCGGGCCTCGACATCCCACTCCTGTTTAAGCCGGCAACAAAGATACTGCCCGGTTTCCGCCTTGTCCAAGGGGGCAACTGCAATCCTTGCGGCAAACCGCCTCCGCAACGCGCGGTTTTCGGGGAGGTCAATCATCTCTTCCAGTTCGGGACGGCCGACCAGCAGGAGACCGATAATCCTGCCGCCGTCTTTGGTGACATTTGATAACGACCGGAGCAACTCAAACATTGGAGGCCCGGCCGTATGGCCGTCGTCGACAACCAGCAGCACCTTCCTCCCCTGGTCGGCGGCCCGGCGCAGGAAAAGGGTAAAATCGAGCAGAAACTGCACCCGTGAAGTGTATTCCCCGCCAAGGCCGAGCCCCTCGCCGATCTCGTTATAAAGATCTAGAAGTTCACCCTGCAGTCGACTGAGCCGGCAAAACACGATGGTGTCGTCCAGTTTTTCACGCAGCTGCCCCACCAGGAAAGTCTTGCCGACTCCTTCCCCGCCGACCAACAGCTGCAGGCCGTTGGCCGCAGCTATCTCCCGCTCAAGAGTTTCCAGGCACTCTCGCCGCACAGCACCGAGCCACGACGTTTTTTGGGGATGGAAAAAGTGAGAAGAACCTGAATCCGCTGTAGTAGAAAAACTGTCCATAACCATATTGTTGTCTGAAGTTGCCCGAACGAAGCAAAAACGATGGTTTCCGTTGGCAATTTGCTCTATTTGTTGCCGTGTACCACCCCTATTTCGCGCACAAAACAAAATCGGTGACACAATCAATTTAATGTTTGCAGAACCTTTGGTATACTTGTATTAGATTCTGCAAAAAACCGGGAAACGTCGCAAAACACTAATTGTTCACCGAAGAGCTGCGCCTTGTCAAGAAATACGCAACAACCTCCGCCTCCCAAAAAACACAGGCGTAATCTGCTCATGCGCACCCGCCCTGTCTTGCGGTGGGTACTCAAACTCCGCAGCTCCCCGAGGGCCATTGCAGGCGGCCTTGGGGTCGGGATGTTTGTCGCGTTCACCCCCACTGTGGGCATCCAGCTCATCCTGGTGGTTATCCTTGCCACAATGCTCAACGTAAACAGGGCCGCCTCTCTTATACCGGTATGGATCACCAACCCGATCACCATCGCCCCGATCTATACGTTCAACTACTGGCTCGGCCTCAAGTTTCTCAGCGGCCCCCCGCTTTCCGAGGTATCCGGTCTCTTTATCGATATTGGCCGCACCATGGCACGACTGGAGTTCTGGAACATAAAGGAACAGTTCATGGCGGTGGTGCAGATGAGCCGTGAGATACTGCTGCCCCTGCTGCTGGGCTCCATTGTGCTCGGCACCATCCTGGGCCTTTTGGTCTACCTGGTAAGCCTCAAGCTTCTCTCGATTTTCTTTACCAGGCGTGCCCAGAAGCATCTGCTCAACCACAGGCGCACAAGAACCAGCACCCGCCACCAGAAAAAAAACCACCGGGAGTAGCACCGGCAAACACCACTTCCAACGCCCGCTGAGCCGTTTCTCCACAGAACACTCATTATCCCGAAATTCCCTGACGTTGCAACACCAAAACCGCAACGCATATAAAATATTCTCCTCAAAAGAGGTATCAGGAAGGAAGCTGAGCGATCCTGCAGCGCAAAAATCAGGTGGAATTTTTTCCATGCGAAAAAAAACAGTTGACAAAACCCCGCCTGTGTTTTTTATGCATACTTCAGGAGATGAAGTAATATGAAAGGGAAAATGCGCTACAAATTCGGTCACAAGCTCCGCGAAGTACGGGAGCGTAAAGGCTACACGCTTAAAGATGTCGCCACCAGAGCCGAGGTGAGCGAAAGCCTGGTGTCCCAGATAGAACGAAATAAAGTTTCGCCATCCATTGACACCTTGCTACTCATTGCCGATATTCTCGACGTTGACTACGAGTATCTTTTCAACGACTACCGGCAGAAGAGAAAAGTCTCTATCGTGCGGAAACTCAAGCGAGGAACCATCCGCCGCGACAAAGTCGCCTTTCACCAGCTTTCGGTAAATGACGGCGCGGTCAGGGATTCGGCAATCGAAGTATTCCTGCTGGAGATCGACCCCGGCGGAGAAAAAGGCGACCGGCAGTACGGGCATGCCGGCATGGAGTTCGGCATTATCCTCGAAGGATCTGCCGAGCTGCTGTACGGGCATGAACAATATTTTCTTGCTGCCGGAGACTCCGTCTATTTTCCTTCGGACATGCCGCATCTTCTGAAGAACACAGGCTCCACACTATTACAGGCTATCTGGGTCATCAGTCCCCCCAGAAATCTTTTTCGTCACTGACCCTGAACCTTACACGGCAAAACATTTGACCACTGATAACACCAAGCTCCATTCACCAAGAAATCAGGAGGATACTATGGGAAAAAATATTGCGGAAAAAATATTCGCATCCCACCGCGTGGACAACCCGTTTGGCGATATCCACGTAATACGGCTCGACGCAGTTTTCTGTCATGAAATAACCACCCCGGTGGCAATCAACGATCTGGTTGAACGGGGTCTCGACCGGGTTTTCGATCCTGCAAAAATCAAGGCGGTAATCGACCACGTCACCCCGGCCAAGGACTCCAAAACGGCGACCCAGGGGAAGATCCTCAGGGACTGGGCCAATCGCCACGGGATAAAAGATTTTTTTGACATCGGGCGAAACGGAGTATGTCATGCCATTTTCCCGGAAAAAGGCTTTGTACGTCCAGGCTACACCGTCATCATGGGAGACTCCCATACCTGCACCCACGGCGCCTTCGGCGCGTTCGCCGCAGGAGTGGGAACGACCGACCTTGAAGTCGGCATCTTAAAAGGCGTCTGCGCCTTCCATTACCCGGAATCGATCAAAATCGAGATCAGAGGATCGCTGCCCGAAGGGGTCTTTGCCAAAGACACCATTCTGACCATTATCGGCAAGCTCGGGGTAAACGGCGCGACCAACAAAGTCATAGAGTTCTGTGGCGAGGTGGTTGACAACATGTCCATGGAAGAGCGCATGACGCTTTGCAACATGGCCATTGAAGCCGGAGGAACCTGTGGCATCTGTGCCCCGGACATGACAACTGTTGAATACCTGTGGCCGTTTATCAGTGACGAATTCAGCTCCCGCGAAGACGCCCTGAAGGCATATCAGCAATATTGCGCGGACCCGGATGCAACCTACGCCGAAACCATAACGATCAACGGCGACGAACTTGTCCCGGTGGCAACCTTCGGTTTCAAGCCCGACCAGATCAAGCCGGTGAGCGAGATGTCCGACACCAGGGTAGACCAGGTCTATATCGGCTCCTGCACCAATGGACGAATCGAAGACCTCAGGGTTGCGGCATCCGTTCTCAAGGGCAAGAAAATCAAAGACTGGGTCCGCGGCATCGTCTCCCCGGCGTCCCCGGCAATCTACAACAACGCCCTTGACGAAGGTATCATCAAGATTTTCATGGACGCAGGCTTCTGTGTGACAAATCCGACATGCGGCGCCTGTCTTGGGATGAGCAACGGAGTTCTTGCCGAAGGAGAGGTGTGCGCCTCGACCACCAACCGGAACTTCAACGGCCGCATGGGCAAAGGCGGAACCGTCCACCTCATGAGCCCGGCTTCCGCTGCGGCCACCGCCATTACCGGTTACATCACCAACTCAGATATTTACCAGCAAGGGGGCAACTCATGAAATCTTTCAACGGCAAAGTACTTTTTCTTGACCGATCGGATATCAACACCGATGAAATTATCCCCGCCAGGTACCTCACCGAGATCACCAAGGAGGCCCTGAAGTCTTATCTGCTCGACGATCTCTCCCTTGAAGGTTTCAACCCGCGGGAGGATGTACCGAAACACACGGTAATCGTGACCCGGGCAAACTTCGGCTGCGGCTCCTCCAGGGAACATGCGCCATGGGCGCTGGAGGTCAACGATTTCAATATCGTCATCGCCGAGAACTTCGCCAGGATCTTCAAGCAGAACATGTTCAACTGCGGGATGATGGCGGTACAGCTGGAACCCGCCGTTATCGACCAACTGTTTGCAAAATTTGCGGGCAAGCAGACCAGCCTCACCACTGATCTGGAAAAAAACGTTTTCCACTTTAGCGCAGACGGGGAACAGGAGAGTGTCCCCTTTACCATCTCCGGGTTTGACAGGGCCCTTGTCGAAGCGGGCGGATGGGTAGGCTATGCCGACAGCAACTATTGACGGCACCCACCCCGGTTTTTCGCGAAAAACCGGGGGCCGGGCCAGCCTTACCGGAATTTTTCCCGGGTAAGATGTTGGCCCGGCAACTAAATCCCAAAGTATAACGGCCAACCCGCACCAGTGCGGGTTGGCCGTTATACTTTTTTCAGCTACCTCTTTTTCCGGCCGTATTTCAGCCGAAATAGTGACCGCGGTTCAACTCGCTTTTCACCAGACAGGCCATCATGTTGTAGGTAAGCTGGGCAGCGGTGAAGGTCGGGGCGTGCACCCCTGCCATGGGGGCGAGCTCCACCACATCGAACCCGATGCACACTCTCCGGCGCATAATCTCCTCGATCAGTTGCATCGCCTGAAACCAGTTCAGCCCGCCGGGAACCGGAGTTCCGGTCGCCGGAAGAAGTGACGAATCAAAAGCGTCCAGATCAAAGGTTATATAGACCCGTTCGGGAAAATCCTGCGGCAGATCCAGCCGGCCCCCGTCACGCCACAGTGTCTCGCTGTCTTTATAAGCTATTTGGCGGGAAGTTCGATACTCTTTTTCCTCAACAGAGTAGCTGCGGGTTCCCAGTTGATAAATGGCTACGTTTTGTTCGCAAATCCTGCGCATCACGCAGGCATGGCTGAACCGCGACCCCTCATATTGATCCCTGAGATCGGCGTGGGCATCGAACTGTATCACTCCGAAATCGCCGCCGTGCTCCACCAGCGCATCAACAGCGCCGCAGGTAACGGTATGCTCTCCGCCCAAGACCACAGGAACCGCCCCGACCGACAGAGCATGGGCAACCCGCGCTTTTATCCCCTGCAGTACTTCTTCTACGGGGCCACCGCAGTCAACCGGCGCCGCGGTATAGATGCCATGCTCCGAAGGCACCACGCCCAAGGCGAGGGTCTCAAGCTGGGCCGATGCCTCAAGCAGTGCGGCGGGCCCTTTTGCGGTACCCTCTCCATAGGAGACAGAGCGTTCAAGAGGAACCGGAATTACGTGGAAAAATGCCTCTTCCGCGGGAGATCCGGGGACATCTTCTCCGTGAAAATTACAATACCTGTCAGCCATAATCATCCGAGCCTGCTCTTATAGTCGCCATAGCCGAAACTTTTCACGCATACCGGACGCCCTTTTTGCCCGGAAAAAGTGTAGATGCGCGGCAGTTCGACCCCGTTGAAAGTGGTGTTCTTCACGAAGGAATAGAGCGCCATATCGGTAAGCACCAGCCTGCTCCCTGTTTGCAGGGGGGTTGAAAAGGAATAGTCCCCTATTATATCGCCGGCAAGACACGAGATTCCGCCGAGACGATAATTATAAGGATACTCACCGCTGTCACCGCTGCCCACGGCATGGGGCCTGTAGGGCATGCCGAGGACGTCGGGCAGATGTGTTTCCGCCGATGAATCGACGACAGCGATTTCAATGCCGTTGTCAATAAGATCGAGCACCGAGGTGACAAAGACGCCGGCGTTGAGCACCACCGCCTCGCCCGGCTCCAGGAAAACCTTGATCTGGCCGTGCCGCTTGCGAAAGTCGGTAATTGTCCGGCACAGCAGATCGACATCGTAGTCGCTCCTGGTTATATGGTGGCCACCCCCGAAATTGACCCACTCCATCCTGCTGAGATATTTGCCGAACCGCTCCTCAAAGGCGGCCAGAACCCGGCACAGCACATCGGCGTTCTGCTCGCAAAGAGCGTGAAAATGCAGTCCCGAAACCCGGGAGAGATCGACACCCTCAAGATGGTGGGGCAACAGCCCGAACCTTGAACCGGGAAGACAGGGATTGTAAAGATCGACTTCCACCTCGGCATACCCCGGATTCACACGGAGCCCGACCTTCAGGCCGCTGTTGCGCTGACCACTGCTTACCGCATCCAGGTGAGTGTTGAGCTGGGAGATGGAGTTGAAGATCACATAGTCGGAATAGTGCACCACCCGTTTCATCTGGTCGCCGCTGAAAGCCGGGGCGTAGGTGTGTACCTGACCCCCGAATTCTTCGGCCCCCAGCTGCGCTTCTATCGGCCCGCTGGCGCAGACTCCGGAAAGATATCCGGAGATAAGCGGAAACAGGGCGGGAAGAGCAAAGGCTTTCAGTGCCAGCAATATCTCCGCCCCGGTACGCCGGCTCACTTCATCAAGCAGCTCACAGTTGCGCCGGACAACGTCTTCACTTATCAGGTAACACGGGGTCTCGACCTGGTCGATAATCGCCTGGGGAAAATCTTTTCTGGTCAAGGAATCCACAGCTGCATTGCTCATGTTACTCGGGCAACTGCCCAGTGAAATCGGTAATCTGCCAGGGCAGACCGTTTTTATTCAGTTGCTCCATAAAGGGATCGGGATCAAGCTGTTCAACGTTGAAGACCCCCGCCCCCGACCAGGTGCCGGTAACCATCATCATCGCGCCGATCATCGCCGGCACTCCGGTGGTATAGGAAACGGCCTGGGACTGAACCTCGCCAAACGCTTCGGTGTGGTCGCAGATATTATAGATATATTTGCTTTGCGGCTTGTTGTCTTTGTCTCCCCTGATGACACAGCCGATGACTGTCTTGCCGGTATAGTTGCTGCCCAGCGATCCCGGATCGGGGAGCAGCGCCTTGAGGAAACGGATCGGTACGATCTTGTTGCCCTCAAAGTCCACCTCGTCGATACGTGTCATACCCACGTTTTCCAGCACCTTGAGATGGGTAAGATAGGGCTGGCCGAAAGTCATCCAGAAGCGGATCCTTTTCAACCCTTTGATATGCTTGGCCAGCGACTCCATCTCTTCATGGTAGAGCAGATAACTTTCCCGGGGACCGGCCACCGGGTAGTCGAAACTGAAATGGACGCAGTCGTCTTCAAGAATCGGGGGAGTTTCAACCCATTCTCCATCCTTGTAGTGGCGCACAACCTGGGTTACTTCACGGATGTTGATCTCGGGGTTGAAGTTGGTCGCAAACGGGTGTCCGTGATCCCCGGCGTTACAGTCGAGGATGTCGATGGTTTCGATGGCATCGAAGAGATGCTTCTGGGCATAGGCGCAGAAAATATTGGTAACCCCCGGATCAAAACCGCATCCGAGCAGGGCCATCAATCCCTTTTCCCTGAATTTCTCCTGATACGCCCACTGCCAGCTGTATTCAAAGTGAGCGGTGTCTTCAGGCTCGTAGTTGGCCGTATCGAGGTAATGAACCCCACACTCCAGACAGGCATCCATGATGGTCAGGTCCTGATACGGCAGGGCGACGTTGATCACCAGTTTCGGCTGACATTTTTGTATCAGGTCGACAAGTTCGGGTACATTGTCGGCATCAACCCGGGCGGTAGTCAGGTCAACCCCGCAAAGCTCCTTTACCTCTTTTTTGATCACATCACATTTTGCCAGCGTCCTGCTCGCAATCCAGATATCAGTGAACAGCTCGCTGTGCATGGCACATTTTTTCGCCACAACGTTGCCGACTCCTCCGGCGCCAATAATCAATATCCGTGACATGACATTCTCCTCTTAGGTAATGATCCGAGTAAGCATCCGGTGCTACTCTTTTTCGAAATAGGTATAGCCGCGTAATCCTTCTTCAAACGCTCGAAGAATCGTTTTACGCTCCCGTGGCTTGATATATCCCTTCTTGATGGAATCCTCGGCCAGTGCTTTCAGCCTTGACCTGACGGCTTTCAAGTCATATTCCACATATGAGAGGACGTCCTCTACGGAGTCTCCCTCGATCTCTTTTGAAAAATTATAGGACCCGTCATCGTTGACATGAATCGAAACGACATTGGTGTCACCGAAGAGATTATGCAGATCTCCCAGCGTCTCCTGATAGGCCCCCACCAGAAATACTCCCAGATAATATTCCTCATCCTCTTTCAAGGGATGAAGCAGAATACTTTTCTTGGGCTGAGCGATATCGGGGAACTTGTCTATTTTTCCATCGCAATCGCACGTGATATCAGAGATAATTGCCGGACGGGTCGGCTCCTCGCCGAGCCTGTGAATCGGCATCGTCGGCATGAGCTGGTCTATGGCCCAGACGTCGGGGAGCGACTGAAAGAGACTGAAGTTGCCGTAATAGATATCGTAGACAAGTTTTATTATTTCCTGGGCATCCCGGGGAATATGCGGCATTGTCTTCGATATCTCCCTGATCTTGATAAAGATGTGCTGCACCAGGCTCTCAGCGATGGCCCGCTGGCGAATCGAGATCTGACCGTGCTTGAACAGCTGCCGTGCCTGGGTTCGGTAAAAGAGTGTATCGTTGCAGGTTTCCTGGATATTTTTCTCCGAGACCATGGTGTAGGTCAACATCAGATTTTCCAGCAAATCGTTCTGCGTTTCCGGTATCCTTTTAGGGAGCTCCGACGGCTCGAAAGCGCTCACATCAAGAATATTAAAGAGCAACACCGAGGAGTAGGCCACAATCGCACGGCCGGATTCGGTGATGATGGTCGGGTGGGGGATGTCATGCTTGTCGAGAACGGTACTGATCGACTCGACAATGTCGGAGCAATATTCCACCATGGTGTAATTGCGGCTCGACTGGCTGTTGGTGTTGGAGCCATCGTAGTCAACTGCCAGTCCACCTCCGAGATCCAGGTACCCCATCGGCGCCCCTTCCTTTACAAGTTCTTCGTAGAGCCGACAGGCTTCCATGGCACCTGCGCGAATATCGCTGATATCGGGGATCTGGGAGCCGATATGATAATGGAGCAGCTTGAGCGAATCGAGCATTTCCTCTTCAAGCAGCCGGTCTATAACCTCGACCACATGACTCATGGTAAGCCCGAACACGCTCGATTCCCCGCCGGATTCGGACCATTTGCCCTCGGCCTGGGTTGCGAGCTTGATCCGCAGTCCTATGGAAGGCATGACATCGTGATACTTGGCTCTTTCGATCAAAAGATCGATTTCGCCGGGAACCTCCACCACGAAAAAAATCTGGTAGCCCATCCGCACCGCATAAAGGCCAAGATCTATAAACTCCTCATCCTTGTAGCCGTTGCAGATAATGAAGGCGTCGCGATTGCCCAGCATGGAGATTGCGGCTATCAGCTCCGATTTTGATCCCGCTTCCAGGCCGTGATTGAACTCCGCGCCGAACTCAGCCACAGCCTCGACCACATGTTCCTGCTGATTCACCTTGACAGGGAAAACGCCCTTATATTCGCCTTTATAGTCGTATTGCGTGATAACGCTGCGAAATGTTTCATTGAGCAATCTTATCTGGGAACCAAGGATATTTTCAATCCGCAGAAGAACAGGCATAGAATGGCCCCGCGCCTCCACCTCCTTGATAACTTCCAGAAGACTAATCGATGGACCTGCCTCGCTTCCCTTGGGCGACACCACCACGTCGCCCTTGGCGTCAATAGAGAAGTATTCGGCGCCCCACTTGTCGATGTTGTACAGATCAGCAGCTTTTTCCAGTGTCCAGTTCATCACCCGTTACGCTCAACAAAAAAATCAGTAATATCATGTAAAAAAGAAAGGTGCCCTATTTAAGAAAAACATCTTACAATGTCAACAGAATAGTGCAGTAAAGCGACACAAATAGAACACTATACTACTTTTTTCCCATAACCGTCCGCAAAGTGCAAGTCCCAGGTTTTCAAACAGGCCTTCAAAAGGGTCAAGACAGACACGCCCTGCCGAGGGAGACAACCCCTATGGCAACCAGGGTTGCAAGAGAAACGCGTCGATAAAAGGACGAACCGTATCTCTTAAACAGGCTGTATCCCAGCTTGTCGCCCACCACCATCGCGGGAAAAGAGAGGACAAACAGCCACAACGCCTGGAATCCCACCAATCCCTGTCCCCCGTAAATGCACAGGGCAAGCGCCGATGACAAGGTCCAGAACGCAATCATGAGGCTGCGGGACCGATTCGGGTCAGCCTCCGTGGCCATAACATAGACAATGACCGGTGGGCCGGGAATGGCGAAAGCGCCGTTCATGACGCCGGAAAACAGCCCGGCGACACCCCTGACAAAGCTGCCCGTCTTGCTCTTCCCTCCGGCTGTTTTGGCTTTACCAGGTTTTACCAGACCGAGCAGGATCGAGGCCAAAATAACCGACAAACCTATCCAGAGCTGAAAATCCTGCGGCGTAAACGCTACCAGCAGCAAGCTCCCCAGGTAGGTACCGACAAGGGAGAAGAAGAGCAGCCATGCGAGGGTGCTGCGGGGAACATAGCGCCAGTAGACAAAAAGGGTGACGACCCCTATCCCCAGACTCAGAGCGGCGGTAAGAACGACCGTCTGGACCGGCGTGAGAACCAGCGCCAGAACCGGAACGGCGGCAAGAGCAAATCCGAACCCGGTAAACGCGCGGAGCAGTCCCGCAAAGATAATGCCCGCCCAGATGATCAGCAGCTGCTCAACACCTATCCCGGGGATCAAAGAAAAAATCCAGTCGCCCAATTGCCCTGCCCTCTCCACCAAACTTACTCTCTGCCGCCTTTCGGCGTTCCCACTCTACCTGAAAAACCACCAGAAATATCAGCCCCAGGCTTCACCTGGCGCCATATCCGGCAAATGATACCTCCTGGTCACCAGACAGGCTTCGTTACGAAAAAAGGACCGCCCTCACCAGGGCGGCCCTTCTGGACTTCACGCAGCCGAAAAACGAACCACTCTCACGGCTCGATTTTCACCGGTTACACGGCTGCCGCTGTCATATCCACCGTTTAACGCGCATGTATGGGCACATAATCATATTCGGTATTGCCCACATAGACCTGGCGCGGCCGGCTCAGCTTCCATTTGGGATCGTCCATGCTTTCCTTCCACTGGGCAATCCACCCCGGCAGACGGCCGATGGCAAACATCACCGTAAACATATTGGTTGGAATGCCGATGGCCCGCAACACGATACCGCTGTAAAAGTCGATATTGGGATAGAGGTTGTGATCGACAAAATAAGAATCGTTGAGCGCGACCTCTTCAAGCTCTCTCGCTATATCGAGCAGGGGATCGGTTATCTGCAGCGCCTCAAGAAGCTCATCGCACATCTTCTTCATGATCTTGGCCCGCGGATCGTAAGTCTTGTAGATCCGGTGTCCGAATCCCATCAGCCTGAACGGATCGTTTTTGTCCTTGGCCCTGTCGATCGCATTCTTGAAATTCCCGCCTTCCTTCTGGATCGTTTCGAGCATTTCAATGACCGCCTGATTGGCACCTCCGTGCAGCGGTCCCCATAAAGCGGCTATGCCTGACGAGATGGCGGCATACAGATTCACCCGGGCACTGCCGACCATGCGCACCGACGAAGTGGAACAATTCTGCTCATGATCGGCGTGGAGAATCCAGAACACCCGCAGCGCATTGACCGCCTCCCTCTTTATTTCATACGGCGTCACCGGGGTGTCAAACATCATATTGAGGAAATTCTCGCAATAGGTGAGATCGGGCCGGGGGAAAACCAGCTCATGCCCCCTGGAGATCTTGTAAGACATCGCCGCCATGGTGCGGACCTTCGCCAGCAGCCTCGTCATTGTTATATTGATTTCCTCTTCGTGGGTATCGTTGAGCGACGGATAAAAGCTCCTCAGCGCATTTACCATCGACGACAGGATTCCCATGGGATGCGAGGCCCGGGGGAAATTCTGGAAAAACACCTTTAAATCGGTATGAACAAGGCTGTTGTCGTTGAGCATCACCGAGAATCTGGTCAGCTCATCCCTGTTCGGCAACCTTCCGTTGATAAGAAGGTATGCGGTCTCCTTAAAAGTCGACTTTTCAGCCAGTTGCTCCACCGGGATTCCGCGATAGCGGAGGATACCCTTCTCTCCGTCCATGAACGTTATGGCACTCTGACAGCTGCCGGTATTGGCATACCCGACATCAAGAGTGATAAGCCCGGTCTCGGCCCGTAATCTGGAAATATCAACAGCCTTCTCTCCTTCTGACCCTGTGATCAGGGGAAGCGAGAATTCCTTTCCCTTGTAGTTTAACGTCACAAATTCTTCCAAGATACCTTCCTCCTTCCTACTATAACCGCGAAGCTGACTTCGGAGTTGGTTCGATTTGAAGTTATTTTTTCATAAGACCACGATTCTGAGAAAGTTATTTGTATTTGTCAACAAAAGAATCGAAATCACTGATTGGACACCCCATATTTAACAGGCGCCCCCTCCAGGAAAAAGACACCCCCCGCCGCACCCCATATCGCGCAACACAGAACAGCCCCTGACCGGACCATAGCTGAGCTCCCTATTGCAGCAGCCTGATTAAAACAACAAAAGCTGTTGTGTTTTAACCGCTCTTGTAGCAAGAACATTCTGTATCGCATTGATATAGCAAACATTTATTTACCATTTCCTTACCACGCTTATCATTTTTGTTTGTTAGGGTACAGGTGTACCTAGCAAATACCTGCACTATTAAGTGTGTTGACAAGGAGGGCGCCATGAAAACTTTTCGCAGCTATCCGGCGGTAATTCTTACGGCCATACTCGCATATCTGATTCCTGGAGCGGGTACGGGATCAGCAGGCGTCATTCATTCCAACGAGTTCTACACCATAAGGTCCTGTAGCGAGTGTCCGCCGGATGTTGACAGGCTCTGCGCGATCGCATCCCAGGATGCGGGGGACCAGAGAGAATGCCACGAGCATGATCTGGCAGCAAAAGACGCCTGCGAGGCGCTTTGCGGAGACATCGGCGGTGGCGGTGGCGGCGGTCTCAGCCAGGAACAGCTTGATGCACTTGAAGCGGTA
>NZ_FNJI01000068.1 GCF_900104445.1 Desulforhopalus singaporensis | reverse complement strand
CGGTACAAGCGAAAATGCCCTTCGTATCCAAATTTGGACAGCCCTTATCGCCTTGCTTTTACTGAAGTACCTCCATCATCTGTCGAAATTCGGGTGGTCAATGTCAAACCTGGCAACCATGTTGCGCCTGAATCTCTTCACTTATAGGGACCTGGTTGATTGGCTACATGATCCTTTCGGCCATCCACCAGATATTCCAGGGGTGCAACTTCGACTGCCAGGATTTGGACAGCCGACAAGGATAGCAAAATGAAAAAGAGCAACCTGGTTTTGAAAATGCGGGTTTTGCACTCTGTGATCCCCGTAAAATCAACGAACAGTTTTCAACTCTGTCCTGTTTTGGACAGCAATGTTTAAATGTATTTAGATTTGTGAATTTTTTACACAAAATTTTTATCTAAAAAACAAACACTGCTAAACAATTAATTGCTTAAAATATTTAATTGACGCTATTTTCGACATAGAACAAAAGCGCATTTAACACAAAATAAAAGTTTATTTACTACAAAATCAAACTAGGTTTTCCAAAAACACTTTTAAATTTCTCTTTTTGTTGGTAATTTTTAATTTTTTTCTAATACTATAACGAAAGTTTGAAACAGTATATGGAGAAACAACCATAATATCAGCTATCTCTTTTGTGCTTTTACCTTGCCTTATTAAGTCAACAGTTTTAACTTCAGAAGGAGTTAACTTTTCATATACCGCATGCAGCGGGCTCTCGATCGGAGCAACAAGGTCGTCTATGTTACGATTAATAATGTTTAAATATTCTAAGCATTTTTCTTCTTTAATATTGAAATGAAGCAAATCTAAATATGGACCAATGTACTCTTTGATATTTTCAACCATACTAATTTCTATTGATTTTTTTTCTAAATTTCGCTGATCAAGCATGTTTTTTAGTGCTTTATTTAGTTCTAGCAATGATTCATTTTTTTTTAGCAATTGCTTTTCTTTATTTAACAGTTCCTTGTTTGCAAGGGAAAGCTCCTCGGTTCTTTTTTTAACTGTTTCTTCTGTATTTTGGTTGATGAATTTTAGTTGCTTCTCAGCTTTTAATCTTTGTTGAATTTCTATATTCAACAATTCGTTTTTATCCTTTAACTGGCGCAAGGTGTTTCGAAGCGAAATATGTAGGTTCACCCTAGCAATAATTTCCTTATCATTAAATGGTTTACATATAAAATCTGATGCACCTATAGAAAAGCCTTTTATTTTGCTATCATAATCAGTTAATCCGCTAACAAATATCACAGGTATATCGCAAAATTCCTTATTTGATTTTATTGTCTTGCATAGCTTGAATCCATCAATACAAGGCATCTTTATATCTAAAAGAATTATATCAGGTGTTTTGCTTTCAATACTTGATATTGCCAACTCTGCATTAAGTATAGGTCGTACGTTGTATTCTTTGAAATTCTTTAACACATTGACTAAATAGCTTAAGTTATCTTTGTTGTCGTCAATAATCATCACATCAAACGAACTATTGTGAATCTTTAAATTATGCATTTTGTCACTCATAGTCATTTTCATCATTAGCTGTTTTGGGATAATTAAATAAATTACCAATACAGTATATTATACAAAGATATAGTGTTAGCATTAAAAATTATAGACATCATAACTCATCACAGCTTTAAGTGAGTGTAACGTAGTATATTTTATATCTTGTTTTTTTGTAAAGATAATTTTTTTACTGCTTTGTCTGAAAAAAAACGTAACCATATGATATTTCAAACTAAAAATCGACATTCAACTACATATCGTAGTTATTTAATAGTTAATTTGATATTAACAACAATGTCTTGAACAAATATCACAACCAAAGAATAAGATAATACTTAAACGCTAAATAAGCATATTTGAACAGAAAAGTTAAACACAACACATCTAACAGATATAAAAATATTTTCTTATTTTTACAGGTCTTTTTCCTAAATATTAGTTACATTCTTTAAACAAATACAACTTAATTTTAAATTGTTCTGTTTAAATAATTTTTATAATATTTTTTTGTATGATCACAGTACCTTTGGGCGCATGACAAGAACAGCAACTTCATTAAGAAATACGATTTCAAACATATATAGATTTTTTAAAAGTTCTAAAACTAAGAGTTCTTATGCTAAAAATTAAAACCACTTAACGAGGTTTTAATTTTAGATTTTTTTTAAGTAAACTCTCGGAGATAAGTGTCGCAATTTATTTTTGATGATAGTTTTCAACATCCCCTTTTTAGTGCCAACAACTACTAGAAGAAAAGGTCATTTCTACTCGAGGTTTTCATCCTAGTGCGGGAGCCCCGCCGGAGGCATCCTCCCGCGATCGCAATCTATCAGTCTGACACTCCGAGGTAAAGTTGTCAAGGCTGCGAGCATAGCGAGAACCCCTAGAGACCGGTCTTGATAACTTCCCTTGGGAGTGCTATTGGGTCGTATATTCACCCTTGCTGTATTCTCTTGGTGTAAGATTCCCCAAAGAGGAGTGTGGGCGTTCCTCATTGTATTCCTCAAGCCACTTTTCGGTCATATCTCTAACCTCACTCAATGTGTGAAATACGTAATAGGCCAAAACCTCCGAACGAAACGTTCCATTAAAGCGCTCAATGAAAAAATTCTGAGTTGGTTGTCCTTTTTCAATGAATTCAAGATGAATATCGTGATTCTCTGCCAATTCAACTAAGGCAACCGAGATAAATTAAGGACCGGCGTCCTCCCTAATTTGTTTGGGAACCAACTCCACATTGCCATCCTGTCAAGAACCCTGATTATAGGTCTGGCCGGGAGACTCAAATCAACTTCAATGGCTCAAGCCTCCCGATTGAAATCATCCACCACGTTGGGTGTGCGAAACTTGCGCCAATCCCACAAGCTGTCACTCATAAAGTCCATTGACCAGCTTTTATTCATGGCGGCAGGAACGCTTAGTGGTTGAGGATTACGGGATGGTAGGCGCTGCTTGCCCTTGCGGCGGATGTTAATCCCATTTTGCAATACACTCTGGTAACCCGTTTATGGGTCCAGCTGAATCCTTCACGCCTCAACACGGTAAATAGCTTCGGGAAACCGTTTCGAGGGTATCTTTCGACGAGTTCTCTGAATTTTTCTATGCACCCCCTGGTCCCGGTTACGATCAGGGCAGTACTGATAAACACTGCGCCTGAAATCCAGCGGCCTGCAGCAAGCACGGATGCTCAACTAAAATGCCTCAACGGCCATAATCAACCAACAGTCGTTTCCCTGCAGCCTTTAAAGCTTTTTTTCAATGATATCTTTCAGAATCTGATGTTCAAGGCTAAAGTTGGCGTAAATATTCTTAAGTTTCTTATTCTCAGTTTCGATGTCCTTCAACTTCTTTATATCTGAAGCTTCCATGCCGCCGTATTTGGCCTTCCAGTTGTAAAACGTGGCTTGGCTTAGGTCGCGCACTCACGGCCTACATCTACCATTGTCCTACCGCCCTCAACCTGGTTGAGGACCTTAATAATTTGATGTTCGGCAAATCGTTTCTTACACATACTTGCACCTGATTGTTGATCTGGGCAGTATGTCTGAATTTTCTAATCCTTGCTGGTATTAATTTATGAGATAATCACAATTCAACAATACAACATTTTTAATGTATTTACACATCAACAGAATAACATAAGGAATTCATGAAACATTAAACCGTAATAATAAATCTATTATTTTTTATTTATTGAGCAATAGATTTAAAAACATAACCAATAATTTATTAGAAAACCAAAAACCCTTACGTTTAGCATCAATATCTTAGGCACCTATGTTTGCCAAAATAAATCGCTTAAATAACAGATACTTACGACTGAGTCCGATTAATGCTTATTCGACTACAACTAAATTGAATAGTTAATCAATAGTAAATCCTAGGTCCTTGACTGCTAGATTAACATAAGGTTAATTGTTTATAGAGTTCAACAAAAATTAAAACTATATTTTCTTTGATGTTTGTTGAATACATAAGCTAATAAAAAAAATTGTCCGGAATAATAAAGGAGGTGATGCTTAACTTTTTCTCTATGAGTGTTAGTTTAATCATTGCAGGATGGAATCGTAATATTAATACTTCAAATTTAACATTAACCAAAATGGTCTAGCAACAAAGAATCATCATAAATGAAAATTTATTGATGAGAATTCTCTAGAATGAAAACTTGAAGAAGGAGAAAAAAATGTTAAAAGTTGGTGTCGATGTAGGAGGAACTTTTACTGATACTTACGCCACTAATGGAGACCAGGTTTTTGTCGGAAAAAGCTTGACGACTCCTGATAATTTAGCGAACGGTGTAATAAATGCGATTGAAAAATCAGGCGTAGAAATAAAAGATATTGATGTATTAGTACATGGGAGCACAATTGCTACAAATGCACTAATTACAAAAAATTATTACGGATGGTGGCCCAAAACTCTTTTCATTACGACTGAAGGTTTTAGGGATGCGCTTGAGATAAGGAGAGGGAGAAATCAACTTTATGGTGAGATTGACATGTATGGTCAGACACCTGAAGTTTTAATCGAAAGAAAAAACAGGTATACAATAAGAGAAAAAGTAGATGCTGATGGTACTTTAGTTGAAGCAGTAAGTTATGATGAAGTTGAAAAATTAATTGAGATCGTCAAAGTAGAAAAGCCAGATAGTATAGCAATAGTTTTTATCAATAGTTATTTAAATGCAGACAATGAAATATTTGTTAAAAAAGTTTTAAATGAAGCTTTTCCTGGTTTACCTGTTATTGCTTCAGTGGACGTCGCTCCGAAGTTTAGGGAACTTGGACGAATGGTTACTGTATCAGTAAGAGCCCTACTATCTCCAATAATCACTGATTATATGGATAAGTTTGAAAATTCTTTCGCCGCAAAAGATTTTAAAGGAGAAGTAGCAATTATCAAAGGCGATGGTGGTACTTGTAATATTGATTACATAAAAAGATGTCCTGAGATGCTTATTGGTTCTGGTCCTGCTGCTGGAGTAGTAGCTGGTGAACTTATTGGAGCAGAATTAGGATATTCTAATATTTTGACTCAAGATACTGGTGGAACCAGTTATGACGTTTGCGTTATCGAGAATGGTAGTCATTTAAGGACGATGGATTACGAAATTGATCTTGACATGCCGCTCATTGTTCCAATGACTGATGTGAGGTCAATAGGAACTGGAGGTGGAAGTATAATTTGGCTAGATGAAGGTGGAGGATTAAGAGTCGGACCACAAAGTGCTGGGGCAAAACCAGGCCCTATATGCTACGGAATGGGCGGTATTAGTCCAACAGTTACGGATGCAAATCTATTGTTAGGTCGTGTAGATAGTACACTCGGTGGCAAAATGGATCTAGACATTAATAAGGTAAAAGAAATTTTCAAAAAAGAAATATCGGATCCATTAGGAAGAGATATATATGAAGTTGCTGAAGGCGCTATAAATATTGCATGCGTCAATATGGCAAGAGCTAACTCTTTAATTACAACTTCCAGAGGGAGAGATCCGAGAAGTTATTTACCAGTTCTATTTGGTGGCGCTGGAGGTATGCACGCATGTAAGATTTCGGAGGAGTTAGGAGTAAAAAAAGCATTAATTATTCCTAATTCCGGAGTTGCCTCTGCCATGGGAGCAACTATGATGCCATCTAGCACTTATTCTGAAATGACCTTATATACTGAATTAGCAAATCCAGATATCGATAGGTTGAACAACGAACTTAATAGATTAAAAAATAATGTTGTAGATGACTTGGTTAATCTTGGTGTTGAAAAACAAAATATCATAACTCACAATGAATTTCATATGAGATATGTCGGTCAAAATTATGAAATAATGATTAAAGACAATAACACTAAATATGACAAATTCATTCTGAATGAGTTGAAAGATAAATTCAATGAAGCTCATTTAAAAGAAAGAGGGATTAATGAACCTAAATTTGCTGTTGCCATTGTTGATATTCGAGTAATGGGTGCCAGCAAACAAGAAAAAATATCATTAATCGAATATCCAATTGCACAAACAAACGAGAAGGATGCCATTAAAAATCATAGATCTGTTTATTTTAATGGTCATTTTATAAATACACCTATTTTCGATATGAATATGTTAACTAATGGACATTCTATTAAAGGTCCAGCAGTAATTGAAATGGACAATAGTTGCTTGGTCGTTAGTGAAAAATGGACAGCAAATTTTGACCAATACAAGAACATTATTTTAGAGGAGGTGTAATTATGAAAAATGAATATAAAGTCTCTCTAGATCCAGTCACTTTTGAAGTTATTAGAGGAGGGTTCAAATATATACCTCGAAGAATGTTTGAGAGTTTTCAAAAGATGTCATTTACAACTATTATTTATGAAATTGCTGACTTTTCTGTCTCAATATACGACAAAGATGTTAATTTAATAGGACAAAATGCCGGTTGCCCTATTCATCTTGGAGCAATGAGTTTTAGTACTCGGGAATGCGTAAATAGATTTCCTGATATGTCTGAGGGTGATGCTGTTGTTTTAAATGACCCCTACGCTGGCGGCACTCATACACCTGATATTACAGTTGTAACTCCTATGTATTACGAAGGTAAACATGCTGGATATGCATGCGCAAGAGGACATTGGATCGACGTTGGAGGTGGGGGTACAGGTAGTCAAGCTTGGGGAACTCATATTGCTTCTGAGGGATTTAGAATTTTTCCTACTAAACTAATGGAAAAAGGTAAATTGAATGAATATCTGGTTAAATTAATGCAAAATCAAGTTAGAATGCCAGATAGAGTGGAAGGTGATTTTATGGCACAAATTGGGTGTTGTAGAATTGCTGAAAGAGAAATGAAAGGATTAATAGATAGGCTTGGCTTTGATACAGTTGTAAATAAAGGTGCTAAAGAAGTCGTCAAATATACGGAGTCAATATTTAGAGAAAAAATCAGAAAAATGCCTGATGGAGTATATGAAGGTATAGATTATACGGAATCGGATGGAATTACAGGCAAAACTCTTGAGGTTAAAATTAAATTAACCGTCAAAGGTGACCAAATTGGTATAGATTTTACTGGCACAAGTCCTCTTGCAGAAGGTGCTATTAATTCCCCGCTTGCGAACACTCATGGAGCTGTACTCTATTCTCTTTGCGGAATGTTAGCTCCTGAATTGCCTATCAATGAAGGGCTGTACAAGGCTTTTGATATCCATGTTCCTGAGGGATGTTTTCTTAATGCAAAATGGCCGTATCCAACTATAGGTTCTACTACACATACCGCAACAAAAATAGCAACTGCAGTATGGATGGCACTCAACAAAGCAGTTCCTCCAGAAAAAGCGATTGGTTCTACTTATGGAGAATGTAACTGGTACATAGCTTCAATTAACGACCCTAAGACCGGAGCACCAAACCTCATATCAGATTTACCATCAGGGGGCTGGGGGGCATGCAGCAGTCATGATGGTATGAATGCATGTAATGATCCGCATATTGTTAGCGCTTTGTTGATGTCCGCCGAGGTTGCAGAACAATGTCATCCAGTACACTGGTTGCAATATGAAATGAGGCCTGACTCAGGAGGGCCTGGAAAGTATCGAGGCGGGGTAGGGATGGTTTTTAAATTTAAACCAAAAGATGACATGTTGCTCAGTATGGAAACATCCAGAACTAAAATAGGTGCACCAGGAACACAAGGAGGGGGGCGAGGTTCTGTACAATATGTGCTAAAGGAATCTCGATCCGGTTCTTATAAAACAATAATGGGTAGGGAATTGGATAGCAATATTGAAGATTTGAGCGGTTGGCAAATGAGCCTAAGATCTGATGTGAAATTTGAAAAAGGATCCAGTTTTGTTTTGTTGACAGGTGGCGGAGGAGGTTATGGTAACCCTCTCGAAAGAGATATTGCATTGGTCCAGAAGGATGTAATACAAGGCTATGTATCATTAGAAGGTGCAAAAAATGATTATGGCGTAGTGATAGAAGAACAGACTTTAGAGGTAGACGAAGAAAGCACAACAATTCTTCGAAAGAAGTTATCTGAAGACTCTAGCTTCAAAGAGTATATTCAAGGACCTAGAACCGATTATATTTCACTAGAACATTTGATTAAAAATCGGCCTGATAAAGTGATGGCTTAAAATCATAAATAAATTGATAGTGATTTCAGACCATTCTATTAATCTTACATCAGACAGGGCAAATGCGTATTATTTTTTTAAAATTTCATTTAATACGAAATTTCAGGCTGCTGCAACAATACGTTCGTCAACTACCCTTCTGATTATTTAAGACAGAGATTATATAATTTTTGGAATATAAAATAGAACTAGTAGTACATTTATGTTTCTTTTTTATAAACACTAACACTCTCTAAAGAATTAATTTGAATTCACTATCATTTTTTTTGCCGTAGAAATGAGATGTAATATTTTTCATAAATCAATTTCATTGCTGTCCAAAACAGGACAGAGTTGAAAACTGTTCGTTGATTTTACGGGGATCACAGAGTGCAAAACCCGCATTTTCAAAACCAGGTTGC
>NZ_FNJI01000040.1 GCF_900104445.1 Desulforhopalus singaporensis | reverse complement strand
GCCTTTACCGGTGAAGGTCCCGACGCAAAATATAGCGTCAGCATCAGCACCGGCACAATAGTTGATAATATTTTTCGTAGCATATCATTCCCCCCTCTACTAAATTTGTCTCTTGAATCCCGTTTATTCACTATCGGCATCACCTGTCAGTCTAAGAGTATGGCAAATCTTTCACCCATCCATGTTTCCGATGTCCACGCCGAGGAGTCATATATCCGTCCTGATTGCAAATAAAAAAAATTCAAGGAGATTTGTTTGTGATTAAAGCTCGCAGCCATGGTTTCTACCAAGCTTGCGGCCTTAAAAGTACAACTCATCAGACCACCACATTGTGGCAATCTGACAGCTAAATTTTCATCCTTGCCAGGGGGATAGTCAATAGGACCTTTGGTGGAATTTTCTCGTATCGAGGGTGGGGGAAGAGTCCACTTCCAGGCAGCTGGAAAATGTCGCGAACAGATATTTTAACTACTTAAAATCAATAGGTTAGTTTGCAAAGCCAATCTACAACGCAGATGAGGACAGACAACAGTCCTGACATCGCAATACCTCGTCACGGACCGTACGTGAGACTTTGGGAGGAATTTCCTAGGACTTTGGTCCTAGCAGATTTCGCGTTTGATGGAATATAAAAAAGCTTCGAGGCGGCTGTTGACCTTGAGTTTTTTAAAAATGTTACTGAGATGGCTCTTGACCGTCTTCTCGCTTATAAAAAGCTTTGCGCCGATCTCCTTGTTTGAGGAACCCTTGGCCAGAAGCTTGAGGACCTCTTTCTCTCTCGGGGTGAGAACATCTTTATCTTTTTCCGCTTTGCGCTGATGCTCCAGCTCTTTTTCCGCCAGCCTTTCAAAGTAGTGGTCAAAAAACTTTCTTTCTACCCACAGCTGCCCTTTTGCCACGATCTGCAAAGCATTCAGCAGGCAGGAAGGTCCACTGTCCTTGGACAGAAACCCCTTGACCCCGGACTCAAGAGCATCGGAGAGGGTCTTTTCGTCAATATTATCTCCCATGAGAAGAATTTTCGTTTTCGGACTATCCGCACTGATTATGCGGACAAAGAGATTTTCATTTCCGGCAAAAATATCGACATTGAGGATAACGATATCCGGTTTCAGCTCCTGCAATAACCTTAAGGCCTGAACTTCGTTTTCCGCCTCGCCTGCAAGTTCTACCTGCGGCATCTCTTTCAGGATCAGGCTAAGCCCCTGGCGAAACAGGGCAAAGCGATCCACAATAATGACACTTATCGCTGGCCTGGCACCACTCATCAGTATCGTTACCTCACGGCTTGATCAGTCATTTCACAATGTTGGCCTGAAGACGCAATCCCTCTCCTTCTCTTGCACAGAACCCTTATGAATAAATATTATCACATAATTTTTCACCTAACAACACCACCAAACCGTTATGCCGAAAATCGCGCCACCGCCCCAGGCGGACTTTTTTTGCCCACACATAGCCCCAGGCAGCAGTGACTGTAACCCCTTTACCGTTTATTGAGCTCCTCCCAAGGCACCAACAGCAGGTTATGGACAGGGATCTTGTCAAAAAGGTACTTCCTTGACAGGGAATATACCGAACGGTATATTTAGCCATGCACAACCATCCCTCTTCCAAAAAGCAACGCACCAGGCAGTTCATCATCAAACAGACGGCCCCTGTTTTTAACGAGAAAGGGTATGCGGCCACCAGTCTGTCCGACCTGACCGCGGTGACCGGCCTGAGCAAGGGCAGCATCTACGGAAACTTCAGGAACAAGGAAGAGCTGGCCCTCTGCGCCTTTGAATATAACGCAGGCGCCATCGAACGCTCCCTGGCTGAGCAGGTACGGCGTGCCGAAACCGCCCGCGACAAGCTCCTTGCCTATCCCCTGGTGTTCCGCATGATCTACAGTTCGGTATTTGCCTCCGGCGGCTGCCCGCTGCTGAATACCGCCGTCGACAGCAGCGACACCAACCCGGAGCTGCGCGACGCCGTATGCGGCAGGATCAATAACTGGAAAAAAGCGCTCACAGCCATCATAGAGCAGGGCATGGAAAACGGGGAGTTTATTGCAACCGGTTCCAGCGCGCAAACGGCCGAGATCCTGATCTGCCTTGCCGAGGGCGGTTACGCCATGTCAAGAGCCACAGCGGACATGAACTACATCGAGAGTTCCCTCTCGGAGATGGAGCGCATAATACATACCCTGTAACGGATGCGCGCAGGACTCGACGGTTCGCACCCCGAAACCAGCGGCCACGCCCAACGCCGGGAAAAATTCAACACCAGGTTGAGCCCAGCCATGAAAAACAATTTGCGACCGCAAATCCCCGACATTGTCCCGGCGAAAGTGTTTATACCGGTGGTCTTGTCGATGATTCTTTTTATCGGAACATTTTTCGGCTATATCCTGCCGAAAGTCGAAGATCACCTGATGGATAAAAAGAGGGAAATGATAAGCGCGCTCAGCGAATCGGCAATGAGCTCCATCCGCTACTATCACCATTTGGCTGAGACAGGCAAGATTACGCTTTCGCAGGCGCAACAACAGGCGATTGAACATCTGCGCTCCATACGGTACGGTCCGGAGAAAAAGGATTATTTCTGGATCAACGACACCCACCCCACCATGATCATGCACCCGTATCGTCCCGACCTCGAAGGCAAGGACGTCACCGACACCCGAGATCCCGCAGGTAAAAAGCTGTTTCTGGCATTTCTTGAGACGGTGAAAGACTCCGGCGCCGGATATGTGAGCTACCACTGGCAGTGGCAGGACGATCCCACCCGGATATTTTCCAAAATATCCTACGTGCAGGAGTATAGGCCGTGGCACTGGATTGTCGGAACCGGGGTCTATGTGGAGGACGTCAGGGCCCAGATAGAGGCGATAACCAAAAGGATGAGCCTGATATTTCTCGCCATCCTGGTAATCATCGCAATGCTTTCACTCTACATCATCTGGCAGGGCGCAGCAGGAGAGAGTGATCGACGAAAGATTCAGGAATCGCTGAGAAAAAGTGAAAACAAATACCGGCTGCTGGCCGAGACCGCCCGGGAGATCATCCTGGTTTTCGACACAGGTTTCCGTATCAACTACGCCAACCGTGCATGGAGCGCAATAACCGGCTACCCTTTCCCGGAAGCGTCAAACTGGTCCCTGGCCGACCTTATCCATCCGGAGCACCTGCAGGACTTTAAAGAGAAAATCATGCGGATTTTCGAAAACCGCACGGACAACTACCTGCTGGAAACGGTGCTACTGCTTAAAGACGGCAGCGACATCACCATAGAGGCGACTTTTGCGCCGATGGAGAGCAGGGAAAACCCGGCGACTATCCTGATGACCGCACGGGACATCACCGAGAGGAAAAAAAGAGAGCAGCAGGCCAAGATGCAGCAGGAGCAGCTCATGCACACCAACAAGATGGTCTCCCTCGGGACCCTTGTCTCAGGCGTTGCCCACGAGATAAACAATCCGATCTCCTCGGTTAACCTCAATATCCGTGTTTTTGAAAAATTCTGGTACTCGGTGCAGCCGATACTGGACAGCTACCTGGAAAAGAACGAGGACTTCAAGGTCGGCGACATGGCCTATGTCCACCTGCGCGAGCGGATGCCGAAACTGCTGAATTTCAGCCAGGAGGGGGTCGACCGGGTAAAGCGAATCGTCGGCGACCTCAAGGACTTTTCCGGACAGAAGCCGTCCGAGCTCAGGGAGACGGTCTATCTCAACCGGGTTGTCGACAAATCGGTCGGCCTGGTGTCCAGCCTGATAAAAAAAGCGACGGATAATTTCACCGTCGAGTACGAAGAGAACCTGCCCACGCTGCAGGGCAACAGCCAGAGGCTCGGCCAGGTGGTGATAAACCTCGTGGTAAACGGCTGCCAGGCGCTGAGTGACCCGTCCCAGTCCCTGACTATCAGGACCGGCTACCTTGAAGAATCCGAGGAGATATTCTTCGAGGTACAGGACCAGGGGGCAGGGATGAACGAGACGGTGCTCGCGCGGATCACCGATCCATTTTTCACCACCAAGCGCGACAGCAGCGGCACCGGCCTGGGACTGTCTATCTCCGACACCATTGTCCGCAACCACGGGGGCAGGCTCGATTTTCGCTCCAAGCCCGGCGAGGGGACCCTGGTGACAGTGCTGCTGCCGCGATTCAGCAACGATGAAATAATAGGGAGAATGGTATGAGCAACACCAACTATCCGGCTCTGCCGATCCTGGTCGTTGACGATGAGGAGTCGATCTGTCTGTCCATCGACACCATACTGCAGCTTGCCGGGATGAACAACGTGATAATCTGCTCCGACGGCAGGCAGGTGCTGCCCATCGTCGAACAGAAGGAACCAAGCGTCATCCTGCTCGACCTCAATATGCCCCACGTGGACGGCGAAGACATTCTCGACCAGATAATCAGCTATTATCCCCATATTCCGGTGATCATAATCACCGGCAGAATCGACGCGGAAACAGCCGTCGACTGTATGAAGAACGGGGCTTTTGACTATATTGTAAAACCTGTGGACGAAAACCGGCTGATCGCCTCGGTGCAGAAGAGCCTGCGCTATACCGATCTGCACAAGGAAAACGAATCGCTGAAGGAACGCCTCCGCAATAAAGACATAGATCACCCCGAGGCTTTCGACGACATCATCACCAACAATCCGAAGATGATGATGATATTCAACTACATCGAGTCCATCGCCACCACCGGTGAACCGGTCCTGGTACGTGGGGAGACAGGAACCGGCAAGGAACTTATAGCCAGGGCGATCCACACCCTGAGCGGAAGGCGCGGCAGATTTGTCGCGGTGAACGTGGCCGGTCTCGACGACAATGTATTCTCCGACACCCTGTTCGGGCATGTCAAGGGAGCGTTCACCGGAGCTACTTCCGGCCGCTCGGGCCTGATCGAGAAAGCCGCCGGCGGGACCCTGTTTCTCGACGAGATAGGCGACCTCAGTCCGGGATCCCAGATCAAGCTGCTCAGACTGCTCCAGGAAAAAGAATACCTGCCGATAGGTGCCGACAACAACAAGCTGAGCGATGCCAGGATCATCGCATCGACCCATGTGGACCTCTGGGAATTGCAGCAGAAAGACCTGTTCCGCAAAGACCTTCACTACCGGCTGCGCACCCACCGGATAACCCTGCCCCCGCTGCGGGACCGAATTGAAGACATACCGGTGCTGATCGAGCATTTTACCCGGATTGCCGCAGGTTCCCTGGAAAAGGGCAAGCCGGTTCTGCCCAAGGAACTCTTTTTCCTGCTTGAAACCTATCACTTTCCCGGAAACATCAGGGAACTTCAGGCAATGGCTTTCGACGCCGTCGCCCAGAGCAGGAGTTCTTCCCTGCCGCTAAGTGTTTTCCGCGACCACATCGCCAAAGTAAGGCAGGCGGAAGCAAGACACAACGACGGCCACACCAAGGGGGTGCCGTTCACCTTTGCCAACCCCCTGCCGACCATCAAGGAAGCGACCCGGATGCTGGTTGAAGAAGCCATGCTCAGGGCCGGCAACAACCAGTCGACCGCTGCCGCAATGCTCGGCATTTCCCAGCAGGCGTTAAGCCGCAGGCTGCAGAAAATGGATGAATAGGCCCGTTCTTTTCATGACGACGGCCATAAACCGCCCTACAACTTTTATTGTAGCGACAACAAAAGTTGTAGGGCCGGGTATGGGCCAGGCGAAAGCTCTTCTCTTTGCTGCAGCCTGAATATTCCTGAACAAACGCGGACAGCCCCATAACAACGACACCGGCGATACATTGCGGCCGGTCAACTCCACAACTTTTGTTGTAACCGCTTCCAGCCAGCATCTTTCTCCCATCATCCTGATATTAAACGATATTCAGAACACAATCCAGTGGCATGGATTTTGCTGTTACTACGGTGAAGCCTGAAACAACGTTTGCGTTGTTAACCGTTACCCTCAACAAAGGAGAGCAACATGGCAGGAAAAAGTGCATCACTGGGAAATCCGGCGGTTGTCGGACTGGCAGGTTTTGGTCTTACCACCCTTCTTCTGCAATTGCACAACCTCGGTTTCTGCGGCGTAGGCCCGATTCTCGCCTGCGGCCTGATCTTCGGCGGCACCGCCCAGCTTATGGCGGGTCTTCAGGAATTCAAGGCGGGCAACAACTTCGGGTATTCGGCCTTCTGTTCCTACGGAGCGTTCTGGATCGCCCTCTGCATTATTTTGCTTTTCAACAAATTCGACATCTACAAATCAAGCGGTACCGACATCGGCTGCTTCCTGATTGCCTGGACTCTCTACACCGCCATCCTGTGGGTTGCCGCGCTGAGAATCCATGGGGCAATGGCCTCGACCTTCACCCTGCTGCTGGCGGGATTCATCCTGCTCGACCTGGCCCATTTCGGCTATCCGGCAATGACCAAGGTTGCCGCATATGTCCTGATCCTCTGTGCCCTGAACGCCTGGTACATGATGGCTCATGTCATCTTCAACGATGTTTTCGGCAAAGACGTCCTGCCGGTCGGCAAGCCGTGGATCGAGCCCAAAGAAACATCCGACCAATTCGTGGAAGCCGAAGCGGAAGCTTCCTGAGAACTGAACCACGTGAATTACCGTGACCTGCCAAGCTGACAGGTCACGCCACGCAGCTATTCTACCTCCTCCACCTTGAAGAATCAGTTGCAGCTACACCTCCAGCCGTCCGGAAACTCATTTTTCCGGACGGCTTTTCTTTTTTTTTATGCACCGCGATCTATAATTTTTAAAAAAAATTCAGGGGGTATCACTATATGATACCCCCCACCTACTATACTTCCCTGCAAGAGTCAGGTACCACAACCTATTGGAGGGAAAACAATGAAACAATCGGGAAATACCGCCACCCACCCCAGCCTGCTGACGCTGTCTGACAATTCTTTTTCCAGGGTCCGGTTCAAGCCGCTCGTTATTATCGGTTGCAAAATTGGTAAAGCTTACCGCGCAACACTCAAACGCACAGCGGCAATTTTGGGCATCTCTTCGCTGTTGCTGTTATCCGTTTATTTTTTCCTGAGCCAGCTGGCCGAACACGGCTGGTAGCAGACGGTCGGCTCAAGAGCTGTGTGAAAAAACTTGCCCTGTATTGTTAATTGCGATAAAAATTTGCTGACACCCCAGAGATTTTTTCACCCGCAAATTCATGACTGGCGGGCACCATAACCGGAGAGCAAAATGAAAGATATTCGCGACAAGGCAAGAGAACTTATGGAACCCCACTGCAGAGTCTGCCCTATCTGTAACGGAAAGGTGTGCGCGGGCCAGGTTCCTGGAATGGGCGGTCTTGGCAGCGGTTCTTCCTTTGGCACCAACCTCGAGGCGCTTGCCAGGTTCAAGTTCAATATGCGCCTGCTGCACAGCGTTACCGAACCCGACACCTCCGTGACCATACTCGGCAGAAAACTTGCGGCCCCGGTGCTCGCTGCGCCCATAGGCGGCGTGGAGTTCAACATGGGAGGAAAAATCAGCGAGGCCGACTATATCGAGTCGATTATCTCCGGCTGCAGGGCGCAATCGGTTCTCGGCTGCACCGGCGACGGGGTACCGGCCTTCATCCATGAAGCCGGATTTGCGGCAATCAAAAAGGCCGACGGCTGCGGCATCCCTTTTATCAAGCCGTGGGAAGACGAGGAGTTTTTCGACAAGGTCGAGAAAGCGCTGGCCACCGGCGCCGATACCATCGGGATGGACATCGATGCGGCCGGGCTTATCACCCTCAGGAAAATGGGCCGGCCTGTCTCCCCCAAGCCCGTTGAAAAACTCGCCGAAATTATCAGGAAAATCGGCGCAAAATTTATCCTCAAGGGTGTCATGACCCCTGACGAGGCCGAACTTGCGCTTGGCTGCGGCGCCGACGCGATCGTCGTGTCGAACCACGGAGGACGGGTGCTGGACCATGCTCCCGGCAGTGCCGATGTTCTTGAGTCGGTCGCCGCCAAGGTAAAAGGCAAAATGGCCATACTCGCCGACGGAGGAGTGCGAAGCGGCGGAGATGTCCTGAAGCTCCTCGCCCTTGGAGCCGATGCGGTCATGATCGGGCGGCCGTTTTCTGTTGCTGCCATAGGCGGTCTGCAACAAGGCGTCGAGACCTATATCAAGACAATCGTGACCGAGCTTAAACAGACCATGGTGCTTACCGGAACGCAAAGCGCCTCCTCGGTGAACTCCAATATCCTGTTTCGGCAATAATTTTTTCTGCCGACCACTTTCCCCTGCCGCTCCCGCAATTGGTGCTTTGTACTTCTATGAACGGTACCAGCGGGAGCCCCGCCCAGATTTACCTGCAAGGTACAGCACCATTTGACAACAGGTTTATCGACACCGAGGGATAAGTGGTTGATCAAAAGACAAATGATTCTTATTATTAGTAATTATTTAATCCGCGAGACAGGCAACCGCAAAAAATAATTCCAATTCCCCATTACCAGGAGAGCCACGATGAGTGATAAAGCGACACTGAACATTGAAGGAAAAAGTTACGAATTCGATGTAATAACAGGCTCGGAAAATGAAAAATGCATCGACATCCAGGAGTTGCGTTCGAAAACCGGCTATATTACGATGGATCCCGGGTTTGGCAATACCGGCTCCTGCTACTCCTCGATCACCTATGTCGACGGCGCCAACGGGGTTCTGCGGTACCGCGGAATTCCCATAGAAGAGCTCGCCCTCAAAGCCGGATTCACCGAGACGGCTTACCTTATTCTTTACGGTAAACTCCCCAACGAGAACGAGCTGAAATCGTTTTCCGACAGAATACGCGAACACGCCCCCATCCATACCAATCTCGAGCACCATTTCTCCGGATTCCCGAAATCGGCGCCGCCCATGGCCATCCTGTCGGCAATGCTCAATCTGGTTTCCTGTTTTCACCCGGAAGTGCTCGATGTGCCCACAACCGGGGATGAATTCGACAGGACCGCAGCCCTGCTCCTTTCCAAGGTACGAACCATAGCCGCCTTCGCCTACAGGATGGCGGCGGGAAAACCGATCAACCACCCCAACCCGAACCTCAGCTACTGCGGCAATTTTCTCCACATGATGTTTTCCGATCCGTACAACGAATATGAGGTGTCGCCGGAAATCGACAAAGCCCTGAACCTGTTTCTCGTTCTTCATGCGGACCACGAACAGAACTGTTCGACCTCGACGGTGAGGGTAGTGGGCAGCTCCCGTGCCAACCTTTTCAGCTCGGTTGCCGCCGGGGTATGCGCCCTCTGGGGACCGCTGCACGGAGGGGCGAACGCGGCGGTCATCTCGATGCTCGACGCGATCAAACAATCGGGCCGCCCGCTCACCTACTATCTGGACAGGGCCAAAGACAAAGACGACGACTTCCGGCTCATGGGGTTCGGCCACCGGGTCTATAAAAATTTCGATCCGCGCTCGATCATCCTCAAGAAACAGGTGCACAACGTGCTGACCGCGCTCAAGATCGATGACGACCTGCTCAAGATCGCCATGGAACTGGAAGAAATCACCCTGCAGGACGACTACTTCATCTCCAGGCATCTTTATCCCAACGTCGACTTCTATTCCGGAATTCTGCTGCGGGCGATCGGCATTCCCCTCGATATGTACACCGTTATGTTTGCCATCGGCAGGATGCCAGGCTGGATAGCAAACTGGAAGGAACTCCACGACCACCATCTGCGGATTTCCCGTCCCCGGCAGATTTACACCGGCAATACCGAGCATCCGTTTATTCCCATGAATCAGCGATAAAGGGATGTTCCCCTGCAATCCAGATTGCCGCCATGACACGGTTTCATGGTGGCGATCTGCGTGTAGCAGCTGCAAAAAAAAGTTGTTTTCTTATGTTGCCGACAATATTTGTTTGTAAAGAGCAAACAGCGTGGTATGTTATTGGTCAAAGACAACTTTTGTGCAATAACAACAACTTAGATAAATAATAATTATGGAAAACATCAACTGGAAAAAAGAGTTCAGTGTCGGCGTACAAGAGCTGGATCAGCAGCACAAGAAGCTGCTGTCAATGATCAACCGGCTCATTGACGACCAGAAAAAGCTCACCGACCCGAAATTGATCAACGAGCTGCTCATGGAAATGATCGATTATGCGGAAGTCCACTTTCAGGCCGAAGAGCACCTGATGACCGAGTATAATTACCACTATACCGACAGGCAGGCTCAGCAGCACCAGCAGTTTATCGAAAAGACCAGGTCTTTTCTCTCGGCAACCGATGTCGGTCCGAATATTCTTTCCAACGCTCTTCTTGACTACCTTGGCAACTGGCTGATAAATCATATCCTGACCGAGGACATGAAATACAAGGATTTCTTTCAAAGCAAGGGGATCGATCAATCCTACAGCCCCGTATAATCCCCCAAGACCACCTTTATATTTTTTGTTAACAGATCAATGGCTGACAATTCTCATCCCTCCTACGAGGAACATTCGGAAAATTTTCAGAAGATGGTGTCCCGGGTCGAGCGGTACGGCGAGCTCGAATACCCGGACGGCTACGGCACCAGGACAGGCGATTGCGGAGATACCATCGAGATTTTTCTCTCGGTCCGGGGTGCGCAGCTGCAGATGGTCACCTTCAGGGTGAACGGTTGCGCCAACACGGTTGCCTGCGGCAATACCGTATCCTTTCTCATGGAGGGCAGAACCCTTGCCGACGGCTGGGAACTCACGCCCGAGAACGTATCGGATTATCTCAAGACTCTTCCCGCCGATCATTTCCACTGTGCCGAGCTGGCTGTGGGGGCATTCTACAATGCCCTCACCGATTACAACAAAAGACAGAAGGAACAGTGGAAACAGAACTACCCAAGAAGGTGAAAACCTCTTTTACCGGTTACCGGTGCAGCTTATCCGCCGATTCTATGAGCGTTTTGTCGACTGCAAGTCCCATCCGCTCTGCTGCGCCGGGATTAATATGAAAAGAGAGATTTTCCTGAAATTCCACCGGCAGCTCCGACGGTTTCGCTCCTGCAAGAATTTTGCGGGCCATCGCTCCGGTCTGCCTGCCGTGGAGATAGTAGTCAAACCCTAAGGCGGCTATCGATCCGCGGGCAACCGAATCGGTATCTGCGCTGAAAAGGGGCAGTTTGGTCCGTTCACAAATCTTGATCACCCCTTCGAGTACGGAGACAACCGTATTGTCGGTCGGCACATATACGGCATCGACTTTTCCGACAAGACTCCGGGCCGCCTGATATACCGATGCGGACGCGGTCACGGGAGCGTCGAGTATAGCTATATTGCGATCTGCGGCGGCAGCTTTGAGTCTTCTCACATTGGACACCGAATTCACCTCGCCGCTATTGTACATGACCCCGATCTTTTTTACCCCGGGCATGAATTTTCTTATCATGTCCAGGTGCTTACCCATCGGCATCTGATTGGAAACCCCTGTGATGCGGGGGCCCGGCTTGGCGTAGTCGGACACGAGTCCGGCTGCCAGGGGATCGGTTATTGCGGTGAAAAGCATCGGTGTGTCACCAAGCTGCGGCGCCTTGTCGTATACTTTGGCGCATGCCTGTGCACAGGGGGTGGCGATGGCGACGATCAGGTCCGGGCTGTCGGAAGCTATCTGGCTCGCTATCTGTACCGCCGTGCCCATGTTTCCGTGGGCGTTATACTCCTTGTACCTTACCTCGACCCCGCTATCGAAAAGATCATCCTTGAATCCCTGCAGCACTGCGTTGAGAGCCGGGTGATCGACAAACTGGCTGACAGCGACCAGCGGTGTTTTTGCATGGGCCATGGTCGCAAGTCCCGCCATCACAACGAGCAAACCGATCCTGACAATTCTGTTCATGTTGTTCTCCCTGTGCGCGCATTCATTATAAAAAAAACATTCCTGTTGACCTTTCTAGAAGATTATGGGAATTGTTTCAAGTAAATAGAAGCACAATTACGGCCTGGCCCCGTCCCAGCCGCTGGCACTCCGACGGGCCTGATGTTGCCATCACCCAGAAGCACGGGAAATTCACCATGTCAAAAGAAAAAGTCTCACTGTTTATCCAGTGTCTGGTCGACACAATGTTTCCCTGGGCGGGGGAAGCGATGCTCACCGTTTTTAACCGCCTGGGCATCAGCTACCGCTATCCCGAAGACCAGACATGCTGCGGCCAGCCGGCCTACAACAGCGGTTATCGGCACCACGCAAGGGCGGCGGCCAAAAGGTTCATCGAAATATTTGACGACGCCGAAGTGATCGTATGCCCGTCCGGGTCCTGCGTCCATATGGTGCGTCACCATTACCCGGAATTATTCCGCGACGACCCGGCGATGATCAAGAGGGCTCGTGCGATCGGCGAACGTACCTTTGAATTCACGCAATATCTGGTCGACCGGCTCGGGGTAACCGATTGCGGCGGCAGGTTCCCCGCCACCGTAACCTATCACGACTCCTGCCATCTCAGCCGGGGTCTGGGGATCAAGGCCCAGCCGCGGCTTCTTCTTGAGAACGTAACGGGCGTCAACTTCATTGAAATGGTCGACAGTGATACATGTTGCGGATTCGGCGGTACTTTCGCCGTCAACTACCCGGAAATTTCCACCGCGATGGTCGACCAGAAAATAGAGCATATTCTCGCCACAAAAGCGGAGGTTGTCACCGGCTGCGACGTCAGCTGCCTGATGAACATCAAGGGCCGCCTCACCAGACGCGGAGAGGACGTGAACGTGGTGCATATAGCGGAAATTCTCGCAGGCACCGGGGAGGAGCGCAATGGGTGAAAAAACTCGCAGTCTCTATAGTGAAAAAGCGAAACAGGCCCTGGAGTCGCAACCCCTGCAGAAAGGCCTTACCGGGCTCCAGGACCGCTTCGGCAAGGGAGCGGTTAAGTACTGGCGCAACATGGAGGATCCCGGGAAGCGGGACAGGGTGAAAAAATCCCGCATGGAGTCGTTTGCAGGCCTCGACACTATCCTCGCCCAACTCGCCTCCAATATCCGTAAACGTGGAGGCCACGTCCATTTCGCTGGAGATGGCCAGGAGGCCATAGACTGCGCCCTTGAAATCGCCAGGCGAAATGGCGTCAGGAGCGTGGTGAAAGGCAAGTCGATGCTCTCCATGGAAATCAACATCGACCAGGCCCTTGAACAGGACGGCATTGAAGTCGTCGAAACCGACCTGGGAGAGTACATAGTCCAGCTGGCACAACAGCAGCCGTCGCATATTATCGCCCCGTGCATCCACCTTGACCGCAACGATATCGGCGAACTTTTTGCCGAAAAACTGGGTATTGACTACACCGACGACCCGCCCTCGCTGACCATGGCCGCGAGAAAGGCGCTGCGTGAAAAACTGCTCAACGCCGATATGGGGATTACCGGCTGCAACCTGGCCTGTGCAGAAACCGGACACATCAGCCTGGTTTCCAACGAAGGCAACATCCGCATGGCGACCACCATGCCGAAGATCCATGTAGCCTTCATGGGGATGGAGCGGGTGGCCCCGACCTTTGAGGAGCACCGGGAGACCCTTGAACTTCTGGTAAGAGCGGCAACCCAGCAGCCACTTTCCACCTATGTCAGTTTTATTGGAGGACCGGCGGGAGAAGACGACCCCGACGGCCCGGAGGAGTTTCACCTGATCATTATCGATAACGGCCGCTCGAAAATCCTCGCCTCCCCGGAATTCCGCGAAGTCCTGGCCTGCATACGCTGCGGCGCCTGTCTCAACGTCTGTCCGGTTTACGGCAAAATTGGGGGACACGCCTACAACTCAACCTATTGCGGACCAATCGGCGCAGTCATCACCCCGCTTCTATCCGGCGTCAACGAACATGCCGACCTGTGCAAGGGGGAGACGCTGTGCGGGGCGTGTCTCGATGTATGTCCGGTAAAAAACGATCTTCCCCGAATGCTGAGCGAGCTCAGGTACACCCTGGCCTACGGCAGTAACCGATGGAATGTGCGCCAGCACAATGTCAGGGAATCCTATATCTTCACCGGGTGGCAGCTGGTTGTCACCAGCAGTTTCATCTACCGTAGCCTCATCCGGCTCGCGCGGCTCATCCAGCGTCCTTTTACCAGCAAAAAGAACGGGATGGTTAGAACACTGGGCGGTTTGGCCAGGGGCTGGACCGACACCAGGGATCTTCAGCCTATTGCCAGGCAGACCTTTGGTGAGATCTGGAAGGAAAAATACGCAGACACACCTGAGACAGCAGGCGTGGCGGTTCACCACGCAGCAGGTTCTGAGCCCGACCCGGGCCGGCAACCACAACAGCCGGAACCGGTTGCCCGGGATTACAGCGAAAATTCGGTTGATCCGCTACCGCTGCTTGAAATTCTCAAGGAAAACGCAGCAAATCAGAACATCTCGGTACACAGCGCCGCCTCCTACACCGAGACAGTCGATATAATCGTCGAGCTTGTCCGGACAAAAGATCCTGAATTTTCCCACAACAAGCATATCGTCCTCCATGACCATCCCGACCTCAACCGGTTGCGGCTGTGGAAAAAATTCAACCGGGAGGCGGTGACCGTCCACACCACCTTCGCCTCCGACAAGGAGGTGCGTGCCAAAACCGGGGAATCCTTCATCGGCATAACCGCTCCTTCATACTGCATTGCCGAATCGGCAACCCTGGTTCAGCTGACCAGTCCTGGATGCCCCAGGTCAACCTCACTGGTGCCGTCCATCCATATCGCCGTAGTCCGCAAAGACAATGTCGTCGCCACCCTCAAGGACGCTTATGACCTTCTTGGCACAAAAAAAATTCCTGACAGCTTCGTGTTTATAACCGGACCATCGAAAACCGCCGATATCGAGGCGCACCTGGTACACGGCGCCCACGGTCCCCGCGAGCTGCACCTTATCGTCGTTGGCGAACCGGCGCTACCTGACCAGGGGGAAGAGTCGCTCGCGGCAACTGGGCAACAAAGTAAAACCGACCAATGATCAACCGGATATACAGATGAAAAAAGAGACAGTTTCCAAGATCACCCTGGCGGGACTGGTGGTCCTCATATCGGGCCTCTTTTTGACCATGATCCATCAGTTTCTGATGGCGATATTCATGGCCGGACTGTTTTCCGCAACGGTTATGCCGATCCAGCATTTTCTGACAAGAAAATTCGGCGGACACCAGGTGTTGGCCTCGGTGGTCATCATTGTCGGCATGGTTATGCTTGTGATGGTTCCGCTCGCCTTTCTCATTACCATCGTGATCACCCAGGCGATCGCCATCGGCCAGTCGGTGACGCCCTGGGTCCACGGATTTATTGCGGAGCCGACCACTCTGTCGGTCTATCTGGAGAAGATTCCGTTCTACGACCAGATCCTGCCCTACCGCGATGTCATCATCCACAAGGCCGGGGAGATGGTCGGCACGGTGACCACCTTTCTGGTCAACTCGCTCTCATCGTTTACCAGGGTTACGATAGAGGCGTTGTTTTCATCGGTTATCATGCTCTACGTGATGTTTTATTTCCTCAACATGGGCGACATCCTGCTGGAGCGAATACTCTACTTTCTCCCCCTGGACGACAAGAACGAGCAGCGGCTGCTGAGCCGTTTCACCTCGGTTACCAAGGCCACCCTGAAAGGAACCCTGATCATAGGATTTCTGCAGGGAACCATCTGCGGCGTAGGCTTTACCCTTGCCGGTATTGAAGGATCGGTCTTCTGGGGCGCGCTGATGGCAGTGGCGTCGATCGTTCCCGCATTCGGCACGGCCATCATCTGGCTTCCGGCCCTGGTCATCCTGGCGCTAATGGGCAATTTTACCGGGGTAATCATCCTGGCGGTTGTGTGCGGACTGATCGCCGGTAATCTCGACAACCTGGTCCGCCCCCGCCTTGTCGGCAAGGACACCGAAATGCACGACCTGTTCGTCCTCTTCGGCACACTCGGCGGCATCACCATGTTCGGCATCCTCGGGATCATCATCGGTCCGATCATCGCCGCCCTCTTCATCACCCTGTGGGAGATGTACGGCGCCACCTTCAGGGAATACCTTCCCGGAGTGGAAATGATCCTGCGCAAAAGAGCCCCCCTGGACAAACACCGGCAAGAGCGGTGAGCAGCGCCCGGGCCGGCAGAGGGGGAACGCCCATGCCGGTAGAGCATGGGCGTAGTGTCACCTTACTTCTCTTTCCAGTCGGGACGGATATGAAGTTCGGTCAGCTGCCTGCGCGATACCGAGGCGGGCGCCTCGGTAAGCGGGCAGGTCGCCTTCTGGGTTTTGGGAAATGCAATCACGTTGCGGATTGAATCGCAGCCGGTGATAAGCATCATCAGCCGGTCAAGACCGAAGGCCAGACCGCCGTGCGGCGGAGCACCGAGTTCGAGTGCCCTGAGGAGAAAACCGAATTTGGCGTTCGCCTCTTCTTCGCCGATCCCCAGTGCGTCAAGCACCCTGGCCTGGACATCGCGCCGGTGAATACGGATCGAGCCGCCGCCTATTTCGGTACCGTTAAGCACCAGGTCGTAGGCCCGGCTGTAGACTCCGGCGGGGTCGCTTTCAAGTTTTTCCAAATCTTCTTCTTTCGGCGCGGTGAAGGGATGATGCAGCGCCTGGTAACGCTTTTCCTTCTCGTCGTATTCCATGAGCGGGAAGTCGGTTATCCAGACAAACCGGAACTCGCTCTTGTCGAGCAGGTCGAGCCGTCTTGCCAGCTCAACCCGCAGTTCACCCAGCACCTGAAATACTATTTTTGCATTGTCGGCGCCGAAGAAGAGCAGATCGCCTTCAACTGCGTCGGTCGCTTTGGCGATGGTGTTTCGCTCCTCTTCAGTGAAGAACTTGGCGATTGGCGACTGCCATTCGCCGTTCTCCTTTATCTTCACCCAGGCAAGCCCCTTGGCGCCGAACTGGGTCACCCAGTCAGTGAGGACATCAAGCTCTTTCCTGGTGAACGTCGCGCACCCTTTGGCATTGATCGCCCGAACCGCTCCGCCTTTTTCAGCCACGCTCCTGAACACCTTGAAGTCGCAGGCCGCGGCGATGGCGGTCAGGTCGACCAGCTCCATGCCGAACCTGAGATCCGGCCGGTCGGTACCGAAACGGTTCATCGCCTCGTCGTAGGTCATCCGCGGGAAAGGTGGTGTAAAATCGAGCCCCAGCGTTTCCTTGAACAGAGCGGCGATCATCCCTTCGTTCACCTGCATCACCTGCTCTTCATCGACAAAACTGAGCTCCATATCGATCTGGGTGAACTCAGGCTGACGGTCGGCACGCAGGTCCTCGTCCCGGAAACATTTGACAATCTGGTAATAGCGGTCCATGCCGGCAACCATCAGCAGCTGCTTGAAAAGCTGCGGCGACTGGGGCAGGGCATAAAACTTTCCGCCGTTCACCCGGCTCGGCACCAGGTAATCCCGCGCCCCCTCGGGGGTGGAGCGGGTCAGCATCGGAGTCTCGATATCCAGGAACCCGTTGTCATTGAGATAATTGCGGATCGTCTGGACCGCCTTGTGCCGCATGACAAGGTTGGCCGTCATCTCAGGACGCCGCAGGTCGAGATACCGGTACTGCAGCCGCAGATTATCGGAAATCTCGACCTCTTCATCAAGTGGAAACGGCGGGGTTTCACTGGAGTTGAGAATCCTCAGTTCATCCACCAGGATTTCAATCTCTCCGGTCGCAAGTTTGGGGTTGGCCATATCGCCAGGCCTGGCTTCGACCCTGCCGCTAACCGCAAGCACCCATTCACTGCGCAGCTGGTGCGCCTTGGCGTGAACCTCTGGGTTTACCTCCGGATTAAATACAATCTGAGTAATGCCGTCCCGGTCGCGAAGATCAATAAAGATTACCCCGCCGTGATCACGTCTGCGCAGGACCCAGCCCATGAGGGTTACCGCTTCCCCAATATTTTCCTTACCGAGATCATTGCAAAAATGAGTCCGGCGTAATTGTCCCATTGATTCCATTGTGTTTACGTATGTTAAAGTAGTAGGTTATTGTTGGAGGCGATTGACGATGGCAGTCGCCGACAGCTCGACGTCCACCTGTTCCGCGTCCCTGTTTTTCATATCCCGCAGGAGTCCCTTGCCTTTTTCCAGCTCACTCTCGCCGATGATCAGCGTATAACGGGCATTGGCCTTGTCCGCCTGCTTCATCTGGCTCTTGAGGCTCTTTCCTTCGTGGTCCATGGCAACCGACCAGCCCTCTTTCCTGAGCTGGTGGGCCAGCCGGTACCCGGAAAGCGCCCCCGGCTCCCCGATCCCGGCAATATACAGATCGATTTCTGCAGATTCCAGAACACTTTTCTGCTGCTGCAACAGAAGAACTATGCGTTCCACACCCATGGCAAAGCCGATGCCGGGTGAGTTTTTGGGACCGCCCAGCTCCTCGATCAGGCCGTCATAGCGCCCCCCCGCGGCGACCGCCGACTGTGCCCCCAGGTCTCCGGTGATAAATTCGAAGGTGGTTTTGCAGTAGTAGTCGAGACCGCGTACCATGAACTTGTTGAGGCTGTACTCTATATTCAGCATTTCCAGCCCCTTCTGCACATTGTCAAAATGGGTGCGGCACCCCTGGCAGAGATGATCCTGTACCGACGGCGCGGATTTGATCTGCTCCCGGCATCCGGGAACCTTGCAGTCAAGCACTCTCAGGGGATTGGTGTGCGCCCTGCGCTTGCAGTCGCTGCACAGGTTGTCCAGCCGGGTTGTTATGTAATCGATCAGTATCTTCCTGTATCCCGGCCGGCATTCAGGACACCCGAGGGAATTGAGCTCAAGGCTGACATCTATGCCGAGTTCATTAAAAAACAGCGCTCCCATTGCCATCAGCTCGGCATCGACCAGGCTGTTCTCAGAGCCCAGCACCTCGACATCAAGCTGGTGAAACTGCCTGAGACGGCCTTTCTGCGGACGTTCGTGACGAAACATCGGTCCTATGGTAAAAAGACGCTGTACCGGCTTTTTCGCATACAGACCGTTCTCTATGTAGGCCCGCAGCATCGAGGCCGTCGCTTCCGGCCTCATGGTTATCTTCTTGTCGGGAAAAGTGTACATCTCTTTTTCGACGATATCGGTGGTCTCGCCGATAGAGCGTGCAAAAAGCTCCGTCGCCTCCAGGATCGGCATCCTGATTTCGCTGAAGTTGAACCGCTCGAAAACGCTTCTTGCGGTCTTGTCAATGAAATTCCACAGTTCAATTTCATCGGGGACAATATCTTTAAACCCTTTTAGAGCTTTTATCTTCAAAATAATCTCCAAATCTCAAAGTGGCCGTTCTGCTGATTCAGTGCAAATGAAAAATCTCGAATTTAACCGCAATTTTCCTGCTTTGTCAAGCAAGTGCCCGAAAAATACCGGTGCCGATCTCAAAATTTTCCTGACAAAACAGCGAGATCATAAAAACAATTCCGTAATATTTTTACTATTCCTACCATGATCCTTTCCTTGACAAATAGGGACAAGAAGTGCATTATCTGTTCTCGTACGTTTATCAGATCTTTTAAAAGGAGTTCTCAAATCAATGAAGTTACCTTCTCTTAACATTGCTAACCTCAAAGCTTCATTCCCGCTTATCCAGGGAGGAATGTCTGTCCGCGTCTCCACCTCAGCCCTTGCCATCCCGGTAGCAAACTGCGGCGGCATCGGAGTCATCGGCGGTTCAGGCATCCCACCCGAAGAGCTCCATGAAGATATCATAAAAGCTAAATCGGCCACCGACGGCATCATCGCGGTGAACATAATGTACGCGATGAAGGATTTCTACAACCTGGTCATGAGCTCAATAGATGCCGGGGTAGACATGATTATAACCGGAGCTGGTTTCTCCCGCGATATATTCAAAATCGGCAAAGAGCACAACACCCCGATCGTTATGATCGTCAGCTCCCCGACCCTTGCCAAGCTGGCGGAAAAACTCGGGGCATCGGCGGTTATTGTCGAAGCCAAGGAAGCGGGCGGACATCTTGGAACCGACAAGCCCCTTCGCGAGATTTTCCCGCTCATCCGCAAAGTCATCAAGAAGATTCCCCTCATCGCCGCCGGCGGCATCACCAACGGTTACGAAATGGCGGAATTGATGGACACCTACGGCGCCGACGGAGTGCAGATAGCTTCAAGGTTCGTATTGAGCGAAGAGTGCGACGTCGCCGATGAATACAAGCAGGCATTTCTCAACGCCAGACAGCAAGATATTGTCATCACCACCTCACCAGTTGGTCTGCCGGGCAGGGCTATCAATACCGATTTTGTCAGAAAGATGAATGCAGGCGAAGACATGAGCACCAAGAAATGTCCGCATCTGTGCCTGAAAAAATGCGACCACCACTACTGCATCAACGAGAGACTGATGCTGGCAAAGGACGGCAACGTCAATGAAGGACTGGTATTCAGCGGCGAAAACACGTTCAAGATGAACAAGATACTTCCGGTGGCCGAAATATTCAGGCGTTTCAAGAAACAGGCGGAATCCGTTTACAAGGAAGGAATCGGCTTCAACCCTCTCTCCTCCTGACCCTCAGTCATGTCACCATCTTCGCAGGACAATCCAGCGCAGGAAGCCGTCCAGGGCTCCTGCGCGGCTGTTATCATTGCTCCGGAAAACCACCCGATAACCGAAAGTCAGATCGACAGGGACGCGCTGTTTGTTCTTAGAAAACTTGACAAGGCCGGGTTTTCCGGTTACCTGGTCGGCGGGGGAGTCCGCGATCTCTATCTTGGCAAAACCCCCAAGGATTTTGACATCAGCACCGACGCCCGCCCGGGACAGCTGCGCAAACTTTTTCCCCACAGCAACACCATAGGCCGGCGTTTCAGGCTTGTCCAGGTCTTCTTCAAGGGCGGAAAAACCATCGAGGTGAGCACCCTTCGCTCCATGAGCGAACACGATCTCGACGGCCCCGAGACGGTACTGGCGCCCAACAACACCTTCGGCACCCTGCATGAAGACGCCAGGCGAAGAGACCTGACCATCAATTCGCTTTTCTACGAAATAAACAACCACACCATAATCGACTACGTCAACGGAAGCAGGGATCTCGAACAAGCGATAATCAGGATTGTTGGGGACCCGGAAAAGAGAATATCCAGAGATCCGGTGCGAATGATGCGGGCCATCCGGCACGGGGCGAGAAACAACTTTTCCATAGAAGAGAAAACCTGGAACGCCATCTGTGCCGGCAGCGAAAAGCTCGCCCTCTGCCCCTCTTCAAGACTGCGCGATGAATTTTTAAAAGACCTTTACAGCGGCGCTTCCGCGCCCTGGTTCAGTCTGGCGCTGAAATCGAAAATCTATTTTTCGCTGTTCCCGCTTTACAAAAAATTCCTCACCACCAACTCCCCGGACAACCCGACGGCAAAAATGCTTGAGGATATCTACAGGACCATAGACAGGATTAACAACCTCTGTGTTGAGCAAGGTGTCCACCGGCAGAAAGACTTTTTTCTTATCGCCCTCACCCTGATCCCATGGGTGCAGGCAAAATACCAGCTCCTGAGCACCTTCAGAAAGGGTGCCACTCTTTTTAACCTGGGCAAACAGATCAGGGAAGAGCTGGACCGGAGCATAGGGACAGATCTCAACCTTCGCCGATCCCTCAGACAGGAACTGGTCAACCTGCTGCTCAACCTGGCGCAGTTTATCCACAACAGACAAAAAGGCGGCTGGCCGAAATGGCTCAAGAGAAAAAGCTACTTTAAGAAATCCCTGCTCTTTTATCTTATCTACCAGGAAGCAACAACCGGGATCGAGGTCAAGCCGGAACAGCTTGGCGTATCGCCTGCTTCCGTGGACCTCCCGAAAGACAATCACCCGGAACCCGCTGCAGACAGTCAGAAAATCAAGCCGGCCTTTGCCAGAAACACCAAGGGCGGCGTTTTTGGCTTCAGAAAATAGCGACTGGCACCTAGACCGCACGCAGAACAGAACCGGGCGAGAGGTTCAACAAGTGGTGCTACCCACCGGTGCAGCACCACTCACTTGCAAGCGTTATTATTTTAAGCTTTCGAGCGCTTCTTTTTTCTCCGCCTGGGCCTGGACCGCGGTAATGGCGACCGTGTTGACTATATCGGCTACCAAACACCCCCGGGAAAGATCGTTTACCGGTCTTCTCAGCCCCTGCAGAACGGGACCGACGGCTACCGCTCCGGCAGATCTCTGTACCGCCTTGTAGGTGTTGTTGCCGGTATTCAGGTCGGGAAACACAAAGACAGTCGCCCTGCCGGCCACTTTGCTGTCAGGCATCTTGGTCCTGGCGACCTCCATATCCACCGCCGCGTCGTACTGTATGGGCCCTTCTATCTCCAGACCGGGAAAGGAACCGATGGCCTTGGCTTTTTCCCTGGCAATCTGGGTCGCCAGCCTCACCTTTTCCACCTGCTGTCCCTTCCCTGAGTGGCCGGAAGAATAGGAAAGCATCGCCACCAGCGGCTTTATCCCGAAAAGAACCGCGGTCTTGGCCGAGCTGAGCGCAATTTCCGCGAGCTGCTCGGCGGTCGGGTCGGGATTGATCGCGCAATCACCGTAGGCCAGCACCCTATCGTTGAGACACATGAGGAAAACGGAGGAGACAACGGAACACCCCGGCTTGGTCTTGATAAACTGAAAGGCCGGACGAATCGTATCGGCGGTGGTGTGCGCCGCACCCGAGACCATGCCGTCGGCATGCCCCTTGTAGATCATCATGGTTCCAAAATAGTTCAGGTCCACCATCAGATCCCTGGCAACATCCCGGGTAACGCCCTTGTCTTTTCTCAGCTGGTAGTAGGTCTCGGAATAATCATCGAGATATTCGGACTGTCGCGGGTCGATTATCATCGCCTTTTCAAGGTGGAGGGCCAGACTGCTGATTCGATCGTAAATTTTCTCTTTTCTGCCGAGAATCGTCAAATTGACGACTTCACGCCGCAGGAGAATTTCCGCAGCCTTAAGCACCCTGTCTGTTTCCCCCTCGGGAAGAACGATATGCTGCTTGTCCATCTTGGCCCGCTGCAGCAGCTGCGACTCAAACATTTTCGGGGTAACTATGGTCGACTTGGACTTGATGATTTTGTCACTGAGCTCATCCATATCGATGTGCCGCTCAAACACCGCCAGGGCCTGGGTAATTTTCCTGGTGTTGTCGGGAGTTATAGCCGCATGAATATTGTCCACCCTGATCGCGGACTCAAAGGTATTTTCATTGACGGCGATAATCGGCACGGAATCCCTGAACCCTTCGATCACCTTCTGGACCGACCCTTCGGGCACCAGTCCGCCGGTCAGCATAATTCCGGAAATATTCGGCATGGTCATCGACTCAACCGCCGCAAGGCAGGCCAGGATAACATCGGAGCGGTCCCCCGGGGTGATGATCAGCGTTCCGTAATCGATCCTTTCCAGCAGATTTCGCAACTGCATCGCGGCAATGGTAAAGCTCCTGACATGCCGGGTCAGGCTGTTTTCCCCGTAGAGAATCTCCGCATTGAGCAGCCGGGCCACTTCCCCCACCGAAGGGTTGCCAAGGTTCTCGTCATTGGCGATAATATAGACGAGTTTTTTCCCGACAATATCATCTTTTAGCAGCTGCGTCCGGACCTTTTCCACAGCAGTGGGATAGACCCTGTTCACGATGGTACCGACAATGTCACAGCTCCTTTCCGACAACGATTCGTAGTACAGTTTTATCGACCGTACAAGTTCGTCGATGGTTTTGCCCCGCCCCCCGGCGACCAGCAGCACTGGGGCTCCGAGGTTATTGCTGATATCAACGTTGATATCGAAATCAAAAGAAGCTGTCGCACCTTCAAGCTCGGCCCCCTCGCAGAGAACGAAATCCGCTCGCTCCGCAAGATTGTTGAATTTGGCGAGAATTCCCTCCTGCATCTCCTCATACTTGCCAAGAGCAATGAGCTGGCTCGCCTCGCTGACGCTGTAGGCATACATCTCCTCATACTTGAAACAGAGATTGTACTGCGACTTGACAAGATTGATGGTGTTGTCTCTTCCCTTGTTTGGGCAGTCCTCAATAAGAGGACGAAAGAATGCGACCTTTTTGATATTTCTGGTCAACAACTCCATAAGGCCGAGAATAATCGCCGATTTTCCCGTCCGGACCTCGGTTCCAGCTACATATAATTTATTTGCCATGACTTTCTCTTGTTTACATCTCAAGTCATGATGACAGGACGGCCAGGTCCCGTACATCGACTACAGCCCCGCAATGCGCATAATGCGTCTTCTTATCATACGCCGGGTTCTATCAGGGTTAGCGAGTATACCTGACGACTCCCTGTTTTGCCAGCTTTCCTCTTTACAATTTTCACGTAAAATCAAGGTCTCCTTTTAACTAGAGTTATTGTAGGCACTTATCGCTGACCAGTTTTAAGAATCTGTTTTTTAAAGATATTTTATATAGACAAAGTACTTCTCTAATCTTCCGCCCCCATACCGCCAAAACATCCCTTTCACCCCTGCAGTCCAACCTGCGGGGACGACACCAATGCTTGGCTGCGGTTTTACCCTGTTCAGGCCACGGCCTGAAATCCAGGATGAAACAGGACTGAACCGCGGGGCACCTCCCTGCCAAACGGCAGCGCCAGGAAGAACTCCTGCGGGATCCCCTCATACACCAGCTGCCGGTGGTTGATAAAACCGAACCGGTTGTAATAAGCGGGATCTCCCACCAGTACACATCCTTTGCCGCCAGCCTCCTTGAGAATGCCAAGCCCCTCGTTAATCATTGCCATGCCGATCCCCTGGCGCTGATAATCCGGCAACACGGAAACCGGCCCCAACCCGTACCAGCCGCCGGTACCATCGGCAACAGTCACCGGCGAAAAGGCGATATGCCCGACAATTTTTTCGCCAATCTCCGCAACCAGGGATACGGTGAGCGCCTTGGCATCCCGCAGGGCGCGTACGATGAACTGCTCGGTGTGGCTGCTTATGGCAAGAGTTTTAAAAGCGGCGATCGTCACCGCGGCTATAACCTCAGCATCTTCACTTCTCTCTTTTCTTATAATTACCTCCGGTTTTTTCGACATAACCAATCTGTTCCCTTTTTATGCAAAAGCGTTTTCACGGTTCCGGACAGACAAAGCGTCGACCACGGGACACAAAGAAAGAATGATCGCCCACTCCCCGAATCGCCCCGGCAAAGTTGGCATTACAAACTCAACACATGTGCATTATTATAGAATATTTTCGACACCTTAACTACAACAATGTCGTGAGTACAGGATTTTTTTCATTGCTTCGCGTGACCAGTACCGGCAATGATCCCCGGCAAAAGCATGGTGTCTTGAGGCCCCCTCCTGTCCACGCCCGGCTATGACATGCGCTTTAGCAACCACGCAACAACCGGCAGGACTTGCTGTTGCAAGAGATGGTGATATAATCGAGATGATGGCGCGAACCGTCGAGTCACCAGCAAGATCAGCTACGCCAAACGTCTTAACAGAGCTGAAATATTTGCGGGGCCGGGCGCGAAGAAGCAGCTGCAGATAAAGAGAAACTATCCTGGGCTGCCAGCCATAACCGCAGCCTTGCCGGTACTGCCATAACAGGAAAAACCGGCGACGTTTTGTTTTGCCTTGGTACCTTTTTAAACTCAACACATACTCTGACCTGACCATTTTCACGATGAACAGACCCAACCGACCCGATACCGTTATTTTCGATATCGGCGGGGTGCTTCTCGACTGGGACCCACGCCATCTCTACCGGAAATTATTCACCGATGAAATGGAAATGGAAACGTTTCTTACGGATATCTGTTCACCGCAGTGGAACGCAAGGCTCGAAGCCGGGCTGAGTGCGGCCCAAGGAGTAAGCGAGCTCACTACAATCTATCCCGACCATGCGGAATTGATAACTGCCTGGGACCAACGCTCGGCTGAGTTCATCGCAGGCCCGATTGAGCAGACCGTGAAGTTAGTGGAGCAACTCCACCGGACCGGTGTCGAACTCTACGCCCTGACCAACTGGTCTGCGGAAAATTTTGATCTTGTCAGGAAACGTTTCGCCTTTTTCAACTGCTTTAAAACCATTGTGGTCTCAGGCGAGGTCGGCCTGCTCAAGCCCAACCCTGAAATTTACCAACTACTGCTCGAACGAATCGACAAGAAACCTCAACAGTGCCTGTTTATAGACGACAATAAAGCCAATGTGGAGGCCGCCGACAACCTGGGCTTTCATACAATCCATTTCACCGACGCCCTGGACCTCAGGCAACATCTCATCCGTGATGGATTCGGTGTCGGCAGCTTATGAGAGGTTGGAATATCCGGGTTCCTGTCGGTTAAACACCAAATTTCACCGTTGGCCAGCCGACCCGCAACGGCAGAAGACCACGCCATAAGCCGCCGGAGAAGCAATCCTGGCCACGGCGATCATCCTGCAAAAGGGGCCGGAAGTTGAGCAAGAAAAGGCACCGTCTGCTGCCGTTGTAATCCTGAGAGTATTCCCCCACTCACCTTGGCTGCAGTCGTGGGTTCAACATATTCGGTATTGGAACAATACTAGTGATGGTTTGATGAAACCAGGAAAGCGGTAGTACTCGCATTGCATAAAATAAAAATATCGCCGGACCTTTTGCCCGCTGGCCTGGTTGCCGGCAGACTCAAATCAATCATTTTTTATTCACAATTCCATAGATTCATTTGATAGATTAGCAGTCATATCCTACAATGTAGTATCCTGTGTTATAGGTTTGCCCGCTTAGCTAAGGGTAAATAGCGGACAGACAGAACCGATTCAGCATGCTACACATAAACTTGTAAAGGAGGCACTATGAACTTAAAACTGTTGCTGTTTATCTTGTTAAACTCCTGTTTTTTATTATCATCTACCACTTTCGCAAATGACTATGTTGGTTCCGAGAAGTGCTTCGACTGTCACTCCGAACAGTACAATAAATGGCAGGCATCGGGGCACCCTTGGAAACTTCGCAAGGTTGAAAAAGCCAGATATGCAAAACTACCACTGCCACCGGGATACAGCTGGGACGATATCTCATACGTCATAGGAGGAGCCAATAAAAAAGCCAGATTTATAGATAAGGATGGCTTTATTATCACAGCAGCCAAGGACGGCTCTGAAGCAAAAACCCAGTACAACATCGAGGATGGAAGCTGGTCATTTTACCACAAGGGAGAAAAGAAACCCTATGCATGCGGTCCCTGTCATATGACCGCCTATTCACCAGAAGGACATCAAGACAACCTGGAGGGCATGGTAGGTACCTGGGCGGAAGATGGGATCACATGTGAGGAATGCCATGGCCCCGGCATGGAGCATCTTCGCAATCCGGTAAAAACAACAATCAAGAAAATCACTGAAGTGGACTTATGCGGCAAATGCCATCAACGAGGCGGTACCGGTCCAGAACCACCCGCAAGTAAGGGTTTTATCCGTCACCACGAGCAGATTAATGAGTTGAAAGCAGGTGCCCACGGAGACCTCTCTTGTGTAGAGTGCCATAATCCCCATGAACGTGCTATTTTAGTGAAAAAGAACCTCTGTGCTGATTGCCATGGAGATATCGCTGCAAGCTATGCAGCGACGTTACACGGTAAACAGGGGACGGAATGTATCGAGTGTCATATGCCAAAGGCCAGCAAATCGGCAATAAGTGTTGCCAGCTACACTGGAGATGTGCGCACACATATTGTCAAGATCAATACCGCAGCAGATGCCAATATGTTCAAAGAGGTTGAAAAAGACGGCAAAAAAACTACCTACGCCAAGGGTTTTGTGACAGTGGAATATACTTGCCTGAGTTGTCACGGCAGTAGGGACAAAGCATGGGCGTCAAAGTACGCAACGCATTTTCACGGCAACAAATAATACTTCCCGTAGAATCTAATAAAAAAGAAACACCCGCAATGCCTACTGCCTTTGCGGGTGTTTTCATTTTTCGGCGAAAGAGACAGGTCTGAGTTCATCGCACCAAGCGTAGTGCTCAAGAGCTTGGTTAAATACTTTCAGTATTAAATACTGGGTGTCTATTAACAGTTGATATCACTTTCAACAAGAAAAGGGTTCCAGCCAATCGGCTGAAACCCTTTGAAAATGGTCGGGAAGAGAGGATTTGAACCTCCGACCCCAGCGTCCCGAAGGATGCTCTCTCAACATGTATTTACAGGGATTGCGACGTTTTATTGAGGCAAACATGCCCCAAGGTTTCTTAACAGTGGAATTTGGCAGCAGTGTCATCAATAAAAACATATATAAACAATGACTTAATTTAAAATAGTTCAGATCAGGCCCTCCTTTTAAGCAGCCTTGAGCAACTCAACAATTTCTCATTCTTCCTCGTCATAGTGTCTTGATTCCCCTGACTTTAGCCACCACGGATCAATCCTCTTGTATCCATTACATTCATTTTCCGGTAGTGCTCTTTCTTGGCTATCAGTATCATCGCTCACCCTTTCCGCATTTTTTCAGATAGTTCTTTAGCCCGATTACCAACTTGTTTTGCCCAGCTATTCCCGATGTAAATCTAAGTCATTGAAATTGCGCCATTCGGTAAAATCATCTTTCGTAAACATTTAATATGAAGTATGAACTTAATCTATTGAAATAATG
>NZ_FNJI01000083.1 GCF_900104445.1 Desulforhopalus singaporensis | reverse complement strand
CTGTGGCGCACTATTGCCGGACTGATTGGTGTGAGGATCGGTGCGTATTTGGGTGTCGGGAGAAATTACTAATGCCGCGAAAACTGTCAGATGAAGATATCTCCGCGATAGTACAGGCGCTTTATGATAGGCAGAGTGAGGAGAGGGATTGTCGATTTGAAGATATCGAGGTCTCTGAATTAAAAGAGGTTATCGAGTCTCATCGACACTTTAACGAATTTATGAAAATGTCGGGAAATACCATCGTGAAAACGGTGTTGGTTATCGGTGTCGGTGGTTTTATAACGGTATTTTTTGCTGGGGTAGCGGTAAAAGTAAAAAAGGCGATGGGACTATGACGCTCGGACAAAAACAGGAACATTTTGCCAAAATGGTTACTCAGCTTTTGGTATTTGCTCATATCAAGGGGTATAGAATTAGGTTTGGTCATGCTTTTCGTTGCACCAATTGCCACGCTGGCAATAAGAATTCACTTCATAAGCTGAAACTTGCAATTGACCTCAACCTCTTCAAAGACGGCAAATACTTAACAAGCACAGAAGACCACAAGCAGCTTGGTGAGTTTTGGGAGTCTCTCGGCGGGGCTTGGGGAGGTAGGTTTAATGATGGGAATCATTATTCACTTGAACATGATGGCAGAAAATAAACGTCAGTTTATCAGGTTTTGAGAAAAATAGATTAAGCTGACAGAACCCATCTGGTAATCCAGAGCAGAGAAAATCTATGTTTCAGATATATTCTTTAAACATCAAATAGTTATGGATTTGGTGTTTATGGTGATCCACTTGCTTGTCATCTGTTTTTAGAATTTTTTGCTTACTAACAGGTCGTATTCTTATCAAACAATTTGTGCTGATTCATTGACTTGCAGTGAGGTGGTCGCCTATAATTTATAATAATTAAGAAAAATACGCCAAATAAATCCAAATTTATCGAAAGATACGGGGGTATATATGGGTGTAGCTAGATAACCGAATTGCCATGAATATAGGTCGTTCGGTTTTTTTGTGTCAATGAATAAGAGCGATCAAATGGAGGTCAGTTATGAAGAACAAAATATTTTTTTCTACTTTTTTGTTAATGTTTATAGCTTTATTATCGAGTCCACAGTTTGTTTATTGTTGGGAAAAATGTGGTGTATATAAAATAGGTTATAATAAATCTCATTTTTCGAATCAAGGACAGTGGTGTCCGAATGGATATTTCATTACTCAACTAGATCTTGATGGTGGAGGTTATGGTGGAGATAAGATGGGGAATTACCCCATTGTAGGCAATGTAACCTGCTGTAAACCTTCAGGAACTCAAGGTTATTTACCTGTAAAGAGGACACCAAGGAGTGGAAAATCAGACGCCGGTGGGGTTACACGAGAAGATATAAGGTTAATTTGGCAGCAAATCGATGAAATACTTAGTGCATTAGAAGGTCACCAATAACAATTATTCCACAGTATAAACTGTAATAATTGATTTGGATTGACAAAATATTGATGGTTCAATATTTAATTTTGGAGATAATGGTAAACATGATATCTAAATTGTTCCAAAATTGGGAGGTTAAGAAAAGTATAATTTCTCCAATCGTCGCCAATTTATTTACAGCGTTACTATTATTCTTGTCAGTTATGTTGTTTAAAGAGCCCATCTACCGGTCACTTGGGCTTTCAGCGGTGGAATTTCCTTTGTACTGCTTGTCTGAGCCATATAATGAATCCGGTAATATTGTTTATGCTGATCTGTTTATCATAAATTTAGAAAGTTATGAAATTACTGAAAATAAAATAAGATCAGCGTTAAAAAATGCAGGGTCCGAACAAATAAAACCATATATTAGAATAGTATGGGATCATTCTATTGGTAATATTTTGGATATAGAGGAAGATGTTGCGTTTAATAAACAAAAAGGCAAAGTAATATTAGAGCACAAAAAAGATGATGGAGAATGGATAATAAAAGTAAAGGAAATAAAAGCTAAGGCAATTATGCGATTTACTATTAAGACTAATTACAATAGGCCAATTACCAGAATTGCATTAGCAACTAGGCCTTTTAAGATTGTTTATCCTGGGAAATAAAAAGTTTTGGCAAACAGAGAGATAATGCTCCTATTGGTAGCATTTGTAAATCGTCTGACGTTTTTTTTGAAGGGTAAATTTAACAATCCCTAATGCTTGTTAATATGGAGTGTTGTATGAAAGCTCTTCGATTGTTACGTCTATTATTGTACTCGATTGTAATATTATTTTTTGGTGTGGAAAATGGTGCAGCCTTTAATTATCTCCCGTTGTCGCCCGAAGGCAGTCAGACAATCACCTACACACAATTCACTTTATCTTACAACGAAGAGCATGAACAGCCGAACTGGGTTGCTTATGAGATTACAGTTGAAGAAGTCGCTATGCAGAGGGACCGATGCGATTGCTTTGAAAAGGATGATGCGGTTCTCGGTAAAAGTGCCACTAAAGCCGATTACAGATCATCCGGATTTGATCGAGGTCACATGTGTCCAGCTGCAGTAAATAATATGTCCGAAGAAGCTAACCGTGAATCCTTTCTTATGTCGAACATGAGTCCTCAGCTCCCTAGTTTTAACCGCGGTATATGGGCTGATCTTGAGGCTTGGGTTCGCAACCAAGTCGAAATTTACGGTATATTGTATGTGGTTACCGGTCCTGTTTTTAAAGGGGTTTTAGGAGCAATAGGGGATAATGAGGTAACTATACCTGGATATTTTTATAAGGTATTACTTCGATTTGATGATTCAAAGCCAAGGACCATAGCCTTTTTACTCCCTCATGTAGGAGCTACAGGTGAAATTAAGGATTATGTAGTGCCTGTTAATACTATCGAAACTTTGACAGGATTAGATTTTTTTCCTTCTCTTGAGAACTCGATTGAAAACAGAGTAGAGGCTCAATATCAGCTTAAAAAATGGGGGTTTTGATTCATATATATCAAGGATCAACCATATAAATAGCAGAATTCCTTGCAGTGGAGCTCAGAATATTTACTGGCTAACATTACGCTAGTCTTTGAAATAAGTTAACTAATTCTGTTGAAGAACAAAATGGAGGCAAAAAGTGAATAAAATAACTCCTTATAAGACGGTATTAGATGCCAACACTGCTTACTGGATGGCAAGGATTTCGAAAGAAATTTATTTAAAAAAATCAGATGGAAATCAAATTCCGGATGAAGAAAAAATACTTAAAAATTTAAAAAATAATGATCTCAAGTTTATTTCTGTATTCGGTGTTGACAAAAATAGTGCGCAAGCAGCAGTTATAGAGCATGAAGATTATATATGCATAGTGTTTCGAGGTACCAATGAATTGAAAGATTGGTTAGATAATCTTAATGCTTTTGCGAAAAAAGAGCTGTTTGGAGAGTTCCATAGAGGCTTTTGGAACTCTGTTGAGGATGTGTGGAAACCTATTGAGGCGAGATGTCGTGAACTTCAGGGTCGAAGAAAAAGACCAGTCTTTTTTACTGGGCATAGTTTAGGTGGGGCTATGGCAACTATTGCAGCAGCAAAATTTATACATGAAGACAAGCCATTTACAAGCGCCTACACATTTGGCCAGCCTCGTGTCTTGACAAGAGAAACAGCGCGAATATTCAATTCAGAGTGTAAAGCGAGATTTTTCAGATTTCATAATAATAACGATATTGTTACTCGAGTTCCTGCTCGTCTAATGGGGTATAGTCATATTGGTAGCTACTTGTACATATCGGAAGAACTCACAATCCATAAAGATCCAGGGTATTGGTTTAAGTTTGTTGACCATTTTGATGGTGCATTTAATGCTTTGCTCGAGAGAGGGATTGATGGTGTTGAGGATCATGATATGGCGAAATACTTAAAAGCTGTCGAACGATGGGATTTGGAATAATTCAATTGTAAAAGGCAGCTTGCAATCATCTAATGTATTGATTTTGTATAGATGTGTTGGGGAGTGGGTTAGTGGTTCTGAATAATCGATAAAATAAGCCGCGTATGACTGCAGTCTATTTAATTTTATTATCCCCTCAGAGAGATGTTTTACGTCTTACATAGCAGCCGGCTTGCACGATCCATGCTTTGACGGATCGCTTCAATAGCTAAATGTGCATAATCATCTAATGCCTTCAATGAAAAACCTCACTCCCACCAGACAGGACGTGCTCGTTAATATGGCGTTCAACCTTGGTGTCGAAGGATTGTTTAAATTCCGGCGTATGTGGTCAGCAATCAGAGCAAAAAATTTCGACCTTGCAGCCGATGGAATGCTCAAATCATGTTGGGCAAAACACAGCTATTCCCGTTTTAGCGACTTATTCGCCAAAGACGCAACTCTTCATGAGGTATCAGAGGTTGTCATGATGAATTTTAAAGGAGCAAGGCTTTCATCTACGATTTATCCGGAGATGAAGTCTTTTTTTTCCTAAAATTGACTGTTTCTTGGGCACATCAATCCATTTTCCCATGGAAATTTGATTTTTTCATGGGGCTTTGATCTTTGAAACAACGTTTTTGGGGTTGAGCAATAAGCCATTACGTTTTGAAAGCCTCCTTGCTGCCAAAAACTATTATCCGCAGGACTCTCTCCATGGAATCTACCTCAAATAACTGCATGGTAGAGCGGATGAGTTCCCAAAGGG
>NZ_FNJI01000010.1 GCF_900104445.1 Desulforhopalus singaporensis | reverse complement strand
CTCCATCTCTGCATCCTTGAGCCGCTTTTCCAACTCTTGAATGCGCTGCTGTTCGGGAGTAAGAGCCACTTTACCGTTTCCTGGAAAAGCCAGATCTCCTTGCTGGCGATATCTTTTCCTCCACTGGTAAAGGAGGTCTGCACTTATCCCCAGGCTATCGGCTACTTCCCGGACGGTGCGGTCCGGATCTTCAGTCAGCAAGACAGCGTTTCTTTTAAATTCTGAATCGTATTTCCTTCTCTGGTGAGCACTCATTTTTTCCTCCTGTCATTTTCATAACAGCGGGTTAACTGAGTGTCTACATTTTTAGGGAAGGATCACGTATGCGGAAGGCGATCGGGCATAAAGATAAACTTTACCTACACATGATGCGGCATACATTTGCAACCCGGTGGATTGAGGCTGGCATGCCTCTCAAGGATGTCTCCGAGTTCCTCGGTCACCTCGCCGTGAAGACAACTGAGATCTGCACGAAGATTACACCGGATCATCTTATCAACTCATTTAACCGATATTCCAGCGAGAATATGAGTTGCCAGTAAAAAGTGGTGGCCCTCGATGCTTCAAAAGTAACCAGTTTCTAACGAAAAAAGGAGTTAGCTCAATCTGAGCTAACTCCTTTTTATCATTTGGTGCCTGGAGCGAGAATCGAACTCGCACGGGCCTAAAGCCCACGAGATTTTAAGTCTCGGGTGTCTACCAGTTCCACCATCCAGGCAACAGAAGATTCAATCACAGCACGGCCAGACCAAATTCCCTGCCGAACCGACAACTTCTTTAGCAAGTTTTATAATATTTTTCAAGTGGGTAGTTGAGTACATATGCAGAAAATAACACGAACAAGAGTGCGATCTTCATGCGGCGCATAAAAAGCGATACCCACTGGTGTGATCCTCCGGTTGCTCCGAAAAGTCATGTTGTACTTGAAAAACTATGACGTCGCTAGTTCTGGCCGACAAAAATTACAGGCGCACGGCTGGTATGGTGTTTGGCAAACAAGGCGATGCCATGTCCCGGAGTATAAAATTGTTGTTGAACCTAGTCGTAAAGAAAAAAGCAGATACCGGTAAAGTGGGTGCATGCGGCCAGGAAGACAAAAAGATGCCAGACCATATGGTGGTACTTGAACCCTTTTTGCGCATAAATCGCCGCTCCCGCACTATATAGAATGCCGCCGGTAAGGATCAGCCAGAACAGGACATGGTTTGCGTTGCGAACAAACATAGGCATAAAAATAACCAGGGTCCAGCCCATAATCAGGTAGATCATCACCGACACCTTGGGAATCGACATTCGCGCAAGTGATTTGTAAAGAATACCCGCAACGACGGCTATCCACTGGACAGTCAGGATAACAATCGCCTGCCAGCCGGCAATCACGGAAAGTGCGATGGGCGTGTATGTCCCGGCAATGGCCACATATATGAAAATGTGATCCATTATCCGCATGATTTCCTTGTGTCTGGATCCGGGTTCCATGATGTGATAGATCATGGAGTTGATAAACATTAAAAAGATGGCGATACAAAAGACGGCAACACCGATCAGATCCACGAGGTTGCCGTCTTTATAGGCGGTTATATAGGCAAATGGCATTGAGATCAGAACGAGGATGGCGGCAACTCCGTGGGTGACGGCGTTGGCGACCTCTTCGCCGAAGCTGAGCCATGCTGTACTTTTGTAACCTGCCTTCATCTGTTCTTAAAGTGAAGATTCAGCCCGCATTACAATGGCCAGCATCTCTCTTACCGCCTGGTCCAGTCCGGTAAAAACGGAGCGGGCGATTATGGCGTGTCCGATTGAAAGTTCTTCGATGGTCGCAAGGGCGGCGATCGGCGCAGTGTTCTGATAGTTGAGGCCATGGCCGGCGTTGACCCTCAGCCCCAGCGAAACTGCTTCCTCGGCGGCTTCGGCGATCATGGCAAATTCCTTGGCCTGTTCGTCTTCGCTAAGGGCATCGCAGTACCTTCCGGTGTGCAGCTCCACAAAGGCTGCACCCGCTTTTGCCGCCGCCTTGAGTTGTCTGGGTTCAGGATCGACAAACAGTGATACGGGAATGTTATCCTTTCCCATCTGTTCAACTACGGACGCAATTCTCGTCAATTGTGCATCGACATCCAACCCTCCCTCCGTTGTCAGTTCTTCGCGCTTTTCAGGAACGAGGGTGACAAGGTCGGGCTGTACCTCCAGGGCGATTTTTATAATCTCATCGTTTGCGCCCATCTCAAGGTTCATCTTGGTCTTGATCGTCTCCCGGAGAAGATATACATCCCGGTCCTGGATGTGTCTGCGGTCTTCGCGGAGGTGGATGACGATGCCCGCCGCTCCGGCCAGTTCGCAGATTCCGGCGGCGGTCACCGGGTCCGGTTCGGTGATTCCCCGGGCTTGTCTTACAGTTGCTACATGATCTACGTTGATAGCGAGTTTAGCCATCGCTTCTCTCCTCTTTTTTTTCAAGTATTTTCAACAATTTTTTTTCCTTGGCAAACATTTCATGTTCATCATCCTCGGATCGCTCGTGATCGTACCCCATAAGATGAAGAATTCCGTGAACGAGCAGCCATCTCATGCGATAGTACAGTGACTGGCCATATTCTAAAGCTTCACGGCTGGCCGTTTCAACAGAAATTACCACGTCTCCGAGTTCCCGTACAGGAAGAGCTGCGATCACGTCATCGGCGCCGTCACTGAAAGGAAAAGAGAGTACGTTGGTCGGCTTGTCCTGATGCCGGTACTGACGGTTGAGTCTTTGGATTTCCCGGTCATCGGCCAGCACCACCGACAGGTTGTATGAGTCTGAGCCGCATTGGGCAAGCACAACATCGGCGCTGTCAGTGATATCACGCAAATCAATCGGATAACTGCTGATGTCGGCTATAACGGTTATCTCCGCTGGCATGTTTAACTCTTACTCTTTTCGTAGGCGTGGATAATTTTCTGTACCAACGGGTGCCGCACTACATCGACCTTTGAAAATGAACAGAAGCTTATCCCCTCTATGGTAGATAGAATCTTCTTGGCCTGCAGAAGTCCCGACTGGCTCCTGGTCGGCAGGTCGACCTGGGTCGTGTCGCCGGTAACCACCGCCCGGGAATCGAAGCCGATCCTGGTGAGAAACATTTTCATCTGTTCCCGGGTGGTGTTCTGGGCCTCATCGAGAATGATGAAGGCATTGCTGAGCGTTCTTCCTCTCATGAACGCGAGGGGGGCTATCTCGATAATCTCCTGTTCGATCAGGTCAAAGGCTCTTTCCGGACCCAGGAGATCGTTGAGGGCATCGTGGAGAGGTCGGAGATATGGGTTGACTTTCTGTGCAAGGTCTCCGGGCAGAAAGCCGAGTTTTTCTCCGGCCTCAACAGCGGGTCTGGTAAGAATAATAGAGCGCACCTGCCCCGAAGTAAGAGCCGATACGGCCATGGCGACCGCCAGATAGGTCTTGCCGGTTCCGGCGGGACCAATGCCAAAAACGATATCGTTTTGCCTGATTGCGTCGATATACAGTTTTTGATTCCTGGTCTTTGGTGAAATAACCCGGTTGTGGGTCGTCACGTAGACCTTGTCCAGGAAGATCTTGTCGAGTCTCGCCTTGGGGTTGGATTCCAGCACTTTCAGGCCGAAGGCAAAATCGGTACTGTAGATCGGATAGCCTTTGCCGATAAGGCCGTAGAGCTGTTCCACAAGCGTGGCGACCAGTTCGACGTCGTGAGGCATCCCGGATATCCTCATGTCAGTTCCCCTGGCGTTGATCGATACTCCGGCACTTTTTTCAAGAGCGATAAGGTTCTTGTTCAGCTCGCCGTACAGGGTGCCTGCCTGTCCGTTATCGGCAAAGCTGATCTCTCGATGAATGATGTTTGTGGTCATTAAAATAAATTATTGCTTTAACTTGCTGAGTTCGCTGTCAATGACCGCCTGAAAGCCGGCAAGGCTCCTCTGGCTTGGTTTGCGGCCGTTAATGAAAATGGTTGGAGTACCGGTTACGTCGGCTTTTGTTGCGTCCTGGATATCTTTCTGGATCTGCGCCCGCACCTTCGGGGATGCCATGTCCGTTTTGAACTTCTCCATATCGAGATCAAGGGATTTGGCAATGGTATCAATGGAATCTTGGGTCAATTTTTTTTCCGCGAAAAGGCGATCGTGAAACTCCCAGAATTTTCCCTGTTCTCGGGCAGCCAGTGCTGCACGGGCGCTGGGATCAGCCATTTTATGAAACCTTAAGGGCATATTTTTGAAGGCGATTTTTACGGTTTTCGGATTCTTTTCGAGCACCTGCTCGAGTAGCGGCAGAAGTCTGCTGCAGTACGGTCATTCGAAGTCGGAAAACACGGCAATGGTAACTGGCGCATCGGCAGGGCCGTGGATCGGCGACCCGGTGATGTCGATGTTGTGAACAAAATAGACCGAAATTGCCTGAAAGGTACTGGTTGCCTTGTTTGTCAGATACAGCTTTTCCCCTTTAGCCGCGATATCGATGGCCGATACGCCGTCGTCAACGGGGATGGTTCCCTGTAATTTGCCGGCTGTATTGTAAATTTGTACCTGGTTGCTGTCGTTGAGGATATAGACGAGTTTGCCGTCGAGGGAATGGACCATGTCTATTGGGTTACCTTTGATCGCCCATTGTGCCTGCGTATCCCATTGGATCATGTTGTCCTGGCCTGAGTCGGGAACGGAGTTTGCTGCTCCGCTTGACGCAAAAAGCAGAGCGCAGACTCCCGTTCCTAATATGCTGTGAATTTTCATAATGTCCTCATAGGAAAAATTATTAATGAACACTGCGGACTGTATACCGGCAAGATAGCCACTCTGTTCCCATTGCGCAATGGGATATATACAACCCTATCGCTACAAGATAACACAGAATGTAGAGTTATCAAAAAACGAAGATGAAACTCCTGTGAGCAGGTCAGCGCCATTTTTTTTTATGGTTCAATCGCTAATATGTTAAGTACGCACTTGACTGTGGTCGTTATCTGAATTATTTAATACCGTTCTGATAAGAGTGACGATTCCATAGACGTTTTTGCATTCATCCTGTTTTCAGGAGGATTGTCAGGAGATCGTTGCGCTTTTGTCAAGAGGCGAGGGTGGCGGAATTGGTAGACGCACCAGACTTAGGATCTGGCGCCTTTCGGTGTGGGGGTTCGAGTCCCCCCTCTCGCACCACTTAAAAACAGATATAAGCCTCACCTGTCAGATTATTCTCTTTGCCGATTCTTGACCATTTTGAAAATTCGCTGCAATGTCAAAGGCTTGTATGAGGAGAGACGGGTGTGTATGATAATTTAAAATTAAAGGATGATACCCGATGGACATAAAGGTAGAAGAGATCAGTGCTCTCACAAAAAAAATTACGGTCACCCTGCCTAATGAAACTGTTCAACCAAAACTGGATAAGGCTTACGAAAAGCTGAAAAAAGAGGTCAAGCTGAAAGGTTTCCGCCGTGGCAAGGTGCCGCGTTCGATAATTGTCAAGCATTATAAACCGCAGGTTGAAGGAGAAACCGGAGAGAAGCTGGTCCAGGATAACTATTTTGACGCTGTCGAGAAAGAGGGGATTGATCCTGTTACTCATCCGGAAATCAAGGAAGTAAACTATAATGAAGACGGCTCGTTCACCTTTGTCGCAGAGGTGGATATACGCCCTGAATTCGACCTTGGCCAATATGCCGGCCTGGAGATAGAGAAGGATGACATTCTCGTTACCGACGAGGAAATTCAGCTGGAGCTTGAATCCATGCAGAAGAGGATGGCTCCGCTGGCGTCGGCGGGGGACCGCCCGGTGCAGGCTGAGGACATTGTGGTGGTGGATTTCCAGGGATATCACGAGGGAAATGCCATGCCCCAGGTTAAACAGGATGATTATTCGGTGGAAGTTGGTTCCGGCAATATGGGACACGAGTTCGAGGAAAAGCTGGTCGGCATGAATAAAGGGGAGGAGAAAAGTCATGAAGTCGATTTCCCCGAAAACCACCCGAACCCGATTTTAAAAGGCAAGAAAATCGAATTCAAGGTCATTGTGAAAGATATCAAGGAACGTGTTTTGGCCGAGATCGACGATGAGTTTGCCAAGGATGCGGGGGAGGAGTTCAATACTCTTGATGAGTTGAAGGCTTCCATAAACGAGAGGCTGACCAAGCAGCGTGAACAGAGGGAGGAGGGAGCAACTACCGACCGCATTATGCAAAAGCTCCTTGAAATTCATGAGTTTGAAGTGCCGAATCGGTTGGTCGCCTTTGAAATAGAGCAGATGATCAAGCAGACCGAGCAGCAGTTCGAGCAGGCTGGTATGAGCCTTGAGGCTGCCGGATTGAGCCGGGAAACGCTTGCCGAGCAGAATGCCGAGGTGGCCGCTAAGCGGGTGCGCGGCGATTTCATCCTGAAGAAGATTGCCGAAAAGGAAGAGATCAAGGTGCAGGATGAAGATATGGAGCGCGGCTTCCAGCGTATCGGCGACATGTACAACATGCCGGTGGCTCAGGTAAAAGAATTTTTTAAAAACCGGGACGACCTCCTTCCTTTCATGAACGAGCTGCTCAATGAAAAAATCCTGGCCTTTTTAAGGGAGAAATCAGTGTTCGTCAAACCGGCAAAAGAGACTGAAGAAAAGCAGCAGGAAGAAAAAGAGGAAGTGGCGGAATCAGCAGACAACGCCGATACTTCAGAAAGTTGATAGAGCGCTTGCATCTGCCGGAAGACTACTTATAATGACCAGTGCAGTGGGGAGCCTCACTGCCTGTCCTCTGATCGCTTTTTACCAATTACGACTGCATCGGGCTCTGTGCCTGTTGCAGTCGAACCGTTTTAAGGAGATACATTCATGAACCTTGTGCCAATGGTGGTTGAGCAAAGCCCTCGTGGGGAGCGGGCTTACGATATATATTCCCGCCTGCTGAAAGAACGGATCATTTTTCTGGGTTCAGCGGTTACCGACGATGTGGCTAACGTGATCGTCGCACAGTTGCTTTTTCTTGAAGCCGAAGATCCGGAAAAAGACATTACCTTTTATATAAACTCTCCTGGCGGTTCGGTGTCGGCTGGAATGGCTATTTACGATACCATGCAGTACGTGAAGAGTGATGTCGTTACGCTGTGCATGGGACAGGCAGCCTCCATGGGAGCATTCCTCCTTACGGCGGGTGCCCATGGCAAGAGATATGCTCTTCCGAACGCCAGAATAATGATTCATCAGCCCATGGGCGGGTTTCAAGGGCAGGCGACTGATATCGACATTCAGGCCAAAGAGATACTTCGACTGAAAAACGATCTGAACCGGTTGCTCGCCTATCATACCAAAAAACCGTTTGAAAAAATTGCCAGCGACACGGAAAGAGACTATTTTATGAGTGCGGCGGAAGCCAAGGAATATGGTATTATAGACAAAACGCTCACAAACAGGGAAGAGCTGGTTGAGGTGGAATAAGATGGACGATACATACAGCAATGACACCGACTGTAATTGCTCATTTTGCGGCAAAAATCAGGATGAGGTGGGAAAACTCATAGCGGGGCCCGATGTCTTCATCTGCGATGAATGTATAAGCTTATGCAACGAGATTGTTCTAGACAAGGACGATGACAATATTCCCGATACCCAGGAACAGCAACAGGTATCGCTTAAGCCGATGCAGATAAATCAGTATCTCGACGATTACGTGATCGGCCAGGATTATGCCAAGAAAGTTCTTTCCGTAGCGGTGCACAATCATTACAAACGAATCGATGCTCCTGCCGATATCGACGGGGTGGAACTGCAGAAGTCCAACATTATCCTTGTCGGACCGACCGGATCCGGTAAAACCCTGGTCGCTCAGACGCTTGCCCGGATTCTCAACGTGCCGTTCTGCATGGCCGATGCCACCACGCTCACCGAGGCGGGCTATGTCGGGGAGGATGTCGAGAACATTCTGGTGAACCTGTTGCAGGCTGCCGATTATGACGTGGAAAGAGCGCAGCGCGGGATCATTTATATCGATGAAATCGACAAGATCGCCAGGAAATCGGAGAGTCCGTCGCTTACCCGCGACGTATCGGGCGAAGGGGTTCAGCAGGCGCTGCTGAAAATAATTGAGGGAACCAACGCATCGATTCCGCCAAAGGGCGGCAGAAAACATCCCCAGCAGGAACTGGTGCAGATCGACACCACCAACATACTTTTCATCGTCGGCGGAGCATTTGTCGGACTCGACAAAGTTGTGAGCAGGCGCCAGGGTGCCAAGTCGATAGGATTCGGCGCAAAAGTTACCGGCGAGGACAAAAGAAAAATAGGGGAACTGTTACGGTTGGTGCAGCCCGAGGATCTGCTCAAGTTCGGCCTGATTCCCGAACTCGTCGGCAGACTGCCGGTTATCGCGACGATGGATGAACTGGTGGAGGAAGACCTTGTCCGCATCCTCAAGGAACCCAAGAACGCATTGACCAAGCAGTACCAGAAGTTGTTTGAGTTTGACGGCATCAGTCTGCGCTTTACCGAAGGTGCCCTCACGGCTATCGCCCGCAAGGCGCTGACCAGGAAATCCGGAGCCCGTGGTCTTCGTTCGGTAATGGAAGAAGCCATGCTCGAAGTGATGTACGATCTTCCATCAAAAGAAAATGTTCAGGAATGTGTTATCAGTGAGCAGGTAATCACCCAGGGTGATTATCCGGTGGTTCTGTATCACAATCCGCAAGAAGATCAATTAAAGGCTGGTTGATCCCGGTTACGGTCTTGACCTGTCTTTTTTCAATTGAACTGTATTATCTAAAGGTGATTTTGTGACGAAACTGTACCCGTTGATGCCCTTGCGGGATATTGTCATTTTTCCTCATATGGTGGCTCCACTGGTAGTGGGGAGAAAAAACTCCATACAGGCGCTTGAAGACGCCATGGAAAAGAAGACGGACATCCTGCTTGTGACACAGAAGAAATCCAGCGTAGATGTTCCTGAAAGCGACGACCTCTATAGCTTTGGCACCCTGGCAACCGTGATGCAGCTGTTGCGTCTGCCCGATGGCACGATAAAAGCTCTGGTTGAAGGGAAGAAGAGGGCCAAGATAGTTTCGTTTGTACCCCATGACAAGTTCTTGCAGGCCGAAATCGAGGAGTGTTCGGATGAAGTTGAAAAGAACGTCAAGCTTGTTGCCTACGAACGCGAGCTCAAAAAATTTTTCGGCGATTTTGCGGCGGAAAACAAAAAAATAGCGAAAGAGGTTGTCAAGTCGATAGAGTCAATTGATAACCCGCAGAAACTGCTCAATATCGTCTGCTCCCATCTGCCTCTCAAGAGCGAAGAGAAGCAGCAGATACTGGAAATTGATCCACTTACTGCCAGGATAGAGAAGGTTCTTGAGGTCCTGAACAGGGAAATCGAGCTTGGGGAGATCGAGAAGTCAATTAACGCCAAGGTGAAGATGCGGATGGGCAAAACCCAGCGTGATTACTACCTCGGTGAAAAAGTCAGGGAAATTCAGACCGAGATAGGACAGAACGAGGACGGTCTGGACGAAATGGGTGAGCTTGAGGAGACGATCAAGGCAAAAAAAATGCCTGATGCGGCCAGGGAGAAAACGTTCAAGGAGTTTAAAAAGCTCAAATCGATGCCGCCGATGTCTGCAGAGACGACGGTGGTGCGCAACTATATAGACTGTATCGTCAACCTGCCCTGGGATGAAAAGAGCAGATCGAAGATAGATATCCAGAAGGCCGAGAAAATTTTGGAAGCTGATCACTACGGTCTGTCCAAGACCAAGGAACGGATTCTGGAATATCTGGCGGTACAGGCGCAGGTCAAGAAAATCAAAGGGCCGATCCTCTGCCTTGTCGGCCCACCGGGGGTTGGTAAAACCTCTATCTGCCGATCAATCGCCCGGGCCATGGGACGAAAATTTGCCAGACTGTCCCTTGGCGGAGTTCGTGATGAAGCGGAAATCCGCGGCCACAGGAGAACATATATCGGGGCAATGCCTGGCAAAATCATCCAGGCCATGCAGAAGGTAGGGAAATCAAATCCTGTCTTCTGTCTTGATGAAGTGGATAAAATGTCGATGGACTTTCGCGGCGACCCGTCCTCGGCGCTGCTCGAAGTTCTCGACCCCGAACAGAACGTCGCCTTCAATGACCACTATCTGGATATCGATTATGATCTCTCCGAGGTCTTTTTCATTACCACTGCAAACAGCCTTCACGGTATTCCGGTACCGCTGCAGGACCGGATGGAAATAATCCAGATAAGCGGGTATACCGAAGAAGACAAACTCAAGATTGCCGAAGGATATCTCATCCCCAAACAGTTGAAGGAAAACGGCTTTAAACAGGGAGACATTAATCTTACCGACGGAGCGGTTTTAGAGATAGTTCGCCGGTATACCCGGGAAGCTGGGGTGCGGAATCTTGAGAGGATAATAGCTTCGCTCTGCCGCAAGGTGGCAAGAGACAGGCTGAAGAGGAAGCGCAGCAGTAAAAAGTACCGGGTAAATGTCCAGTCGGTTCTGAAATATCTGGGAACCCCCAAATATCGTTATGGTCTGGCTGAGGAACACGATGAAATCGGCCTCGCCACAGGGCTTGCCTGGACCGAAGTGGGAGGGGAGTTGCTGCAAATCGAAGCGACCCTCATGACCGGTTCGGGAAAACTGATAATTACCGGTAAACTGGGTGATGTGATGCAGGAGTCGGCCCAGGCCGCTCTGAGTTATGTGCGGACTAGGGCGGAGGCTCTGGGGCTTGAAGAGCAGTTTTACCAGAAGCTTGACATCCATGTCCATGTTCCCGAGGGTGCGATTCCCAAGGACGGTCCCTCTGCAGGAATAACGATTGCGACGACTCTTGTTTCCGCATTGACCAGGATTCCGGTGAAACATTACCTCGCCATGACCGGTGAGATCACCCTCAGGGGCAGGGTTCTGCCCATCGGCGGTCTTACCGAAAAACTACTTGCCGCCAAAAGGGGTAATATAACCCACGTACTTATCCCGAAAGAGAACGAGAGGGATTTGAACGATGTCCCTGTCAGGATCAGAAAATCGCTTACCATTGATGTGGTCGAGCATATGGATGAAGTTCTTGATCGCGCGCTTGCTCTTAAAAAGGGAAAAAGTATTTTCCGCAACAGAGAGCGGGGGCAGGTGGCAAAGGGAGACAAAGCGGCAAAAAAACAGCTGCATGCGCTCGGAACAGAGTGAAATTGCAACTTTAACCTTGTGAAAAAGAAAGTAAAACAGTTTTTATGAGAATCTGCAAATCTCTTATAATTTTGCTTGACGTAGTAAGGTGAAGTTGGTAAATAGACCCTCACCATTGATTGAGACGGGCGGCTAGCTCAGTTGGGAGAGTTCCGGCCTTTCACGCCGGAGGTCGCGGGTTCGAGTCCCGTCCGCTCCGCCAGCGTATCGATATAGGGAGTCGGGAACAGCCGGGTCCCTTTTTTGCTTAAATCTGGACAGTGGACGGATCTTAGCGATAAATAGCGTTCAGGACGGGCGGCTAGCTCAGTTGGGAGAGCATCGGCCTTACAAGCCGAGGGTCACAGGTTCAAGCCCTGTGCCGCCCACCAGATCGCTACAAGCAGCAAAATGCTGGAGCGGTAGTTCAGTTGGTTAGAATGCCGGCCTGTCACGCCGGAGGTCGCGGGTTCGAGTCCCGTCCGCTCCGCCAACTATCAAGAGGGGATCTGCAGATTTGCTGCAGATCCCCTCTTTTTTTATCTTGTGGTGCTGTCACGTCTCCCAATTACCTGCCATGAACACAGAAAACATGCAATCGATTCTCTTCCAGCAGGATAAGGTGTACACGACATCTGCAACCGGAAGGCCAGGCGTCGCTATCGTCTTTTGTCTGGTGCTGGTCATGGCCATATTTTCTCCCTGGGAGGAAGTGTTCGCAAAACCGGCTTTTCAGGGAAAGGTGATAAAGGTTATCGACGGGGATTCCGTTATTGTGTTGGCAAAAAACAAAAAGATCGAGGTGCGATTCTACGGGATTGACAGTCCCGAGTACGACCAGCCGTACAGCAAAAAAGCAAGACGTTATGTTCGTCGCACCCTGCTGGGAAGGAAGGTCACTGTGGCCGGAATTGGCCATGATCGATATAGCCGGCTTGTGGCGATGGTCTCTGATCAAAACGGAACGATGATCAACCGGTCGCTGGTGGCAGAAGGCCTGGCCTGGGTGCATCCGGGTTTTTGCCGGAAAAAGATGTGCGCCGATTGGAAGGAACTTGAGGAAAAGGCAAGATCTGAAAAACGTAACCTCTGGTCCGGGCCTGTTGTTATCCCTCCGTGGAAGTGGAAGAGAACCAGGAAAAAACGGTGGTAAAAGGGGAAATTTCTCCTGCCCCCGGTAAAAGTTATTGTTCATGCAGAGTGGTGGGATGCGTTAGAATTATTGACACCGTTTCAGAAAATACTGTAGACTGCAATATTGTCAGTTAAATAAAGCTGTTCTGGAAAGAACATACAAAAACGCAGGAAAAATGGAATTTCCACAAAATTTTCTACACGCCCCGGACTCTGTCGAGAATCATGTACGAGAAAGACAGGGAGAGGGGGGCATCATTACGGAATTTTAAAAAACATAACAGCAAGATAGGTCATGAAAAAAAACACAGTCGTTGTATCTTCGATTTTCGCGCTTATCCTGAATTTTGCGGGCGTTGCCGATAGTTCCGGCAGTGGTGGTGTTGCAGCAAAAGAAAACCTGCGGATTCTTTTACAGAAAAGAACTTGCAAAGAGTGTGATCTTTCCGGGCTCAATTTCAACAGGATGGATCTATCCGGAGTGGATATTGAAGGCGCCGACTTGTCGCTTTCCACCTTTTTCCTGACCGATCTGTCCGGGGCGAATATGAAGGGGTGCACCCTCAACGGGGCGGTTTTCGGAGGAGCCGACCTGGAGCAAGCCGACCTGCGCGGGGCCGACCTGCGCGGAGTCGACATGAGTACGGCATATATTACCGGTGCTCTTCTGGACGGTGGGTTCATCACTGACGTGCCCTATGAGAATATCGGAGTGACCGAGCTTGAAAAAGAGGTTTATGTAGAAGAACAGGAAAAACCGAAAAAAAATCCTGATAATAAAACCGCAGTTGTTGTTGCAGAAAATGTTACCACCGAACAGCCTGGGGATGACGGCGGCGCCTTGCAAACGGTGCAGCCGGAGGCCCCTGAGGTGAAAAAAATAAACCCTGTGGAAACTGCGGTCGTGAGCATGCCCAAGGTTGAGGAGCCGCCTGCTGAAACAGCAGTGGAGAAGGTCGAATCGGGCAACGCTGTTGAAAAAACGGAACCAGTGCCGGAACTTCAGCCGGCTGAAAACCCGAAAAAGAAACAACTGGAACGGTTGCTGGACACCAAGAGATGCTACGGATGCGATCTTTCAGGGCTCGATCTTTCCGGTAAAAATCTAAAAAATGCTGATTTGGAAGCCGCCGATCTTTCCGGCTGCAATCTGCTTGACGCGAATCTCGAGAATGCAAACCTGAAGGGCGCGAACCTCAAAGACGCCGACCTGAGAAATGCAGACCTGGAAAGTGCTGACCTGTATAAGGCTGATCTTCGCGGTGCCGATCTTACCGGGACAAAGAGGAAAAACACGCTGCTTGACGGCGCGCTGCTTGAAGGAACAGTCGGTCTGTCTGAGGGGATGTAACTCTGTAAGTTCCAGAAGCGGAGAGTGAGCTGCAAAAACCGCAGGGATGCGGTTTTTGCAGCCGGAAGTTGTTGTTAACGTTATCAGTGAACCGCCGCTTTTATGATGTCAAGCAGCACAAGCTCGTAGGTCAGGTGGTGGCCGGCGAGAGGGTGGTTGTAGTCGACGGTAACCTTGGGGCCGTCTACTTGAATCACCGTTGCTGGAACTTTTTGCGGCTGGCCGTCTTTTTCGACCTGAAGCGAGAGAACCATGCCCGGCAGCGGTTTGATCGAGGCTACCATCTCTTCACTCTCGATAACCTGTAACAGGTCTTTCTGCCTGGGGCCGTAACCTTCGTCGGGTGGAACACGTATTTTTTTCGTGTCGCCGACTTTCATCTCCAGAATAGCCGATTCCACAGTTGGCGGCAGGTCACCGCTGCCGAGCGCAACGCTCATTGGATTATCCTTTTCGACAACATAAAAGATCTCGCCGTTGTCCAGTTTTCCGGTAAATGCCACTACCACGGTGTCATTATTTTTGGGCTGTGTCACAATAAAACTCCTTAGATATCAGGATCTGTATATTTATGTTCCAATATGTGGGGTCCACTGATTTTGAAGTGCATACTATAGATAGAACTCAACTTTATGCAACAAAATTGGCTCAAATTTACCATATTCACGAGTGTTCCTTGACAAAGCCCCGATCGCTGTCTAATTTAAAAGGTTTTTATGCTAAATTATAGAGCTGTGGCGGCAACAGTGAACGAGCTGAACCCAAAAACGGTTGCCGAAGCAGAGTGGACCTGGGTATTGAACTGGAAAGGAATATGGTGTCACTGAATTTTTCTAAATCGGAAAGTGGATTGCTGCCGGCTATAGTGCAGGATTATCAGACCAATGAAGTGCTGATGCTGGCGTATATAAACGAGCTGGCCTGGAAGGAGACGGTAAAAACCGGCAAGGCACATTACTGGTCCCGGTCCCGCAATAAATTGTGGCTCAAGGGGGAGACATCGGGACATATACAGAAGATTCATGAAATTCTTGTCGACTGTGATGATGATACCGTCATTTACAAGGTGGAACAGATCGGCGGAGCAGCTTGCCACACCGGCCACCGTTCCTGTTTTTATCGCCGACTTGAAAATGATGCCCTGGTAGTTGAAGGTGCACCGTTGTTTGACCCTGAGAAGGTTTATAAAAAATAAACGGCTGCCAAGCGTGATGGTGGATCCAAGGAGCCTCGCATGCCCGTCTGGAGCACAATCAGCCGTCTAACCCCAACGTATAGAATAGATCCTGAAAAACAGGATATAGTGCAGGAGAACCCAAAATGAGCACGTTGAAACTGGGACTGCCGAAAGGCAGCCTTGAAAAAGCGACAATTGAACTTTTTGAAAAAGCCGGATGGCAGATCAAACCGGCGGCCAGGAACTATTTTCCCAAGATCGACGACCCGGACCTCGATTGCTCGATCTGTCGGCCCCAGGAGATGTCCCGTTACGTGGAAAACGGTATGCTGGATGCGGGAATCACCGGAAAAGACTGGACCATGGAGAATCAATCAGACATTGTCCTGGTCTGCGACCTCGTTTACTCGAAGGTGAGCAAGCGGCCAACAAGATGGGTTATCGCCGTGGCCGGTGATTCCGATATCAAGTCGATAGAGGATCTTGAAGGGAAGAAAATCGCGACGGAACTGGTTGAAGTGACCAGACGTTTTTTTGCCGAGAAAAAGATTAACGTCGAGATCGAGTTTTCATGGGGCGCAACCGAGGCAAAAGTAGTTTCCGGACTGGCCGATGCAATTGTCGAGGTAACTGAGACCGAGAGCACCATCCGTGCTCACGGGCTGCGCATTATTTATGAGCTGATGGAGTCCAATACTCAGTTTATAGCCAATAAAGAATCATGGAAGGATCCGTGGAAGCGCGAGAAAATTGAAAATATAGCGCTTATGCTCCAGGGATCGCTTGCCGCCGACCGCATCGTCGGGTTGAAAATGAACGTGGCAAACGAAAACCTCGATGAAGTCGTAGCGCTGTTGCCGTCACTTAACGCTCCGACTATCGCCAATCTCTACAATCAGGACTGGTATTCGGTTGAGACGGTTGTTTCCGAAGATATTGTCAGGGATCTGATTCCGCAGCTGAAAAAGATCGGCGCCGAAGGCATTATCGAATACGCCCTGAACAAGATCATCTAAACGGTGATCTGTTCCGGTGTAACTTGGCAACCCTGTGTAGCTACAGGGACAAAAGAAATCGACCTGCGGCCGGTGCGACGGGTTAAAAATATGGAGGAGTCGCCGTGGATTTTTCGAAAGTAAAGTTTCTTTTGAGTGTTCATAGCATCAAACAGCTTCCAGCCGCAGAATTGCCGGAGGTGGCTTTCGCCGGGCGTTCCAATGTCGGTAAATCCAGCCTGATCAATAAGCTGCTTGGCAGGAAAGGGCTGGTAAAAGTAAGCGCCCGTCCGGGCAAAACCCAGGGGCTGAACTATTTTCAGGTGGGGGAGCAGTTTTACCTGGTCGATTTACCCGGATACGGTTTTGCAAAAGTGCCCAAGGCGATGCAGAATGACTGGCAGGGGCTTATTTCTACCTATCTGCAAAACAGGTCGACCCTGAAATGCGTGGTGGTCATCGTCGACATCCGCCATGAACCGAAATCTCAGGACACGCAGCTTTTTGACTGGCTGCGTGTCAATAATATCCCCTTTATCCCGGTTTACACCAAGATAGACAAACTCAGCGGCAACGAGAGGATGAAAAACGCCACCCGGCTCGATAAGGGCCACTCCATTCATCCGTCGCAGCGTATTCTGTTCTCTGCCAAAAGCGGCCAGGGCAGGGATGACCTGATCGCCGCACTCGCTTCCTTTGTCTGGTAAAACCTCCTCCTGCTGCGTCTCCCTTTTTCGCGGTCGATAGCGGCCGATAAATTGTTGTCTTGTAAACCTCTTCGCTTGTAGTTGGCGGATAAAAGGTACTATAATGGCTTGTGCCTTGATTTCAGTACCTATTTCCGTTAGCTGCAACATATAAGCGCTGCGCCACCTCCTGCCGATACGCCCAAAAAGGTAGCGGAGTGCACCGAAGATAGTTTGTCAAAGGAGCAACAATGCAACAACTTTCAAAATCCCAGAAAGCTCGTCACGCCATCAGGACCTTCAAAACTCTGGCCGACTCGGTTGTGCTGCAGGGGTCGTACAGACCGTTGGGCAAGGTGGGGCAAAAGCTGTCCGATGCGTTGAGACAGCTGAGTCCGGAGATTTACGGGTCGATGACAGACGACAGGATTGTCGAGCTGAAAGGACTGGAATATGTGATCGACAGGATGCCCAGGGGAATAGAAAATTGCAAACGTATCATTCTTACCGCCCAGGAAGATTTCCACGACACCTCTTTTGAAAAAATCATGCCCCTGAAAAGGCGCAGGATCTCTTTTGCCGTATCTGACCAGGAGATCTGTTTTGTAGTTACCAGAGGGAAAAGCGAGATCTACGATATTCTCACCCATATCACCTTTCTGAATATCGAGGCGTACAAAATCCACAGCCAGATCTGTCACCGCACCGAAGGGGTGAGCTCGGAATGGGCCGAACTCGAAAGACTTGTCACTACCTCCGAGGTGATAGAGGAAGGGGAAAAGCTGGAGCAGGCCATCTGGAATCTGTCAATTATCCTGGGGCGAACCTATAAAGAAACACGGGAGACATACGATTATCTGGAAAATGGCAGGGTCCAGCATGGAACGAATTCCGGACTTTTTCATATAGTGTATGGCGTCGGCAAGAGGGTGATGGCCGAGCGGCTGTCTGAAAAAAATGAGTTGACCGTCTACTTCACTCCCTCTCTGCTTGACATGATCGATCATCAGAAATACGCGTCAATCTGGGCCAAATCATTGAAAGATCGTCTGCTCGATGCTGGAGTTTACGACAGGCCGGTTCATATTATAAGCGCCAACATGCATTCGATCAGAAACCTGCTCTACGGCGCGGGCACCCTGGCGGGGATAAATGAAGATATTCCCGACGATATCTATGATATGGTCAGAAAGGTTCGGGATAAGGAATATGAGATCAGAAACTTCGCCAAGCAGCACGGGTTTGTATTTGTCGAAGACAAATCCGGATCCAACATTGATGCAAATATCATAGACCTGGCCACTATCGACGAGTCGTGGGTGCATCCGGCTCTTACGCTCGATTATCACGCTATCGGAAAGCAAAAACCGTTGGTTGTCGTCATGGACTACGCTTTCGGTAATCAGGCCTATGAAATAATGGACGAGCTATTGAATCCGGTTGAGGTTGAAGGACAGATAAAAACGCTGCAGATAGCGTCTATATCGATCATGGGTAAAGCGGGAGTATTGCCAGGACAGAAAGGCGATATTATGCTTGCCACCGCACACGTACTTGAGGGTACCGCCAATAATTATATTGTCGATAACTATCTCAAGAGTGAAGACTTCCCCGGAATCGTTACCGTTTATAAGGGACCGATGCTGACCGTTCTCGGTACATCACTGCAAAACCGGGATGTGCTGGAACGGTTCTACTCCTCAAGCTGGAAAGCAGTTGGACTGGAGATGGAGGGAGGACATTATCAGAAGGCTATTTCCGGAGCCATAATACGCGGCCATATCCAGGCCGATATAAAAACCCTGTATGCCTATTATGCCTCTGACAATCCGATGCTCAGCGGGCAGACCCTCGCTTCCGGACCCATGGGAGATGAAGGCGTGGTGCCAACCTATATGATTTCCAAAATCATTCTGGAAAAAATAACCAGCATTGGGGGGGCGGAGCAGAAAAGTGAAGAGCCGCAATAGACTTTTAGAGTTTTCCCCCTGGCTGTTGGGGGCGGCATGTCTGTTGCTCCTCATGCTGCTCGCATTTTTTGCGGTAAGTAATTATCAGAGGGAAAAGAACCTGATAATCGGGACCCTGGAGCAGAAAGGGCTCACATTGATCCATTTTATAAACAGCTCCGTTCGTGAATCGCTGCGCAGCAATATGCAAGGATCCGGGGAGTGGATACCGTGGGATACCCATCTGAAGAGCGCACTTTCCCTTGCTGTCGAGCAGCCGGGGGTTGATTTTGTCGCTGTTGTCGATGCCAATAACAATGTCGTTGCACAGAGCAAAAAAGATGAGTTTTCAACACAACAGATAGATCATGCTGTTTCCTCCGTCGCCGCTCTCCTGGAGAAGGAGACCGGCAGGATGTGGCTTTCCCGTGTGGTTGAAGGGGAAGATAACCGAAAAAAATTTCTGTTTGTATCCCGGCATCTGCAACCGCCGCCTGACGAGAGGGGCGGACAGGGGGGAGGGCTTATGGGGCTCATGGGATTACGGGGATATGGGCGACATATGCCCCATCAACAACGGTTTCAGCAGATGCGCAATGAACTCAGAAGAGTTGCCGGGTTGGAGCCGAAGATTGTTGTTCAGCTGGATTTTGAGCAGTTCAACGCTCCGTTGACCAAGCAATTTCTGCAGATCGTCATCCAGTTGGTGGTCATCCTGCTGGTAGGGTTTGGCGGTACCTTGTCGTTTTTTACCCTGAGAGGTCTTAAGGGAACCGAAAGAAAACTCGGCAGCGAGCAGGCTTTTATCGAAAGCGTGGTTTCTTCCCTTCCTGTTGGCCTTTTGGCCCTTGACAGGGAGGCAGTGATAAAGAGGTGTAACCGGGCCGCCTGTGAAATTCTCGAACTGGAAGAAGCCGACCTTATCGGCAAACAGGAAAAAGACGTCCTGCCCTGGGAAATCCTCGGACTGTCACTGGACCAAAAAGTTAACGGCAGCTACAGGGTCGACCGGGAGGTGGTTCTTGGTTTTACAGGTAAACAGAGCAAGGATCTGCACGTGAGCGCACGATCGGTGGTTGACGGCCAGGGTAATTATGCCGGGGAGGTGTTGCTGCTAAGGGACCTTACCGAAATCAAGTTTCTCGAAAAGGAACTCCGGCGAAACGAACGTCTTGCAGCAATCGGCAAAATGGCGGCCGGAGTTGCCCACGAACTGCGTAATCCGCTCAGCTCAATCAAGGGGCTGGCCCTGTTGCTGCACTCCGGCGACTCGACAGAAGATGGCGACCTCGACCGGCAGGTGACCTCACAGACCCTGATCAGAGAGGTTGAACGCTTAAACAGGAGCATAGGAGAGTTGCTCGATTATGCAAAACCTGCGCAACTGCAAAAGGAGCCGGTAGTGCTCAGGGATCTGATAGAGAAATCACTTGAACTGGTTGCTGTTGATGCAGCACCCCTGAACATTGTTATTGAAAAAGATCTTGGGGCAACTCTGCAGCCGGTTTTAGCTGACCGGGACAAACTGAGCCAGGTACTGCTCAATCTTATGATTAACTCCATGCAGGCCCTGGAAGCCAGAGACAATGGTCTCCTGTCGGTATCACTTGCCCAGCACGCCAGGATGCAGAAGATCATCATCCGGGACAACGGCACCGGGATCAAGGCGGAAAACCTGCCAAGGGTTCTCGACCCCTATTTCACCACCAAAAGCAGGGGGACCGGGCTTGGACTGTCGCTGTCGGCGAAGATAATTGAAGAACACGGTGGGGCGCTTGAGATTGCCAGCGAGCAAGGGTGTTATACCGAAGTTACTGTCTCTTTGCCGGAAAGCGAGGTGTAGTGTCACCCCATTTCTCCCCCGGAACAGATGGGGAGAGGACGATTCTTTTCCGGTACGCGGTCGCTCGGTTATCAATACAATCAGGCCGAAGAGGAAGAATCAAAACTGCACAGTACCGCGGAAATGACCGCGAAAAAGTGTCCCTCATGGGTATCGAACAGAAAAGAGTTCATCAGACACCCGACCGCTATCGCCGTGACAACTCCCTGGAGCAGTGACCTTTTTTCAGGTGGCAGCTTTGCCGAATAGACGAAAAGGGATGCAAGCAGGAGCAGGAAAAGGGCCAGCCCGACCAGACCCGTCTGGACACCAATAAACAGGTACTCGTTATGCGGGTTGTCGCTGGCTTTGGTCCTGGTGTGTTCGTTTTCGATGAGTTCGCCCTGCACTGCTGCAAAAGATCCGGTTCCGTAACCCAGCAGAGGCTTGGTACGGATAAGCTCGATACTGTTGTACCACCAGTCGAACCGCATCCCGAGCGAGGTTCTCGAAGAGGTGGCGTGATAGTTGCGGACCTCGCTTACAGCTTCTTTCACCCGGGTCGAGAAATTATCCGATGTAAAGAAAACAGCCGTCATAAGAACAGCAACAGCAATCACCGCTGAAAGAGATTTTTTCCAGCTGAGATGCTGAAACAGAGCGAGTATCAGCAACGCGCAGAAAACGAGCATTCCGGTTCTGCCGGGAGCAATGTAGAAAAGGTTGAATACGGTCGCTATAAAAAATCCCGCCCACACCACCAGAAAACGTTTTCTGAACATTATTTTCTGCAGGCACCAGAAGCCGAAAAAGGCCATGAAAAAGCTGTGAGTTATGTGGTAAAGTGTTGAATATCCGTATTTATCTGTTGGTATAAGGGAAAAATACATGGCGTAGGAGATGCCAAGCAACACCGTGCATCCAAGGGCGAAGGAGATTTCCGCCTTCCGGGCGACGGATGCTCTGCTGTGGAGCAGGACAATGAGCATGGTGATATAGAACAGCTCCCGGTATTTTTTCAGGACCGCAAGACTCTCTTCCAGAGGAACGGGACTGTAATAGACGGCGATGGAAAAAAGCAGAAACAACAAAAAGGCGACAACCCCGATAAAGGTCTTGAAAGAGAGGGGTATCCGGGTCCTGAACCCGCCGGTAATAATCCAGAAAAAAAGCATCAGCAATGCCGAAACGTTCATCAGGGCGGATGAGAGCGGGATGAAGAAACAGCAGATAACGACAAAAAATAGCGGTGCCTTGAGGCTGAACTGTTTGATTTTTGATCTAACTTCCATAGGATATTTAAGTGGCTGTGGACACAGGAACTGCGATCATCTGTACTGCATCCTGTAGAGCTGTTCGTATTCCCCTCTTTTTTCCATAAGAGCGGAATGGGTGCCTTGTTCAACTATTTTACCGTTCTTTAAAACAATAATCCGGTCGGCGTTCTTGATCGTTGAAAGGCGGTGGGCGATAACAAACGTTGTACGATTCTTCATCAGGTTTTCAAGCGCTTTCTGCACTTCCCTTTCCGACTCGGTATCGAGAGCGGAGGTCGCTTCATCAAGGATAAGAATCGGCGCGTCTTTCAGTATCGCCCTGGCAATGGATACTCTCTGTTTTTCGCCACCGGACAAGCGGGCGCCGCCTTCACCGATGATTGTATCCAGTCCCTGCGGCAGTGCTTTGATAAAATCGTAGGCATGCGCAGCTTTTGCCGCCTCTATGATAAGTTCTTCCGAAGCATCCTGGTCCCCGTACGCTATATTGTTTCTCACCGTATCGTTGAACAGGATGGTCTGTTGGGTCACCATGGCGATCTGTTTTCTTAGAGATGCAATGGTGACATCCCTGATATCGTTATGGTCGATGAGAATGGCGCCATCCTTGAGGTCGAGAAAGCGGGGGATGAGGTTGGTCAGCGTGGTTTTGCCGCCACCGCTGGGACCGACTATCGCCAGTGCTTGCCCCGCGGGAACGGTCAGGTTTATGTTCTTTAGCACTTGAGTTTCGTCGTTGTACTCATAACTGATGTTGTTGAACTCTATGGATGTGGTGAATCTGGGCAGAGGTCTGGCTCCCGGTTTGTCGGCAATTTCCGGTTCGATATCCAGCAGGTGAAAAACCCGCGAGGCTGCGGCCATCCCCTGTTGGATCGTCGAGTTGACGCTGGTTACCCCCTTGAGTGGCTTATACGCGGCAATAAGGGCTGTCAGAAAGGCGAAGAAAGTGCCGGGAGTCGCCGTTCCCTTGATCACCTCTATTCCTCCAAACCAGATTATCATGGCAATCGAGACGCCGCCGATAAGCTCCATCAGCGGATGTTGGAGGCACCGGTACTTCGCATCCTTCATGGTAAGGGAAAACAGGCTGTGAACCTGTCTTGAGAATCTGTCACCTTCGTATTTTTCCTTGGAAAAGGCTTTGACGATTCTGCTGCCGGTGATGGTTTCATGCAGGATATTGGATACAAAGGCGGTTTCCTCCTGCGTCTTGGTGCTGAGTCTGCGGAACAGACGGCCGAACCGCACGATGGGAAAGGCGGCGATCGGCAGGATTACGAAAGTGATCATTGCCAGGCGCCAATTCATGTAAAAGACTACGCCAAGCATGATTATGACCTGAAAAAAATCACGTACCACCGAAACCAGGGATCTTGAAACGGCCTGCTGAAGCAGTGCCACGTCGGAGATGATTCTGGACATCAGGGTTCCGGTTGCGGTCGAATTGAAAAATTCAAGAGACTGCCGATGGATGTGGTTGAAGATCTGGATTCTGAACTCGCGGATTACCGATTGGCCGACGTGCTCAAGGAGAATGGCGTGCAGGTAATAGGTAATGCTCTTGAAAAAAAAGACTGCGACCACCACCAGAGGAAGCAGTTTCAGGTAGAAGACGTTTTTCTCCATGAAGATCTTGTCCAGTATGTCTTTGACAAGAAAGGCTTGCGCACCAGTGAATACTGCCTCGCAAACCATCAGGAACATAGCGAAAATCAGCTTATTCTGGTAGGGTTCGATCACTTCGTAAAGTCTTTTCAGGATTTCTTTGTTCGTCATGACTATTGTTGATTATTGGTATAAATAAGCGGCGGCGGCTCTCGGGTGTTGTCAGAGATCGCCGCTTTAAAAAGAGTCCGGCTCATACGAGGGACCAATAGTAATACAGGAGCCGTAATTAGGTAAGAAGAAATTGACCGGTATCAAAAGAAAATATATCTATCTGTTCTTGTTGACTGTTTTTTTGTGTCATCAGCGATAGACCATAATTGCTGACCATGGCAGTAGTTGGGATGTGGACACCGCTGCAAACTTTTGAGCCTCGGCGGTTGCGGAAAAGGAGCAAGGAAAAAACGAGCAGAAAATGATTGAAAACATTCGGTGAAATATGAACCCTGCATCAGTCTTTAAAAAAATAAAGGGAGAATCGACAGTTGCCGGTGACATCGGCAGACTGTTTTTCGGCGTAGCAGTTTTGGTCGCAGCCTTACTCATGACCGGAGGATATAGTGGCGCAGCGCAGAACAGACCATGTCAGGTCGATAAATGGCCCTATGAAAACAGTGACCTCGCTCCCGACCCGACCCTGTATCGAGATGTGCTTGACAATGGTTTTCGCGTTATCCTCAAACATAATGAAGAACCAAGAGAGCGGGTTGCGCTTTTTCTTCATATTCGCGCCGGATCGCTCAACGAAACCGAGAATCAGCAAGGAGTGGCCCATTTTCTCGAGCATCTTGTTTTTAATGGATCAACCAACTTTCCGCCCGGCAGCCTGGTTAATCACTTTCAGTCGTTGGGGATGAATTTTGGTAGTGATACCAATGCGTTTACCAGTTTTGACCAAACCGTTTTCTATCTTGTCCTGCCATCCGGGTCAAAGAAGAATCTAGAGGAAGGGCTGCGAATTCTTGGCGATTATGCCTACGGCGCCCTGCTCCTTGACTCTGAAATAGACAAGGAGAGGGGAGTGGTGCTGGCGGAAAAGAGTGAGAGGAACAGCGCCGACTACAAGGCATATGTTGCCGAAATCGGCCAAATTTATCGTGGCACCAGATATCCTGACCGTATGGTCATCGGTAAGCGGGAGGTGCTGGAGAAAATTACCGCAAAGGAGATAAAGAAGTTTTACCATGGCTGGTACCGTCCGGAAAACATGACCCTGGTCGGGGTGGGCGACTTTGAAACTGAGCTTGCCGGGCAACTTGTCAGGACAGCTTTCGGTGATTTCAAAGGGTATGACAGTCCGCCTGCCTGCCCCGATTTCGGTGATCTTGCCGAAAATCGGCAGGACTATTTCTACTACCATGATCCGGCGCTTGGAGCAACTACGGTATCGCTGAAAAGCTTGTGGGATACTTCATTTAAACAGGACCGGGTGGCGCTGGAGAGACAAGAACTCAACGAGTATCTGGGGCAGCAGATAGTCGGCTATCGGCTGAAGCGTCTTAGCGAGGAGCGGGTACAGCCGTATGTGTCGGTGGACTACGGGTCCGGCAAGATTTTTGACGAAATCGGGTATGGCGGTTTCACCGCCCGCACCGATAAGCGAAACTGGCAGAAAACCCTCAACTCTCTGGTGACCCAGCTTCGCCGTATCGAAGTTTACGGATTCCTGGAAAAGGAGGTTGACAGGGCCAAAAGAGAGCTGATTGCCGAGCTTGATCGCAGGGTACAGACCGAGAAATCGACGGATTCGAGATTTCTCGCAAGAACCATAGTAAACCACGTAAGTGATAAAAAAGTGTATATGTCTCCGGGCCAGGAAAGAAAACTGTACGGTTCGCTGATGTCGCAGATAACCGCGGACGAGGTGACGGCCGCCTTCCTCGAGGTATGGAATCATGACAAACGGATAATATCCATTAAAGGTGATGTGGTTCTAGGCGATGACGCCCGCCAGGAGATTGAGGCTGTCTACCTGAAGGCTCTGGGCGGAGAGCTTGAGAGTGAACAGGTGGCTGGTGAGAAAAAATATCCCTATCTGCAGCCTGCAGAGAATCTGCCGGGAACGGTGGAGAAGAACTATTATCAGGATATCGATGTAACGAGCTTTACCTTTCCCGGCGGTCTGGTCGTCAATTTCAAAAAAACCGATTTTGAAAAAAATACGGTAAGGATGGTAATAAATTACGGGTACGGTGAGCTGGCGGCCAACCAGCCGGGATTGTCGCTTTTGACCAAAGCGGTGGTAAACGGTTCGGGCAGTGGGGCGCTGACAGCCTCCGATCTGCAGGCCATCGTAGGCGACACCAGCGTCCGCTACGGGTTTGATATTTCGCCCACCTCGTTTGCCTGGCAGGGGACGAGTCTTTCCTCCGATTTTGAGAATCTTGTCCAGCTTCTGCATACCCTGGTCTATGACCCGGGTTGCCGGGAAGTTCCCTATCGGGATGCGAAAAAGAATTTTTCGTTGATGTACAAAAAACTTGGTTACGAAATTGAAGGTGCCGTATCGCTTTATGTGGACAAGTTCCTCTCAGGCGACAATCCGCTTTTCGGGTTGCCTCCCTGGTCCGCTGTGCAGAAGATCGGGTTTGGAGAGGTTCGGGACTGGGTCAAGGACGTCGTCGCCCTGAATTATTCAGGCCAGGTCGAGGCGATGGAGATTTCCGTGGTCGGTGATATAGACAAAGATGTTGTAGGGAAAATCACAAGGAAATACTTTGGCGGAGTAACGGTTGCCGACTCCAGGCAACCAGAACCGGTTGAGCCGGTGTTTCCGGCGGGAAAGACTTTTACCCGCACCGTAGCCACAGGTGAGGATAAGGCGCTTGTCCTCGTCGCCTGGCCCACCGCCCGGCAACCATGGAGCGTCGAGCGTTCAAGGCGCCTGACTCTTCTGGCGCAGGTTTTTGAGGAAAAACTGCGCGAGGTTGTCCGGGAGGAGCTGGGGGCAAGTTATTCTCCCAGGGCGTTGAGTTACTCAAGGAAGCTGTTTCCCGGTTACGGATATATACTGGCGAGAATAGTTACCGAACGCGACAAGGTTGAAAAAGTAAGGAAAGTGGTGCTGGAGCTTGCTGAAAATCTTGTTGAAAATACCATCACCGACGAGGAAGTGGGCCTGGTAAAAAAACCTTTTCTGACTGCCGCGCAGGAATACCAGCAGAAAAACGACTACTGGCTTGACAGGGTGCTGGCCAAGTCAAGCAGGGACAGGGAGCAGCTGCGGTGGCCGCCTGGAATGGTTGACGATTTAAAGAGTGTCACCGCAGGCGAGTTGACAGAGCTTGCCGGAGCTTCTTTTCTAAAAGGTCAGGCTGCGGTTGCGGTCATCCTCCCCGGGGAAGAGGATGACGTCGAGCAACAGTGACTAAACAAGCGCAGGAAGCCCTTTTCGGCCGATCCTGATCACGGTCTGCTTGCTGTTACAGTCGGGGATCTATAAAACAATTGGCATAAACACCCTGGGGATCGTCCATCAGCAACATGGTTTCCAGGACCTGATCCAGTTTGTGCTTCACCACGGGAGCCATTGAATCGAATTCGTCTTCTTGTGATGAAAGCAGCTGTATCAGCTGTTGCTTCAATGATCTGGTCGGCTCAATGATGGTAACCGAGGTTTGCGCCAGTCCTGCCATTGCCGCCGCCGCTTCAAGAGCGTCGTCGAGCGTACCGATGTTGTCGACTAGTCCCAGCTTTTTCGCGGTGACACCGTCGTATACCCGGCCTTGGGCCAGGTCCGCAACTTTTCTGGAAGAGATGTTCCTGCCTTTGGCCACTATTTGCAAAAACATCGAATAGTTGTATTCGACGGTGTTCTGAATTACCCGGCCAAGGGCGGGGGAGAGAGGCCGGGTGAGATTCAGCCCGGCGGCAAGCGGAGTGGTACCGACCCCGTCGCTGTATATTCCCAGGGCCGAAAGACTGTTTTCAAATGTAGGAATCGCCCCGAAAATACCTATCGACCCGGTGAGCGTGGTGGAGTAAGCCCAGATCGAATCCGCCTCAGCGGCAATCCAATAGCCTCCAGAAGCTGCTATGGAACCCATGGAAACCACGATCGGTTTGCCGCTTTTTTTGAACTGGAGAATTTCCTGGCGGATAACCTCAGAGGCGAAGGCTGAGCCTCCGCTTGAATTTATACGCAACACCAGCCCTTTGATCCGGTCGTCTTTGCGGGCGCTCTGCAGCAGCTCGACCAGGGACTGGCTGCCGATAATCCCGGCAGGCTGTTTGCCGGGTACGATTTTGCCCTCGGCGATTATAAGGCCGATCGATCCGGTCGGTGGTTTATCGTGAAAAGAAGGGGTAATGTGTTCCATGTATGATGAACCGGGAACCAGGCGAAGGTGGTCTTTGTCCGTTTGCGAGATTGTCGCAAGGTAGCTGGTAAGCTCAGCCTGGTTCCAGATATGATCGATCAGGCCGAGGTTAAGGGCAAGTTGAGCGGTGTCGCCATGGGTTGCGCTGATTAGCTCTGATATATTGCTGGTGTAGCTGTCGATCACTTTGCTGTCCAGCTTACGGTTGTCGGCAACGGTCGCTTTGTACCGGTTCCACAGCTGGCTAAGCCAGAGTCTGTTCTGGGCTCTGTCCTCTTCGGACATGTCTGTCCTGGTAAACGGTTCCAGGGCGGATTTGTAGGAACCGACCTTGAATACGTTGTAGTTAATTTTCAGCTTGTCGATAACGTCCTTGAAATAGAGACGATATACGCCCATTCCGTGTATGTCTACCGCCCCCATTGGGTTTATTACGATGGTGTCGGCAAAGGAGGCAAGAAAATATCGAGATTGGGTATAGAGGTTATCCGCTACGATAACGAGCTTGCCCTGCTTTCTGAATTCGGTAAGCGCCGCTCCTATGGTTTCCAGCTGGCCAAGGCCGGCTGTGCCCATATTCCGCAGGTTAAGGAGTATGGCTGCGATACTGTCGTCTTTTTCGGCATTCTTGATAATGTCGAGGATCTCCTGCATGGATGTCTGCGGATTGTTCTGAGGGGAACCAAAAAGCGAAGTGGTAAATAATTTTTCAAAAGAGCTGATAATGCTTTTCTGCTCGACAAGATCCCCTGAAATGTCCAGCCGAACAATGGAGTCGGCGGGAACTCCCGGGCGGGGAGAGTAGGAATAATCAACGGGCAAAAAGGGTACGATGATCACGAGCAGTAAAAGAAAAAACAGAATATTGAGAATGCTGTTCCTGATAAATGTGAAGAATCTTCCGATATAGCGAAGAACGTTTATTATGGCCAAAAGCAGGTTTTTCATTGATTTTTCCGGGTGTTGTTTTTGATGGGTTCATGACTCTTTTGTAACTGATGGTATCTGTCAGGGGCATCCCGCTCAAGTATTTTTTACAATAATAATTTGTATATCAAGATGGTGATGAACCTGCGGTTCCTTAATGTTTGTTTTAACGGTTTGTTTTTTCGGGATTTTATCGATATCTGTCCATGAATGGGAGATAGAGCTGTACCGGCACCTTTTTTGGGCCGGTAAGTTTTGAAAGGGTCAGGCCGAGCAGTCTCACTTTCCTGGTTCCGGCCTGGGTGGCATGGAGAAGACGAGGCAGCAGGTGATCGATTTCATCCCGCCCCTGTATCGGCCTGGGCACCGTAACACTTCTGGTTATCGTTTCAAAATTGTCGTACCGAACCTTCAGGGTGAGGGTGCAGCCGCAGGTATGCTTGGTGTCCATGGCCCGGACCAGTTTTTCCGAGAGGTCCCCAAGAATGGTTGAAATTTCAGAGAGGTCGCTGGTATCGCTTGACAGCGTTGTCTCGCTGCCCAGTGACTTTCTCTGGCGGCTGGGTTCTACCCGCCTTGTATCTTTGCCCCGTGCGATATCATAAAAAAAGCTGCCGGCCTTGCCAAAGTGGAAAATAAGGGAATCCCGGGATCTTTTGGCCAGGTCTTCCCCGGTTTTTATGCCGAGCTTGACCATTTTCTGTTCCGTTACCCTGCCGACCCCGAAAAATTTACCAACAGGCAGGGTGTTGATAAATGCTATGGCTTGCTCCGGGGGAATCGTCGCTATACCGTCCGGTTTGTTGATCTCCGATGCCACTTTGGCAAGAAATTTATTACAGGAGACACCGGCTGAAGCGGTAAGGTTGAGTTTTTCCCGGATCTGCTGCCGGATCCGGCGGGCAATCAAGGTTGCTGAATCGTGATATGGGTTGTCGGTGACATCGAGGAACGCTTCATCAAGGGAGAGCGGTTCCACCAGGTCGGTGTATTCTCGGAAAATATCCATCACCTGGTTCGACACCTCCTTGTAACGATCCATTCTCGGTCTTACAAAAACAGCATGGGGACAGAGCGTTGCCGCCTTCCGGCACGGCATGGCCGAATGGACCCCGAAGGATCTGGCTTCATACGAACAGGCGGCGACAACTCCTCTTGAATGTGGGTTTCCGCCGACGATAACCGGTTTGCCGCGGTATGCCGGCGTGTCTCTTTGTTCCACGCTGGCATAGAAGGCATCCATGTCGATATGGATTATTTTGCGGTTCGGGCTCATGGCCTGCGGTGAGGTTCTGGTTCTCTTTGTTCCACGCTGGCATAGAAGGCATCCATGTCGATATGGATTATTTTGCGGTTCGGGCTCATGGTCTGCGGTGAGGTTCTGGTCCTGATTATTTCTGTCCGGCCACTTTTTCAGGAAGTGCGTGTAAAAAAGATAAAAAATAAGTATAATGTTTCTTTCTTGTGTCATGTAACAGTCTGTTCAGACAAAGAATTTTTGTTGGCGTCTGAAAAGTTACTGAAATTGCGCCTCCGGTGTTGTCGTGATATGCGGAGTTGACAGTGTCAGACAAGCTTTGCTGTCGGCTGAGATTATATGACCATGAGTGCGGCTCATTGAGCAATAAAAAGATGACTGCTTCCGGTATAAACTACTATTTCGTTTACCTGCAATGACAAAAAAAACAACCATTGAAAACAGCGGCTTCTTTGCCGGACTGCCGTCCTCCCAGATAGATGAGCTTGCGGCAATAGCCATAGAAAAGACCTACCAGAGGGGGGAGACAATTTTTTTTGAAGGAGATATAAGCGTCGGTTTTTACATGGTGGCCGAAGGCAGGGTCAAGATTTTTAAAATATCCCCCTCGGGCAAGGAACATATCCTCCACATCTTCGGTGCGGGGGAGCCCTTTGGCGAAGTTCCCGTTTTCCACGGTAAACCTTTTCCGGCCACCGCTGAAGCACTGCAAAACAGCCGTACGTTGTTTTTTCCGAGAAAAGAGTTCGTTGCCCTGGTTGAAAGAAATCCCGCCATCGCCTTGAACATGCTTGCCGTTTTATCAATGAGGCTGAGGCGATTCGCAACCCAGATCGAAAATCTTTCATTAAAAGAGGTTCCCGCACGTCTGGCCAGTTATCTTTTATACCTCAGTGAAGAGCAGGGCAGTGAGGAATCGGTTACACTTGATATCTCAAAAGGTCAGCTCGCATCTCTTCTTGGCACCATACCGGAAACCCTGTCGAGAATTTTTTCCAGGATGAGTACAGAGGGGCTTATTGCTGTTGAAGGACGGCAGATCCACCTGCTTGATCTTGAGGGGTTGATGGACAAAGACTGACAACCGTTAAGGCTCATGCTGACACGGCAGCCAGGTGTGGCGGGAAAGCGGCGTGTCTCTTATACCTGCGGGAAACCGGACACAACAAGTAACTCTTGACTTGATGCCGCTAATTCATTAGGTAGGGCGTGTCCGCAGTAATCAAGACCGGTCGGTGCAGAAGCGGTTTCCAGGCTCTCGAATACGGTCCCAGGAAAAGATGAAAACAAACCGTACCAGGGGGTAGTCGTTATCGTTTGGATGGGTAGTTTTGATGATTTGGAGGAAAAAACGGTGAAACCAGATTCGCCACTTATCTCGGTGATTATTCCGGCTTACAATCATGAAAAATTTATCGGCGAAGCAGTGGAGAGCGTCCTGCGTCAGACGATTGCTGATTTAGAGCTCATTGTGATAGATGACGGTTCGACCGACAATACCGGCAAGGTGGTTAAGAGCTACAGCGACCGGCGGTTGAGCTATTACCATCAGGAAAATCAGGACGCCTACAACACTATTAATCGCGGTCTCTCGATGGTGCGGGGAAAGTACGTCGCTATTTTGAATTCCGACGATGTCTATACCCGGGACCGGTTTGAAAAAATAGTGGCTTACCAGAAAAAAACGGGGGCCCAATGTGTAATAACCGATGTGATTCCGATTTCCGACGATGGACAGATCTTTCAGGATCCTGATTTCGGCTGGAACCGGTGGCACAGCGGCAACAGAAAATGCTACTTTGAGTCGGGCGACATCTATGCCGCTTTTTTAAACGGCAATTTCATGGTTACTACCTCCAACCTGTTCATGACCGCGGAGGCTGCGGAAAAAGTAGGAAAGTTCTGTTCTCTGAGGTATCTGCACGACTACGACTACATCTTCAGGATGATGCTGGCCTATCCCGAGTCGGTGCACTACATGGCCGATGACAAACTCCTCTACTACCGGATTCATCCCGGCAACACCCTTGGCGAGGCGGCTATTATAGGCCGCGAGCAGGATCAGCAGCTGATACGTAAATATATGGCGGCCAAGGTCGGGCAGCAAGACCGGCTTTACGCCGAAACCGGCGGCCAGAGGCTCATTGACCTGGGCAACGAACTGCATGACGTCAGGTCCCAGCTGGAACCGGCGGTCATGCCGGGAGTCCGGCCAGCGTTAAAAACACTGATCATGAGTCTGCGGGCGTGGCTGGCCAAAAAACTGCCCTCATAACAACAAGAGGCTCTCGTTACATCTATGGCTTTTGAAACACACTATTCCTTACGTTCGCTGATTGGTGCGGGAAAGAACAGAAGTGCACACAAGAAAGTTTTTTCCTTTGATCTTTTCGACACCCTGCTTATTCGCAGAATTCATGATCCTGACCTGGTCAAGCTGCCGGTAGCAAGATATATCTCCCGGCTGGCAGCACGGGCGCGGATTTCCGTAGGCTGGCAGAGCGTGCAGCGTCAGAGAGATCAAATAGAGGCCGCCCACCGTGCCCGGACGGGGCAGCAGTTTGACGATCACGAGGCTTGTTACCCACGTTTTATGGGCGAACTGCTTGAACAACTTTTCGGCGACAGCTACAGTCCCGGTCTGCTCGGTGAGGTGACCGATTTTGAGCTGAAGATGGAAAACAGCATGCTGGTGCCTCGCCTGGAGCTGGTGGAGTGGCTTGAAACGCTTTGGACAGCCGGCAAAGAGATCTATATAATTTCCGACATGTACCTGCCGGCTACCCATCTGGAGAAGCTGGTCGAGCATGCGGGGCTGTCTGGCTACGTAACCGCCGTTGTTTCTTCGGCCGATACTTTCCTGGCAAAGGCCTCCGGGAGGGCTTTTTCCCATGTTGCGAAAAAATTTGGCATAGACCCGCAGAGTTGGGTCCATATTGGTGATAATCCGATCTCGGACGGACTGAGGGCGGCGGAGTTTGGTATCGAATCGCTGATCATTCGCGATCCTGCAGAAGAGCAGAGAAGATCGATTGTCAAGAGATACTACAACTACAGTGACGGCAAGCCGTTCTGGCGCGGGAGGCTGCTCCAGCAGCTGATGGCTCCTCACGAAAAGGAAAACTCCAGGCGATCGCCTCTTTATGTCGAAGGGTACAATTTCATCGGACCGCTGATCGGTCTTTTTGTTCAGAGGGTTGCCGAGTTGTGCCTGGAAAACGACATCAAGAAGATCTTTTTCCTCAGTCGTGAAGGGTGGACTTTCAAGAATTACTGGGAAAAAGCTGTCCCCATCCTCTACGCCGGGAAAAAGGTTCCGGATATCGAGTACCTGTATGTGAGCAGGATGGCGCTGGCCCCTGCGGCATGTGCTGTTCAGGGACTCACCAAGACAAATGCAAGTATCGCCTTTCTCCCCCCCGGCAATCGCGATTTTCGTGATCTTTGCAGGATTTTTGGCCTTGAGGCGGAAAAATTTAGTGGTATCCTCGCCAAACACGGCATCGGCGAGGATACCTGCCTGAGCCATATACACGACGGCTATGATCCGCAGAACAGAAAACGTTTTGAAACCATGCTCGAAGATGCCGAATTCCAGGGTGAGGTGAAACGGCAGACCAGAGACAGTAATCTTGCTTTGCAGCGGTACCTCGAAGATATCGGTTTTTTCCATCACGATAAGGTTGCCGTGGTGGATATCGGGTGGCTCGGTTCGATCCAGAGGTTTCTTTTTGAGGCTGTAAGTCACAGGGAAGATATTCCGCAATGTTTCGGCTACCTGTTCGGGGCAACCCGCGGAATTCCGTACCCGGTTGAAGAAAAAAACCGTATTGCCGGAGTGGTTTATGATCGGGACAGGTTCGATCTTGCGGCTTCAACTCTGTTTTACGCCCGTGATATCTTTGAAGAAGCGTGCAGGGCTCCCCACCCGACCCTGAACGGATACGAGTGTGATGGCGACGGCTATAAACTGGTTTTCCGGAAAACCGACGATGAGATAGGCAGGGCGGAGCTGGAGCAAGACAGTTATTTTGCACCCCTGCAACAGGGAATAATAGATTCGGCGGAACGGTTCGGAGCCGCAGCGGCTCTCTTGGGCTATGAGTTTGCCGATTATAAACCGTGGATCAATTCCGTTCTGGTGAACAAGCTGGCGTTTCCCGCAGCCCGGGAAGTGGCACAGATAAGGCACCAGCATCATCTCGACGATTTCCATGGACAGAAGAAACCGAAAGCGGATTTTGCAAAAGGTTTTACCCCGCTCTGGGACCGGTCTCAGTTGCAGCTGAAATTCGATCCCTTTATTCGTGCAAGAGCTTTTTTCCGCCACCTGCGTGAGAGGATTAACGAGTGAAAAGAGTACAGAACAGTCGATTCGACCTTACCGGGAACGGGATCATAAGGGTGATGAAGCTTGCCGCCTTCGGCAAAATCGTTCCGGTGGGTAATTTGCGCGGAGGTCCTGGAATCAGGTGCCTGGTTGTTGTCGGTCTCCTGCATTTCTTCGGCTACCCGATCTATTACATCAACGCCAGATACGGCCATCGGCTGGGTCCCGTAAAGCGGATTGTCGGCAGAGTCAGGAAGCGATGATCCGGTCGTAGTTCCAACAGTTGCCGGCAAAAAGACCAGGGGTGGAGAGAGCGACCATGGACAACCAGAAAAAGTCGTACCTGCTCGCGCTTACAACGGTTGGCCTGTGGTCAACCATTGCAACGGTGTCCAAATTGACCCTGGGGCTGCTGACGGTTATCGAACTGCTGTTTTACTCTTCAGCAGTATCTCTTTGCGTGCTGTTTGTCATACTGGTTGTCCAGCAGAAACTGGTGTTGCTGATGGCCATCTCCCCCAGGGAATTTCTCGTCTCGTTCGGCTTCGGCTTTCTGAACCCCTTCAGTTATTATCTCACTATTTTTGCCGCCTATGATCTTTTACCCGCCCAGCAGGCCCAGATAATCAATTATACCTGGGCAATAACCATGACCGTTTTGTCAATTCCGATTCTCGGTCAGCGGGTCTCGCGGAATCAGTGGCTGGCGGTAGCCGTCTGCTACGCCGGGGTGCTTGTGGTAGCCACGAGAGGGGACCTGTTGTCGCTGAAATTCGACACCCCCAAGGGCGTCGCCGTTGCGCTTTTGTCGACTGTCATCTGGGCGTTGTACTGGCTGCTTAACGCCAGGGACAAGCGAGATCCGGTGGTCGGGTTGTTTTTAAACTTTCTCTGCGCCCTGCCTTTTACCGGCTGTTATTTTCTATGGACCGGCGGCGGGAAAATTTCCGTAAAGGGGTTTGTTGGCGCCGCCTATATCGGGTTTTTTGAAATGGGAATTGCGTTTGTCCTGTGGCTGACGGCGTTAAAGTTGACCAGCAGTTCGGCAAAGCTGGCCAACCTTATCTTCATCGCTCCGTTCCTCTCTCTTTTTCTGATTCATTTCCTGGTAGGGGAAAAGATTTTCATTTCATCACTGGCGGGCCTTCTCCTGGTCGTAACAGGGCTTGTTATACAGGCCGTTACAACCAGGAAGCAGAAATAGGAAAGGCAGGCAGTAGCCTGCAACAGAACAACTTTTACTGGTGATCCGATTTCAGCACCGCCAGGAAAGCGTTTTGGGGGATATCCACATTACCGACCGTCTTCATGCGTTTTTTCCCGGCTTTCTGTTTTTCAAGAAGTTTGCGCTTCCGGCTAATGTCGCCGCCGTAACATTTTGCTGTAACATCTTTTCTCAGTGCCGACACATTGGTCCTGGCAATAATGGTGCCGCCGATGGCCGCCTGGATGGCGATCTTGAACATCTGTCTGGGGATCTCCTGCTTGAGCATTTCACATGCGTGGAGTCCCCGTGCTCTCGCGTTGCTTTTGTGAACCAGCTGCGACAGGGCGTCAACCACTTCTCCATTGACGAGAATGTCAAGTTTGGCCAGGTCACTCTTACGGTAATCGAGCATCTCGTAATCAAAAGAGCCGTACCCCTGGGTAATGGATTTGAGCTTGTCGTAAAAGTCATAGATTACTTCGGCCAGGGGCAGTTCGCAGTTGAGTTCGATGCGACCGGGGGTGGGGTAGTGAAAACTGGTGTTTTCGCCCCTTCTTTCCATGCACAGGGTCATAACCGGTCCCATATATTTTTCAGGCATCAGGATGGTAGCCTTGATGAAAGGCTCCTCGATCTTATCGATATGGCCGGGGTCCGGATAATGGGCGGGGTTATCAACGGTAAGCCGGGTTCCGTCGGAAAGGTAGAAGATGTACTGAACTGAAGGCACGGTGAGTATCAGGGAGATATCAAACTCCCGTTCCAGCCGTTCCTGGATAACCTCCAGGTGGAGCAGGCCGAGAAATCCGCACCTGAATCCAAAGCCGAGAGCCGCCGAAGAATCTTTCTCGAAAGTGAGGGCGGCGTCATTGAGTTTGAGTTTTTCAAGCGCTGCGGCAAGATCTTCGTATTCATCGGTACTGATAGGGTAGAGCGATGAGAAAACCACCTGCTGGATCTCTTTGAATCCGGGCAGAGGAGAGGCCGCTGGTTTTGCCGCGTGGGTGATGGTGTCGCCCGGTCTGGTGTCGGCTACGGTCTTTATACCGGCAAGAATATAACCGACCTGCCCTGCAGACAGCTGCTTTTGTGGTTCTTTACGCAGTTTGAAAAGCCCGACTTCTTCAACCCTGTACTGCTGGTTGTTGGACATGAACTTGATCGTCTCCCCCGGCTTGACTGTTCCGTTTATTACCCTGACGGAGATAATGGTCCCTCTGAAAGGATCATAATTGGCGTCGAAAATAAGGAGCTGGAGCGGAGCATCCGGGTCTCCTTCGGGCGGGGGAAGCAGGCTGACTATGGCCTCGAAAATGTCCTCGACTCCGGCACCGGTCTTGGCCGAACAGAGCTGGATGTCGGAACTGTCGAGGCCGAGGTCCTCCTCGATCTGCAGCGCGACTCTCTCAGGTTCTGCCGACGGAAGATCGATTTTATTGATAACGGGAATGATTTCCAGATCATTTTCCATCGCCAGATAGAGGTTTGCCAGTGTCTGCGCCTCGACCCCCTGGGCGGCATCGATGAGCAGCAGCGCACCTTCACAGGAGCTGAGCGCCCTGGAAACTTCGTAACTGAAGTCGACATGTCCGGGAGTATCCACGAGGTTGAGGAGGTAGGGCTTGCCGTCTTTTGCCGTGTATGGGAGACAGATGGTCTGGCTCTTGATGGTGATGCCGCGCTCTCTTTCAATGTCCATGTTGTCGAGCAGCTGGTCTTTGAATTCCCGCTCGGTGACAAGGTCGCAAAGTTGGATCATCCGGTCGGCAAGGGTCGATTTTCCGTGGTCTATGTGCGCAATAATACAAAAATTTCTGATGTTTTTCATGGGTTGTGATAGGGTGTGGCGCAATGGCAGGATAGTGTTCCTAAAACATAGGGGTACTTGTGTTTTTCATTGGTTGGCAATCTTAATATCACATTGGGAAGACTATTAAAATATAATTTTCTACTTAAAGGTACCTGTGGTACAGTTAAGCTAAAGGAATTAGCAAGTTTTGAACCTACGATTTCACGATAATGATTGAATTTTATGGTTCATTGAGTACAATATAAGTTTTTCTGAATTTTCTGGGCGTAATTTTCCGGAGATAGATGTATATGACCGATAATACGATAATCGAGCCTGATATAGAAGCAGAACCTGTCGACAACGCAAAAGATGATGGCGGAGATGAAATAGATACCGGATATGAAAATCCGCTGGTCTCCGTATCTGACGATGAAAATCTTCCTGCCCTCAGTAATCCTGCGCTGCACAGATACCTGCAGGAGATCAGCCAGTACGAGCTGCTGTCCAGGGAGGAAACCGACGAACTGGCGATCAGGTTCCGCGAGGAAGGGGACCAGGACGCCGCCTATCGGCTGGTAAGTTCCAATCTGCGCCTGGTGGTGAAAGTAGCCATGGATTTCCAGAAGTACTGGATGCAGAATTTCATGGATCTGATCCAGGAAGGCAACGTGGGACTGGTGCAGGCCACCAAGAAATTTGACCCGTATCGGGGAGTCAAGTTCTCCTACTATGCAGCCTACTGGATAAGGGCCTACGTCCTCAAGTTTATCATGGACAACTGGCGGCTGGTGAAAATTGGCACCACCCAGGCCCAGCGCAAACTCTTTTTCAGCCTGAACAAGGAGCGAAAACTGCTTGAAGGCCAGGGGTTCAAAGCGGAACCGAAACTGCTTGCCCAGCGGCTCAATGTCAAGGAGAAGGAAGTCGTTGAAATGGGTCAGCGCATGGACAACTGGGACGTGTCGCTGGAGAGTCCAGTCCGGTCTGACTCAGACGATGAGCAGAAGAATTTTCTTCCGAGCAACGGACCCGGTATCGAATCGACCGTGGCGGGCAAGGAGATCAAGGTCAAGCTTGCCGAACTTCTTGAGGTACTGAAGGATAAGCTCAACGATAAAGAGAAAATGATCCTGGAAAAACGTCTGCTTACAGACGAACCGATGACGCTGCAGAACATTGCTGACAAGTTTGATATCTCGCGGGAACGGGTTCGTCAGATTGAGGTCAACCTGCTCAAGAAGATGAAAAAATATCTTGAAACAGAGATGCCCGATATCGTCGATTATTTCGATGGTGAAAAAATTGTAATAGATTCTTCACCCGAGTAAAGAGTTGGTGCAGCGGTCTGCATGATATTATTACCCGCCGTCGACGTGCGCTGGTTTTTCCATTCACGTTGGCGGCTGTTTTTTTGCCGCATCGCCAAATCGTTTTGTGCAGCTCAAGAAGCAGAACCTTGCGCTGTTTTGTTGGTAACAAGATACCATGACAGCTCAACAAAAGACTGGTGATAATGCCTGAGTCTATGCAACAGCAATGCAAATCATGATCAGTCTCAGACGAAGGATAACTGTAAGCTGTCTTCTCCTTTTTCTCCTTCCTGTACATGCGTCTTTTTCCGGCGCCGCCGAGGAGATAGGCCCCAAGAGAAACATTTCCGTTATAAGCAGCTCTCCGGACACCCCGGACTGGAAATATTACTGGGACCTGGCACGGCAACTGGCCGCTGACGAAAAATATGAGCAGGCCGGCCGTATCTATGGCGAAATGTTCAAAATCAAGAACAACATTGAAGAGGCCAACTGGGAATACTGCAAGGTTCTGGAAAAAACAGGCGATCTGGAAAGGATTCAACCGGTGCTTGAGAGCTTGATGGAGCTCGGGCCGAAAAAGATTGACTACCAGCTGATGGCCGGCAGGGTCGCCTTTAAAAAAAAGGACTACAGTGCCGCCGTTGAGCGGTTCGGCGCTGTTTTTGCCACCGACCCTGCGGGAGAGCTCGGAGAGCAGGCGCTTGAAGGTATGGTATACGCGCTGCGGGCGGGTGGTCAGAAACGGTTGGCGTTTCCCCTGCTGGAGCAGCTGGCGGTGCGAAAACCTGACGACCCGGTTATTGATCGAGATCTTGCGTTCGACAGTGCGGAACTCGGGTTCACGGCTAAGGCCGGATACTTTTTTCGCCGGCTGTTAGCCGATGAAAATGTCGGTGACGCAGTTCTTGTCCAGGCTGCCGCCCTGTTCAGGAAAACAGGAGCCGAGCCCGAGCTGGTCGCCGTTCTGACCAGGTATATCAAAAGACATCCCGACGTCGAGGTGTTCAGAAAAGAGCTGGTGGAGCTACTGGAAAAACAGGGCGATTACGAAGCTGTTTTCGGCCATCTGCTCTACCTGTCGGATAACGCACCCGAGCCTGGCAGTTACCTGCTCAGGGGTGGGGACATCGCACTTAACCGGCTGGACCGTCCTGACAAGGCGCTCGGATTATACGAGAGATACCTGGAGCTGCATCCGGATCAGCATAAGGTGGCAGAAAAGATAGCGACGATCCGGGAAGATCTTGCGAACGAACTGGTGGTCCTGGTGGAAAACGGTGCCGGTGATTTTCTGTGGGACGATCTCAGCCGGATCACCGGCAAACGGGAATCGATTTTTGTCAAGATCGCATCCAACCTTGAAAAAAGAAAAAAATATCCGGAATTACTGGTCGTGCTCAATCTGCTGCGTACCACCTCATCAGAAAAGGATGGTATCACTCTTCGCATCGCAAAGCTTAATTTTCTGCTCAAGCAGTATGGCCAGACGTTGACTGAGTTGCAAAAGATAACAAAGAATGGCTGGACCGGGGAATACTATGGTTTGAAAGCCGAATCGCAGCTGGCCATCGGTCAGGAAACAAGTGCGCTGGAATCGTTTTCCAGGTTACTTGCCAAAGACCGAGACGACCAAAAGGTGCGCATGCGGTGTGTAGAACTTGCAGGAAAGCTTGGGCTCGCTGGTGACCAACAGGCTTTCTTCGACTATTTCCTGCACAATGAGAACAGCGCAGTATCCGGCGACTCAATACTTACCCACGTACGGTTGCTGGGGTATAATTATCTGGTGAGCGAAGCGTTGAAAGTCATCGCCTGGGCTGAGAAGGGGAACCGCCTGTCGGCAAGGAACAGGATCGCGCTTGAGATTGAAAAAGCCAGAATTTACTATCGGGTCGGCAATAAACAAAGAGGAGAAACGGTCCTGAGAACCCTCCTCAACGAGGGTCGGACGATTGACCTGGTTATGTTTGAACTCGCGGAGCTGGCCATCGTTTCCAGGAGATACGATGATGCCGATAAGTGGCTTTTTTCTCTCGCCAGACACGGGTACGCATCTGGGTTTTATTATCCCGAATCGGTATACAATATTCGCCTGCATCTGATGCGCGGTAAATTGTTCAGGATGCGCTTTATGTATGAGCGGGCCATAAAAGAGCTGCAGCTGGCCGAGGCTTTGCGTGCAGACGCTATGGAAGAGGCCGGCCACTATCTCGGTCTGCAGAAAGATATTGATATTGAAAGGTTCTATCGGTTTTTTCTGACCAGAAATTACGACAAGGCCAATGAACAGCTGCAAACCAGCCTCAAGCGTAGCGGATTTGATCCCGATATGGCGATGCTGCAACAGCTTCTGAACGAAAAAGTTGTCAACAATAACGCCTTACCAAGCGCAGATCTTGGTGGGCAGCTGTACAGTGGCCCCAATCCGATTGTATCGAGGATGCTGGCGCTTGTCGAAAGGGAGATTGGCTTCCTGAAATATCAGCAGGCAGGAGTTTATTTGCAAACAGTCCTGGAGAAGGTGCCGGGGTCGCTGTTGGCGACGGTGCTCAAGTCGGAGTTGCTGGCAGCTTACGGCAAGACGGAAAATGCCTTGAACAACCTTGCCAAGATACCCGGGAAATATCGCCAGGATGACTATTTTTGCCGTGAGCGGATAGAGCTGGCGCTGCAGGGCGGACAGTATGAGCAGGCCATAACCACCCTTGAGCAGTGTCGTCTTGCGGGCCCCTCGGATCACCACCTCGCCGAGCGCCTGCTGGAAAACGGTGATGTAGAAGGGGCTCTGATGTTATCGCGGATCCTGTGGGCCGGGGGAAATTATGACAGCGCCGTGGAGCTTTATGAAAAGATGCTGTCGCCTACGATTTCAGAACTGTTACGGAAACAATTTTCCCGGGAAAAGGTGAACCTGGAGGAGCTGGTCCCGGAAAGGGGGGTGTGGAGTTCGTTGTCCCAGCTGTTGGATTCGGAACCGGAAATAGTCGACGAGATTATGGAACCGGGTTTTCTGGTCAACAATCTCGGAACCAAGACGGGGGAGATCGTTGCAGAGCAGTTTGAAAAGTACAAATATCACTGGCTGATCGCAAACGAGTATAATGCCAGAAAAGCCATTTTTGCCAGAAATTACCGGTTCGCCGCGCAAAGCTACAAACGCCTTCTGCAGGAGGAAAGTCGCCGTGAAGCGATGGTCGATCTTGCATCGATCTATGATCGCATGGGGGAGTATCGAAAAGAGGCACAGGTCTATGAAAAAATGAAAAGCAGCGGAATCGATATTTCCGGTTATGAGAAAACCATTGAACGGAGCGCCCAGAAAATAAGCCCGCAAAATATTATCGAGACCAATTATCTTGAAAGTGAAGGACGAGCAGGGTTCAAGGATATGGAGAGTTTGTCGGTTGGGACTCTGTTTACCTTTTCCGGAGAACTGGATAAAGAATTTGCGCTTGGCTATCATCACAACAGATACGATGCAAGAGACGGTGAAAACGGGCTGGACACCAATGATTTTTCAATATCGTCGATTTTTGAGATTACCGATAACAACGAGCTTGCGGCAGGGTTTGGATTTGAAAAAATCAGCGACCAGAATGATTCGTTTCTGTTGACCGATATCAGGTTTAAATCCCAGTTTGATGACCATGTCTCGGGGTTTGTGCAATATGTCCAGCAGCCGATAACCGACACTGTGGTAAGTTTACGGGATGAACTGTACACCAAATCTTTTATCACCGGGCTGGGGCTCGATACCTCATTCGGGATGCAGTTTGGCGGTGATTTCAAGTATTCGCTGTACAGCGACGACAACAGGCAGAACAGGGTTCATGGGTACAGCGTCTATTCGCTCTACACCGAGGCGATGCAGGTGGATTTCAGGTATGACTACACATGGCTGGAAAATCAAGATACCAATCCGGTTGTCCTGGCGCCGGAGGAAGCTTCGCCAGCTACAGTTGTAACTTCATATTGGAGCCCCGAGCAATACACCGAACACCGGCTGGGGCTTTTCTTTAAGCATAATTTTCTCGGCTACGAAAAAGGCGGAGACCGTAAAATGAGTTATTATAGTGTTGACGGAGCGGTGAGTGTGGAAGATGATAACAAGTTTGTTTATAGTACCAAGTTTGATATTTTTCTTGAAATGAGCCCCCATTTTTTATTAAAAGGCAATTTTAATTATATGAACGGCGATAATTATCGGGAAACCGGTATGTCGCTGGGTTTGCATTATCGCTGGTAGTTCTGTGATAGTATTTAATTCTGATTCCTGTTTCAGGTTAGTGCAGCCTTTTAGCCTGGCAGGAATTTTTTATGGAGGAGTAGATGGTCGAACGAATTCCCATGTCTAAAAGCGGCAACCAGAATCTTCGTGAAGAGTTGCAGCGTCTTGAGCGTGTTGAACGTGGCGAGGTGGTAAAAGCCATAGAGGTGGCAAGAGAACATGGCGACCTGAAGGAAAATGCCGAATATCATGCGGCCAAAGACCGCCAGGGGCACATTGAGGGCCGGATTCTTGAAATCAAGGATAAACTGTCCAGGGCCGAGGTGATAGATTGTGCCAAAGTGACGACCGAAAAGGTGGTTTTCGGCACCGTGGTGGAGCTTATTGATCTGGATACGGAAGAAGAGGTGACGTATCAGCTGCTGGGACCTGAAGAGGCGGATGTCAAAAAAGGTTCAATTTCGGTGCTGTCTCCCATAGGTCGAAGCATGCTGGGCAAGGAGCAGGGCGACGAGGTGCTTGTGAATACACCCGGGGGAAAAAGAGAGTTCGAAATCGTCAATATCAGATCGAGCAGTTTCTCCTGATAGCGCAGAACAAAAGAAAAGCTGCACTGAAAGAAGATGAGGCGTCAGGGGGTTAATTATTAGCGACCATGATGCCTCTGAGAAATATCGTCAAGACCTGGTCGGCGACTTCTTCGACCGTATAATGGGTCTCAAGCGTTACGTTCCAGACCCTTGAAACCTCGTCAAGGGCGCCGAACAGGATGCGCTTGCTCAGATCAGGGTGAATGTCGGAACGGAACACACCCTTTTCCTGGCCGAATTGGATTATAGTGGTTATTATTCCTGTGTATTCACTGAATTTTTTGTCCCGGTACTGCTTGATTACCTTGTTGGTCTGTCTCAGCTCGATCTGGATGACTTCGGCGAGATTTTTGTTCTTTCTCATTGCTGTAAGATGCTCGATCACGTAAATCCTGAGCATCTCGACAGGGTCGTCATTGGCGGCTAAGAGCTTTTGAGTTTTGCCAAGTATCTTACCGACGCCTTCTTCAAAAACGGAGAGGAGAATGTCATATTTATTGTTGAAATAAAGATAAATTGTCCCATCAGCAACCTTGGCTTCTTTGGCGATATCGGATATCCTGGCCGTAAAAAAACCTTTTTTGGCAAAGACCTTGGTTGCTGCCGTAATTATTTTTGAATGTTTGTTTTCTGCTTTCATTCCTGAAGGGAAAGGATGATTAACGGTAACGTTGAAAACATGAATGACTATTCATTCATGTAATATCAGATCGTCGTTTTGTCAACGATCAATAAATTTACAATTGCTGCCGTGGGAGAAAACAACGCTTTTACATGGTGGTTAACATCACGCTAACTATGAAAAAAAGATTGGAGTAATCTATGAAAATTCTTGTTGTCGGCTCCGGTGGACGTGAACACGCCCTGGTCTGGAAAATCAAGCAGAGCCCGAAGGTTGAAAAGATCTATTGCGCTCCCGGCAATGCTGGAATCGGGCAGATTGCGAATTGTCTCGAAATCGACGCGACAGATATTCAGAAACTGCTCAACTTTGCCAAAACAGAAGGCATAGACCTGACGGTGGTCGGTCCTGAAGCATCGCTTGTGGCCGGCATCGTCGATGTTTTTGAAGAAAACGGATTACGAATCTTCGGTCCCACCCAGAAAGGTGCTGAACTCGAAGGAAGCAAGGTGTTCACCAAGGAGTTTCTGAAAAAATATAAAATTCCCAGCGCTGATTTCGGGGTTTTTGACAGTCGGGAAAAAGCGAAACAGTACATCGACGAAAAGGGTGCCCCCATTGTGGTGAAGGCCGACGGATTAGCGGCCGGCAAAGGTGTGATAGTCGCGCAGACTGTTGAGGAGGCGAAAAATGCCGTCGACGTGATAATGGCGGACAAAGCGTTCGGGGAGGCCGGAAACAAGGTGGTTGTAGAAGAGTGTCTGAAGGGGGAGGAAGCTTCCTTTCTGGCCTTTACCGACGGCAAGACGGTGCTGCCGCTGCCGACATCCCAGGACCATAAGGCGGTATATGAAAATGACGAAGGGCCCAACACCGGAGGTATGGGGGCTTATTCCCCGGCACCGGTTGTCACCGGCGAAATAGCCGAGTTTGTGATGAACAAGGTCATGTTGCCGACCATCAGGGGAATGAAAGAGGAAGGACGTCCCTATAAGGGGATGCTGTACGCCGGGTTGATGATAGACGGGGACAAGGTCAACGTTCTCGAGTTCAACTGCCGGTTTGGTGACCCTGAGGCTCAGCCTCTGCTGATGCGGGTGAAAAGTGATATCATCGACATATTTGAGGCGGCAATAGACGGCAGGCTGGACAAGATCGACATGAAGATCGATCCCCGGCCGACGGTCTGTGTGGTAATGGCCTCCGGCGGATACCCGGGAAGTTATGAGAAGGGGAACGTTATCAGGGGACTGAAAAACGCTTCCGCCATCAAGGGAGTGGAGGTTTTTCATGCAGGTACCGCCAAGCAGGATGACAAAGTTGTCTCGGCTGGTGGTCGTGTCCTTGGCATAACGGCGGTGGGTACAACCCTGCAGGAAGCGATCAATAAGGCTTACGAAGGCGTGGAGGCGATTTCCTGGAACAACTGTTATTTCAGAAGAGATATCGGAGCCAAAGCGTTGAAGCGTACGGGGGGCGGGCAAAAAAAAGCGGTCCAGGTCGGTATATTGATGGGCAGCGATTCTGATCTGCCGATAATGCGTGGCGCATCCGATTTCCTGGTATCCATGGGGATCAGTTGTGAAATGACGGTGGCTTCGGCCCACAGAAGTCCGGAGAGGGCGTTTACCTATGCGTCCACGGCCAAAGAACGCGGCCTGAAGGTGATTATCGCCGGGGCGGGGATGGCAGCTCATCTTGCCGGAGTGATCGCCGCTCATACGGAACTTCCGGTGATCGGGGTGCCGCTTGACGCTTCGCCTTTAGGTGGGATGGATTCACTGCTCTCCACGGTGCAGATGCCCCCGGGAGTTCCGGTGGCCACCATGGGCATAGGTAAGGCCGGGGCGAAAAACGCCGGAGTGTTCGCCTTGAAGATACTTGCCCTCAGTGATCCTGAGTTGGCGGAGAAACTGGTGAAAATGCGGAAGGATATGGCCAGCGAAGTGGAAGAAAAAGCCAGAAATGTCCAGGTCTGATCACCAGTTAAAGAGTCGTATCGGGCGATCGGTTTCCCTTGCCGCCGAATATCTAAGGCAGGGGAAAGTGGTCGCCTTTCCCACCGAAACGTCCTACGGCCTTGCGGTCGATCCGTGTAACGACAGAGCGGTGGAGAGGCTTTTTAGTCTCAAAAAAAGAAGCGCGGATAAACCGATACTTCTCCTGGTTCAAAGGTGCCAACAACTCAATCAGCTGGTCTCAACAATCCCGGACGGTTACAGGGACCTGATGTCCAGGTACTGGCCGGGACCGCTCACGCTTATTTTTCCGGCTCTTGACTGCGTCAACCCAAAATTGACGGCAAACACCAAAACTGTCGGGATCCGTATCAGCCCGCACCCTGTCGCCAGGAGCCTGCTGGCGCATTTCGGCGCCCCGGTAACCGCAACCAGCGCCAACCTCTCAGGGATGGAGGCGGCAGCGTCGGCCGAAGAAGTCCTGACCGTTTTCGGCGACGCTGTCGACTATATTCTCGAAGGCATAGTATCCGCCGGACCGGTCTGGTCGACCATTGTAACCACAAAAAATGGACGTCTGGCCGTTATCAGACAGGGGGAGCTCAAGATAGACGACCAGTTACTGCCGGACGACGGCAGTAACTGAAGGGGAACAGAGGCCTGCATAACTACCCAAGAGCCGGTCACCGGCCGTTAGCGGGTATGCAGGACAAACCGTGTTGAGGCTTAATCCCTGGTAAGACTTCTGTACTTGATCCTGTGGGGCTGATCGGCCTCACTGCCAAGACGGGCTTTTTTGTCTTTTTCGTAATCGGAGTAATTGCCCTCGAACCATACCACCCGCGAATCTCCCTCAAACGCGAGGATATGGGTGGCGATCCGGTCGAGAAACCAGCGGTCGTGACTTATAACCACAGCGCAGCCGCCGAAATTTTCCAGCGCTTCCTCCAGCGCTCTTAAGGTATTGACGTCAAGATCGTTGGTGGGTTCGTCGAGCAGCAGGACGTTTCCGCCCTCTTTCAGGGTTCTTGCAAGATGAACCCTGTTACGCTGTCCTCCCGAGAGAATTCCGACCTTTTTCTGTTGATCGGACCCGGAAAAATTGAACTTGCCGACGTATGCCCTGCTGTTGACCTCCCTGGTGCCCAGCCATACGGTGTCCTGTCCGTCGGATATGGCCTCCCATATCGATTGCTCGGGGTTGAGCTGGTCCCTGTTCTGGTCGACGTAAGCGAGCTTGACGGTCTCACCGACCCTGAGCTCACCGGAGTCGGGATTCTCCTGACCGGTGATCATTTTGAAAAGGGTGGTTTTACCGGCACCGTTTGGTCCAATGACCCCCACAATTCCGCCGGGGGGGAGGGTAAAATTCATATCCCCGACCAGCAGCCTCTCTCCAAAGCCCTTGTTTACCCCTGTTGCTTCGATGACAACCTTGCCAAGCCTGGGACCGGGCGGAATAAAAATTTCAAGATCCTTGGCCAGCTTCTCCGTTTCCGTACCCAGCAGTTTTTCATAGGAGCTTATGCGCGCCTTGGACTTGACCCTTCTGCCCTTGGGACTCATCTTGATCCACTCCAGCTCTCTTTTCAGGGTCCTCTGTCGATCGGACTCTTTCTTTTCCTCGAGGGCCAGCCGTTTCTGCTTCTGGTCAAGCCAGGATGAATAGTTTCCCTTCCACGGGATTCCGACTCCTCTATCCAGCTCAAGAATCCATCCGGCGACGTTGTCGAGGAAATAGCGGTCGTGGGTGACGGCGATGATAGTACCGGGATAGGATTGCAGGTGATGTTCCAGCCAGGCGACCGATTCGGCGTCCAGATGGTTGGTCGGCTCGTCAAGAAGCAATATATCAGGCTGCTTCAAGAGTATCCGGCAAAGAGCCACTCTTCGTTTTTCCCCACCGGAGAGGACCTTGCATAATGTATCAGACGGCGGGCAGCGCAGAGCGTCCATCGCCATTTCGAGGCGGCTGTCGAGATCCCAGGCGTTCAAGGTGTCGAGCCTGTCCTGCACCACGCCCTGTCTGTCGATGAGATCCTGCATCTCTTCGTCTGACATGGGCTCGGCGAATTTTTCGTTGATCTCGTTGAACTCATTGAGCAGGTCGACCGTGTCCTGCACTCCTTCTTCGACAATCTGTTTCACGGTTTTTTCCGGGGAAAGCTCCGGTTCCTGTGGCAGATAATCAACCTTTAGCCCGGGGGACAGGTGGGTCTCGCCGTTGAATTCGGTATCTATTCCGGCCAGAATCTTCAACAGCGTACTTTTGCCCGAGCCGTTGAGTCCGAGGACACCGATCTTGGCGCCGTAAAAATAGGAGAGTGAGATATCTTTTAAGACAGGTTTGTTGTCATAATATTTACTCACTCTGATCATCGAGTAGATAATCTTTTTGTCATCTGTGCTCATAATATGAACCTTGATTATAGGGTAATATACAGTGGGTGATGGTTAATGCTCGCCCGGCGGGAAACCCTGGCGCCGGAGTGCAGATAATACAAAAAAAAGCGTGATAATCAAGCAAATGATTATCACGCTTTCTGCCGGAGTCAGAACCAGGCGGTCTGCAAGCCTTGTGTTGTGGTCCTATTTATCTTCCGAGAGTTTTTTGGCGACCAAGATACCAGCGGCGCCAAGCAGTCCGAGTCCCTGAAGCTGTTTTACCGCCGGTTTAACCAGTGATGCTATCATGGCGCGTCTTCTCACCTTATTCATATCGGCCAGCTCTGGGGTGTAGCTGTTGAAAAGAAGAGCCATGTCCTTTTTCTTGCCTATATACCTCGAGTTCGGTCCCAAATCCCCGCCTTCAGCCTCAAGTCCCTTGGCGCCTTTTTTGACATATTTGGCCACCTCCGAGTTCGGATCGTCGAGATCGCCGAAAATACGCGCCCCGGTTATGCAGGTCTGGACGCACGCGGGCTCCAGGCCGGCCTGCAGACGAGGCTGGCAGTAGGTGCATTTGTCAACCTTGCCGTCTTCTGAAACGTCGTCGGTCAGGTCCGGGTTGACATAGCGGGCATTATACGGACAGGCGTCGGCGCAGGCGCCGCAACCTATGCATCTGTTCTTGTCCACCTGTACGGTTCCGTCGAAAGGATCCTTCCAGGTTGCCGCAACCTCCATGGTAACGGTTTTGCCGGTCTTGGGATCGGTAAACGTTACGTCTTCGGTGTCGGCCGGACATTCGGGAACGCATACCGGTTCGGTGCAGTGGTTGCACAGTCCGGGATAGTAGGTGGCTGCAATCTCATTGCCCACCTTGCTTGGGCCCATGCGATAGACCCAGTTTCTGTTAAATTCTACGGGGACCTCCCACTCTGCTTTGCAGGCGATGGTACAGGCGTGGCAGCCAACACATCGTTCAAGGTCGATAATCATTCCATATTGCATTGTATCCTCCTGAATTTACCTTTAAAGCTGAATTTAGGCCGAAGTGGGAATATCGAGAACCTTACCGTCTTTGACGAGCTTGACGAAGTTGGTCCTCATGCCGTGCGCCCCGGTTTCCTCATCAACGGTAATTTTGGTGATAAGGCTCTGGTCGTCGACCCCGGCGTCTGCACCAACAGTCAGCAGCGGGTTGGCCGAACCGTAGCCGTGGGCCATGTAAATAGCATCTTTTCTGATGCCGGGGGTGGTCTTTACCGTGGTGGTTGTACGCGATGAAAAGCCGTCCTGGTTGACCAGACCGACGGTATCTCCGTCGGACAGCCCCATCTTGGCGGCCAGTTCATCATTGATCCACACCGGATTTTCCGGCATCGCCCTGTTGAGCCATACGTTGTTCTGGGTTCTGTTGAATGTATGGACCGGTACCCGGCCGTAGAGAAGACGGGTGTAGCCCGCAGGCGGTGGCTCGGTCGGTTTGTAGGTTGGTATTCCAGGAAATCCGGCGTCTTCGATGTCCTCATTGTAAAACAGTACTTCGAAATCCTCCGGCATGGCGTACGGGTCTTTGCCCGGACGTGTATGGATACCGCCCTCTTTTCTGACCTGATCCAGGGTAAGACCCGCAACTTCCAGGTTCTTCTCCACCATCTCCATGGCGGATGATACGGGGATCTCTTTTTCAAACCCCATGCGCCTGGCTATTTCGTTGGTTATATACACCTGGTCTTTTCGTTCGAACATTGGCTCGGCAAGCGGCATACGCGGAGCGATGAACTGGAGGTGGTTGTCGGCGAAATCCCACTGGGTTCCGGTCTTTATATAGTCGTATCTTTCCAGGTAACTTACTTCAGGCAGCAGGATGTCGGCCCACATGGTCACATCGGTTGGCATGACATCCACGCACATGACGAAATCCATCTGCTTCAGGACCTCTTTCATCTTGTCCTGTCCGGGAATGGTCTGGATCGGGTTCTGACCCCAGATGACACATCCTTTTATCGGGTATGGTTTACCCGTAAGCGCCGCATCCCGGATCAGTTCCGTCGGGGTGCCCGGAGGGGCGTAAGGGTAGAGACGTTCCTCATCTTCGTTCATGTTGAGGTTGTGCTCATCGCCGTGATCATGCTTGGCCCAGCTGATAGCACCGACTTTGGGACCTTTACCCGGAACCCAGCCGCCCTTGACGTAAAAGGCTCCGAGCAGACCGGTGAGGCAGGCCAGGGCGCGCTGGCGCTGAAAATCGTTGCCATACCAGGATACATGGCGTCCCGGATGAATGGAGACGTTTGGCGAGTTAGCGGCAAGAAGTTCGGCAACCTCCTTGATCTGAGCGGCAGGGATGTCGCATTCAGCGGCGGCTTTTTCAAGAGTCCACTGCTTGATCCCTGCCTGCAGTTCTTCAAGGCCATCGCCATACTCATCGACGAACTCCTCATCGTATTTTTTGTTGATGATGAGGTAGTTCATGATCGCCAGCAGAAAGGCGGTATCGGTACCCGGCTTTATACGGACCCACACGTCGGATTTTGCTGCCGATGCTGAAAACCTGGGGTCCACCACGATAAGTTTGGCCCCGTTCTCGAGCCCTTTGATGTACCGCTTGATATGGCTGACATGAACATTTTCGCCAAAATGACCGCCCAGGAGCATGATGACCTTGGCGTTGGGCATATCCACGTTTTCTCCGGGAGCTTTGCCGATGGTGGCTAGGTAGGCGGTGTCGCGGATACCGCGGCACTGGTAGAAGGACGCCTCGCTCACATTGTGGGTGCCGAGGGTACGCTCCATGAAGTGCATCGGATATTTGGCGCTGGAACCGTGCGGGAACATGCACAATCCCTGGGCACCGTATTTTTCGTGAACCTGCTTGAGCTTGGTGCCGCACTCGTCAAGTGCTTCCTGCCAGCTGATTCTTTTCCACTTCGGGTTGCCCCTTTCGCCGACATTCTTGAGGGGGTATTTCAGCCTGTCCGGGTCGTAAAGAAGCTTGATACCCGCATTACCACGGGCACAGATACTGGTTCCGTTATCGATGGACTTCGGGTTGCCTTCAAGCTTTATGAGGCGGTCGCCCCGTTTCTTGCCGACCAGCTGGCAACGCCAGAAACACATCTCGCATACCCCGCCAACGACCGTTTCGTCGCCGAAGGAGCCGGTGCTTTCAAGGGGTGAACGCTGTATGGATGTTTCAGAGGCGATTGCTTCCGAAAGTGGTAACGCAACTGCTGCCAGTGAGGCAGATTGTAAGAATTTACGCCTCGTTAAATTAAACGCCATATTACTCTTCCTCCTTTGTGAAAAAATCAATAAGGCTAATTATGATACGATAAAAGGGATGTTGAGCCGTTTGTTTTACCCTTTCTGCAAAGGCTCGAAACCAGGGCAGAAAAAAGCGGGCAAGAAACTCGCGCTCGATTTCCACGTTTCTGTCTTCTGCAAGAAACGAAAGAAACTCCAGTTGATGCACTATACTGTCGGGAAGGTCCGCGCCGACACCCAGGTCAAACCCATGAGACCTGTAGTAGAGCAGTATGTTTTCCGAATATTTTCCCCGCAGGGTTTTTTCCAGGTAAACCGAACCATAGGGCGGAGCCGCCACGTGTGGAACACCGTTGATGAAAAGCCGGGTGTGTTCTACCTGCAGATCTTCGAGAGCGTCGCTGCTTGCATCCACAGCCTGCATAAGCGACTTTTTCTCTTCACTCGCACCAAGGTGGTCTAGCAGCAGGTAAAGAGAGCTGTAATAGTGTTCGGTGAGCCACTCAGCCGATGGATACTGCATGCTCTGGGCACAAAAACGGTAAATGGTTGCGACATGGTCGGCGGCGGAACTGTTTTGCATTTAATGTTCAGGTCGTGAGAAGGCTGAATGGAGAAAACGGCGGATTCTCGTAAGATGAATGACACCACTAAGGTACTACAATGTAATTGAATCATATTCTACTTACATGAAGTGGGTTTGTAAATACCACAATGTAGTAATGGGCGCTCTTTTGGTTCTGTGCAGCTTATGATTAATATTTAGTAAAATATAAAAAAAACAGAAAGATAAGCAGCGCAGCAACACAACAGGAGAATGCAGATAATAAATTAAAAGCTAAAATAGATCGGGCTGTCTATTGCCAGACTGCCGGTGCTCTGCTGGCAACGGCCAGGTTTCAGCTGCATGATCGGGGCAGGTCCGAGGTTAAAAATGTTACCAGCGGCCTCTGGAAAAGCAGCGGGTCCCGGCGTCCGGTGAGTTCACGAATGGAGTGCATGCCAAGGGTCGGGGCCCCGACATCAACGCCGTTAACGCCGAGCCTGGCGGCGGTCATCGGACCTATGGTAGAACCGCAGGCGAGGTCGCTGCGCATAACGAACTCCTGGCAGTCGACAGCGCAGATCCTGCAAAGCTGTTTGTAAACTGCGGAACTGAAACCGGAAGAGGTGTATCTCTGGTTGGCGTTTATTTTTATTACCGGGCCCTTGTTGAGATGAATTTCATGGCCGGGATCGGTCTTCTCTGGATAATTGGGGTGGGTGGCGTGTGCGTTGTCTGCCGAGATCAGAAAAGATGAGGCAAGGGCCAGCCTTCTTTCACCGTCTTCGGGGATGATTCGTTCCAGGACAGCCGAGATAAAGGATCCCTGTGCTCCGGCCGCAGACAGCGAACCGTTTTCTTCATGGTTGGAGCAGAAGAGGATGCTGTTTTTGGTCCGGTCGGTTTGGATAAGAGCTGTCAGGCCGGCGTGGCAACTCAGCAGATTGTCAAGTCTGGGGGCGGAGATGAAGTCGTTATTCACCCCGGTATAAATTGGGCCCTGGTGATCGTAACAGAAAAGATCGTAGCCAAGGATCTCCCGCCCGGACGCTTCCGGATGTTCTCTTGCCATTTGATCCTTTAAAATCTCGGTAAAGTCCGGCAACTGTTTTGCTACCGACTGGCCGATGATGGGGGGCAGGTGTTTCTGCTGGTTGATATCCGGTTTTGAATTAGCCTCCCGAAACAGATGAATGGCGATGCTTGGAATGGTAACGAGCGGCCTTGCAAAATCGACGAGAAAAACGTCTATCGACCCGTCGTCCCGGGCTACGCATACCCTGCCGGCAATGGAGAGGTCCCGGTCAAACCAAGGTGCCAGCAGGCTTCCTCCGTAGACCTCGACCGCTAGCTGGTGAAAAGATCCGGTCTTCACATCAGGTTTTGGCTTAAGCTGCAGACATGGACTGTCGGTGTGGGCACCGATTATCCTGAAGCCGTCGGTGATCTTCTCGTCTGTCCCAAGGGTAAATGCGGTGATTGCTCCCTGTTGCCTGACGACATAGTACGATCCCTTGGACAGCTGCCCCCATGACTGTTGTTCTCTGAGCCTTGTAAAGCCGTGTTGCTGCAAGATGCGGCTCATCTGCGCGACGCAGTGAAACGGGGTCGGGGACGCAGACAGAAATGAGAACAGTTGCTGGTTGTACAGACTGGTATCCATGATGAATCCCTTTGCAATCGTTTATCAGTTATATTTTTCCTCAAGGGTGTACAGCTTTTCGAGATATTCCTGGCGGAACTTGAGGCGTTTCCCGCCGTTTTCCATCTCCTCAATCAGAGACGAGATGGCGGGACGCAGGTCTATTCCGTGGCGGCTGTTGCCTTCGTCGTTGGCCCTGTCTATGACCAGGATCGCATAAAAGGTGACAGCCATGCGCGAGCTGGAGTCCCTGCGGAACAGATACAGCCGTCCGCCCATGGTGTTGATGAGAAAGCTTGCGTAATCGTACAGCGGTTCCGATCGCAGGTTTATGGAATATTCGCTGCGCAGCAACTGCGGTTGACTGGTCAGTGCATAGAAGGACTCGAGCATGGTTTCAAGGGAGTCTTTTTCCCGATCGAGGATCCCCTTGAGTACGACGATATTTTCCTTGCCGAGGATCCGGAAAAAATGTGCGGTGTTTTTCAACAGGGTGAAAAGGTCGTCTGTTTCCCGGGTCACGGTTGGAGGATGATCGATCAGCTGCTGGATCAGTCTTGAAAAATGGATTTTACTGTCTGCAGGCAGGTTGAACTCCTTCATGTAGGGTTGGCGGTCGAGATGGTGGTAAAACTCGTTGAGCGTCTTCACATGATGAAGGTACTGATAATCGAAGGAAATTGTGTCATTGTCGTCTCCAGAAGGCTGTGAGGTCTGGGGTTGCCTGGCAACTGCGGATGGTGCAGCCTGTTCGTTTGCCTGGCCGTCAGAGTCTGCACCACCGGGATCTTGCCCGTTGTCTTCGTTGACCTCTTTTTCCGGCGCCTCCTCACTATTTCCCGCTTTAATTTCTATTCTTCCCGTATCCGCTTCCGGCGTGATCTCCTGCATCGCCTGGCCAGGAGAATAGGGGGCGACAACGTCGCGGCTGGATTTCTTCAGGTAAAAATAAAAACCAAAACAAATAATAATTACAATGAGTAGTATGGATTTGACCGGAATGTTGGAGCGTCTCCTGGTTCTTGACTGGCGAACGGGCTTTTCGTCCGTTTTGTTTTCTTGACTCATCGGTACCATAGGTTGGGGTGGTTGAACAGTTTGTTTATTCACAAAAAAATAATCTATTCAAAGTATAAAGTCACGAAAGTTTAGACCATTAAACCAACGTCACCGCTTAAATACAAGGTCATCTGCCATGGAGGATTGTGGTCAGGGTATCGCCTGCGACTTGTAATAATGCTTGACTAGGATGGCGGAACACACTATTTTGAAACCGCAAAAATTTACATATTCTTCGTTATTTCAATATATATTTTAGTACATTTTAGGCATTACAAGATTAATTCAATTTGGAGGCAAAAAATGGCAATTTGCGTAGTTGGACACTCGAACCCCGATACCGATTCCGTTACTGCAGCAATCGCTCTGGCGGCTCTGATGAATGCTCAGGGAAAAGAAGCAAAGGCCTGTATGCAGATCGCAGCTGACAATCTCAACCCGGAATCCACCACGGTGCTGAAACGGTTCGGCCTTGCAGCGCCTGAACTGCTTGAGGACGCTGGCGGAAAGGAAATTGCTCTGGTCGACTTCAGCGACCTGGCGCAGGGGCCGGCAAACCTGGATAAAGCAGAGATCGTCGCAGTCGTTGATCATCACAAGATCGGTGACATTACCACCAACAATCCTATTCTTTTTCGTGCCGAGCCGGTTGGCTGTACCGGTACCGTCCTGAACAAGATGTTCAAGGATGCAGGTGTTGCAATACCAAAAGACGTTGCCGGCGGTATGCTTTCGGCTATCCTGAGTGATACCGTGAACTTCAAGTCCCCCACCTGCACCGAAGATGACAAGGTTGCCGTTAGTGAACTCAAAGGCGTTGCCGGCGTTGACGACACCGACGAGCTGTTCATGGAAATGCTCAAGGCCAAATCCTCTGTAGACGGAGTTCCGGCAAAAGACCTGCTGTTCCGCGACTACAAGGATTTCGACATGAACGGTAACAAGGTAGGAGTGGGCCAGCTTGAACTCGCTACTCTTGACCAGGTAGCCGATATCCGTGCAGACCTGATGAAGGCGATGGAACAAGTAAAGGCCGATGGTCGTCACTCGGTACTTCTCATGCTTACCGACGTGGTCAAAGAGGGGACCGATCTCGTTGTGCTTTCCGATGACCCCGCACTCATTGAAAAAGCCTTCGATAGCAAGCTCGACGGCAGCTCAATGTGGATTCCGGGCATGATGAGCCGGAAAAAGCAGACCGTGCCGAACCTGCAGAACGCGTTCGGCTGCTAACAAAAAAGCTCAGTTATCAAGTGCATCCCTGCAAGGGGATGCACCGAGTAGGGCGGGGAAATCAGCGTAAGCTGGCTTCCCCCTTTTTTTAGCGGTTTTCAAAACGGCGTCGTTAGTTTTGTGACGTTTAAAAGGAGGCGTCAAGCTTGTCAACGATGTCGTCTATCGCAGATGACTCTGACACCGGCCTGATCTTGTGAAAACTAAGGGCGAAGGTGTCCCGTCCCTTTTCTGGTAGCATTGTCTGTGTCTGCTGCAACTCTTCGATCCGATCCGTTAAGCTTTCTTTCTGTTTGCTGAGTATGCTGATCGTCTGCTGTATTGACTCCTGATTACTGCCGTTGCTGCTGCGCAAATAAACGGCTAGTGACTTTTCAACCTGTGCCAACCGCTTTTTCAAGCGCGTGACATCGCTTTTTTTCTGTTCTGACCATTGTCCGTGAGAGCCATAATCGATATCAAGTTGGCCGAGATATTTGCCGCGTGATGTTGTCTGGACCAGGAGGGTGTGGCTTTCGAGGATGGTTTTGGTGTTCCCCTTGTTCGGTGAGCTTCCGAGTATAAGATTTATTTTCGGAAAATTGCGGGCAAGCTCCTGTTCCTCTTTAGGGGAAAGAGTCGAGAGAACGATAAAAAAAGTTGCCTTCGACCCTATATCATCCAGGCATGATCTCAGAGACGCTCGCCAGTCACCAACGGTGAAATCGCTGGGTAAAAGTGCTGTTTTCCCGGTAAGGCCGATGATCGCGAGGGTTGCATCACCGAACTTTTTAATCAGGTAGGGTTGAAAAAAAGGGACTCCGCCATTGAGCGAGACATTGGCAGAGAGCCAGGTGAACGAGGCGGCCTCTTCAGGTTCGCCCGTAAAAAACTCGGCACCGGCGGCGAGGTCGTGCGGCGACAGACAGACTGCGTCGTAGCCCATCAGGCTGTATGACCGGACAATGGCCCGGGCCACCTGCAACGATCTTTCGGGGATACTGGGTCCTGGGGTTTTTGAAAACAGCAGGTTACCGGAGTCGAGCAGTAACGGTGGCCTCTGGTCTTTTTTTGCGATAAGTGATGTAACAAGAGATGCTTTACCCGGCAGCCCGCCAAGTTTGCCGGAGCCTCACCCGCAAGGTTTGTATTCTCCGGCGACGTTGGCGGAAAACAGGATCGAAAAATTGTCTGCGGCAGCACCAAGGGAAGAAAAAAACAGGAGCATCGCGGCTACCAGAAGCATAAAAAAAGATCTTTGAATCACAGACACCTCACATCGGTAGGTATTTTGATTACGAAAATCCGGCCGACAGGCCGGGGTCGAGACGCAATGTTTTGATGAGATCAGCTTTTTCGGTGAAGGTAAATGAGAAATTCCCTGTTCCCTTTCTGACCGAGAATCGGCGAGGTTACAATACCTTTATTTTCAAGGCCGAGGTCTGCTGCAAATAATTCAATCCTGTCAATCGCTTTTTGATGCAGTTGCTTGTCGGTCACGATACCGCCGGGACCAATCTCTTCTCTGGCAAGCTCAAACTGTGGTTTGATGAGGGTGATTATAGCTGCAGAAGAGGTGAACAATTCAAGGAGCGGCGGAATTATTTTGGTGACGGAAATGAATGACACATCCATAACCGCAAGGGAAATATTTTCACAGTTGATATCTTCTCTGCCAATATGTCTGGCGTTGAACCGCTCAAGCACCTCCACTCTCGGATCTTGCCGGATTTTCCAGGCGAGCATGCCGTAGGCGACGTCCACGGCAAAAACCTTGCCGGCTCCGTGCTGCAGCAGACAATCGGTAAATCCCCCTGTGGATGAACCTATATCGATACAGGTAAGTCCTCTGACGTCTATCTGGAAATAATCGATGGCTTTTTCAAGCTTCAACCCTCCCCTTGATACATACGGGCAGCGTTGCTTGGCACGGATGAGAGCCTCGGAATCGACCAGAGTGCCGGCTTTGTCAACCAGGATGTCGTCTACGTGGATCTCTCCTGCACCGATCAGGGCTCCCGCCGTTTTCAGGTCGGGAGCCAAACGTTTGTCAACCAGCAGCTGGTCTAGGCGAACCTTCAATGGAAATCCCCTGCAAAGGTTTGCTTATAGTTTGTCGAGCTTTTCCTGTGCGGTTACAGCTTCAGGGGCAGCACCGTGTTTTTTTAGGAGTTTTTTGTAAATAACCTTTGCCGTATCCTTATCCGCCAGTTTTTCAAAGGCCATTCCCTGCTTTAACAGGGCTGCCGGAACTCTGGCGTGTGTTGCGTGCTGGGAAATGATTTTCTGATACTGCATGATCGCCTTGTCATATTCTTTCTGGTTGAATAGGCTTTCCCCCATCATAAACCGTGCCTCAACATTCTGGGCGGCAGTGGGGTTGGCTGCGATCTGCTCGAAGATATTGTACGCTTCATCAAATTTCTGGCTCTGAAAAAGGTTCTCAGCCTTTTCAAAGCTACTCTGGGAACCAGCAAGTACCGGTGCGGCATCAACGGTTTCCACTGTCCCGGGGGATTCCGTTTTGGCAATTGCCGGAGTCGGTTCGCTTGCTGCCGGCTGGGATGTTACCGGCTGAGATGTTTGCTGAATGGGGGGAGCGACCACGCTGTTCTTGACTTTGCGCTTGGTTGCACTGATCGTTTTCGCTGTTCCGGTGGAGCCGGCAGCGTTACTGACCGATGATGAACGTTTCTTGGCAAGTTCAGCCTCAATGGCCGCTTCTTTTGCCCTTCGTTCGGCTTCATTAATACGCGCTTCCTGAATGGCTTTCACGCTTTGCTGCTGCATGAGGATTTTATTGTTCAGTTCCTTGAGCCTGAGTTCTTTTTCCTGCTGCTGCTGTTCCAGCCTGGCAAGGCCTTCCTCGCGCTTGGCCGCTTCCTCCTTGGCCACGGAAGATATGGTTGCCTCAAGTTCCTTGTTCTGCTCTCGTAACTTCTGGTTGAGATAGTAGGATTCTTCAAGCTGACTCTTGAGTTTGAGAATATCCTGCTCCAGCTGGTCCATGTGGCCAAAGGCAGCAGCCTGTCGCTTCTGGATCTGCCCCACTGTGGTCGATTTCATGTCCTCTATTTTCTTGTTGACGACCCGAAGCTGATATTTGAGCTCCTCAACGTCACCGGTGGAGGCACAGCTGCTGAGCAGAGCGGTAGAGGAGAGGCAGATTAAAAAATTCCTGACTGATTTATTCATGATAAATTGCTTAAAGTTGAGAGTTCTCGTTGACTATCTGGCCCATTGTGGATACGACTGACTCCCGGGCATGGTAAACAGCCTTCTTTGAAAAGAGCCATTTTTCATTATACCGTAAATCTGGTGTCTTTTGCCATCACGTTTTGCAAAGATTATCTGATTACCGTCCGGCGACCAGTTGGGGGATTCATGATGGCTGAGATCGTTGGTTATCTGCATTACAGTATCCGGCTGAAGGGGATTGACGACGCAGAGCTGGTAGACGCCGTCTCTTAGACTGGAATATACCACCAGGTTGTCTGTCGGCGACCAGTCGGGTTCGGCGTTTTCCGAGCCTTCAAAAGTTATTCTCTGAACTTTCCGGGTCCGCATGTCCATGTGGTAGAGTTGTGGTCTGCCGCTGCGGTCTGAGACAAAAACCAGATGGTTGCCGTCCGGAGAAAGGGTCGGAGAGACATTGATACCTGCCCGGTCGGTGAGCTGCTCTATGATCTGGCCCTTGTCGTCAAGGAGATACAGGTCGGGATTTCCCCGCTTGGACAGGGTTAGGATCATCTTGCTGCCGTTCTTGAACCATGCGGGGGCCAGGTTGAGCCCTTTACGCCTGCTCAGGGCACGGGTTGTCTTGTCCTGGCGCAAATCGGTGATGTACAGGTTCTGGTTGCCCGTATGGTATGAGGAGTAGGTCAGGTTATAGGAATCGGGCACGAACCTGGGTGATACGGTGAGGTGCTTGTGCCGGGTAATCTGCCGAACATTACGCCCGAGAATATCGGTCAGATATACTTCCTTGGCGCTGTCCTGGTGGTTAATGAAGGCGATCCTGGTATCGGCAACTCCGGGTATGCCGGTCAGGGTTTCGACCACAGAGTCACAGTATTTGAACTGCATCCTGTCCTTCTGGTTGACAGAACCGGAGAACGATTTTCCCATGATAATCTTGTTTTCAGCCACATCGAGCAGCCGCATCTCCAGCGCAATCGAGTCGTTCTCTTTTTTATAGCGGCCGAGCACAACATAGTCGGCTCCCTTGTCTTTCCAGTCGGCATGCTGCATTCCCCCGTATTGTTCGGTGGGGATAATCGATATTATTCCATGAAACTTGAGCGCCTTGGCGAGGGTGTCGGCCAGATCCCTTGCAAGCAGGTTGTTCGTCTGGCTCGAACCGGCGGTTTCGAACCAGGGAACCGCGATATTGATCTTCCTGGTTGCAGAGGTGCTAATGTCAAGGTAGACCCGGTCGGAACCTATCGCCTGGTATGCAGCGCCAAGACAGATCGCAAAAGTTGTCAGAATAGCAAGGAGGATGGAGAAATATTTCTGTTTCATAAAATGATTGTTGGCTGTCAGGGATTATTGTACACCGCCGGGTCTGAAGACCAGGCCCACCTCAAAACGTTGTTTCTTCATGGCAGGTGGAATGGGCGGAAATGGAGTGGCTGTTTCGAGGGTACGGGTGACGAACTGGTCAAACAGTCTGTCGCCGGACCTGCTTTCGAAAAACATATCGGCCACCGCACCGTTCTGCTGAATCGTCACCACAACGGTTGCCGTTACTTTATTATTTTTCTCGATATTCTCAGGCAGGGCCCAGTATTGGTGCAACCTGTTGATTATCGAGGCATAATATTGACTTTCTATAATATTTGAAGTTCCGCCGGCCGCCCCGGAAGTTCCGTCGCCCCGCACCACGCCGCCGCTTGGTCTGGCGACAGCTGGTGGCGATGAGTGGGTGAGGAGCTGCCGCTCTTTTTCGAGAGCCTCCCTGGCAAGACGGGCTTTCTCCGCCAGCAGCTCTTCCTCTCTGATCGCCCTGGCAAGTTTTTCCCTTCTCTGCTTGATCAACTCGTCATTATCGCTGGGCTTTGGGGGTGGGGTTGCTTTCTTTTTCTTAATCTTTAGCGGCTTCAGGGAGACCGCCTTGGCGGGTGCAACCGAAGGTGCCGGTTTTTTAACAATATCCTCAATAGGAACAAGCTTTTTGTTGTTGTCTGGACTGGCTTTGGAAATCGTCTCTGCAGCTTCAGGCTCTGACGGGGTCTGAGCGACGGCTCCGGGTTCTGCGATATTGACAATGGAAACGGTATAGATATCGGCGAATTTCGGTTTTACCTTGAATATTCCAGGCAGATAGAGGGCGCTGATTAATACCAGCAGGTGCACCCCGATGGCGATATTTAACGGGATTTTCCAATCATTTGACATTATTGAACTGATGCTGTAGCTGTTATCCACGGGAATTATTCTTGTTCCTGAGGTTTGGTGATCATCCCGATCTTGTCAAAACCTACCTGTTTAATGGCTGCCATAATCTGCACTACGTCGCCGTAAGGTACATTTCTGTCCGCCCGTAAATAGACCGGTTGATCCTTGTTGGCGGCATAATTTTTTTTCAGCTCTTCAAGCAGCAGGGCTTTGACCATGGGAATGGAGCCGATACTGATACCGCCGTCCTTACTTACCGTAATAACCAGGGGCTTTTGTTCCTGCCTCAGTGATTTTGCCGTTGTTTCCGGGAGGTCTACATTAAGCCCCTGGGTCATCATCGGCGCGGTCACCATGAAAATAATAAGCAGTACCAGCATAACGTCCACCAGCGGTGTTACGTTGATTTCAGATACCAGCCTTTTGTTGCCTCTTCTGTGCGTCGGTCCCATCGTATTACACCCTGCTCAGCAGATCCCTTTCTATAAGATTGAGAAAATCCGTTGAAAAAGTGTTCATCTCGCTTTCTATATCATCGAGCTTGTTGGAAAAATAGTTGTAGAATATAACAGCCGGAATAGCAACGGCAAGACCGGCCGCGGTGGCCACAAGCGCTTCCGATATTCCAGGAGCTACGACGGCAAGAGAGGCGGAGCCGCGCTGGCCGATATCGTGAAAAGAGACCATGATTCCCCAGACTGTTCCAAAAAGTCCTATAAAAGGAGTGGCGCTGCCGGTGGTGGCAAGAAAGGAGAGGCTGCTGCCGAGATCGTTGATCTGCTGGTTTTCCGCTTTTCTGATGGCCCTTTTCAGATTGTCCATTGTTGCCAGGTGGGTATCCAGGGTTTCGACGACCTTGCCCTCCTCGTTGCGGCTTCTCATCTTGTTGATTTTCTGCAGTTCAGCAAAACCGGATGTGAAAACCGATGCGCTGGGCGAATATTCGAACTCAGCCGCTGCCTCATGGGCTTCGTTGAGGTTGGCTGAGTGCCAGAAAGTTTCGAGAAAATCTTCGGTGTCAAGGCGGACCTTCTTGTAGAGTCTTGCCTTCATAAAAACAATGGTCCAGGAAACCAGGGAGAATACCAGAAGAGTCAACATCACAAACTGGCCCACCGGACCAGCGTGGAAAATCATATCAGAAATTGAAAGCTGCACGTTATATATCCTGTCTGTTTAGATAAGAATCCTGGCAAGACATCGGTAGCCTGGTGGTCTTGCCTGTTATATCAAAGAAAAAAATGGAGGTTGTATCTTTTATAGGTTGTGAAAACCGGGCCTACCACGAATGGTATCTTACCTGTTTTGAACAAAAATTCAATAGCTCAATTCAGGTATGAGAGATGGCTTTAACATGATGAAATCATAAATAAAAGATAACATTCATGCAGGTCGATCAGCCATGGCGCAGGCAAAATCCACCTGGAGCGCTGTCTTGCCGCAGGACTTGAGGACGCCTTTTAAAAAAAAGACCGACGCGACTTTCTCCTTGAGTTGAACCTTGATCCTGACAGTGTCGCCCGGATAGACTCCTCTTTTGAATTTGGCGCCGTTTATCCGGGTAAGGACAGGAACTTTGCTTTGCTCGTTTGCAGGCGGCGGATGGATTTTCGCCATCAGGACCGCCCCGCTCTGGAAAACAGCTTCGCACAGAAGCACCCCGGGGGTGATTGGATTGTTGGGGTAGTGGCCCTGATAGATATCAAGGTCTTCGGAGAATGTTTTTTCCGTGACAATGGTGTCCTCTGAGCAGGAGATAATTCTGTCCACCCAGAGGAAAGGAGGTCGGTGGGGGATAAAAGAGATGATTTCTGCTGGTACATCCATATTACAGTCCTCCGCTGATCTCCAGGACGGTACCTGTAATATAGCCGCTTGTTTTTCCGGCTAAAAACAAAACCGCTTCGGCGACTTCCTCAGGGGTTCCGAATCTTCTGACCGGCACCATTTTTTTATATTCCTTGAGCTGCTGTTCGGGAAGATCCCGGATAAAATCGGTATCGATAAATCCAGGTGAGATACAGTTCACGGTAATCTTTTTCCGCGCCACTTCTTTGGCCAGAGATTTGGTCATTGCCACCTGGCCCGCTTTGGATGCGGCGTAATTGGCCTGGCCGGGGAACCCCAGGCGTCCTACGGGGGAGGTTATGTTTATTATGCGTCCGTATTTGTGCTGCATCATAAGCATGACAGCCTGTCTGGACATCAGATAGGTGCCGTTCAGGTTCGTATCGATTACGCTTTTCCAGTCCTCCGGTTTCATAAGGGCCAAAAGGCCGTCCTTTCTGATGCCGGCATTGTTGACAAGCACATCCAGGCGACCATACTCGCGTTCGATGTACTCAAACAGTGAGACAACCTGTTTTTCGTCCTTTATGTCGCACTGATGCAGGCTGATACGACCACGGTATTGATGGTTTTCCCTGACGAACTCCTCTGCAGCTTTGGTGTTGCTGCCGTACAGGCCGATCAGAGCGGCGCCTTGTCCAAGAAAAGCTTTGGCAATGGCACCTCCTATCCCTCTGGTGGCGCCGCTTATGAGTACTGTCTGTCCAGCAAAATTGCCCATTTTGATAAAACTCCTGTAGGTTCCTTGGTTCCAGTTGGTAATGAACAACTCGTCGCAACGGTGGGGAAAACTCCCGTTAGCTGCGAAGGTATCCGTCAACGTCGTTGGAAACTATTACTCCGTAGTTGATCGCGCCGAGCCAGCCGGACATGATAATACCCACCGATCCGACATGAAAAAGCCCGCCTACTTCTTTGAAAATAGTCCGGGATATGTCGAGTCCCTCGAATTTGGTACCAAAAGAGGTGCCGCGGGTGTGGAGAGTATACCTGTTGAATGTTTTCGGGGTGGCGGCTTCGGTCCAATCGATTTTTTCCGTTATTCCTGGAAGATAACGTTCAAGATCTGTCAGTGACCGTTGAATCAGCGCGTCTTTTTCCTGTTGGTACTGTTTTGGTGTCAAATCGTTCCAGTCCTCGAACCGGCTGTTCATGGAAGCGACCACGGTGTACCTGTCCAGGCCGGGCCGGGTTTTCGGATAGTAAATCGAGAAAGTCTTCGACCTGGTTTTCATGCTGAGAAGTTCTTCAGAATCAAATTCCGGGGCAGTGGAAGTGAAAAGGAGATCTCCCACATCGTCGATCTGCTGCCTGTCTTTTATCCCGAAATAGACCTGACAGCTTGAATTGTTAACCCTTATGCTGGAAGCTTTCTCAAGAAATTCATCGGAGTAATGCTGTTTGTCGGTGAGGTTGAATATGGTATTGGTGATGCCGCTGTTGGAGACAACCGCCCGCCCCTGTATGTTTTTGCCGTTTACTAAAACGCCCCGGACTTTGCCTTTTTCCACCAGGACTTTATCGACTTTTGCCTTGGTACAGATGGTCACGCCGTTCTTTTCAAGCTCTTCGGTCATCATGGAGATCAGCTTGTCCGTTCCGCCCTGAAAGGTGAAGACCCCCTTGTTCATGAAATTGGAGAATACGATCCCGTAGGTAATGGCTGGATCATCCAGGGTGGAACCGTTGGCGTAGGTGATCGGTTCCATGAGCAGACGATGAATATCGGTTCTTCCCGGGAAAAATTTTTCAAACAGTTCCCTGGTCGTCATCGACCGGTCGTCGTAGAAATTCATCTTGGCAACCGTGGCGAAAAAACTGTCGACAACCGATGGGCTCACCTTGAAGTGCGACTGGAGCAGGTTGGTGAAATCGTTTTTGTCAAAGGTCGTCTTCAGGGAAAATTGAGGGTTGTCGAAGACGATGTTGGGCAACTGGACAATAGAGTTCATAATCTTCTTGTTCCAGTACTTTTTACATGTCTTGACCATCCCATAAGGGAAGCCGTGGAGGGAGATGTCGAAGATATGCCCCCGCCTCTTGAACCAGGTGGAAAGTCCGCCAATGCGATGATGGTACTCCAGCAGCAGCACGGAGTGGCCGCAGTAGGCGAGTCTGTTGGCGGTTGTGAGCCCCCCCAGTCCGGATCCTATGATTATAACGTCGTAATTGTCTTTGAGTTCTGAAAATAAAACAGGCATAGGTGCAGTCTTTGTGAGGTTATCCCTAAACTAAAGTTTTGGCAGGACGTGATGATTGACGATGGTAACACCGCTTAACATGGAACCGATGATCCCGAGAAAACCCTGGTCGGTGCCGGCGAGAAAAAGATTGTTATAACCGATATCGCCGCTTTTTATCTTGGTTGGAGCGCCGTAAAGAGCACCTCGTATCTTTGAGGTATAGCGCTCGATGGTAACCGGCGTAAAGGTGTTTTCCACCACTATATTGTCTATGGCGCATCCAAGCAATTTTTTCATGGTGTGCAGGGATGTAATGGCGCAGTTCTGTTTCTGCTTAAGATATTTATCGGGGTGGCGGGAAATATCTTTCCAGGAGTCGTAATCCGCCAGATGGGTGGTGCGGATTTCCATGGTCCCATCGGGTTTTATCCCGTTGAAATTTTGCGGAAAACAGATCACTCCGCTGTTCAGGTCGATATAATCGTCTGGCGATCTGTAGCTCAGCCTGCCACCGTTGTTGTAGAAGATTATGGTGTCCGTTGGCCTGTTTTTGTCAGCGTCATCGGTTCTCCGGGAAAAGATCGACTCAACAAACCCAAGCCGCCCGGATGGAGAGTCGTTGTTGGTGGGACTGTTTCCAAGCAGTCCGAGGGTTTCCTGGTAGCCGATAGTGGAAATGACCTGATCGCATTCAATTTCCTCGCCGCTTTCAAGAACAACGCTGAGCGCCTTTTTGCCCTCTGTAACTATTCTCGCCACCCCGCACTGTTTTCTTACCTGGCCGCCAAGCGATTCAAGCTGGCTGGTGAGCATCTCAAGAAAATCTCTGATGGTGCCTTCAGGGCGGAAAAAACCTTGCTGATAAACGGATGCGAACATGATCGCGAATTGGCTCAGGTCCATGTCGTCTTCATAACCGGAGCCGTAGTACAGCAACGGACACAAGATCATTTCGGTCAGGAGCGGATCTTCAAGCATCTCGGCCAAGAACAGCCTGGTAGACCTGAAGGGTTTTATGGTAAACGGATCATACTCGTCGAGAAAATTCAGAAGACGGGTGAAACTGTCTATTGATCCGGGGAACTTTTCGTGTACGTCTTGGCGAAATGTTTCAAAATTATTTGTAAATGTCAGTGTCTGCCTGTTGCTGAAAATGATTTTCGACTGGTTCTGCTGACAGAATGAAAGTGCTTTCCTCTTTATTTTAAGCTGTCTCAGCAGCAGGTTGAGAGGTGCCTTTTTATTTTCCGGCTCTGCATAGTTGGTAATGGCGTGCAGGCCTGTTTCGTAGAGTTTTTTTCGGCGGTAGAAATAGGAATTGAGCCCTCCAAGGCGGGAGTGCTTTTCCAAGAGAAGGACAGCTGGGGAAAATCGGGCAATACGGATTGCGGCGGCCAATCCTGAAAGACCGCCGCCAATCACCAAAACTGGAAATTTCACAACCTCAAGCGTCTTTTAGAAGGGGTTCCAGATAAGTTACACAGCTGTTGAGAGTGGCGAGATTGGGGTAATCCTCTTCAGGAATTTGCAGCTGATGGCGCTTGCGAAGCTCCATTACGATGTCGAGAAAATCCATGGAGTCGAGATCCAGCTGGTCTCTTAACGGTTCATCGGGGTTGAGCGAATCGAAATCCGCTTCGTCATCGATATCTTCTATAATTTCTAATATAAGGTCCTTGATTTCAACACTTGTCATGTAATTCTCCGCTTTGACGTGTGAGCTGTAACTGTGGTATAAAAAAGCACCAGCCTGTTAACCGGTGCTTAATGTTGTTGTGGGCAAAACTCTTCCTATAACATACCTGAGAGATATTGTTTATACTTATTTACATTTATTGGTGAAAAAATCTCAGTCGGTATATTTTTTGACGATCACAGTCGAGTTGATGCCGACCATGCCGAAAGAGTTGTTGAGGATCGTTTCAACTTTATTCACCCTGATCGATTTATTGATTACCAGGTTAGGCAAATTGCACTCCGGATCGAGGTTTTCGATATTGATTGTCGGGTGAATCATGTAGTCGTTGAAGGAGGGAAGGTTTCCTGCCAGTTCCAGCACGCCGGCCGCTCCCATGGCGTGGCCGATGATCGATTTGGTGTTGTTGATATAGGTCGCACTGGTATCGCCAAAAACCTCCCTGATCGCCTTGCATTCTTCAATGTCACCCTGTCTGGTGCCGGTTGCGTGGGTGTTGATCAGGTCGATATCCCCAGGCGCCAGGTTGGCGCGCTGCATGGCCAGCTGCATGCACTGGGCCTGCCGTTTACCGTACGGAAGAACAAAATCTCTGGCGTCAGAATTCATTGCGTAGCCGACGATTTCACCGAGAATGGTCGCCCCTCTTTTTATAGCGTTTTCCAGAAATTCGAGGACATAGATACAGCCCCCTTCGGAGATTACTATGCCGTTGCGATCCCTGTCAAAAGGCCTGGTCGCCATCCGCGGGTCATCGGCATGGCCCAGCGCGTTCTGCGCCTTGAAACTGGCAAAGATGCCGAATGACCCGACCGACTCGGAGATTCCCCCGGCAAGCGCCATATCGATCTCACCCAGGCGCATCATCTGCACCGCCTGGATGAGGGAGGCGTTTCCCGCGGCACAGGCTGCCCCTATCACATAATGCGGTCCGGTAATGCCGAGGTTCATGGTGATCTCACCGGCGGGATTGTTGAGAACCGTCCTTGGGTTGTGATGGTGGGTCCAGTAGTTTACGTCGTAATCGTAATGGCTTATGTTGTACACTTCATTTTCGGTTTCGACCGTACCGTGTTCGGTGAGTCCGAGGTATACGCCTATCCTGGACCGGTCGTAGTCAGCAAGATCAAGATCCGCGTCCGCTATGGCCTCGTTGGCGCAATAGACACCGATACAGCCGGCCCTGGTCCCTTTTTTGTTCTCTTTTTTCTTCCGGTATTTGGTCTCGGCAAAGGAGCAGACGCCGGCCGGCGCCTTGCCGAAATACCTGAGCTCGATTTCTTTGATTTCGCTGGTGCCGCTGAGCAGTTTTTCTCTGAATTCCTTAGCATTTGAGGCATTGGGGGCGGTAAGGCCGACCCCGGTAATAACTATTCTGGGATATTGCATATCTGGAAGGTCTAATTTATCTGATGTCGAGTTGCGGTATCGGTTTAATCTATACTTGTGGCTGAAACGACCATATGCCCGGAACGATAGCAGTACGACCTGATATTCCGTGCAATGTACACTCCTGATTCTCTCTGGTGCAAAAACGTTCAAATGTAGAACATATTGACGCAAAATTCAACACTCTTGAACCCTGAACTTCAGATGATTACGCTGTAAACAAAGTTCCGGCAATGGCTGGAAAAGAAATTGCGACAACAGCCCGGTTTACCCTGTCCTGCGGTTTATGGTAGTTATCGGCGCTGAATTCTGGTAAAAATCGTCACCGTAAGCCAACGTTTTTTTTCGCTGTTATACTGCCACCTGACATGGCGGGTGCGAAGCTGGACTTGAGGCGAAACCGTCTGAAAATTAAAAAAAATCCTGTAAGGTTAAAGGTTTTTCGTGGCAGATTCAAAAAACATCGCTACCGTAAAGGTAAGGACTCTTTCCGTCTGGCCTCCCGTGGCCCTGGCACCGATGGTGGGCCTGACCCATTCGGCGCTCAGGTCGACGATTCAGGCGATCGGAGGGGTGGGACTTTTTTATACCGAAATGCTCGCGGCCAAAAGGCTTCCCAGTGACAATCCCCGGTGCTCGCCGCCGCTGATCAGGGCGGAGAATGAAAGACCGCTTGTTTATCAACTCGTCGGAGCGGATCTTCGCTATATAAAACCGGCGATTGACAAGATCCTCACCCTGGAACCCCAGGGAATCGATTTCAATCTGGGGTGCCCTGCGCCGATGCAGAAAAAACAGGGAGCCGGCTCTTCCCTGGTGGACAGCCCGGCAGAGATGCGGGCCATCCTGGAAGAGATCCGTAAGGCAACGGAATTGCCGCTCAGTGTTAAAATACGGTTAGGTCACAGCGAGGATGGTTTGAAATTGGCCGAATTCTGTAAGATACTTGAAGGAGAGGGGGTGGACCTCATTACCGTCCACGCCAGGTTAATAGGCGAGAAATTCTGCAGAGTGCCGAGGTGGCATCTGGTCAGACACGCCAAGAAAGCAGTACGGATACCGGTGTTTGCAAATGGAGGGATTTTCACCGTCGAAGACGCGAAAAATTGTCTCGAACAAAGTCGTGCCGACGGCATAATGATCGGTAGGGGAGGGGTAACGAACCCATGGTTGTGCGCTGACATAGCAAGAGAGCTGTTTGGTTTTTACACCAACAGCGGGATCAGCAGCAAGGCGGAGATGTACGAACGTTTCATCACTCTTTTAGAACAGCGGTTTCCCAAGGAACGCAGACTGGGACGACTAAAGAAGTTCACGTCATACTTTTGTCAGTCGTTTTATTTCGGACACCATTTCGGTACGACAGTGCAGGGGTGTAGTTCCGTTGAGGAAGTGAGGCATAAAGCAGCTGAGTTTTTTGCAACCGTCGATTTGGATCAGCTCAGCTAAAACAGAACAGGGGAGTCTCTTGATATGATTGAACTTATGAAAAAAATTGCTCTTGCCGGTATTGGTGTGGCAGCAGTAACCGGTGAAAAAGCCGAGAAAATGGCCAGGGAATTGATCGACAAAACGGAAATTTCGGAAAAGGAAGGCGAAAAATTTGTTCAGGAGATGATCGGGCGTGCCGAAGAGTCCAGGGACGCCATGAAGAAACAGACCGAACTCTTTGTCGGCAGGGCCCTGGAAAAAATGAATCTGCCAAAGGCGGAGGAACTGCAGGCATTAAGGGAAGAGATCGCCCAGCTGCGTCTTGAAATTAACTCCCTGAAAAGCGACAGGGAAGATAGTGGTGGAGAAGGAGCCGAAAAAAGTTCGGAAAAAAAATAGGGCTGGCCGACATCACCTCTTTGCCGGGATTATCTTGGCAAAGACTCTCCTGACAATTACATCAAGCTCGGGAAGTCGCATCAGCTGCAGGACAAGACCGTAGCCTATGGCGGCGGTGAATATCAGGAAAAAAAGCGCAACTGCCTGCTCGATGAGATTTCCGGCCAGCCAGGGAGAAGCGAGCGGCAGAAGTGCAACAAGCACCAGGCAGAGAAAAAGTGTTGAGGTAACTATTTTGCCGAGCCCCTTGAGAAGATACCTCACGGAATAACCTCCCATACTGACATACAGTACACCCATCAGGAAAATGAAATTGATCAGCATTGTGCATGAGGTGGAAAGGGCGATGGCGAGATGTCCGAGCCGGTTTATGGTTAAGGTGACGATGACCAGGTTGAAGCCGATCGCCAGGAAACTGGCAATGACCGGATAACGGGTCTTGTCGAGCGCATAGAAAGCAGGAACCAGGACCTTGTTGGCCGAATAGGCGAACAGGCCGATGGCAAACAGCGCTAGGGTCTGTGCGGTCTGTATGGTGTCTGTCGCGGTAAAGGCGCCATGCTCGAAGATCAGCCTGATTATCGGTTCGGCCAGGATGATCAGTCCGGCGGTGGCCGGAAGGGTAAGGGCGAAAACCATGGTCAAAGATGAGATCATGGTTTCCTTCATCTTTATAACCTCTTTTTGCGCCGCCTGTTTGGCAAGCACCGGTAGCATCGCAATTGACAGTGCCACTCCGAAGAGTCCGATCGGCAGCTGTACCAGACGAAACGAGTAATAAAGCCAAGAAACCGACCCCTCGGCACAGGAAGCGGCGAAGTTGGTGTTTATGAATATGTTGATCTGGGTTGCAGATAGCCCGACGGTTGCCGGAATCATGAGTTTGAGGATACGGTGCAGGCCGGCGTCTCTGAGATTGAGCCCGAAACGGTAGCGAAAACCGGTCTTCCACAGGGTCGGCAGCTGGACGCAGAGCTGCAGCAGCCCTCCGATAAGTGTACCTACAGCCATTCCGACTATGGCCGGCTGACCGTAGCGTGGGAGCAGCATTGCCAGGCTTGTTCCACCGATAATCGACCCGAGATTGAAAAAACTTGACGCCAGGGCGGGAATGAAAAAGCGGCCCCTGGTGTTGAGAATCCCCATCACCACGGCGGAAAGTGATATGAGCACCAGAAACGGCAGCATGATCCTGGTAAGCTGTCTGGTGAGTTCAACCTTGCCCGCAACAAGGTCAAAGTCCGGGGCCAGCAGCATGACGATGTCTTTGGCAAAGTATATGCCACCAAGGGTCAGTAAAGAGAGCAACACCAGAATGAAGGTGAGCACATTGGACGCCAGCCTGTAGGTTTCTTCCCTGGTTCGGGTGGCGTCGTAATCGGAAAAGACGGTGACAAAAGCTGCGGAAAGCGCTCCTTCGCCGAACAGGTCGCGCAGCAGGTTGGGAATCCTGAACGCGACGACAAATGAATCGTAGGTGAATCCCGCGCCGAAAAGTCCGGCGAACACCTGTTCGCGTATGAGTCCCAGTACACGGCTGCACATGACCGCCACACCGACGGCTGCAGCGGAACCCGCAATAGTTTTTTTGGTTTCGGTCTGTTTGAGCAAGAGAAAAATCCGGGAAAATTGAGGGTGAAATTACGCTGTGCAATGTTACAACGATTGCCAGAATTTCGCTACAACTTCGTGGTTTTGATATTAAAAGATGGCAGGGCTCATGGATATTGCCTGCAAACACGGCGCCTGTGCGGTTCTTGCTTGACTTTGTATTTTGAAATTGAATATATGTTACTGTCTTGGCTGATATACGCAAGGTAGCGGTGGGGTCTATTATTAATGATTGCTTAGAGCATTGACTAAAACAGGCGTTGAGGAGATTCAGATGCAGGATACCGATACAATAAGAAATATAGCAATAATGGGTCATGGCAGTTGTGGTAAAACTTCACTCGCTGAGGCGATTCTTTATACCGCCGGAAAAATCGACAGGCTCGGCAAGGTAGACACAGGTCATGCCGTTATGGATTATGACGAAGAGGAGATTAATCGTAATATTTCCATCAGTGCCAGCTTTCACAACTATACCTGGAAAAAACACCACGTTTTTATCAGTGATACACCGGGCGACGACAATTTCATCAATGAGACTTCCTTCGCCTCCTATGTGGCTGACGGAGCACTGTTTGTTGTCGGTGCCGTGATTGGCGTGAAGGGGCAGACAATAAAGTTCGCCAATATGATCAAGGACCGCAACATGCCGACCATTATAGCCATCAACAAGATGGATCGGGAAAGAGCGAACTTTGCCAAAACGGTGGATGAAATCAGGGAAAACCTGCCAATTAACCCCGTTGTTCTGCAGGTGCCGATAGGGGCTGAAGACGATTTTAAAGGCTATGTCGACGTGCTGAGCGGGAAAGCGTACCTGTTTGACGGGGATAAAGGCAAGGTCACGGAAACCGATGTTCCCGACGAGTTGGCGAGCGAAGTTGAGATGCTGCGGGAATCCCTTATGGAAAATGTGGCTGAGACCGATGACGATCTCATTGAAAAGTTTCTCGAAGAAGGGGAATTGACCGCAGAAGAGCTGACCAACGGGTTGAAAGTCGGAGTAAAAGAAGGTGTCATCGCACCTATCTGTGTGTGTGCGGCGACCCTGAACAAGGGGACCGCGCCGTTGCTCGATGCCATTAACAGTTATATGCCGAGCCCGGCAGAGGCCAGAACCAGGGAGGCGATCGGTGAAGACGGAGAGACGGTCATCGAGCTCAAGCAATCGGTAGACGAACCGTTTGCAGCGCTTGTCTTCAAGACCATGGCGGATCCTTATGCGGGACGGTTGACCATCTTCAGGGTGTTCAGCGGCAAGCTCGACGGCGACACCTTCTATAACGCCTCCAAGAAAACCTCGGAGAGGTTCGGACAGCTCTACCTGCTGGAAGGCAAGGCGCAGAAGCCTGTGGACGCAGCTACACCGGGGATGATTGTCGGCGTAGCAAAATTAAAGGAAACCACCACCGGGGATACCCTGTGCGCTCAGTCCAGGCCGCTGATAATCGAACCGCCCAAGGCGCAGACGCCTGTTATATCGTTTGCCGTCAGTGCGAAAAAAGGCGATGAGGAAAAAGTGTTTTCTTCCATCACCAGAATGCTCGATGAGGATCCGACCCTGCGTCTGGACCGTCAGGTTCAGACCAAGCAGGTCCTGCTCTCTGGTGTCGGCCAGGTACACCTCGATGTTACCGGGTCGCGTATCAAGAGAAAATTCGGGGTGGAAATGGAACTTTCCGTGCCCAAAATTCCTTACATGGAAACTATTCGCAAAAGCGCACGTGTCCAGGGAAAACACAAAAAACAGAGCGGTGGGCGCGGCCAATACGGTGATTGCTGGGTGGAAATTTCTCCCCTGCCGGGAGGCGGATACGAGTTTGTCGATCAGATTGTCGGCGGAGTCATCCCCCAACAGTATCGGCCAGCGGTGGATAAAGGTATCCAGGAGGCCATGGAAAGAGGTGTCCTTGCCGGATATCCGGTAATTGATGTCAAGGTCGTGTTGGTGGATGGTTCGTTCCATAACGTCGACAGTTCGGAAATGGCCTTTAAAATAGCCGGATCTCTGGCGTTCAAGAAAGGCGCCCAGGAGGCCGGGCTGGTACTGCTTGAACCCTATATGGACATGGAAATCAGGGTCGGCAAAGAAAACGTCGGAGACGTGATGGGTGATCTGAACTCCCGGCGCGGCAAAGTTATGGGGATGGATTCTGCCGACGGCATTGAGATAATCAATGCCCAGGTGCCCCAGTCGGAAATCCTTCTTTACGCCAACGATCTCACATCCATGACCGGCGGACTCGGAAGTTTTAACATCAGCTTTTCACATTACGAGGAAGTGCCGGCACAGCTGGCGGAAAAGATTGTTGCCGAGACCAATGTCGATGAGGAATAACCGTCAAGAAGCCATGGATGCCGCAGATTTTGACAAAAGCTTTGCCGTTCTGACCATGAGCGACAAAGGATCTCAGGGAAACAGGGAAGATACAAGCGGCAGGTATCTGCAGGAGAAACTACTGGAACAGGGGTATGTCCTCAAAGACTACAGGATAATCCCGGACAGGAAGGAACTTATTGTAGAGACCCTGATCGAACTGACCGATGTTCAGCAGAACGCCTTGGTCGTTACCACCGGAGGGACAGGTCTTTCGCCCTCCGACGTAACCCCGGAAGCGATGGAAAGGGTGCTTGAAAAGGAAATTCCCGGCATGGCTGAGGCCATGCGGAGCGCCAGCCTGCAGAAAACATCAAGAGCAATGTTGTCAAGAGGAAAGGCCGGGGTGCGCGGTAAATCTCTTATTGTCAATCTGCCGGGAAGCCTGAAGGCCGTAAGGGAAAATCTGGAAGTGATTCTCGATGTGATTCCCCATGCTCTTGAAAAAATTCAAGGCGGACAGGGGGATTGCGGTGGTTCCTGAAAAAGCTGCCGAGTAACTCAACTGTTTATGTAAAAAAAAAGCCCGGATGCTTTTAAAAAGCATCCGGGCTTTTTTGTATCAGGGACATACCCTCGTTTTGCTGTTTAGATTATCGTAACCGTAGCGTTTTCATCTTCTTCAAGGTGAGCTATTTCACCGATAACAAAGGCCTCTTCTCCGACCGCCTTGAAATGATGACAGATATCATTGGCATCGCTCTCCGCCACGACGGCCATCAGGCCAATGCCCATGTTGAACGTTCGGTACATCTCTTCTTCGGGGATCGCACCTTTTTCCTGGAGAAAGGGGAAAATCGGGGCAACGGGCCAGCTGCCTTTGTTGATTATCGCCTTGCACCCCTTGGGCAGAATGCGCGGGATGTTGTCGATAAACCCCCCGCCGGTGTTGTGGACCATGCCGTTGATCGAAAAGTGCTTGAGAACGTTCTGCACCGCCTGCACGTAAATCTTTGTAGGGCGAAGAAGCTCTTCGCCCAGGGTGCAGCCAAGCTCCTTGATGAAATCATCGACCTTCAGCTGATGATCGGTAAAACATATTTTCCGGACCAGTGAATAGCCGTTGGAGTGCAGCCCGCTCGAGCTTAGGCCGATAATCTTGTCACCTTCGCGAATATCGGAACCGTCAATAATGGTATCCCTGTCTACTATACCGGTGACAAAGCCGGCGAGGTCGTAATCCTTGTCCCGGTAAAGACCCGGCATTTCCGCGGTCTCGCCGCCCACCAGGGAACAGCGTGCCTGTTGGCATCCTTCGGCGATGCCTTTTACTACGTCCTTGGCAATTTCGAGGTCGAGCTTGCCTACTGCAAAATAGTCAAGAAAGCAAAGTGGATTTGCCCCGCCGACAATCAGATCGTTGACACACATCGCCACCAGGTCGATACCGATCGTGTCATGCTTGTTGCACATATGGGCTATTGCCAGTTTTGTGCCGACTCCGTCGGTTGAGTTGACGATAACAGGTTTTTTATATTTCGTGGTATCGATGGCTATATGAGATGAAAAACCGCCGATACCGCCAAGCACGCCACGTTGATGGGTTGAGGCGACTATATCCTTAATTTCCTCGACAAAGGCATTACCCTTATCGATGTCAACGCCGGCCTCGCTGTATTTGCTTTGAGTTGAGTTGGACATAAAAAGTGTATGGAAAGATAAAAGTTCTGAAAGATTAACGGAAGTTTCGTTGAACAAAGTCTGCTTTATAATATTAAGCCTAAAGTCAAATTGCAATGCAATATGGCTTTGACGTGGGGAAATCTTTGCCGGGTTTATTTTATTGTGTCCACGGAGTTGAAAAAAAACCTACTCTTTGTTACAAACGCTGACTATGAAATTATTTACATTGCTCATAGGCCTTGTTCTGGTCCTGGAAGGTCTGCCGTATGTGGCTGCGCCTGAAGCAATGCAGGAGTGGTTGAAAAAAATCAGCGAACTGCGACCTGCACAGTTGCGGGTCTTCGGGTTGGTGGCCATGGGAGTCGGGCTGCTGATCTGTTTCATTGTGCAAAAAACATCGATGTTCAGATAATAATCCTATTTTCCCTGAGCCATTGACAGATGGCTTTTCAGGCAGTTCGGTTACCGCCCCTTCAATCTTTTGTTTTATTTAAAAAAACGTTTTTGCAATTCGGAGGTTGGCGATAATTTATCGATTGACCTGATTAATCGGAATTATGTACACTGCCTTGTCATGTGTACGGAAAACTTCCGCACCGGAATATTGTTGTACGTCAAAACATATCATCAGTGTGATCGCTATGGCTATGGAAAACAAAGCTAAAAGAGAACTCGTAGGCAACGAGGGTATGGTTCTGCTGGATATGGTGCGCCGCCTGAACAGACGGGGTGCCAATGAACACCTGATGAAGCTCATCAATAAAACGCATCCGGCCGATATGGCATGGGTGTATCGCCACTTGACCGAGGACGAGAGAACCGCGGTTTTCAGCATAATTGTCAAAAATAAAACCATCGGATCATTCTTAAGTGAACTCGATACTGCGCTGGTGACGGAGCTGGTCAAGGATCTCACCCCGCAGTATATGGCCGAGATCCTGTCGGATATGCCTTCCGACGATGCTGTAGACCTCATGGAGATTATGCCCGATGAAGTTGCCGGGGAAATCCGGGAACATATGAAGAAGAAAGATCGTGAGGAAGTTGAAGAACTTCTGCAGTACGATCCGGAAAGCGCCGGCGGGTTGATGTCTCCCGACTTCATGTGTCTTGATGAGGAGTTGACCGCAGGTGATGCCATCAAGTCGATCCAGAAAAGAAGTGAAGAAAAAGAGATGGTGTTCTATCTCTATATCACCCACGGCGACCTGAAACTGTCTGGGGTTATCTCACTTCGCGAGCTGCTGCTTCATCCCGCCGGTCGCAAACTCAAGGAGATAATGAATCCCAACGTGGTCTCGGTCAATACCGATACCGACCAGGGGGAAGTCGCCCAGGTTGTTGCCAGGTACAATTTTCTTGCGGTTCCCGTAGTCGACAGCAGCTACAGCCTGGTAGGCATTGTTACGGTCGACGATATCATTGATGTTATAAGGGAAGAAGCCTCGGAAGAGTTCCTGCAGATGGCCGGTGCCGGTAAGGATCGGGAGATTCTGCTCAAATCTATCAGGCAAAGCGCATTTATCCGCGCCCCGTGGTTGTTTGCTTCATGGATCGGCGGGATTATGGCCATGTTCATAATCGGCGCGTTTGAGCAGGAGCTGGCCAAGGTTCTGGCTCTGGCCTCCTTTATTCCTGTTGTTATCGGCATGGGAGGCAATATTGCCACCCAGTCGTCGACCATTGTCGTGCGCGGTATTGCAACGGGCAGGATCAATCTGGGGGAATCCTATCGCGTTGTCTTCAAGGAGATGCGGGTCGGGTTGATCCTGGGGTTGATTTACGGTCTTTTCCTTGGAGTTGTCGCCAGTTTTGGCGTTGATGAGCCGGGACTGCTCGGAGTGGTTGTCGGACTGTCGGTTTTCTTCTGTATGGCCATGGCGGCAACCCTTGGTACGATGGTTCCCCTTATTTTGAAAAGATTTGATGTGGATGCGGCGATTGCCACTGGGCCGTTTGTTACAACTTCAATCGATATGCTGGGAGTTCTGATGTATTTTTCGATTGCAAAACTCTTTCTGAACCTGTAGCAGCTGACTCCACCGCCCGCGGTAAAGGGTGACGAACGGCGTTTTTGGCATAAACCAGAGTGGAGCACGGTGAGTCGGGACACCACAATGAAGCGATCTGGGATGTTTACCGGGCGTGGAATTGTTCAAAAATAACGTATCATTGAAGGTGTTAAGAGTACCTGGAATGACAGCTGGTTTCCCTCGCCGTTTTTCGTCGATGTGGCCTTGGATTTTCATGGAATTCGCGGCTTGTTTTTCATATTCTGCTTTGCTAATATGGCCTCTAGCTCTTGTAAATGCTACCTGAATCTGAATATCGAAAAGATGTTCCACAAGGATCGCAAAGTTGAAAAAATCCCATGTACTGTTCACCCTGCTTCTTTCGTTTGTCCTGGTAATTTCCGGATGTACGCCGTTTTCGTACCTGACACATGTTGACGACGATACCGGAACCGGGCCGACAGCTTCAGATTGTGGATCGTGCCACATACTTCAGTTTGCAGAGTGGTCGCTTTCCCTCCATTCCAGATCTTTCAGTAATCCCGTTTTTCGTGACCAGTATATGGATGCCGGGGATGAAGAGTGCCTCACCTGTCACGCGCCTGTCGGAATCCGCGCAAATTTGCTGCAACCGAGGCCTTACAACAGAGAAGGGGGTATCGATTGCATCAGCTGCCATTTTTCCGCCGGAAAAATGTATGGGCCTCATGATTCTTCAGCATTATTTCAACCGCATCCCATAGAAAAAAACGACCGCTTCTATCGAGGAAACGGTATCTGTTCAGGGTGTCACCGGGAAACGGCGGATGAGTACCCGGATAAAAACGATGATACAGTTTCGCCCGGTTGCATCACATGCCATGCAGTACCCGTTACCCGCACCGTCAGCCAGGGAACCGGTATTTTTACCAGAGCTCTTGTCTCTTTCGAAGACCGCGTAAAAACGTATAGCCATGAAATATCGTTGCCGGTTTATGCATTGAAAAGCAGCGATATTTCTGTTGTCGTTGAAGATTCCGGGCCGAAATCTGTGGAGTTGACCATTACCGTGACCAACAGGTTGCCTCACAATCTGCCTACCGGAACTTACGGGGAGAAAAAGATCAGCCTGCGTGCAGAATTTTCCCTCGCCGGGGAGGTTGTAGAAGAGTTATCACGGGAAATAGCCGATGAAACGAAGCCGTTACTTCCCGGCGCCGCAAAAACTCTACATTTCAGGATTAACCAACCTCCGGGTCGAAAAACGGCTGTCCGCATCTTGCTCGAACGAACGGGTGGCGATGATTCTTCGCGTATCGTTGCAGAAACCGCAGACCTTATGTTTTTTCAGATCGCAGAAAAAAATATGTAACATGAGAAAATTTAGCGTTCCAACCCCTTTTACCTCCGGTTTTATAGAACAACTGGCCGAGCTGAATGAAGAATTTGATGGCAGCGGAGGACGGATATTTGAAATTTACGGTTCATTTCAGAGCGGCGCCTTCCACTCTGCCAGACCGGCAAAATATCTTCCTGCAATAGACAAAAACCAATTTCGCTCCCATGTCGGCAGGGGGCGGGAGAAAGGGATCCGATTTAATTATCTGCTGAATGCCCCGGCGTACGCCAACCTCGAATACACCAGTGAGGGAAGGAAAAAACTTGAGGAACTGCTCAGTTTTCTGGTCGATTCGGGGGTTGCGTCGATAACGGTTGCCGTTCCCTACCTGGCGGAGATCATCAGCAGATGTTTTCCCCAATTGGAGGTGGTGGTCTCGACAATCGGTTATGTAAACAGTCTGGCCGGAATAGGGCAATACCGCGACATAGGCGTTGGCCGGATCGTGGTTGACGTTGAAGTCAACAGGGATTTTCGGTTTTTGGAAAAGGGCGTTGCCGAAGGCCGAACTGACCTGGAAGTAATTGTCAACCCGGTCTGCATAAGTCAATGCCATTTCAAATACAATCATTACTGTGTCGCTTCAACCGGTGCCCAGAGTTTTCTTCATGGCGGTGCCGGTGCGCCATACAATCAATATTATCTCAACTGGTGCTTCTTGAAGAAACTGCAAAACGGGGTGGAAATCCTGAAAAGCCCATGGATCAGGCCGGAAGACATCGGGGTGTGGCAGGAAACGGGAATCTCGTTTTTCAAGATTGCCGGCAGGGGACTTGATGACACCAGGATAGTGCAGTTGTGCCGGGGATATCTTGAACGAAGATTTTCGGGAAATCTTCTGGATCTGCTCGGCTGGCCGCACTGGCTGACTTTTCGTGAAAATCCCGACGGGACCTGTCTTGAACCGCTTGAGATCATGCTGGACAACTCCATGCTGGAAGGTTTTCTCAAGTTTTTTGCCGAACACAAGCCACAATGCAGGTACGGTTGTTCCGGTTGCGGCCATTGTGAGCGGTGGGCCCGCAGGGCGCTTCGCTACAACGACCGCAAGCTTCTTGATTTGTATAGTAAAAACATGGAAGAAAATCTCAGCAGCCTGGTAGCGCAGATACCGTCCGGGATGCAGACGGTTGAAGCCGCCGAAAAATGGCGGCGACAAGCGGGTGAACAAAGGGTGGACGGATGAGCGAAACCGTTCTGGTTACCGGCGGAACCGGAGTGGTTGGACGACCTCTGGTCGACAGACTGGTGCGGTCCGGAAAACATGTCGTCGTCCTGAGTCGCGGCAGGACAGGTTGCGGTCGCAATCTTTTGCCAAATGCCGAGTCGCTAAGTGGTGATGTTTCGCTTCCTGACCTGGGGATCGGTTCAAGCGCATACGAGAAACTTTGCAGGACGGTACGAACGGTTTACCATCTTGCCGCAAGAACCGATTTCAAGGGTAGAGATGTCCATGATTACCAGCTGGTTAATATCGACGGTGTACGTCATATGCATGCGTTTGCCTTGCGGGCGCAGGCCCACCTGCACCATGTCTCCACGGCGTTTGTCTGCGGCGGACAACACGGTCTTGTCCAGGAAGACGATCCTGCCGACTCCGACACCGCCTTTCGCAACGGTTATGAAAAGAGTAAATTCTTAGCAGAGCAGTATCTGCTGAGACAAGCGAAACAGCATGGCACCCGATTAACCATCTATCGGCCGTCGATTATCCTTGAGAGAAATCCAAACCCGGCCTCTGTCAAAAGATTTGGGCCATTCGTCTTTCTGGACGCAATATTTCGTATCCTGGTAAGCCCGGCCTATCAGAACCGGAGCAATAAACCTATCAGGGTAGCCGGCAACAAACATTGCCATCTCCCGTTTATTTTCGACGACGATGTGGCTGAGGCATTATTTAGGATTTCACAGAGGCAGGAACAGGATGATTCAGGCCTGATCTATCATCTGGTATGTAAAAAATCGTTTGCAAATGGAGCGTTGGAAGATATCTGCAACAGGGCGTTTGGCGGTAATGTGGCGACCATGGTCGATGTCGCCAGTTTCAGGGAGTTACCAAGGAGCAGGGTTGAGGAAATCTTGGCACGCAAAACCGCAATGTATGCCCCGTACCTGGATCTTACGGTGGAGTTTGACCGGCAACGACTCGACGAGATGATGGGTCGGGATTTCTGCGTCGAGGTTACAGAGGATGAACTTCTGCAGGCTTTCAGCTTGTTTCTTGCCGCAAAGGGAAAGAAAACTGTGCAAACAGGTGACAGCGATGGGATCGAACGATACTTCAGCGAATTCTTGCCTGCAATCATAGGCCGCCGGCTGGTGCCCAACCTCATGTCACTCTCCTGTGTCTTCTGGATACAGGTAGATGGCGTTGCCTGCAGAAGTCTTGTCGTCAGGGACGGTTGTCTTGAGGAAATCAAGGTCGGCCGCCGCGGAGAGTTTGGCTACTCGGTCAGTCCTCATGTCTTCATGGAAGTAATTTGCGGCAGGCTCTCTCCCCAGCAAGGTTTTTTTGATGGCAACATAACACTGGAAGGAAGCAACATTGACGCCTTGAAGACAGCGGTAGCCCTTGAGGAATTTTTTCACAAAAGACCTTTTGGCTCACTGGAAGAAAAACTGATCTGAAAAAGGACATGCTATGCAGGGAAAATGGATCTCCGTTGATGAAGTGGCCGGTATACCCTATAAAGAGTGTGTCAACTATTTCAAGACACTCATCAATCCCGGGCTGGTGGCTCTCCTGGAGATGGGGGAATACACCGGAGTGCAGCCGCAATCGGCCGCCGGTTCAACCATCATCGACACCAGTGGCCGTAGAATCCTCGATTTTGTCTCCTCCTACGGGGCGCTTAACCTCGGCCACAATCATCCGGAGGTAAAAAAGGCGATGCTCATGGTTCTGGAGGAGGAGAGAGTTGACCTGTCAAAAGAGCTCCTTTCCCCGTATGCCGCCTGTTTGGCCCATAACCTCAAGCTGCTGACCCCGGGCAACCTCAATCGTTTTTATTTTTGCAATTCCGGTACGGAAGCGGTGGAAGCGGCGCTTAAACTTGCTGCACGCTATTTCAAGGGCAGACGATCCAGGTTTATTTATGCCGAAAACTCACTCCACGGTAAGACTCTCGGGGCTCTTTCCGTCACCGGCGGGCAGAGGCTGCGACAACACTTTCCGTTGCTGCCCGGGAAAAGAGTTCCCTATGGTGACGCAGGCGCCATTGAACGGATACTGCGTCACAACCCGGACAAGGGAGAAGATGCGGTGGCCGCAGTTATCCTTGAGCCAATACAGGGTGAGGCGGGGGTTATAGTTCCCCCTGATGGGTATCTGCAGAAGGTGAAAAAGCTATGCGAAAGATTCGGTGTCCTGCTTATTCTTGACGAGGTGCAGACAGGGATGTGCCGGACAGGTTCGTTTTTTGCCTGCCAGCATGACGAGGTCATCCCGGACCTGCTGGTTATTGCCAAATCCCTTGGCGGCGGCCTCGCTTCAATCGGCGCTACTATCGCGACCACCAGGGTGTTCGACGGGGCATACAGTAATCCCCACGACTGCTTGGTGCAGACCTCAACCTTTGGCGGCAGGTCGACCAGCTGTGCCGCAGCCATTGCCGCACTTGAAGTCTGTTGCAGGGAAAAACTTGACGTCAGGGCCCAGACATTGGGCAGCCGCCTTATCAACGGGCTGCGCCAAATACAGATGAAATATCCTGAGTGGATCAGGGAAATACGGGGGAGGGGGCTGATGGTCGGCATTGAGTTCAACGAAGATATCATCGACAGAACCCAATATCTTCCTGCCAGAATTCCAGGCTTGAAAAATGTCTTAAAAGAGCATCTTCCCGGGATGGTAGCGGCCGCTCTGCTGAAGCACCACTCGATTCTCGGCACCCTGATGCTTAATAACCGGTCGGTGTTGAGGGTATATCCCCCCTTGATTGTGACAGAAGAAGAGGTTGACCGGTTTCTGGCCGCGCTGGAAGATGTTTTGAGCCGGGGGGCGAAAATGCTGGTCAAGGATCGCGTCAACCACGCGATCGGTTCTTTCGGACTGAAATTTATCACTCCCTGGGTGGCTTCGCTGGGCAGGGACAAGCGCTGATGGTTCAGTTTTTTCGGGCCGCAGCTTTGTTCCTGAAAAGGCGTAAAGCCGGTTTTACTCTGTTGATAGCAACGGTTACGTTGCTTGGCGGCCTGTCGTCTTTGACCAGCCGCGTGGATAATTCCCTGCCGGTCTGGCAGTCCGAAGACGATCCCAACTGGCATCACTATCAGCGGTTCATGACCCGCAATTCCATCTCCGATCCACTGGTGATCTATCTCCCGGCAACCGACATCAGCCAGCTCCGCAGCATCCGGGGACGGATCTCTGAAGAAACCGAGACTTCGGTCGCAGGAGTCATGGCCGGCGGCAAGAATATAGGGGAAAAAGGGGTCTTGCTGGTCAAACCCGCCCCCGACCTCGAGCCGGTGGAGCTGGCAACGATTCTGCAAAAGTCCAGGAAAGTGCTGGATGACAGCGGAGTGTCGTACCATTTAGGTGGAGTCTGGTACATCACCGCCATGCTCGATCGCTTTTCAGCCCAATCCACCAGAACACTGTTTCCCGTGGTCTTATTCATTGTTGGTGTGGCAATCTCTATCTGTATCCGGAGCAGAAACAATGTCCTGCTGGTGCTGGCCTGCGGCATGGCGCCAGCGGTGCAGGTGGTGGGAGTCATGGCGGCTGCCAACATGAAACTCAATATGGTGCTTCTCGCCCTGCCGCCGTTGACCATGATCCTCGGTACCGCATACGCCGTCCATCTGGTGGCCAAGATTCCCGACAGCGACAAACAGACCGCTGCGGATCTGTACATCGTTGTGGCCAAGCCCTGCCTGCTCTCCGCCGTCACCACTTCCCTTGGCTTTTTGTCACTCACTTTTTCCGAGTATTTACCTGTTAGACAGCTGGGCGTATGGGGTGTTGTCGCCACTGCGCTTGCCCTTGTCAATGCCTTGGTTTTACTGCCGATATATTTCAGGCCGGCGCCCCGTCAGCCGTACCGGATTCCGCAAAGTCTTGCGCGCATGCTTTTTGGCTTTCGCTACCTGTTGCTGCTTGTTTTCTTTTTCTGCTGCGTCGGTGGTTCTCTTGGGGTGGCCAGGCTCGGGGTCGGAACATTGATCCTCGATTTTTTTGCGGACAATTCAGAGGTCCGCAACAATTATCAGGCAATTGAAGGCGTCGGGTTGGGACTGACGCCTTTCGAAGTAGATCTTGAAGGATGCAGGGCCGACAAGATGCGGATACACAAAACTTTGCACGAATTTGCCAGCAGCTACCCGGTGGTGACACATTTTCTTTACTTTTTCCCCTCCGGCCAGGTGGTTACCGAGGCTGCGCCGAACGGGCTGGAAATTGATTCTGCCCAGCAATACAGCTACACCCTGGCCGCACCTCATCGCGTCTCTGTGTTGCTGCGGACGCTATCTTCGGAAGATACCCTCAAGCTTGCCGACGAACTCGATCAATATCTGAAAAAGAACCTGGGCGCGTTATCCCACCCGTATGTTACCGGAGCTGTCCCGCTCTATGTCCGGGGACAGAGAGCCCTGTTCGACTCTTTGCTGAAAAGCTTCGGTTTTGCGTTTTTCTCCATTTCATTTATTATCGGCATGGCGCTGCGGTCGATACGTTATGGTCTGCTTGCAATCATACCCAATATCCTGCCGGTGTTCTTTATTGTTGCCGCCATGGGCTGGCTGTCGATACCTCTGAGTGTTTCTACCGTCACGGTGGCAAGTATCGTGTTTGGCATTGTCGTGGATGATTCAATACATTTTCTTTATAGATTACGGGAGGAGGCAGGATCGAACATGATCCGGCGTCTGCAGCATAGCCTTGATCATGTCGGCCCTGCCATTATTATCACCAGTCTGGTTGCCGGTCTGGGCTTTCTCGGGTTTTGCGTATCGCCGTTTATCCCACTGCGCGATTTTGGCTTTATTGTAGCCTGCGCCATGGTACTCGCCCTGATCTGCGATCTTTTTCTTTTGCCGACTCTTCTGCTCGTTGGGTACAAAGACGATGAATAACAAAATAACAGATATCCTGAAACTTCATTTCGACCGGCAAGACGGAACGCCGTATTGGCTAGACAGGCAGAGACAGCTCGGGTTTGACGTTGCCAGCGAAATAACTGATACGGCTGAACTCTACCGCCTCGGACCGATGGATCTACAGGCTTTACGGACCAGGCCCATCACCGATTTCATTCCCCGCTGTTTCCACCAATCCCTCTCCTCTATGCTGCTTTCCGAGACCGGCGGAACGACCGGTGATCCGTGCAGGAGAGTATATTCACAAAACGAATTTCATGATGCGTTTGTCGGTCCCTGGCTGGAAGCAGTGGAGAAGTGCGATTTTCCCCACCGGGGCACATGGCTTTTTGTAGGACCGGGAGGACCACATATCATAGATCGTTCGGCAAGGGCAATGGCAAGGTCCGTCGGAAGTCTCGAACCGTTTTTCGTTGACTGCGACGTGCGGTGGATCAAAAAGCAGAAGAAGAATTCACTCGGTTTTACCCTTTATATCGATCACGTGATCCATCAAGCCGAAAACGTCATCGGTTGTCAAAATGTCGATACTCTTTTTACCACCCCTCCGCTTCTGCTGTTTTTGGGGCAGCGAATGTCTCGGCAGCAGCGGCTGAGAATCAAGGGGATTCATACCGGTGGAATGGCTCTTACCTCGGAGACAAGACCCGCACTGACAGAGATGTTTCCCAACGCGGTCATCCTGCCCGGATACGGCAATAGCCTCTTCGGGGTAACGTTTCCCGTAAGTTGTGATGATCCGGATACTTTTCGCAGCGGAGACCAAAACAGGTTGATGCTCAGGGTCGCCCCCTTCCCGGAAGGTCCTGGAGAGGAGCAGGATATCAGAAACAGTGTCGAGTCCGGGCAGCGAGGACGGATAGTATGTAACTGTTTTGACGAGACTTTCCTTATCGTTAACCTCGTTGAGAGGGATACGGCGGTTGCGGTTGATATCGGCAACGGTTGCAGGGGGATTTCCGCAATCGAAACACTTGATTCTGTTGTCGCCGTCAGTCAGCAGGGGGTGTATTGATCACTGTATGAAGATTTGCGACACAGAAATCGATATTCCGTGCGGCTCCGGTTCCCTGGAAGGACGTCTTTTATACGGAAAAGAGCAGAGTTCAAGGCAAGGCGTTATCATTTGTCCGCCCCATCCGCTTCTTGCCGGTAACCTTGAAAACAATGTCGTCCAGGCGATTGCCGCAACAATGGCACCCCATATGCCGGTATTGCTCTTCAACTACCGGGGGGTCGGTAAGAGCTGGTCGCCCCGGCCGGAACTACCTCTTTATGAATATTGGCAGGGGCTTGACAATGACAATGGGTACACGGAAATCATAAATGATCTCAACTTGGTAATACAATGGTCCACAAGGTGTTTTACGTCTTGTCATTTAATAGGGTATTCCTTCGGCTCATATATAGCTCTTAACGCTTTTGCCAAAACTATCCTCTCCCTTACTGCCGTAACCCCACCCGTGACCAATCATGATTTTTCAAAACTTGAAACAGTTGCGTATCCTGCTTTGGTGATTCTTGCGGAAAACGACAATCTGCTCAACTCGGTAGAAGGGGAGCTGCAGAGTCTGGGCAGTAACCAACGGACAGTCAGGGATTCGGACCATTTTTTTCGCCGCAAAGAGTTGGATGTGTCTGCTCTGGTCCGTGAATTTATTCTTGGTGAAAAAACGATGGACAGTTGTGATCAATGTGAAAAATAGCTGCAATCACAAAAAAAATCATGAGCAAAGCTCTGCTGCTGCGCTGAAAAATGTTAATTTTGCCAGGACCACTGGTTCTGGTTATATTCAATAGAACAGGAAATTGATCGTTACTGCTGACGAATTAAATTTGACCGGATCTTGTCATGAAAAAAACCTCACCTCTTGCAGTACTGGTAATTGTGGCCCTGACAGCAATACTCCTTTACAATCCCGTGAGCGATTATTTTGCACGGCGAGGTGCTGAGCCAAGAGCAGTTACCGCCCGGGGGAATCTGGCCGAAGACGAGAACAACACTATAGAGATATTTCGTGAGAACTCGTCCTCGGTTGTGTACGTTACAAGCATTGCCCTCAAAAGGGATCTCTTCTCGCTCAACGCTGTTGAAATCCCGAGGGGAACCGGCTCTGGTTTTGTCTGGGATACCAAGGGGCGGATCGTAACCAACTACCATGTGATAAGCGACGCCAACAGGCTTCAGGTTACGATGGCCGACGGTTCCAGCTGGAAGGCCTTTGTCATCGGGGTGGCTCCGGACAAAGATCTGGCGGTGCTGCAGATTGACGCTTCCACCCACAGGCTCAAGCCGATCGCCATCGGCAGTTCGGCGGATCTGCTGGTCGGGCAGAAGGTGTTCGCTATAGGCAACCCCTTCGGCCTGGACCAGACTATTACTTCTGGGATCATCTCGGCGCTTAATAGAGAAATTACTGCGGTCACCGGTCGCATCATAAAAAACGTTATCCAGACCGATGCGGCTATTAATCCCGGCAATTCCGGCGGTCCGCTGCTGGACAGCGCCGGCAGGCTCATCGGCGTGAACACCGCCATATACAGCCCCTCGGGAGCCTATGCCGGAATAGGCTTTGCTGTACCGGTTGATACAGTCAACTCGATTGTGCCGCAACTGATTAAAAAAGGGAGGGTTCTTCAGCCGGGAATAGGGGTAACCCTGGCGGATGAGCGGCTCACCAGGCGACTGGGGATAGAGGGTGTTCTGGTAATAAACGTCAGCAGTAAAAGCCCGGCGGAAGAAGCTGGGCTTCGGTCGACCAAGCAATATGGTCAGGATATAGTACTTGGCGACATCATAGTCGCCGTCAACGGAGTGGCTGTCAGTTCCCACGAGGATCTCAGGGAGGAGTTTGAAAAGCTGGGGATAGGCAGTGAAGTCCTGCTTACGATTATGCGCGATGACAGGCAGCAGGAGGTGAAGATCAGGCTGACTGCGGTAAATTGACATCCAGGATGACCAGGTCGCGGCCAGTGTTTACCGCTTTGCTTCACCGGAACTTTTGCCATATTTTTGTTGCATGCTCAGCCGGGTGTTCCTGGTTTTCGATCGGGCCAGTTCGCGCATGTCCTTCTGCTCGTCCGATTCATCGATTATTTCCCGGCCGACAATTTCTTCAATCACATCTTCCATGGAAATTATTCCGGTCATCGTTCCATATTCATCGACGACGATGAAAAGATGTTGCCGCCGTTCAAAAAAATCGATCAATATCTGGTTGAGTGGTGCGGTTTCCGGCACGAAATGAGCGGGACGTTTAAACCGTGAGAGAGTGTGTTTGTGCTTGTCCTCGGCCGCTGCCTGGAGAATGTCCTTGCGCAGGATTATACCTGTTACGCTGTTTGGTTCCCGGTTGTAGATGGGAATCCGGCTGTGACTGCTGAGCTGGGTAAGCATCTCCATTGCTTTTTCGACGGTATAATGTTCATTCATTGAAAATGTGACGGTTCTCGGAGTCATTACCTGCCGGACGATTTTCGATTTGAGCTCAATGATATTGCTTATCACCTGTTCTTCTTCTACCGCCAGATCGCCGGATTGCCGGGACATGGTAGCCAGTGTCCGGACTTCTTCTGCGGAGATCGTCTCCTCCTGCCGCTGGGGTAGAATCCGGGTAATTACGCGGCACAGCCAGACGATGGGTTTGAGGACGATGATCATGGTCCTGAGGGGGTAACTGATTGCCGGGGCCAGTTTGAAAGCAAACGTTACGCCCACGGTTTTAGGCAGGATTTCAGAGAAAATGAGTATTGCAAGGGTGAAGCAGAGGGAGAAAAAGAGCAGGTTCTCGTCCCCGAAGATAGTTGCTGCGGCAGCTCCGGCAACAGCTGCTCCGATGGTATTGGCGATGGTGTTCAGGGTGAGTATGGCGGTGATCGGTTCTTCAATGTCGGCCCGCATTGCCTGGAGCAGTTCCCCACTTCGGCCTCCCTCTTTCTTTAACATTTCCACCTGAGAGGCGGTGATCGAGTAGAGTACGGCTTCACAAACTGAACAAAGCGCTGAGACAGTTATTGCCAGGGTTACGGAAATGAATAAAGTTTGCAGCACGATTGGGCAACTCCATGCAGATGTTATCTGAAAAATAAAGGCAAAAACATGTTTTTTGCCTGTTGTTCAATGCGGCCATTTTAACTACATAGCTAAATTCGGCATAAGATGATAATAAACCGGTTAATGAATCACATCAATATCTATGAGGACTCAAATGACATCTTTAAGTATTGTTGTTTCCAAAAAAAAGTCTGAACAGTTCGATGGCGATCTGCTGGTCCTGTTCGGTGGACAGGATGCGGAAGGAAATCTGGTGTGCGATGATGACAGCAGAATTCTTATTCCCGGGGCGGTGATGAAAAATGAATTTGTCGGAAAGGAAGAACAAAAGCTTTTACTCTATTCACCTTTTCCTGGTTCAGGCAGAATAAAGGCCGCCAGAATCGCGGTCATAGGCCTGGGAAAGTTGCACAAAGAGACCAGCGAAGCGGAAAAAAATGAAATTCTGAGGGTCGCCGGCGGAGTTGTTGCCGAAATGTGCAATTCCCTCAAGGTTAAGGAACTCGGGATAGCACTGCCGAAATATTGTGAAATTGATGAAGCCGCCTTTGCGTGCTCTCTGGTTGAAGGCGTCCACCTCGGACTTTACCGGTTTCTTGTTTACAAGAAGGTTGACGAAGACAGATACCAGGGGCTGAAAAAAATAACGGTTTTCAATGCGGAAAACGACAGCGCCACGAGAAAGGCGATCGCCAGGGCCGGGGTTGCCGGTGAAGCATGCTGCACCGCCAGGGATATGGCTAACGAACCGGGAAATGGCTGGACTCCGGCGAAATTTGCGAAATTTGGCGAGGAACTTGCGCAAAAATGCAACATAAAGTGCACTGTTCTGGAGAAGGAGGATATGCAGGAGCTTGGAATGGGCGGTATCCTGGCGGTGAACCAGGGGTCCCACGAGCCGCCTAAACTTGTATGTCTGGATTATCATCCCACAAAAGCCGAAAAGACCATAATGCTGGTGGGCAAAGGGCTCACCTTCGATTCCGGCGGAATAAGCCTGAAACCGGCTCAGGGTATGATGGACATGAAATACGATATGTGCGGAGGAGCGGCGGTAATCGCGACGATGCAGGCTGTTGCCGAGGAACTCCCCGATGTACGGGTGGTCTGTCTTGTGCCGTCAACCGATAATATGAACGGCGGCGGCGCGGTCAAGCCCGGTGATATCATAACCCACTACGGTGGTACCACATCGGAAATTGAGAACACCGATGCCGAGGGGCGTCTCATCCTGGCAGATGCGCTGGCTTACGGCATAGAGCAATATAAACCTACGTGTGTTATTGATCTGGCTACTCTGACCGGCGCGGTGATCATAGCTCTCGGACACCATTATACCGGGTTGATGAGCAACAATAAAAAGCTGGCAGAACTCCTGAAAGAGGCGGGTGATGTCGCCGGCGAACCGTTATGGCAGCTGCCCCTGGGCGAACAGTATGTCAAGCAGCTTAAATCAACGGTCGCGGACATCAAAAATACTGGAGGGCGTCCGGGGGGATCCATTACCGCAGCAGAATATCTTCACAATTTCGTCGGAAAAACACCATGGGCTCATCTCGATATTGCCGGTACCGCGTGGGATTTTACCGAAAAAAGCTATATCCCGAAAGGGCCTTCCGGTACCGGATGTCGGACCCTGATCGAGTTTATCCGGAGGTGGAACAACGAACAGTTGCTGTGAATCTGCTTCGTTGCAGTCGGCAACGCTGTTGTGACAGCGTTTTTTGCCGAAGGTGGAGGTCATGGGAAGAGCATGGCAAAAGTTTTCTTGCATGGCCTCCATAACCGGGTGTGACCTGAGACCCGGCATTGACTGTTACCACGATATCTGGACGTGCTGGTGAGAATATCGGCCAGCAGATCGTAGGGAAAGAAAAAAGAGCAACGAAAATGTGTTATGGCTCTTCGCAGATCAAGAACTCCTGGCCACCGTAAGCGACGATATCGCCGGCCTCAAGCTGCCTGCCTCTTCTGGTTTCTGTTTCACCGTTTACAGTTACCTCCCCTTCCTGGATCCTGATTTTTGCCTCGAATCCATCCTGAACCAGATCAGCCATTTTTAAAAACTGTCCGAGCTTGATGGGGGTTTTTTTTATTGTTATCTGGTGCATTGCGGTCATCTTTGCGCGTAAAATGTGCAGCTGTTGATGTTTATGAATTATTTAGCTGGTCCTGGCAAATTCCTGGTACGACAACAGGTGTTGGCCATACTATAACAAATTGTAATTCTTTATACTTGCTTTGTTGGCTTTTTTCTTCAATAATAGGCACAAGTGATAAAGCCTTGAGAATCAACGGATCTGGATATCCCGTTGAAAATAAAAAAACAGAAAAGGAAAAGCAATCATGAGTATGTTATCCGGTATGAAAAAAATTTGTTGTTACAGTGCTGTTCTTTTGCTGGTTGGTGTGACCGGCGGTTGTATGGGGTTGCAGCAGTCCAATACAATGAGCACGGTTCCCGTCAGTAATGACCTTGGCCCTGTAAGCAATATAGTCATGAGTTATGGAGATATTGAGCTACCGATCGAAATGCAGCTTGTGGCGAAAGAGAGCATGGCTTTGCGTACCGACTCTTTCGAAGAGGGGATTCATGTCTACAGGGGAAGAGTGGAGATAACTTCACTCAAAGACTACGTGATCTCTTCGATGAGACAGAACAAGTGGAAGCTTGTGGGAGAAGCTTCATACAACAATGTGATGCTCGCTTTCACCAAACCGAACAAGACCTGTATGGTTATTCTCTCCGAAAGCGTTGCCGCCCTCGGCAAGACGCAGGCAAATTTTTATGTCACCGTGGATGTCGCAGCGGCAAACCGGCTGAATCCCTTCGGCGAGCCTGTTGTTCAGTAACCTGTATCCGGCGAGTTGATTTTTTCGCCAGTCACGGTAAATGGTGCCTGGCGAAAAAAGACACACGGGTTCAGTTCGTTTGTTATCTGTTGAACAGTTTTTTTATTTTCTCCTGCTGTTTTCTCCTGTTTAATTCCTGCCGTTTCTGTTCAAGCATCATCTTTTTATTGTCATCAAAACGCAGCTTGATCGACCAGAATAGTGCCGCTGAAAGCAGCAGGAGCAGTAAAAGCGTATCTTTATCCATTTCTTACATCCATGATTCAATCCACCGAAATCTCAGGTGGCATTTCAATTCGATTTCTCTACACAAACAACACTTCCTCTTCTTTTAAATACAGCAAGGAGATACCACAATTGTCGTGGGATGTTAACCTAAATCTCTTGTAAATAAAGTACTGCAAGAAAAATTGACGACAGAAAGTCATTCAAGTTTTCAGGTTTTTGCCAGGAACCAGAAGACTAAAGAGACAAGCGGGTGAGTGACACCATGCTGTTTTTTTAATAACTGAAACAGTGGCCTGGGTGAAGGGTAACGGCTGGCGCGCAGAAAAAAGGGAATCTGCGCGCCGTCGATATTGTGGTTAGTTCTCGTCGAAGTATTTTTTTGTTTCAGAAACGATGACCGGGGTCAGCAGGATCAGACCTATAAGGTTTGGAATTGCCATAAGGCCGTTGAGCGTATCGGAAATGTTCCAGACCAGACTGAGTTTTGCCACCGCCCCGACTCCGATCAAAAGGACAAAGACAAGACGATAGGGGACGATGGCTTTTATGCCGAACAGGTATTCGATGGATTTTTCCCCGTAGTAACACCAGCCGAGCATCGTCGAATAGGCAAAGAGGATTATTCCTATGGTGACGATGAGTGCTCCCCCGGGTATTCCGGCCTGGAAAGCTATAGTTGTCAGTTCGGCTCCGGTCTTGCCGCTTGACCAGACGCCGGTGAGGATGAGAACCAGACCGGTCATGGTACATACCACCAGGGTATCGATGAAGGTCTGAGTCATGGAGACCAGTGCCTGGCTTACCGGGGTTTTGGTTTGGGCGGCAGCGGCAGCGATAGGCGCGCTACCAAGGCCTGATTCATTTGAGAAGACCCCTCGGGCAACCCCCATGCGGATGGCCAGCATTATTGTCGATCCTGCAAACCCGCCCACCGCTGCGGTGGGACTGAAAGCCTGCTTGACAATAAGCGCGATGGCGGAGGGAACCTCAGCAATGTCTATAATAATAATGATCATGGCCGCAGCCATATAGAACACGATCATTATCGGTACCAGTATACTGGTAACCCGGCCGATGCTCTTGATTCCGCCCAGAACAACGGCTGCGGTACAAGCCATCAGTACGACTCCGGTAACCCAGTGCGGAATCTTGAAAGTGGCTTCCACTGCGTCTGCCACGGAGTTGGACTGAACCATGTTGCCTATACCGAACGCGGCAATCGCGGCAAAGATGGCGAAAATGGCTCCAAGCCACGGCAAGTTCAGACCTTTGGAGATGTAATACATCGGACCACCGCTCATCTCCCCGTTTTCATCTACTTCACGATACTTAACAGCGAGAACAGCCTCGGCGTATTTGGTGGCCATGCCCACCAGACCGGTAATCCACATCCAGAAAAGTGCGCCGGGGCCTCCAATGGCAATTGCGGTTGCGACCCCGGCGATATTACCGGTACCGACCGTTGCTGACAGTGCGGTCATCAGCGCTTGGAAATGCGTAATGTCACCGGGTTGGTCGGTTTCCTCCTTACGTTTGATAAGAGCCAGATAGAGAGCGTGGCCAAGTTTGGTGAACTGCAGGCCCCGCAGATTAAACGTAAGCCAGAAGCCGGTTCCGACAAGCAAAATGAGCATGGGCGGCCCCCAGGCAAAAGCACCGATTTTACCAATTAACGCATCAAGAGCTTCCATATAACCTCCTGTTGTTATGGTGATTATCGCAACTGATCATAACCGATTCATGACCAATGAAATAACCGTAGAAAAATAAAATACAATCATCTTTCTGTTTTCTCATTGTCGAGTCAATTATCTGTTGGGGTATCGATTTTTGTTAAATGTAACACCTTAGTTTTAAATTGAAATTATTAACTATGCAAGGGAAGATTGATCGCTTTCAGGGATGTCTCCATGAGAATCTCGGCAAGGGTGGGGTGCGCGTGGATGGTGTGCGCCAGGTCTTCAACTTTTGCGCCCAGCTGCATCGCAAGAGACGCTTCTCCTAAGAGATCGGTTGCGTGCGGTCCGGCGATATGGACACCTAAAATCTTCCCGCTATCGCCGTCTGATACTATTTTTGCCATACCCGCAAGCTCTCCGAGAACCTGTGCTTTGCCGGAGGTTCGGAAAAGCACGCTGTCGGCGCGCACGTTCCGGTGTTTTTTCTGCGCTTCCTCTTCCGACAGCCCGACGGTGCCTATTTCCGGCGAAGTGAAGATAGCCCCCGGAACAAGGTCATATACCATTTCCCGATGGTCGTTGAAACAGTTGGATACGGCAACCTCGGCCTCGGTTGAGGCAACGTGGGCGAGCATAACTTTTGCCGGGCCGAGCAGGTCACCTATCGCGTAGACGTTCTCTGCACTGGTCTGCATCTTTTCGTCGACCACAACCCAGCCTCGTGCGTCTGTTGTCACACCGATGTTGTCAAGGCCAAGAGTATCGCTGTTGGGTTTTCTGCCGATGCATATTGCAAGTTTTTGCGACTCGATAATCACTTCCTCGGCGTCTTTTTTGCTTGGCTTGGTGCAAAATGGCGAGAGTTTGGTGTTGATCTGCAGCAAACCGCTGTCGCTTCTGGTGCAGGAGTCCACCGTCTTGTTTACCAGCAGGTTGATTTTTCTCTTCTTCATCTCCCTGGCAATAATCTTTGAACACTCCCTGTCTACCGCCGGAAGGGGAAGCGCCCTGTCGAGGGCTTCTATTACCGTCACGTCCGCCCCGAGGCTGTTCCAGATAAAGGCGAACTCGCACCCGATTACGCCTGCGCCGACAATGGTAATCGATTGGGGAATCGTTGTCAGGTCGAGAAGGTTGTCACTGGAGAGAACAGCTGTCTTGTCAAATGGAAAAGATGGAATGGATGAGGGACTGCTCCCGGTTGCGAGAATGAGCTTATCCCAGTCGTAAAGGCTCAGGGAACCGTCATCGGAGCGCACTTCGAGCCTGTTCTTTTTAGGAAAATACGCCGTGCCGCAGACGTACGTCACTTTCGCTTTCTGCAGCAGGGCATGAATTCCTTTGGCCTGGGTATCGATAACCTGTTCCTTTCGCTTCATGAGCTGGGCCATGTTGCATTTGGCGCCTGCGCCATGGTCGATGCCGAATTCGCTGCAGTGGCTGAAAGAATCGAGCATTTCTGCGGTTTTCTTAAGTATTTTTGAGGGAATGCAACCGTAATTAAGACATGTGCCTCCCACCTTGTATTTATCGACAAGAACTACCTCGGCTCCTTTCTGCGCCGCCCTTATTGCCGCCACATATCCTCCTGGACCTGCGCCGATAATTGCAATTTTCATTTCAATACCTCATGCTAAATTTGATATGGTAATAATAAGTGACCGAAATGTTGCCGGTAAAAAAAAGCTGATAAATACGATATCATTAAAATTTACCATTCTATGTTGACAGTGTGAGTAATATATCGTAAAATAATTACGAAATCAACATCAAAGGAGAGGGTTGTGCGCATAGACGAGACCAACATTTCGATAATACATCACTTAAAAGATGGAAGGACCTCTTTTAAAAAGATCGCCGATGACCTGCAGCTGTCCGAAGGGACAATTCGCGGCAGAGTTAAAAAGCTCAGGGAGGAGGGGGTGCTTGAGATATCCGGACTGGTCGATCCCGATGCCATACCGGATAAATCGATAGTTATTGCCGGCATCAAACTCAAGAGTACGGATCTTGTGAGCAAGGGTGAGGAATTTACCAAGCTGCGAGGTGTCACCTCGGTATGCGTGGTGACCGGCAGGTTCGATCTGGTTGTAACCGTCCTGCTGGACAAGGAGTTCGGCATGCTCGAATTCTATACCGAGGAGGTCTCGAAGATAGATGACGTGCGCTCGGTGGAAACCTTTGTGGTTTACAAGAGTTTTAACCTGAAAGTGCCTTTGGTCGTTTGAATACTGAAGGGAAACGGTATACGGCTTAAATGAGTCGGGGGAGGAGACTGTTATGAGTATGGAGACAAAAAAGACCCTGCTGCACAAGTGGCATAAAGAGCATGGTGCGAATATGGCAGCCTTCGGCGCCTACGATATGCCTCTGTGGTACCCAAAGGGAGCCAAGGGGGAACATCTGGCGGTGATCAATTCCGCGGGTATTTTCGATACAAGTCACATGGCTGTGGTGATAGTTGACGGTGCTGGTGCCCGGGAACTGTTGCAGCGATGTGTCACCAAGGATCTGGAGTGTTGCCTGGGAGCGAAAAAGACGCCGCTTGTCGAGGGCCGCTGTGTTTACGGCATAATTTTGACCCCTGATGCGCACGTGCTTGATGATTGTATCGTATACCAGGTCACCGACGCCATATATATGGTCGTGGTCAACGCCGGCATGGGCGCCAAGGTGGCGGATCATCTGCTGGCCAATGCATCCGGGCTGGAGGTGAGAGTCGACGATCTCACCGACCAGGTGGGCAAAATCGACGTTCAGGGAAAAGACTCGGCCAGGATAGTGTCAAAGCTGCTTGCGGCTCCCGGTGCGGTATTGGAAAAAATGCCCTATTTCTCGTTCAAAGGATGGTTTGGGACAGGGGTCGGTGAGGGAGGTGTCAAGTTGCAGGATGGAACCCCGATATTGCTGTCAAGGACAGGGTATACCGGGGAATTCGGGTTCGAAATCTTCGTCGATCCGGCAAAACTTGTCTCCTTGTGGAAAATGTTGCTTGAAGCCGGAGAAGAGTTCTCCCTGGAACCCTGCGGTCTTGCAGCCCGCGACTCCTTGCGGGCCGGGGCGGTGCTGCCGTTGTCCCATCAGGATATCGGTGACTGGCCGTTTGCGGAAAATCCGTGGTCTTTTGCCGTTGCCGAAAAACAGGAGGATGGCGGTTTCACGAAAAAATTTATCGGCTCCGAGTTCTTGAAGAATTTCCAGCCATCGGAGTTTACCCTTCCTTTCGCCGGATTCGATCCCCGCAAGATGGTCGTTTCGGAAAAATCTTATGTTGCCAGCAGTGAAGGTGATAAAATAGGGACAATCCTGACCTGCGCAACGGACATGGCGATCGGTCGGGTGGAGGGCGATATCGTCAGTATCGGCTCCAGCCAGGAAGGTTTCGTCCCCAAGGGTCTTTCCTGCGGCTTCGTCAAAGTCAATCAAAAGCTTGCTGAGGGAACCATCATCTTTCTCACCGACGGCAAGAGGAAAATCAAAGTGGAAATCAGAAGTGATGTCAGGCCGGACAGGACCGCCAGGCGTCCAATCAAAGAAATGTTGTAAAACCGGGAGGAAAAATACCATGAAAGAAATAAGCGAACTGAATTTGCCGGAAGACCTTCGTTATACCAAGGATCACGAGTGGGCAAAGGTTGAAGGGGATACGGTCAAGGTGGGCATAAGCGATTATGCCCAGGATCAGCTGGGAGATATCGTTTTTGTTGAAATGCCCGAGGTAGGCGACACTTTCGAGGCTGAAGACGAATTCGGCACTCTTGAGTCGGTTAAGGCGGTCTCCGAGCTTTATATTCCCATAAGCGGCGAAATAGTGGCGGTAAACGGCGACCTCGAAGACTCGCCAGAACTGCTCAACCAGGACCCTTACAGCGGCTGGATTGTCGAGGTAAAACCTGACAACATCGACGAAATCAACGAGCTGCTCGATAAAGATGCGTATCTGGAACTGTTAAAAGCCGAATAGCAGCAGACAGTAACTTGAAGAAGTAATCTTATCCAAGAGGTGCACAATGCGCTACCTGCCACATACCGATGAAGATATTCGGACGATGTTTGATACCATCGGGGTGAGTGATTTTGAAGGATTGTTCAGAACCGTCCCCGAATCGTGCCGATATGATAAGGAGATGAAATTACCCCCTCCAAAGACAGAATGGGACTTGAATTCGTACATGGCTGAAATCAAGTCGATGATGAAAATCACTCCGGAACATGCGGTGCTGGTAGGTGCAGGGCGCTATCAGCATCATATTCCAAGCACTATTCCCGCAATAATGAGCCGGTCGGAACTGATAACGGCGTATACGCCCTACCAGCCGGAAATGGCCCAGGGGACGCTGCAGGGGCTGTATGAATACCAGACCCTTACCGCGAGACTGCTCGGAGTAGATGTCGCCAATGCATCCATGTATGACGGTGCATCGGCTCTGGCGGAAGCGCTGTTGATGGGTATCAGGATTGGCCGCAAGAAAAAGCGGGTGGCAGTCTCAAAGGCTATTCATCCGCACTATCGGGCGGTGGTCGATACCTACTTCGCTCCCACGGAATATGAAATAGTCGAACTTGCAGTAGCAGAAGACGGCAGAACCGACTTGAGTTCGCTTTCAGCCGAGGATGGGTTCGCCGCGGTGGCGCTGCAGTCACCAAATTTTTTCGGTGTAATAGAGGACATGGAAAAGAGCGCGGAAGCGATACACGCGGCCGACAGCCTGTTTATTGCAGCATTTTCCGAACCGCTGGCGTTTGGTCTGGTGAAGAGTCCGGGAAGCTGCGGCGCCGATATTGTCTGCGGCGAGGGACAGAGTCTTGGCATCCCTGTATCTTTCGGTGGTCCCGGGCTCGGCATGTTCGGCTGCCGGGATAAATTCGTCCGCAATCTGCCGGGCCGGCTGGTGGGCGAAACCAGGGACCTTGAGGGCAAAAGGGGGTATGTCCTGACTCTGTCTACCAGGGAACAGCACATAAGACGCGAAAAGGCGACATCCAACATCTGCTCCAACCAGGGTATCTGCACTCTTACCGCTGCGATGTATATGGCATCGCTTGGCGGCACGGGTATCAGAAAGCTTGCCAAACTTAATTTTGACAAGGCCGAGTATCTCAAAGCGGGCCTGCAGCAGGCGGGAGCAACACTCTGCCACGATGCGCCAACTTTCAATGAGTTCGCCGTAAGGTTTGACAGTGACTTCAAACCGGTGCAGAAAAGCCTCATGGAACAGGGAATCGCTGCCGGACTCAATCTCTCCGGCTTTTATGATGACATGGATAATTGTTACCTGTTCTGTGTTACCGAGACTGCGTCAAAAGACGTGCTTGATACAGTTATCAAAGAGGTGAAAAAATGAAATACGGTCCAGGAAGAAGTGGATTGATTATGGAAGAGCCTCTGCTCTGGGAGAAGGGACGGCCCGGCAGAAACGGTATGTCCATACCGGACTCGGATGTTCCCGATGCCCAGCTGGCAGCGGATCTGTGCGGTGAAGGGCCGGATTTTCCTGATCTCAGCGAAGTGGACGTGGTACGCCATTATACCAGGCTCAGCCAGTGGAATTTCGGGGTTGACACCGGCATGTATCCCCTTGGTTCATGCACCATGAAATATAACCCCAAAATCAACGAAAAGCATGCCGCCTCCGAAGGGATCACGTCGGCGCACCCGATGCTGGACGATGAATATTGTCAGGGAACCCTGCGGATCATTTATGAATTGCAGAACTACCTGGCGGCGATAACTGGTCTGGACGCGGTGTCGGTACAGCCTGCGGCGGGAGCCCATGGCGAGCTTGCCGGAATGTTGATTTTTGCCGCCTATCACAAGAGCCGCGGCAAAAAAAGAAACAAGATACTTATCCCCGACACCGCCCACGGTACCAACCCGGCAAGCGCCGCTCTCTGCGGCTACAAGCCGGTGTCGATCAAGTCGGGGCCGAGGGGGATCCTCGATGTCGATCAGGTGCGGGAACTGATGGACGAAGAGTGTGCAGGGATCATGATCACCAACCCGAACACCCTCGGTCTTTTTGAGGAAAATATTCGGGAGATAGCTCAGATTGTACACGAAAAAGGGGGGCTGGTTTACGGTGATGGCGCCAACATGAACGCGGTCATGGGAATTGTCGATATGAAAAAGTGCGGGGTCGATGTGCTGCACCTGAACCTGCACAAGACTTTTTCAACGCCCCACGGCGGCGGTGGCCCCGGATCCGGGCCGGTATGTGTGGTCGAAGAGCTTGCCGGCTTTTTGCCTTCGCCAAGGGTTGTGTTTGACGGCGAGCAATACAGACTGGAGGATGAACGGCCTGAGTCGATCGGCAGAATGCACTGTTTCCATGGCAACTACGGAGTTCTCGTTCGGGCGCTGTGCTACATCTTGACGATGGGTGCTGAGAACCTGAAAAAAGCCACGCAATATGCGGTGCTGAACGCCTGCTACATCAAGGTGAAACTCAAGAATCACCTGCACCTCGCCTATGATCGGCCCTGCATGCACGAAGCCGTGTTTTCCGATAAGAAGCAGCAGGAATACAAGGTGACGACCCTAGATATTGCCAAGAGGCTTATGGACAGCGGATACCATCCGCCCACCATATATTTCCCGCTGGTGGTGCATGGCGCGATAATGATAGAGCCCACCGAGACCGAGAGCCTTGAAGAGCTCGACACTTTTATAGAGGTGGTCAAGGAAATAGTGGCCGAGGCGAAAAGCGATGCCGAGCTGTTGAAAAACGCCCCCCAACGGTTCAAGGTCAAGCGGCTCGACGAAACCCAGGCGGCAAGACAACCGTGTCTGTGCGGGTGAGTTGACAGATGTCGTCGATAACAAGTTATCTGGTGGATCTGGGCCGGACCGATTACGCTGCGGCCCATCAATTCCAGCTCGACTGTGTCAGGTGGCGGCTGGAGGATAAGCACCGTCATGACGTTTTTCTCGTAACCGAGCACTCCCCCGTCTTTACTCTTGGCAGCAGGGGCGGGCGGCAGAGTCTCATGGTGAGCGAGGACCATGTCAGGGCCGAAGGTGTTGCCATCGTCCAGACCGAAAGAGGCGGAGATATAACTTATCACGGTCCGGGACAGGTCGTTGTTTACCCGATAATCCATCTGCGCAGCAGCCGTCTATCTGTTCGTGAGTATGTGCACATGCTGGAACAGGTAATGATCGATGTCGCCGCCTCGTACAGTATCGCCGCCGGAAGGGATGAGCGTAACCGGGGAATCTGGGTTGGGAACAGCAAGATAGGTTCTATCGGGATCAGGGTGAGGCACGGTGTCACCTTTCACGGTCTTGCACTCAATGCAAACCTCGATTTTACGCATTTCAACTGGATACAGCCGTGTGGTCTGGCGGGGGTAGGGGTTACCTCGCTTGAGCGGGAAACCGGAGCGGCCATAGATTTTGCAGACGCCAAACAGAGGATGGCAAGATGTCTTGGCGATGTCTTCCACCGGGAGTTCAGTGCAGCTGTGCCGTCAAATTTTTCAGGTGTTTTTCCATGAAGCAAACAGAGAATCACGAAATTCGTATAAGAAAACCAAAGTGGTTGAAAAAAAGACTGCCGAGGGGACCGGAGTACGGGAAAATGACAAACCTCCTGGCCGATTCCTGTCTGGCAACGGTCTGCCAGGAGGCTCAATGCCCCAATCAGTTTGAGTGTTTTTCCAAAGGTACCGCAACTTTTATGATCATGGGCGAGAGGTGTACCAGAAACTGCAGGTTCTGTGCCGTGAGCTATAAACCGATCGGTCCGCCGGACCCGGAAGAACCCGGCAGGATCGCCGACGCCGTAGCCACCCTCGGACTCAAATATGCGGTAGTTACCTCAGTCACCAGGGACGACCTTCCGGACGGCGGTGCGTCCCATTTTAAGAAAGTGTTAACGGCGATCGCCAAGAAAACACCCGGGGTTCGGGTGGAAATCCTGATTCCCGACCTGCAGGGTAACTGGGAAGCGTTGGCGGTAATTCTTGAGGGCAATCCCACGGTCCTCAACCATAACGTGGAGACGGTTCCCCGCCTCTATGAACGGGTTCGGCCGGAAGCTGTGTATAGCCGGTCGCTGAGACTGTTGCAGGAGGCAAAGCGGATAAGGCCCGACATACCGTCTAAAAGCGGAATCATGGTCGGACTCGGTGAGACCCGGGATGAGATCTTGAGTGTTATGAAAGACCTGCGCACCCACGACTGTGACATCCTGACCCTGGGTCAGTATCTGCAGCCGTCGCGTGCACATCTGCCGGTCGATCGATTTGTTACCCCAGAGGAGTTTATATTCCTGAAAGAGCAAGCCTTGAAGCTTGGATTCAAGGCGGTAGCCAGCAGTCCGACCGTGCGAAGTTCTTTTGAAGCGGGTATACTTTATGAACAGGTGATTGGAGCAGTTGACAGAAAAAACTAACTGGAAGGAAAGCCATGTCAAATAAATATTTACTCACCGCATTCAGCAGAGACCGGGTTGGCATAGTCGCTGATATTTCTCAGGTTATCTACGAAAACGGTTACAATCTCGAAGATTCCTCGATGATGTACCTGGCGGGAGAATTTGCCATCCTGCTTCTTCTATCGGAGCCGAGCTCGGACGTGGCCGGCACCTTGAATGAGGTCATGTCGAAAGAGTGCAGGAGACTGGAAATAGAAAAAGGAATTACTGCTTTTCTGCGTCCTGTGGGCGATGAAAAGCAAGAAAAGAAAAAGGACATCGTAACCAAAACCATCAATATCGAGGGGCACGACCAGGCCGGTATCGTATATCGGGTCAGCAAGTTTCTTGCCGACAGCAACATAAACATACTCACCCTGAGGACCGAGGTGCGACCGTCACCGCAGAGCGGAACAGATCTCTACGTGATGAAAATCGATGTGGAGATTCCCGGCAAATTGAACCTTGGCGAGGTGGAAGACGGGCTGGAAACAATCGGTGACCGACTTCATGTAGATGTAAGCATCGCTTAAAAAAAGCCCCTCTCCTGGCTGAAAGGAGAGGGGTACAGAAGAGAACATTTAGAAGTCAGAAAACGAGCCGGTGTCACCTCTAACGGCCAAGAACCGTTGAGGCGGACGCCCGGATGAAGCCGACTGTGACCGTTGAAAAAAATCGGCTGTCTGAGGGGTGAAACAAGACCTGTGTCTTCAAACTCCATGAAGTTTTTTACCTTTTACCGCAAATCTATCAATAAAAAAACATTTTCATACCTTAACAAACCTTAAATGACTGTCTGCGGGGCTCTGCAATGACAAGTCGCCGAACAGGACGATCTTTAAGATTTCTTCCGGGTCTTTTCCTTTTTTTTAAAAAATAAATATTGTTGTCAAAGACCTTTTGTTAAAAGTGAAAAAGGTCTATGTTTCGTTCACCGATTTGGTAGAATCCTCTGGAGCATGCTATTTTCCAGTGAAGTATGGCAGGTGATACCGTTGTTTTAAACGAAAATGGAGTCAGCTATCGCGCGGGACAAGGAGCTATGGAGACGGCAAGGAAAACTGAAATAAATTACCAGGCGCTGTTTCACTCTTCGCCGGTTCCCGCCTTTATTTTGGAAAATACGGGAACTGATATCATCCTGATTGATTTCAATCCCTCCGTGTCAAAGATAATCAGGAACATTGGGGCGCATAATCTTGACCAGTCGGTCGATGTTATTTTCCCAGGTTTTTACGAGTTGAACCTTAACCTCAGGTCATGTTCTCCTGAACATCCTTCATTTGTGCTGGAAGCACTGTACCGTTCCCACCAGGGTCTGCCTGCGACTTATCTGCAGTTCAACTGTTGCTACGTTGATCCCAATCTTCTTGTTGTCAGTGTACAGAACATTCATAGAAAACGTCAGGCGGAGTCGGACCTTGAGAAAAGCCGGGAACGGCTGGAACTGGCAATTGCCGCAACGGGGGCCGGCGTCTGGGATTGGTATCTGGTTACAGGCGAGGTTGTCTTTGAAGATGAGTGGGCCGCCATTCTTGACTATAAACCCCATGAAATCAAGCCGCATATCTCTTCCTGGGAGCAGCTGATCCACCCTGAAGACAAGCAGCGGGTTTATGATATGCTTGATCGCCATATTTCAGGAGAGTTGCCCCGCTACAAGAGTGAACACCGGCTACGGGCCAAGGGCGGCAACTGGGTCTGGGTACTCGATGTCGGGAAAATAGTTGAACGTTCCACAGACGGTTCCCCGATACGCATGACCGGTACCAAGGTCGATATCTCAAAACATAAAAAATTGGAGGCAGAGCTTGAACTGCTTAACCGGGAACTGGAAAAAAGGATTGAAGACCGGACGCAAAAACTTGAACAGAGTAAGCGGTCTCTGCTGCGTAATCGACAGGATCTGCAGAAAAAATCGCAGCATCTCACGGAAGTGAACAATGCCCTCAAGGTTCTTCTCAAGAAAAGTGATGAGAACAAGGCCGACATGGAGGAGAATATGCTGGCCAACGCCAAAGAGCTCATTCTTCCCTACCTCGAGAAGATCGAGGAAGAGTCCTTGAACGAAACCCAGTTGATGTACATGGGCATAGTGAAGACCAATCTCAAGGAGATAGTATTACCCTTTTCCCGCAAGCTGACCTCAAAATATCTTAATCTCACCCCGTCAGAACTGACCGTTGCTGACCTGATAAAGCACGGAAAATCAACCAAAGAGATCGCCTCGCTGCTGTACCTGTCCGAGAAAACAATCGCAACCCAACGAAAGAATATCAGAAAAAAAATCGGCATAAACAGAAAAAAAGTCAACCTCAGAACCTACCTGCACACCTTTCAGGAATAGGTATAATTCATACCCGATTCATACCCTTTTATAGAGTATTGAATACGCTCGTGTTTCCTTTATCCTAAAGTACAACAATAATTGATACAAGGAGGGGAACATGACCAACGGCTATATGCAACAGGTACTTTTTGTCGATTTGACCTCGGCGACCACCACCGAAAAAAGAGTGTCGGAAGAGATCTATCGTGATTTTATCGGCGGTCAGGGGCTGGGGGTACGGATGCTCTATGAGCACATGACGCCAAAAGCGGATCCTCTCGGTCCGGAAAATGTTATCGGGTTTGTTACCAGTCCCCTGACCGGTGCCGGTTTTCATGGAGCGCGCCTTCAGGTCGTCGGCAAATCGCCCATAACGGGGGGATGGGGCGACTCCAACGTGGGAGGGCTTTTCGCCCTGGCACTCAAGGCGTGCGGCTATGACGCAATTTTCATTACCGGCTGTTCGGCCAAACCGGTCTATCTCCTGCTCAAAGACGGAGAGGTCCAATTCAAAAACGCCGAGCGGCTGTGGGGCCAAGACACCTGCCAAACCGAAGCAGGTATTAAGCGGGAGTTGTCAGACGACAAGGTTCGAGTGGTTTGCATAGGTCCTGCCGGAGAGAAAAAATCGCTTTCTGCGGCAATTATGCAGGATGGCAGCGCAGCAGCCCGCTCCGGTCTCGGCGCGGTCATGGGGGCCAAGGGCCTGAAAGCGGTGGCTGTCTTCGGGACCAAGAGCGCTGAACCTGCCGATGCCAAGCGTCTGGCCAGACTCCGCAAAGAATACCGAAAGGATGTCAGAGTGTCCAAACATCCGTGGATGCCGCTCTTTAAGGGAGGGGGGACCTGTTCTTTTTTTGAGGGGTATCTCAAGATGGGCGATTGTCCAATCAAGAACTGGACTCGATTCGGCGAAGAGGCATTTCCCAACTGGGCGCGCCTGCACGGCGATTCCATCACCCATTACCAGAAAAAGAAAAAGGGGTGCGCAAGTTGCCCGCTGGTGTGCAAGGGAAGGCTCACCATCGAAAAGGGACCTTATACTGTCAAGAACAGCAGTAAGATCGAGTACGAAACTCTCGGACTTTTCGGTTCCAATCTGCTTATAGAAGATCCGGAACCGTTGATCAAGGCCAACGACCTCTGCAACCGCTACGGTATCGACACTTGTACGGCGGGAAGTGTTATCGGTTTTGCCATGGAGTGTTACGAGCGGGGCGTCATCACGAAAGAAGATACAGATGGTATAGAGATGGTGTGGGGAAGTGCCGAGGCTCTGCTGGCCATGATAGAGAAAATCGGTCGTCGGGAAGGTTTTGGTGAAGTGCTCGCCGACGGCAGTAAATTTGCGGCGCAACGGATTGGCCAAGGGTCCGAGGAGTGGGCGGTCCATGTAGGAGGGCAGGATCTGCCGGCCCACGACCCGAGGACCAGTGTCGGACACGGTTGGGGATATATCTGCGATCCAACCCCCGGAAGGCATACGGCCACCCAGTATATTGACAGCGTCGATGAAGATGTGGCCAGCGTAATGTTGCCGGAGTGCAAGGTGGTAAAAGCGAACATCTATGACTATGAGGCCTATGCCAAGGTGTTTGCGACCTGCAGCGACCTTGACCGGTTGTCAACCTCGGCAGGACTGTGCTGGTTTGGGACCTACCCGGAAACCCTTCCGCTGGTAGAGGCCATGTGCGCCATAACCGGATGGGATTTTACCTTAGCCGAAGGTCTGAAAACCGGACGTCGCATCCAGGCGCTGCGCCAGGCTTTCAATATTCGCGAAGAAGTCGATACCGCAGAATGGGTCATTCCGCCAAGGATAGACCAACCACCTCCAAGCGGCCCGATAAAAGGCAGGAATCTCGACTTCAAATCTATAAAGCGCCTCGGATATGAGTCCCTGGGCTGGGACGGCCAGACGGGGATACCGTCGCCGGAAACACTAGACTCCCTTGGACTCACGGATCTCGTGGGTTCACTTCCTTCATAATATCTGCAACTACAAGCGTTCTGGCAAAGCAAACAGCTGCGCCAGAACTTTCGGTGAGAAGAACTCTTTTCGCACCGAAAAACCGTTCACTCATCACATCAGGAGGAGAGGAAAATGTTCAACAGAAAAAGGGCAAAAACATCTTTCTTGGTTGTAGCCGTCTCGTTTTACCTGTTGCTGGCATCGGTCATGGCCCAGGCAGCAACTTCACTGGAAGTGCTGGATTCGTACATTGCCGGATGGAACAGTCATGATGCCGCAACGTGTGCTTCTCATTTTGATAAAGAAATTGTGTTCTACGATGCTACGGTCGGCAAGCCGGTGTCCGGGCCCGCCAATGTAAGAAAGGAGATAGTGGAATCATTTATGACCGCTGTGCCTGACCTCAAACTGGAGAGGGAAAATGAGGTGCTGGTCCAGGACGACAGCGTGATATGGAAATGGTCGTTTTCCGGAACCAATACCGGTGATTGGAGCGACGGCACCAAGGCTACCAATAAAAGGTTTAAAATCAACGGATTGACATGGATGAAAATAAAAGACGGCAAGATCGTCTATTCCGGTGATTTTTACGACGCATACGGGTTCTACCAGCAGCTGGGACTTCTTGAGTAAATAAATCCGGCAACCAGAGTTTGGTGAATGTCCGGGGACCGGTGGGCGCAAACCTCGGCCGGTTCCTGTTTTCATCACATACCACAAGGAGATACCGCTTTGCAAAAAAACACAGATCAACTCATGGATATGATTACCAACGAGACAAAAAAAAGAATAAGTATCTACCACGATCTTGGTCCGGGAACCGAAAATTGTGAAGTAAAGCCTATCACATTGAAGACTCTTGTTCCCTCGTTTTATTTCACCCTGGGCCTTGTTGCGCTGTTTATCTGGGGGGCTCTCTCGGTCTACCCAAGCTATTTTCCGAACTGATTTGCGGGTGAGACTTTCAGGTACTGTATCAGATAAACATAATGATAAAGGGAAAACAATATGAGTGCAAAACAGACAACAGACGAGATGGTTCGAAACGAAGTTGTAAAAAGCAGGCTGCCGACGCTGCCCAGCGAGCGTCAGCTGGGGATGACCGACATGATCCTTATCCAGGTGTCGTTCAGCGTGGCCACTTGGATGCTGGTGCTGGGAGCCTGGACAGGGATGGCAACTCCGCTGCCGCTGGCTATTATTGCCTGCGTGGTGGGATGTTCCCTGCCGCTTTTCTTTCACTGTCTCATCGGCCCTTTTATCGCCAGGTGGGGCCTGGACAACGGAATAATCACCAACTCAGTTGCCGGGCCCCTGGGAACCTTGATCATTGTCGTTGCCGTGACCACGCCGATGTATCTCGGGTGGACGTCGATACCCATTGTCATGTTTGGCCGGACGGTGCACGAATCGCTTGGTTTTCTAAGTGTAACCGGGCCGATGGCCAACGCCGAACTTTGGTCCTTCGTGGCTTTGGGCGTGGCGTTTCTGATTCTGTGGAAGGCGGCGATGATATTAAAGTTTTTCTTCCGTATCGTCACTCCCTGTATTGTCATCCTGCTGGCGATTCTGACCTATAAAATTTTCAGCCATTACGGCTGGAGCCACATTGCGCAGATCGTACCCGAAGGATTCCATAAAGACCCGTGGATCAGTTTCATGATAGCGATCGAGATGAACGTGGGCCTCGGGTTCAGCTGGCCTTTTAGTTTTGCTGTGTACTGCAGACTGGCGAAAAGCGAATCGGCGGCGTTTTACGGTACATGGTGGGGTTGGGGGCCGATCTGGGCGATTGCCTGCATTCCGGCCATCGCCGGCGGTCTGGTGGCGGGCGTGACCGATCCGGTCTACCTGCTCAAGGATATAGGGGGAATCTGGGTTGTGCTCTACATGTTTTTCCTCGGGATCGCCAATATCTTTTCCGGCATCTGCACCATGTATATCGTCGCCTTGACCGCAAGGGTGGTATGGCCGAAGCTTTCCTGGCTTCAGGCACTTTCCATAAATTTGCTGGTGATAATTCTGATTCTTGTCCCGGCGGCCTACGATCAATACGGCACTTTTGTCGCATTTTACGGGGCGTTGCTGGGTCCGCTTGGGGTTGTCTGGGTGGTTGACATCATCCTGAGGAGAATGAATGTAAACATGAAGGAGATTTACGATGTCAGCGCCAACAGCGCATATTATTACTGGAAGGGCATCAACGTCTTGTTTGTTGCCAGCTGTGTCATAGGAACCGCTATTTCCCTCTATATTTACAATCCGGTCACGTGTGTACCCCATGTTGAGAGTGTATTTCGCGTCTGCGGGGCGGCTTTTCCCGCATCGCTGATCGCTGGTGCCAGCTATTATGTGCTGGCCAGGGTTTTTCTTGTACCACGGAAGATCGGTTTTCCACCTATTCCCAACGAAGAGAGGGTGGCTGTAAACGAATAGTCAGAACATCCTCGGTAAAAACCGGGGAGCAGCTCCGCAAAAAGCTCCGGCGCAAGCAATTTTCTTACGCCGGAGCTTTTTGCGGTGGTCTTTTTGTTAAAAAAGAGTGGCCAGGTCAATTCCATGTCACAACTGTCTACAAGAGCTGACCGGTTGAGTTCGCTGCTCTTTTTCAATGCGACACAACAAAGCGGAATGGGGCCAGCTGCCTATTTCCGGGCTGCAAAATTCAGGATCGTCCGGACAGAGAACGTTGGCGTTTGATTCGAATACGCCAAAGAGCTCCGGGAGATGCGGATCACGCTCAGGAAACCACCACGAATGTTGTACATCGACCATTTGGGGGTGCATGGCATCTGAGAGCTTGACGCGCTGACGTATCGACCCCAACGGGGTGGAAATAACTGCCCAGTCACCCTCACAAAGCCCATGTTCTTCAGCAGTTTTTGGATGAATCGAGACCAGCGGGTCGGGCACCTTTTCCCTGGCTTTTTTTATTTGCCGCTGCTCGGAATGATACATGGGCATAAAACGGCTTCCGGTTATAAGAATCAGAGGATACTCTTCAGCCACGACCAGATCCCCCCTGGGGCTCCAAACCGGCTCACGATAGTGAGGCAGTGGGGCTGCTCCCAGATCTTCGAAAATCGATGATTTCAGCTCGACTTTTCCTGATGGTGTGCCAAAGCCAAACCGTTCATACCGGCGATATTCCATCTCGCCAAAGATCCCGTATCGGTCACTCAGTTCATTAAACGTCAACCCCACCGGTTCCAGGCAATGATCATACACGTCTTCAACAGTCTCCCATTGCCAGTATTTTTCCTGGCCTAACCGTAGCCCCAGTCCACGATAAAAATCATAGCTGTTGCGTCGTTCATACAAGGCGTCTACTCCCTGGGGGCACGCCATGCAGAATCTGCTGGTCAACCAGAGTTCTGGGGTCTCCACAGTGGATGCAGCCGGGAAAACGAAATCGGCCAGGGCCGCTGACGGGGTCATGTAGTAATCAACAACCACATACAATTGCAGCGCCTGCAGGGCGGCGAATACACGTTTGGTGTTCGGTAGTGCCAGAAGGGGGTTGTTGGCCAAAGATATAGCTGCCGTCACGGGATACGGATTGCCCGTAATGATGGCGTTCATAACTTCCCTGGCATGTGCCAGGTTGGAATGCCATGCCTCAGGTGGGGCCATGTATCCTTCCGGTAGCTTTTGGTTGGCGGCAGAAGTTTTTTCCCATCCTGGAAAACCGAAAAAGGGGTATCGGTCCGCTCCAAGCTGTTTAATTCTTTGACTTTCAGGCAGCAGATGGTTCAATTCGAGATGTTCGGAATCCCTGATTTTGCCTATATCACCCGCTAAAGAAAAAACCTCCCCGCCCTGGATCTCAAGGTTACCGGTAATAGCGCGGATAATTGCCCTGCCACGCGCGCATTGAGTTGAATTGACCCCCTGTTTATCCAGGCCAAGGCCAAAGGGAATCACAGCCGGGCGTGATGTTGCATACATTCGTGCTGAGGCGATAATCAGCTCTTCGGGCAGCGATGTGATTTCAGCGACAATCTTCGGGATATAGGGTTCAACAACACCTTTTAGTTCGTCAAAGCCGACTGTCCAGCGAGATACAAATTCATGGTCGTACAGATTTTCGGCGATAATCAGGCGAATCCACCCCAGCATCAAGGCAAGGTCGGTACCTGGGCGGATCTGCAACCATAAATCGGATTTCTCCACCTCTTTTATTTCCCGGGGATCAATGACAATCAGCTTTGCGCCATTTTTGCGAGCTTGGACGATTTTGGGATAGAGCCCCGTTGGGCTTGATTGCGAAGCGTTGCAACCCCATAAGACGACACACTTGGCCGCGGGTACCTCGCTGCCAAGGATCATGCCTCCGTAGGTGGCAAATTCGGTAGCGTAGCTCGGACACATGCAGATAGTGTTGACACCACAGGTGTTGGGGGACCCAAAGAGGTTAAAAAAACGGCGACAATCCCAATGATAAGTGCGTTTTGTACCATGGGTGAAAGCAAGAGTTTCGGCTCCGTATTTTTCTCTTAACGTTGATAGTTTTTCCGCCACTTCGTCAAGGGCCTGATCCCAGGATATCTGCTGCCAACAGCCTTCTCCTTTCTTACCAATCCTTTTCAGAGGATAATTCAACCGTTGAGGATGATAAAGATGATCGATCATCAACCGTCCTCGTTCGCAGATAACGCCACGGGTTACAGGATGGTCCGGGTCGCCGCTGACTTTGACAACTTTTCCGTTTTCATCATAATGGAGCAGGGTTCCACATCGCGGATGACAAAGACCGCAATAACTTCTGCGAAATTTTTTCATATATGCCTCCAGGACCTGATTGGCAATAATAAGCCCGGCTGTTTCAGGGTAATGGATTTTCCAATGTCAGTTAGTATAGTTGCATGCAGTCATTTCCCCGAAGATTGCGGTAAATTGTGCAGATACAAGACAGGATTTTCCGGAAAATCAACTGGTATCACTGCTCAATTAAGCTGCGCTGCTGCCTCTGTTTACGGTTTTCTCTGCGTCTATTTTATGTTTAGATAGACCTCCGGTCAAACTAATTTCGACTGTTGGTCGAAAATGCGTTCTGCACAGTAAAAGCATCGTACGGTATGGACGATGAGGGGATATCATGAAAAAAACATCATCGGCTGAAAAGCGGTCAAAAATTAAAGCTGTTCGACGAATCGGTGCCCCGTCGGGACCAAGGAATGCGGACCGGAGACGTGGAGTCTTGATAGAAGCAGCACGTACCTTATTTGTCGAGAAAGGCTATGAAGCAACGACAATGGATGAAATTGCCGCGGCTGCCGATTGCGCCAAGGGTACACTTTATCACTATTTTTCAAACAAGGCTGAACTGCTTCAGGTACTGCGCGAAGGGTTCGAGTCGGAAGTAATGAACCGTATCAGGCTGCGTGTAGACAGCTGTCCTGTCGATGATTGGCAAGGTCGCATCGGAGCGTGGATAGAGGGGGCTGTCGATGCTTACTTTGAAATGCATGCGCTCCATGACGTGGTGATCTATGGGCCGGGTATGCCATTTCGAAATGCCATGGCCGATGCGCAAATAACACGATATCTCACAAGATTGATTTCCGATGGCACCAAGGCGGATGCCTGGAAGGTTGATGATGCGCACTGGACTGCTGTCGTTATGTTTTACAGCTTTCGCGGAGGATGTGATGAAGCCATCATGGGCACACAACGTACTGAAGATATTGCCAGCAAACTTAACGATTTGTTTTCACGAATTTTAGGTGTTGGCGTCTGAGAAAACGACAGTAAAGACCGATCAGGCTCCCGCTTACGCTTGAATCCCCTGCCTGCAGGCAATGAGTTCCTGTTCGTATTTCTCATTATTCTCATTATAGTGTTTCGATGTGGTTTTGGAGAATCAGGCAATAACTCTGGAGTATCTTTCTAACGGTTTCTTCTTTTGGGGCTTATAGTTGGATCATCCACTCAGGATGAGCCCACATATCAACGCAAACAAGGAGAAAACGATGAATTTTGAATTTTATAATCCCACTCGTCTTATATTTGGCGCAGGCAACCTGAAGCGTCTTGGTAAAGAGGTCAAAAGAATAGGCAGACGGGCGCTGCTGGTAACTGGTGGCGGTAGCGTCAAACGAAACGGAATTTTTGACCGTGCTGTCGCATCCCTAGAACGGGAAGGTATTACCTGGGTTGAGTGTGCAGGGATTGAGCCTAACCCAAGAATCACATCGGTTGCCCGCGGAGCACAGCTGGTGCGTGATGAAAAATGTGAAGTTGTTATTGCGCTGGGTGGCGGCTCCACCATGGATGCCTCAAAAGTTATTGGTGCGGCAGCCCTGTATGATGGCGAGCCCTGGGATCTTATTGGTCACGGACAGCAAGACTGGGTAATTCCGACTGAAACCCTGCCGGTTGTCACGGTCCCGACCCTTGCCGCCACCGGCTCGGAAATGAATTGTGGTGCAGTTATCAGCAACGATGAGACCAAGATAAAATCCTTTGTGCAAACAGAGGCTCTCTATCCCGCTGTCGCCCTGGTTGATCCGGAACTTACCCTTACCGTGCCCAAAGATCAGACCGCCTACGGTATCTGCGATATAATTGTCCATGTAACCGAAGCATATTTCAACGGTATTGATGATACTCCTGTTCAGGATCGTTTTGCCGAAGGCGTTATCCTCAACACCATCGACTATGGAAAAAGAGCTTTGGCAGATGGCAACGATCTGGAGGCGCGTACGCATCTGCAGTGGGCTTCTATACTTGCCCTGAACGGCTTCATGGCCGCCGGGATGAATCCTGCCGGTTTCCCGGTACATATGATTGAGCACGCAATCTCCGCCCATCACGACATCACCCATGGCGCCGGCCTTGCGATAGTGAATCCGGCCTGGATGCGGTTTGCGGCGAAAGTTCGTCCTGCCAAGTTTGTGCAGTTTGGGGAGCGTATCTTCAACCTCAAACCAAAAGGAAGTGATGACATGGACTGCGCCCTTGCTGGTATCGATGCCTATGAAGCTTTCCTCAAGTCCATCGGTTGCCCGACACGGCTGTCGGCTCTCGGTATCGGTGATGAATTGTTTACCCGGTATGCGGAAGATTCTGCGCTGGTTCTCCGTGACGAGGATGGCAACCTCCTTGGGCGTCCGACAATGAGCAAGCAGGATATTGTCGAGGTATTACGGTCGGCTTTGTAAGTTTTTTGAAAAAAAGGATTCTTCCCTGGCGATTAATCGTTTTGTGGAAAATGTTGTGCAAAATGAAACCAATAAGTCAAGGAGAGTTGAGTGAAAACTTTATGTATGTGGCTTAACAATATGAATATACGCGTAATTTCTCTTGCTGCATTGCTGCTCTTGACATCTGTTGCTGCTGTATCTGCGGCTTCGGATATCTGGGACAAGACCTTTACCAGAAGCGACAAGGTAGACCATCAGAAAGTGCATTACCACAACAGGTACGGAATCACCATCGCTGCTGATATGTATCTTCCAACACACCTGGAAAGTTCAAAAAAATACCCAGCCATCCTTGTCGGTACTCCCTATGGCGGCGTCAAGGAGCAGGGAGCCGGTATTTATGCACAAACCCTTGCCCAAAGAGGCTTTGTTGCCATGGCGTTTGATGAATCATACAACGGTGAAAGCAGCGGCCAGCCAAGACACGTCTCATCTCCCGATATCTTCGTTGAGGATTTCAGTGCAGGTGTCGATTTCCTGGGTACCCGGCCATTTGTGGACAGAAAAAAAATTGGTGTTATCGGCATTTGCGGAAGCGGGGGATTTGCCCTTACTGCTGCACAGGTTGACCAGCGTATCAAAGCCGTTGCCACGCTAAGCATGTACGATATGAGCCGTGTAATCCGTAACGGCTGGAAGGATTCAACCACACCTGAGCAGCGCCGCAAGGCGCTTGAACAATTGGGCGAGCAGCGCTGGAAGGATTTTGCGAGCACCAGCCCACTTCTGCCGGAAGGATTCCCGGTAGAAGCGGTTGATTCAATTCCGCAAGAAATGGACCCCATTTCAAGTGAATTCTGGGAGTATTATGCAATGGAGCGGGGTCACCATCCCAGGTCGCATGGTCCGTTTACCCTGACCAGCAATATGGCATTCATGAACTTTCCACTGATGAATTACATCAAGTCCATTTCTCCACGACCGATCCTGTTCATCATGGGTGAAAACGCGCACTCCAGATATTTCACCGAAGATGCGTTTGCAATGGCTGCCGAGCCGAAAGAACTTGTTATAGTGCCCGGAGCAAGGCACATAGACTTGTATGACAGGGTGGATATGATTCCGTTTGATAAACTGACCTCGTTTTTCAGCCAACACCTGAAGTAGCCTAGAGCATCGCAAACGTTTACCTCAGATTTTCTGCGGCCATTACAAACAAAAGATCCCCAGCTTATCAACAGGGGATCTTTTGTTTGTAGAAACGGATTGTGACAGTGAGAACGGATGAACAGGTGAGTCTTTTAAAAGCTGGGCAGCAGGCAGTGATGATCAGTGCATCGTCGTCTCATGCAGCTTTTTTATGTCCCTTGACGGAGGATTTCCAAACAGGCGACTGTATTCGCGGCTGAACTGTGAAGGGCTTTCATAGCCAACCTCAAAGGCTGCCGTTGTCGCATCTTTTTGTTCCATGAGCATGAGCTGCCTTGCCTCGTTTAATCGCAGTCTTTTCTGAAACTGCAAGGGGCTCATCGCCGTCAGGGCACGAAAATGATAGTGCAGACTTGATGTGCTCATACCACTATACGTCGCCAAATCCTCCACTTTGAAAGACTTGGCGTAGTTTTCCTTGAGCCATTCAATCGCGCGGGCAATCTGGTGGCTGTGGCTGCCGACCATTGCAATTTGCTGCAACCGTTTGCCCTGTTCGCTGATCAGAAGGCGATACAATATTTCTCTCTGAATAAGAGGAGCCAGTACGGGAATATCAGCCGGATGCTCGAGAAGATCGATCAACCGTAATATGGCTTGAACTATTTCCAGTTCAATCTTGCTGACGACCAGTCCTCGATCTGAAGCCTGATTGCGGGAGATTGATATGTGATCATCCAGCAACATCTGCGCAATCTGCTTTTTTTCGAGCTTGAGCGTAAGCCCCAGGTAGGGATCGTTGCTGCTCGCCTCAAAGATCTGGGCAATGATCGGCAGATCAACTGCCGTTATCAAATAATGGTCCTTGTCGTAATAGTACGTTTCCTCGCCAAGAAATACCCGTTTTTTACCCTGGACAATCAGGCAAAGGGACGGCTCCTGCAGATAACTTATCAGCTCAGTAGGCGCTTCCTGCCGATAGATAGAAAGGGGCGGATAAGCAGTTGCCGGTTCATTGCCCCTGGCCAATGTCCAGCGGTCGATTTTTTCAGCAAGAGCGACCATGGCCTCATCAAGAGCGGTGTCATTCTGGTAGGAGATATCCGGTTGTTGTTTCATAATCTGCCTCCGTTTGTGCATACATGGTAAATGTAATCAGATAAGCCTCAGCATACAAAGAAAAACGCAATATCTGCAGGATTAGGCAAAGATTGTGGAGAATCAGCCAAACACGGCAGCAAGATTGTGATTACATATAAGGGAAACGGTGGCTGGATAAATGGTGTAACACCATGAGCTGCAATATATAGGTGAAGCGGGCAGAATCTCAAAAGGGATTATGATAGGGGATAATCTTTCAAGCGGAGGATGAATTGGAAATTAAAAAAAATGGATCACAAGCATCAATCAAAGGACCGGAGGCATGGTTTACGGGGACTGTACGAATCGATCCTCTGTTTCTGAAGGCACAATCACCGGCTCGCACCACCGTCGGTTCTGTTACATTTGAACCGGGCGCACGCACCGCATGGCATATCCATCCGCTGGGCCAGACCCTTATTGTAACTGGGGGAAGAGGCCTTGTTCAGCGCGAGGGCGAGCCAATTGAGGAGATTGGTCCTGGGGATGTGGTCTGGTTCGAGCCCGGAGAAAAACACTGGCATGGAGCCTGGCCGACTACAGCCATGACCCACATTGCCATTCAGGAAGAACTTGACGGTTCTGCGGTCGAGTGGCTTGAAAAAGTAAGTGATGAGCAATACCAAGATGGGCTCTGAGGGGGCTGTCAGCCTCAGCAATAACGCTTCTGGCGCTATATTTACCAATGACGGATCAATCCCGGAACCGGGTCTTGGAACATGGTTTGTCGGCGATAATGGTGAGCTTTGCAGCAATTTCCCCACCTTGCCCGGGGGCGAAGACTGGCTCTTCATCCTGGAGTTTCAGTGAATATCGGCTTTGGTGAAGTGCAGATGCAGTGTTTTATTTCTCAGCTTGAGTGTTGCAGGCGGGAAATCGGGAGGTGAGGGCTCCCAGAAGATCCTTGAAGAGATGCTTGAAGCGAGGAGATAATGTTTTTATATGACTACCATCCGGTGCTCAGCTCCAGTCACCGGACTGGTAAAACGGGATAAACCATGGAGAAAAGTCTCTTGATGCTATTTAGCTGGATGCTGGTCGTCGCCGCATGCCTTGGTTTTGGTGCTTCTACAATTTTCAACCAATCCAGGTTCGGAAAACTCCCAAGGGGTGAGGAGCTGGAAAGGCTGAAACAATCACCGAACTACGGGGAAGGTACGTTTCAGTATCCCATATCAACACCCATTTTCTCGCAAAATGTCACCACCTTTTCAATTATCTGCAACAGCTTTTTGTCAAAGCATGAACGGCTGGTTCCCGATGAACCACTACCTACCGTGAAAACAGATTTAAAAGAGCTGGATCCGCAACAGGACATTGTGGTCTGGCTTGGCCACTCTGCCTGGTTTGTACAACTTGACGGCAAACGCATCCTTATCGATCCGATATTGTCCGGTTACGCCGCCCCTTTTTCGTTTATTAACAGAGCGTTTGATGGCACCACCATCTATCAACCAGAAGACATGCCGGAGATAGATTGCCTCCTCATTTCACACGATCATTGGGACCATCTGGACTATCCAACGGTTAAGGCTCTCCAGGCCAAGGTGAAACAAGTGATATGCCCGTTGGGAATTGGTATATCCTTCGAGTATTGGGGTTACCCCAAAGAAAAGGTTCATGAAAAAGACTGGTACGATAAGGTAGCGATAGACCATGGCGTCATTATTCACCTGCTGCCGGCAAGGCATTATTCCAGGCGGCTGTTTGCAAAAAACAGGACCCTCTGGGCTGGTTTTGCTCTACAGGGCTTAAAGAGCAGCATATTTTTCAGTGGAGACAGTGGACATGGTTCGCATTTTTCCGATATTGGCCAAACATTTAACGGATTCGACCTGGCACTGCTGGATTGCGGTCAGTATGATCAACGCTGGTCCTATATCCACATGACTCCTGAAGAAGCAGCCCAGGCGGCCCAGGATCTTGGAGCCAGAACCCTTATCCCCTCCCATGTCGGTCGGTTTACCATCGCCAACCATCCATGGGATGAGCCTTTTAAAAGGATAGCAGACGCAAGCAGGAACAGGTCGTACCGGCTTGTTACGCCAAGAATCGGAGAACCGGTAACGGTGGGCGTTTCTTTGTCACGGGTATCATACTGGTGGCTGGAGATGAATCAATTGTAAGCTGCAACTTTGAGTGTCAACTGAAAATAGGTCAAGGAAATGTGGTTATGATTGTTGAAAAACGTCGTTGTGCACAGGGTGTCTTCCCGGTATTGGCCATTGGAATTATGTTTATTGTGCTCGCATCTGGTGTAATCAATGAAGGAAAAGCTTCGGCTGATGAGATTTATGACCTCGCCTTGTCCACTATGCACATCAGGATAACTTCGCAGGAACATACGGCCACTTTCGGGCTCTATGATACGGTTGCCGCACGGGAATTTTACGACCAGCTGCCCCTGGAACTGGAGCTGAGTAATTTTGGTGATGCACAGTGGATGTTTTTTCCGCCAGAAAAGCTCAACGTAACGCCACATGAGGCATATCATGACGGGGAAAAAGGTGAACTCAGCTATTACAAGCCATGGGGCGATGTCTTCATGCTCTATAAAGAGTTTCATGCTGGAGATGAAATGCATCGTCTTGGGGTGGGACTTGCCGGTACAGATGGGATTGCCCATATGTCAGGTACTGTACTTATTGAAAAGAACCAGCCTGAAAAAAATATTTCAGGGATACAAAAACATATGCACATACAGGTAATTGCCAACAATAAGACAACCATATTCAAGCTCAACGACAGCCAGGCCTCAAGAGAGTTTTATGCCCAGTTACCCCTGAATATTGAAGTAGAAAACTATGGAGATAAGGAGAAAATCTTCTATCCTCCTCAGAAACTGGGTACTGCAGACACCCCAAAAGCTGATGCCAGAGCTGGAACTCTTGCCTACTACGCCCCCTGGGGAAATGTTGTCATGTTTTATGGAAAATTCGGTTCAGCCGGCGGGCTTTTTGAACTCGGGAAAGCGGTATCTGGCGATGAGTACCTCAGAGACATGTCGGGTATTATAAAGGTTGAAAAAATCGATCAATAATTAACGGGGATTGCCGTCCTGCAAAGAACACAATCCTTGTATCACAGCTGCTCATCGCAGTGATACTGCATCAAGATTAATATCGATCAGCCTTTGGTTCAAGCTGGAGCATGCATGTAATGCGGTCGATGCTGGCAACACAAACGAAAGGTTGACACGCTCAATATCCTGCCGCAAGCATGAAGCACAACAATTGGTGTTAAATACACCATGAATCGAGGTAATTGAAAAATAAAAAAGTGTGTGAGGCCGGAACAATTTCTCGGCCTCAAACACTTTTTCGCTGTGTTGGTATATGGAGTCTATTGCTTTTTCAAATCTTTGCCAAATCCTTTGATAATTGAAATCATCATGTCAATCATAACCACTGTAAATGGCAGGGCACAGACAATGGATGCAGTCTGCAGCGCTTTCAGGCCGTCGGTCTGGAGCAGGATGATTGCCATGGTGCCCAAGACAAATCCCCAAACGAATTTCATACCGACTTTGGGCTCCAACTCGCCCTTGGACATAAGCATGGCAGCCAGGAAGGAGGCGGAGTCGGCGGAGGTGATCAAGAAGATGGTCAGGCTGATGAAAATCATTATGGAGGCGAAAAAGCCCATGGGGTAAGTGGAGAGCAGGGTGAAGATACCGGAGCCCATGTCGTTCTGGATGGCTTTCCACAGTTCAACAGTACCGGCCCTTTCGGCAAGGATGGCTGCACCGCCGAAGATGTCAAAGCAGACGAACATGACCAGGGATGGAATGAGAACCACCCAGATGATGAATTCTCGAACGGTTCTGCCCTTGGAGATGCGAGCGATAAAACCGCCGACGAACGGGACCCAGGCAATCCAGAAGGCCCAGTAAAAAATCTTCCACCAGCCGAGCCATTTACCATCAAATGCCTGATTCATCGAATCAGTCCAGAAGGTAATGTTCATCTATATCAATAATTCTGAGCGATCAAAACCTTCATGGGAAAGAAGCGATCAGCCAGTGGAGATAGTCTGTAAGTAACCGCTTTGGTTGAAACTTAGATGTTGACTTCCAGGGGGTTGTCCGATAGCTTGATGTATCATCAACGACGAAACCGGATATACCCCAACTGCAATATACGGATTGAAAAACATGAGCTTTCTTGAACGGTGCCAAGGGGAGAATATTCATAATCGCAATATGGATATCTCAACCTATACGTGGGATGCTGAACACATACTTCTGGTAGGGGAATTCAAAGAAGGGCAACATGTCGATTACACTAATCACCTAGGTGAGAAGATTACAGCCGGTGTCTATCACCATATGAAAATCGAGCTGATCGTCAACATCAGCACCATGGTTATTGCGGACGTGTTCGTTTCCATGCCTCAGGTGCCACATGAGGCATGCCGTGCCATGGTAACGAGTTTGAATCCTATCAAGGGCATGGCGATTGTTAAAGGTTTTTCCTCCAGGGTCAGCAAGCTGGTTGGTGGCAGCAAGGGGTGTACTCATCTGGTTTCCCTGCTCATGGCCATGGCGCCGGCGTCTTTGCAGGGCACTTGGATCGACAAGTCATATAAGGGTATATCTCTAACAGAATCAGCTGCCGGTATGGAAACTTACCTGATTGGTTCCTGCTATGTGTGGCGGAAGGATGGCTCGCTGGCAGCAAGCCTCACGGAAAGATTACGCAAAGAATCATCTTGATTATACTTTTTCAGAGAAGACCAAATTTTGCAGTCTGCAGAGGTGCACGGCAATGAAAAAGCCTAGCTAGTTTGAAGGTTCTCCTATGGAGTTTGCCCACATTCGTTGGCAAAATTGCGCTGTCAGCCACCTTGGAATAGAGATAGTGGAGGCTGGGGACGACTATCTCACGGCTCGCATATCGGTCGATGAGAGAATCCGTCAACCGGTGGGGATTTTGCACGGTGGTGTTTCTGCCGTTCTTGCCGAAATCTGGCATCGCGCGGCACTTTCTTCACTCTGGACAGTACCAGGCAGCATTGTGTTGGGCTCTCCATTGATGCCAGCCATATGAGGTCGGTTCGAGACGGGTATGTGTTCGGGGCTGCTTCCCCCTTACATATGGGGCGGTTGACTCAGGTCTGGCAGGTCCGTAGTACCGACCAGCAGGATCGGCTCGTTTGTGTCTCGCGGGTGAAGATGGCCATTTGGGATAATTTCTTTAGTCCTGAAGAAAAACCGGACAAATAAAAGTGCCATTTAACGGCGATGCTGTGTGCTTTGTTGCCATTCGACATGTCAATCAGCATCGAAATTCACCCGCTTCACATAACAAGAGTGATGATACGGTTTTCTTTAAACCATTTGATATTAGTAGGTTAAAATGATCTTGAAGAAAAAAGACGATTGAACCAAAGGGGGCAACTGTCCATGGTGCGGAGAATATTGTTTTCGAGTGGCTTACCTGAGAAGGTTTTCTAGCAATCTAAACCAAACTTTACAAAATCTTTTTTTCAGTTTGGACGAGCCTCTCTTATTGCCTCCGCCGGACTATGCCCAAAATACCTCTTGAATTCACGGCTGAATGGGGAAGGACTTTCATAACCCACTTTATAAGCGGCAATATAGGCTTTAGTACTTGTCTGGATTATGAGGTGTCTAGCTTTGTTCAACCTGAGCTTTGACCAGGAAAGCCAGTTCTTGGCATTGGAATTCGTTCAAACATGGAAAACCCAGGAATGTTTTCTCAGTATGGATGGACGGGGAGCATGGAGGGGCAATATCTTTATCGAACGCTTGTGACGGTCTTTGAAATACAATCGAGGGTATCTGCATGCATATGATTCAGTTTCTGAAGCTCGCAGATCAACTGTGGAATATTTTGACTGGTACAATCGCCGTCGACCCCATTCAATTCTGGGACGGCAGACGTCTGAGGAGGCTTACAACACTATGCTGCCGGTTATGGATTGAGTAGCGTAAATTACGACAGGTTTTCCATTAACAAAACCGATAGACCTGTTCAAAGGACCTGTGCCACGCTTTTGATGAAGCGTATGAAATGATGTTGCCCGTGGTAAACATGGCATATAAAACAGGCAGGAGTTCCACCTAAGAAACAGCGGGTAAGTTGTTTAAACGAGTGGGAACACTTCCATGTGTCACAGATCAGCCCTCGCGTACAGCGCATTAACCGCTTCGCTGCTTTTCGCCGTGATTTCTTTTTCGTCCAATCCTACCAAGTTGCCGTTGGCAACGACTACACTACCGTTTACGATGGTGTAGGAGGCCTGGTGGTTGTAACCGGAAAAAAGTAGGGCCGCCGCCGGATCACTAAGAGCGCCCACGTAACCTAGGGTATTGACATCAAAGAGAGCCAGATCAGCAGCCCAGCCCGGTTCGATGCGGCCGATTTTTTCAAAACCGAGCAGTTTCGTTCCGTTTTCTGTGGCCATGCGCCAGGCTTCCCTGGCGCTGAGAGCCCCGGCGCCTAGACTAACCCTCTGAAGCAATAATGCTTGACGGATTTCTCCCAGCATATCGCTGGTATCGTTCGAAGCCGAGCCATCTACCGCCAACGCAACGTTCACCCCCTTATCCAGCATGTCCCTGACCCGGCATATGCCCGATCCCAGCCGCATATTGGAACTGGGACAATGGGCGATGCTGGTTCCCGTAGACGCTAGAACATCCAGCTCCTCATCGTCAAAAAAAATTCCGTGAGCAAACCACACGTCCCTGCCGATGAACCCGCAGTCTTCCATCAGCTTTAGAGGACGCCGTCCGTAGGTTTGTACGCAGTATTCTTCTTCATCTTTGGTCTCTGCCAGGTGGGTGTGGAGCCTGACGCCGTAACGGCGAGCCAAGGAGGCAGTTTCTTTCATCAGCTGTTCCGAGACGGAAAAAGGGCTGCAGGGTGCCAGGGCCACTTTGCGCATGGCCCATGGCCCTGGATCGTGAAATTCCTTGATAGTCCGTTCGGAATCGTCAAGTATTGTTTTTTCACTCTGTACCGTTGAATCCGGCGGCAAACCACCGTTTTTCTTGGACCGGCTCATGGACCCGCGGGTGGGGCTGAACCTGATGCCGGTTCGACTCGCGGCGTCGAACTGCAAAGCCATGATATCCGTGTTTATGCCTGCGGGGTAGAGATAGTGGTGGTCTGTGGTCGTGGTACAGCCGGTTTTCAGCAGCTCGGCAGTGGCCAGCACGGTGGACCACCACACCGTATCGGCATCCATGTGTTTCCACACATCGTAGAGATAAACCAGCCAATCGAAGAGTTTGGCATCCTGAGCGAAGGGGATATTTCGGGTGAACGTCTGGTAAAAATGATGATGGGTGTTCACCAGGCCCGGAGTAACCACAAGCCCCTCTCCTGGAATCACCTCGACATCCGAACCGGGGGGCGGTGTCAGGGAGCGACCCACCTCGTGAATGGCCGATCCTTTGATCACCACGTCGACATTATTCAGGACTTCGCTATCGGCCCTGGTCATGACCGCCAATGCATTTTTGATATGTATCATCCTTCCGACCCTCCGATTATCTGCCTGCTGGCAGCTCTAAGCAAGAAATGGAAGTGGTTCCGTCCTTCTGGTTGGCACATTCATCTGAAGAAGCGGTGCCTCAGCGTGGTTTTGATCGACCAGCTTGTTTTATTGCAGGTGTAATAAAAAGATCTCAAATATAAAGTTAGCTTAACTCTTCCAGTTCATAATACATCCTCTCTTTTTCCAAAGGAGGATTCTTTCCTATTGGTTCAAGCAATCGACGATTATTGAAACAATCTACCTGTTCCAGCATTGCATATTCAACGCGTATCGCGTCCTTTCCTGGGGTCACGATAATGAATTACTTCAGTTTTATACAAACCGATCACTGTCTCGGTCAATGCATTATTGTGTGGATCGCCAGTTGTGCCAACAGAAGCGCTGATTCCTGTTTCAGCTAAGTGTTCTGTGTAGCGGATCGATTAGGACTGGTTGTCTCTGTCACTATGGTGTATGAATTTATGGCGATTTGTAAGTGTCCAAAGAGCTTGTTGTTCTTCAGCTTAGAAAATTGACTTTTTTCCTCTTTGAATATTAACCTTTTTGCGGTGTGGAGGTCTGAACTTCTTTTGTTTTTAAAAATTATTTCATATTAGATGGTTAAGATCTTTGAAAGATAAAAGAGACTTAAGACAATGGGGTCAAATTACGACGCTGAATGACATATCATGAGATGATAATATTTCACTCAGCAAAGGGTGATCAGGTATGGCGATAAGTGAGTTTGAGATTAGGCGGATTGAAAAGTTGATTGGCGGCCTCGTGGAGAAGAGAAGGCCTGCACCCCACATACGGAGTAAACTGGACATCGGGTTCCGGGTGACTGGGCAGAGTTTTGAAATTTTCACTGTACGTCCACGTTGGGACAAACCAGAGAAGACAATGGAGGAGTTGGTTGCTAAAGCGACCTACGTTAAAAGTAGGAAGACTTGGAAGCTCTTCTGGATGCGGGCAGATCTAAAGTGGCACTCCTATCCACCGCTCGCTGAAACGAAGCATCTCGAAGATGTTCTACGGGAAATAGACGATGACCCCAACGGTTGCTTTTGGGGGTGAGTTGTTGAGAGTGTCTAGGATACCGGTGCCGATTCATGTTTTAATCATTTTAATCCGGACTCTGTAAATAATTCTGTGTAACTGCTATTTTTCGGATTTCAGAGAATCTATCTTCATATTCAGTGAGAAAGCGATTCATAGCCGGTTTCCAGTTCCGAATAGGCATGGTCGTCAATCTCTCAGAAGCTTTCTGGATAGCCAGGAACACAACTTTAAACGCCGACGTATCGTTTGGAAAGATGCGTCGGTTTTTTTGTATTAACTACCAATTAATGAGCGCTTAAAGATCAGAAGAAGGGGGTAACACTTAACTGTTGAGGTAGATTTATGCTCGAAGAAATAAATGCAGTAAAAACAAGCAGGAAGAATTAAAATTGACGGCCTGAATGCCGTATATCTTTTAACTGTCAAGATAATATGTTATCCAGCAAGTATAAAAAATAAATGATTTCGATCCTCGTTGCACGACGATAGTTGTGCCATAACTGGTTTGTTGGCCTGATATTTGCTTGCAATCATGGCATGAAAAAGGTAACGTCACAACAATCAAGGCCTTTCTTTTCGTTGTTGTTGCTGCTGTGGGCCATCCTGATTCTTTCAACGTGGCTGGTGTCTGCTCCTAGAGCCATGGCAAGCGACAACAAACGAAATGTTCTGTATATCAACTCTTACCACCATGGTTATCAATGGTCCGACTCCATCCTCCAGGGTGTTCGCAACGAACTTGACCAGAGCAAGTACAAAGTTGACCTGCAGATCGAATACATGGACGCGAAAAGATTTAATGTCAAACATGTCATTGAGGCCCTGCTGCATCTTTACCGCGAGAAATTCAAGACGGAGAAATTTGATGTTGTCATCGCCTCAGACGATGATGCCTTTAATTTTGCCTTACAGTACCGGCCTCAATTGTTTCCGGATACTCCGATAGTGTTCTGCGGAGTAAACGAATTGAATCGAGAGGCACTGAAAATTGGTAACGTTACAGGAGTAATTGAAAATTTCGATTTAGACGGCACAATTGCAATCGCCCTGCGTCTACATCCCGACAAAAACAAGATGGTCGTTGTCGGCGATGCCTCGACCGCCGGTTATGCAATCAAGCACCAAATTGAAGATGTGGTACCGGCCTTTCGTGACCGCCTTCATGTCGACTACTGGATCCAGGTCGATCTACCGGAAGTGCAGAGAAGGGTGAAAAATCTGCCGCAGGATACCTTCTTGTTTTTCATTCCCTATTATCAGGTGATAGGGAACAGTTTCTACACCGCTGAAGAGGTCATGCACGAGATATATATCCATTCTTCGGTGCCGATCTATACCGCCTGGGAATTTCTCCTCGGCTCTGGCGCGGTAGGAGGCAGCCTGCTGTCTGGATTTGAACACGGCAAAAAGGCGGCGGCGATGGCCCTGGAAATTCTCGGTGGCAAGAAGGCCGACACCATAGCCATCAAGTATGGCCCGGACAGCGTCTACGGTTTTGACTACAATGTCATGCAACGACTCAACATAAAAGAAAAATTACTCCCCGAAGGGGCCAATATCATCAACACCCCCAACTCCTCCTATGCCTTGCCGAGGGAACTGTTCTGGACCATCATTATCAGCTGCTTCCTGCTGCTCAGCACGGTCATTTTTCTCGCCCTTAACATCGTTGCCAAACGCAAGGTGGAACAAAAAATCAAAAACCAGCTCACCTTCCAGGAAACCCTGATTGATACCATCCCCCTGCTGGTTTCCTGGAAAGATACTCAGCGACACTATGTCGGCGCCAACCTAACCTTTGCCAACTTCTTCGGACTCAAAACAATCAACGAGGTGGTCGGCCAGAATACCAGCCGGGTTGTCACCGACAGCGAATATGCACAATGGTCCACCAGCGCCGATTCGGCGGTCGTCTCCGGCCAGGGAGAATTTCGAAGGGTGCGCAAAGAGATTAAATCAGCCGATGGACAGGTATTCTGGTTGGAGGTGAACAAAGTGCCGCTTCTCGACGAAAACGGCCTGATCAACGGCATCCTGACCACTGCGGAAAACATCACCAGAGAACACAATCTGGAAAAACAACTGCTGCAATCGCAAAAGATGAAGGCGATCGGTACGCTAGCCGGGGGGATTGCCCATGATTTCAACAACATTCTTACTTCCATCATCAACTCTACCGAACTGGCCCTCAGCGATGTCGACACAGGCTCCCAAACCGAAAAGGATCTTGATCGGGTGTTGAAAGCGGCGAGACGCGGTGGAAGGGTGGTCAAGCAGATTCTCGCCTTTTCCCGTCCGACCAAGGAAGGTTTTCGTGCCACCGATCTGAGCGGTGTGGTAATCGAAGTCATCCAGCTTATAGAGGTCGGTCTGCCGGCAAACATCACCATCCATTCCCATATTTCTCCAACCATGCCAAAGATTTATGCTGATCCAACGCAACTCCACCAGGCAGTGATGAACCTGTGCACCAACGGGTTTCATGCCTTAAGAGAAAAAGGGGGCGGTCTCTATATACGTCTTGAGGAAGCCAGCCTAAACGATGAAGAAGCAGCATATCTCAATCTGGAAAGCGGGGAATACATTCTACTTTCCGTTGCCGACAATGGTCCTGGAATCGATCCGGAAATAATAGACAAAATATTTGACCCGTTCTTTTCTTCGAAAGATAAAGCAGAGGGAACCGGCCTGGGGCTATCGGTAGTGCTCGGCATTGTCAAAGGTCACAGTGGCGCGGTGCGAGTTAAAAGTGAACTCGGCCACGGGGCGACCTTTGAAATCTTCCTGCCCAGGATCGAGATAAGTGAAACGGAACACCGAGATGAACGGGGAATTGCCGGCAAGAGCGAAGCGAGGATCCTGTTCGTTGAAGATGATCTCGATCAGTTGGAGAGCGTACCTCGCATTCTCGGAGCTGAAGGATACCACGTTGAAGGCATCGCCGGTTCCAGTGAAACGTACAGGCTGATCGACGCTGACCCGAATCGATTCGATTTGCTGATCACCGATTACGATATGCCGAAATTGAACGGCATCGACCTCGTGAAGCTGATCAGCCACAAGGTACCGACCCTGCCGGTTATCATGATTTCCGGGCGCGAGGAGGCCTTGATCGAAGCCAGTAACCTGGAAGCGGTCAAGAAAATCCTGACCAAACCGTACGATAAGGAAGAGTTGATAGATGCAATAGAGACCATTTTGCAGGAGATGAGGAATCATGGGTGAAATCCTGATCATTGACGACGATCCCGAAATCTGTGAAACCCTGGAAAGTCTAGTCCAGCGCCAGGGCCATTCGGCCCTGTCCATACGAAGCCTTACCAAAGGTCGGGCAGCTTTGGAAAAACACTGCTTTGATATCTTGTTTCTCGATGTCAGGTTGCCGGACGGTAACGGTCTGGATATCCTACCGCAATTGACCCTTTTACCAAAACCGCCAGAAGTGATCATCCTGACCGGTAAGGGGGATCCGGATGGGGCTGAACTGGCCATCAAAGGCGGGGTGTGGGACTACATTCTCAAACCCTCCAGTGTCAAGGAAATCACCCTCACCCTAAATAGAGCCATCCGTTATCGCCAAGAAAAACAAGGCAACAACGGTGATGTGATATTGGCAACCAAGACCATTATCGGCGAGAGCAGCAGTATCAAGGCGGTCAAGCGTCAGCTCCTGCAAGTGGCCAAGTCATCGTCCAACCTGCTTATCACCGGTGAAACCGGTACCGGCAAGGAAGTTTTCGCCCGGGCCATTCATGACAATTCGGTCCGCAAAGATCACCCCTTCGTGGTGGTTGACTGCGCCTCACTCACCGAATCCCTGGTGGAATCGATTCTCTTCGGCCACCGCAAAGGGGCCTTCACCGGCGCCCATCAACACCAGCAGGGGCTGGTCAAACAGGCGGACGGCGGCACCCTGTTTCTTGATGAAATCGGGGAAATGCCGCTATCCATGCAGAAGTCTTTTCTCAGGGTATTGCAGGAGCGGGTCTTTCGGGCGGTAGGCGATTCCAGGGAGCAGACCTCTGATTTTCGGCTCATTGCTGCAACCAACAGGGATCTGGATGGGATGGCCAGGGATGGCTCATTCCGCAACGATCTGCTCTACCGGATCAAGACCATGCAACTCAATCTGCCGCCGCTGCGGATTCGTACAGGCGATATCAGGTTACTGGCGGATTATAGGGTAGAGCAGCTGTGCAAGCGTTACGACATGGCACCAAAAGAGATAAACAGTGATTTTTTTGAACTGCTGGAAAAATACAACTGGCCAGGCAATATACGGGAATTATTCAATAATATCGAGAGAGCACTGGTCGCTGCCGGGGTTGAAAAGCAACTGTACGCGATGCATTTACCAAGAACCCTGCGCATTGCCGTAGCTAAACAGCAAATTGAGCAGCTATCCGACCAGGGCCGGGAGATAACCACCGACAACGACCCGGCTGTCCGAAATATCAGACAGCAACTGTTCGACGCCCTTTTTCATCAGTCGCCGCCGTCGATGAAAACATTTCGCGATCTTACTGAACGATTCTATCTTATTACCCTGATAGAGCGATATAACGGCAATCTTACCGAAATTCTCAATACCTCCGGCCTATCCCGTTCCCATCTCTACTCGTTGTTGAAAAAGCACCAGCTTACGGTTGCTCAGCAGTAACATACAATATATGTCTGATTTTTCAGACTCCTTGTGATTCAACAATATATTTTATAAAATTCAAATAATTAACTGTTTTCCCCAAATCTTTTCCGGCCAAAGTGTTGGGCAGCATTATGATTTTTCAGATTTTCGCCCACGTGTATGGTCCATACCAATCCCATCTCCGCACCCAACATACTGTAATTGCAACATATAAACAAAATGGCACAAAGGTTGCTGTATAGTTCCCGTTAACAGCTGCTGCATGAAACAGCGCAATTGTGAACGATGGGAATCGCTCAACCGGAAGTGATGATCCTCAGGTCGTTCACCAACAAACCCGAAACATTTTTGTATTCCGAAAGAGCCGGACCAACCGGCATCAACCTTTTACTTCTGCAAGGAGAAGGCAATGAAAAGAAATTGGCTAGTGGCACTTGCGATGCTCGTAACCTTCGCTCTGCTCACCGTCACCGGTGCCCAGGCGGCGAAAAGAGAAAAATTCGGTGTAGATTCCCGCCATGAATCTTCAACCCGAGTGAAGTTCAAGCCGTCCGATGAAAAATTCCGCTGGAAGATGACCATGCCGTGGTCGAAAGGGCTGCTGTTTTACGATATCGCCGTGCATTTCTGTGACAGTGTTCGTCTGGCCACCGCCGGCCGCCTGGATATCAAACCGTTTTCCGCAGGTGAGATCGTTCCGGCCATGCAGACCTTCGATGCTGTTTCCAAAGGTTCGGTACAGGTTGGCCACGACTGGGCGGGTTACTGGAAAGGCAAGGATGAGGGGTTTGTACCCTTAGGCGATATGCCGTTCGGTCTGGACAGCGAAGGCTACAATATTTGGCTCTATGAGCGTGGCGGCCTGGAACTGGCCCAGGAGCTGTACGGCAATTTCAACCTGCAAGTCCTGCCCTGTGGTCAGACCGGCCAGGATATGGGGATTTTCTCCAACAAGCGCGCTACCAAAATGGACGATTTCAAAGGGATGAAAGTCCGTACCGTGGGTTGGTACATGGATATCCTCAATCGCCTCGGTGCCGCCGCTACCCCGATGCCGGGCGGTGAAATCTATCTGGCCCTGGAACGCGGCGTACTTGACGGTGCCGAGTTCTCAGCGCCGGCAATCACCTACCCGATGGGCTTTGACGATATCACCAAGTATGTACTCTCCCCCGGCGTGCATCAGCCCGGCTCCCAGTGCTACGTATTCTTCAACAAGGATGCCTGGAACGAACTGCCGGAGGATCTGCAGGAGATCGTAAAAATCTGCGCCAAGGAGACCCAACTCTGGTCCTACAACTGGATCCAGAACCTCAACTCCCAGGCCATGGCTAAGCTGACCGAAAAGGTTGAAATTGTCCAGATGGATCCGGAGACCCTCATTGAGTTCAACAATGTTTCGCAAAAATACATTAATGAGATCAAAGAGAAGAATCCGAACGCCAAAAAAATTATCGAGTCCCAGGAAGCGTTTAAAAAGGATTTCGAAAATTGGCGTAATGCCAGAGCCAACGTCACCCCGTGGTCGCATGAAACCTATGCCACCGGTCGCACCAATTAACCACGAGCGTTATTAACTTGTTCCCCTGTCATAACACAGGGGAACCTTTACAGAAGTCCGAGGAGTAGACGATGAGATCAATCATTGCAGCTATTGATTCATTCAACGAGAAAATTGGACAGCTCAATTCCCTGCTAGTTCTGCCGCTCGTTGGTGTGGTGGTCTACGAGATCATCATGCGTTACCTTTTCAACGCCCCGACCGTCTGGGGTTTTGAAATGACGATGTTCATCTACGGTGTTCATTATATGCTGGGCCTTGCCCTGACGGAAAATCGGGAAGGACATGTCAAAGTGGAAATTCTAACCTCCAGATTCAGTAAGAAGGGTCAGGCCTGGTTCAACATCATCGGCTACGCCCTGCTCTTTTTCCCCGTATTCGGTATGATGGCCTATGCCGCTGTCGCTTACGCCTGGACCTCGATCGGCCTGCTGGAAGTGAATAATACCAGTTGGGCACCACCAATCTGGCCGGTGAAAAGCCTGATGGCGTTGGGCTTTGTCATGTTGTTTCTCCAGGGCCTCAATACATTTTTGAAAAATATTCAGATGTTGCGGGAAATTCGCCAATAACAGGGTTGCACTGCCCGCATACGATGAGGTGAAGGAGAATTATTATGGATTTCATGAACCCTGAATTTTTAACGGTCGGCATGTTTGGTCTGCTGATCGCTTGTATTCTGCTCGGTTTGCCCCTGGCTTTTACCCTGGCAGCCGTCGCCACTCTTTTTGGCCTTATCGATAATGGCTGGAATGCTTCTGGCTTATTCGACATCTTTGCCAATAACTGCTGGGGCCTGATGAACAACTACACCCTGGTGGCCATTCCTCTGTTCATCCTTATGGCCCAATTGCTGGACCGCTCCAAAGTTGCCGAAAAGCTCTTTGAAGCTCTCTATGTGGTCATGGGCCGGGTGAAAGGCGGTCTCGGCCTGGCCGTCGTCGTGGTCTGCACCGTCTTTGCCGCCACCACCGGTATTATCGGCGCCTCGGTGGTGGCCATGGGGCTGCTGGCCGCCCCGGCATTGCTCAACAAAGGCTACCAGAAGGAGCTTACCACTGGTATTATCTGCTCGGCCGGAACCCTTGGCATACTTATTCCGCCATCGATCATGTTGGTCGTTTACGGCGGCCTCACCGGCATGAAGGAGACCTCGGTCGGTCAACTCTTCGCCGCCGCCATTCTCCCGGGTCTGTTGCTGGCCTCACTCTATTTCATTTACATCTGGATTCGCTGCGTTATCAACCCGTCGCTGGGACCAGCCATCAGCGAGGAGGAAGCGAGTAAATTTTCGGCGGCGCAGAAGTGGTCGATGACCTTAAAAAGCCTCGTGCCGCCGCTGGCCCTCATTCTCACCGTTATGGGTACGATTCTCGCCGGGATAGCCACCCCCACCGAGGCTGCCGCCTTAGGTGCGGTCGGTTCGGGTGTTCTGGCGCTATTCAACGGGGCACTTACCGGTAAGGTGGTCTATGAATCCTGCGTCAATACCCTGAAGATCTCCTGTATGGTAATGATGCTCTTTATCGGTGGCAAATTCTTCAGCACTGTCTTTCTCTCCATGGGAGGTGGAGATGTCGTTGTCGATCTCCTGGTCGGGGGCGGTCTCAGCCCCAGTATGGCGCTGTTGGTGATGATGGCCATCATTTTCTTCATGGGGATGTTTATCGACTGGGCGGCTATCCTGCTGGTTACCGTTCCGATCTTCATGCCTATCGCTATGGAACTCGATTTCAACCCGCTCTGGTTCTCCATGCTGGTCTGTGTTAACCTGCAGACCTCCTTTTTGACACCGCCGTTTGGTTACGCCCTGTTCTATCTGCTCGGCGTCGCGCCGCAGGAGGTGAAGATGACCCATATCTACAAAGGGATCATGCCCTTTGTCGGTTTGCAACTCGTTGGGCTGTTGTTGCTGTTTTTCTTCCCGGATATCATTACCTATCTACCTTCGGTATTTTTCGGCTCTTAGACCAGCTGGCACAATCGGATACCGTGCCCGGCGTTAGTAACACGAACGGTGCAATGGTGTCCGATTCATCGGCAGTCTGGACCACTTTTTCAATCCCCCGTTGCCAGGAGCACATCGTGAGCAAGAACAACATAGAAAAACTCTTCAAACCAGTGGTCGGCGAGGATAATGTAATGACCTCGGAAACCGACCGCTACGCCTATTCCTATGACGCCGCCGTCCTTGACGGAGAGATGCCGGCCATCGTCGTCAGGCCGGAGAACAGTGAAACCCTTGGTGAGGTGGTGAAACTGTGCAACGATAATGGCTTGCCGCTCACCGTTCGCGGTGGCGGCACCAATCTTTCCGGCGGCACCATTCCAAAACCTGGCGGGGTTGTAGTGCTGACCAACTCAATGACCAAGATTCTCGAGATCAACGAGGAGGATCTCTATGCGGTGGTCGAACCCGGCGTCGTTACTGCCCAGCTGGCAGCCCAGGTTGCGTCCAGCGGTCTCTTCTACCCACCTGATCCCGGCTCCCAGACTGTCTCCACCATCGGCGGCAACGTGGCCGAGAATGCCGGGGGACTGCGAGGGCTGAAATACGGGGTCACCAAAGATTACGTCATGGGGCTCGAATTTTTCGATACCGGTGGCAATCTCGTCAAAGCCGGCGGGAAAACGGTAAAATGCGTCACCGGTCTCAACCTCTCCGGACTGATGGTCGGCTCGGAAGGTACCTTAGGGGTATTTAACAAAATAATCTTAAAACTTATCCCGCCGCCTCAAGCCGCGAAATCGATGCTGGCGATCTTTGACTCGGTCAAAGCGGCCTCGGAGGCAGTGGCGGCGATCATCGCCGGTAAAATCCTGCCGGCAACTCTGGAGATGATGGACAATTTTACCATCCGCACGGTGGAAAACTTCCGCAGGGCCGGGTTGCCTACCGATGCCGCGGCGCTTCTGCTTATCGAGGTCGACGGCCATCCAGCCCAGGTTGCCGACGATGCGGCCAGGGTGGAAACAATCTGCCGGGAAAACGACGCCAGAGAGCTTAGAGTCGCCAGCGACCAGCATGAACGCAACGCCATCTGGCAGGCCCGCCGGGACGCCCTGCCGGCGCTAGCCAAACTTAAACCGACCTGTGTGCTCGAGGACGCCACGGTTCCCCGCTCGAAAATTCCGGCCATGATTGAGGCGCTGGAGCTGATCAGCAAGAAATACCAGCTTACCATCGGTACCTTCGGTCACGCCGGCGACGGTAATCTGCATCCAACGATACTGACTGATAAACGGGATAAGAAGGAGTGGGAAAAGGTCGAAAACGCCATCGATGAAATCTTCGACTGCGCCCTCGGTCTGGATGGCACCCTTTCCGGCGAACACGGGATTGGTATGGCCAAGGCCAAATTCATGGTCCGGGAAGTAGGCAAGGCGAGCCTTGACTATGCAACCAGGATAAAAGCGGCGGTCGATCCGAAAAACATCCTCAATCCTGAAAAAATGGTTCGGAGGAACAATGGCTGATATTCACAAACTGGCCACCCTGTTCAAGGAACTCGACGATGAGTTGGTCAACTGCATGCGCTGCGGCATGTGCCAGGCCGTTTGTCCGGTATTTGGCCAGACGGGCAAGGAAACCGATGTTACCCGTGGCAAGATCGCCCTTCTCGATGGACTGGCAAACCATCTGCTCCAGGATCCGGACGGCGTCAATGCAACTCTGAGTCGGTGTTTGATGTGCGGCACCTGCGAGGCAAATTGTCCGAGCGGGGTAAACATCATGAATATCTTCCTGAAAGCGCGAGCAATCATGACCGGCTATTACGGTCTGCCTCCGATCAAAAAGGCTATATTTCGGGGGCTCCTCGCCAATCCCAGGCTGTTTAACAGCCTTACCGCCATCAGTTCGCATTTTCAGTCGCTCTTCACCAAAAAGGTCGATGAGCTGCTTGGCTCGTCCTGCGCCCGGTTCAACAATCCGGTTATCGGCGATCGACATTTTAACACCCTGGCGACGAAACCGTTCCGGCGCATTTACCCAAAAATCGACACACCGGCGGGACATTCCGGTCTTCGGGTGGCATTGTATCCCGGTTGTGTGGTCGACAAGATGTTCCCCTCCATCGGCACGGCCACGGTGAAGGCCCTGCAGCATCACGGGGTCGGCATCTTCATGCCGTCAGGCCAGGCCTGCTGCGGCATCCCTGTACTATCGAGCGGCGATAGACAAACCTTCAATGAGTTGGTTGAACAAAACGTGGCGCGGTTCAGAAACGATAGGTTCGACTATCTTGTTACCCCCTGCGCCTCCTGTACCGCGACAATTAAAGAGTTATGGCCAAAGATGTACGATGGTGGCCAGGATATTCAGACGCTAGCAGAGGAATTGGCAAACAAGACAATGGATATCAGCCAGTTTCTCATCGACGTTATTGGGGTGCAAGTCGATGACCGGGAAGCAGCAGGGGAGAGTGTCACCTATCACGATCCCTGCCACCTGAAAAACTCGCTCAAGATTTCCGAGCAACCAAGAAAACTGCTGCAAAGTTCCGGCAAACAGTTCGTGGAGATGGCCGATGCCGCCACCTGCTGTGGCTGTGGCGGCACCTTTAACGTTCATCACTACGAGATGTCAAAAAAAATTGGCACAAAGAAGGCGGAAAATATTGTCGCTTCCAAAGCGACAACGGTCGCTACCAGCTGCCCAGCATGCATGATGCAGATCACTGATATGCTGTCGCGACGAAACGCTGGTATTTCGGTAAAACATGTCATTGAACTGTACAGTGACAACCTCTAGTCGTCTATAATTTCAAACAAACAGGGAAAGCTATGCAGCCGACACCAGAACCATCAGCCGACTTCCTGGCAGAATTCGTCACCAAAGCCAGGAATATGGCGGCTATTGTAACCAGTATCGCGAAAGAGGAAGAGGTGATAGCCTATCTCCTTGGACTCGGCGCCCAAAAAAAAGTTTCGGGCGAGTCGTGTCTTGTTGCCGCAGCGGGACTCATGCCTCACAATTTTCAGGCAATGGCAGAAGCTTGCCAGCAAAAAGGTATCCGCTGCATTAATTCCGGACTTCGGGCCTATCAGGACAGCCTAGACATCGGTATCTCCATGGCCGATTTCGGTATTGCAGAAACCGGCACCCTGGTTCTCAGCTGCCCGCAGGAGGACCATCGTTTGATCAGTATGATCTGTGATTATCATATCTGTATCGTCCGGGCACAGAATATGTGTCGCGACAGTTTCGCCGCCGCCAGGCAACTTGCCAAATTCACTCACGCGACGCCTAACTATACTGCCTTTATCACCGGGCCGAGTCGCACCGCCGATATTGAACGGGTGCTGACCATCGGAGTCCATGGCCCGCTTGAGCTCCATATCCTGATCCTGGAGGAAAACTGATGCAGAACGCAAAGAATCTCAGCTCCTACCGCAAAGAGTGCCGGGAATCGCTCGACAATGACTTTCTTCGCAACGCGCTAGACACCTTCGCCGTTGCCTATCGTACCAGCAGAGCCAACGCGTTCCGCGATTTCAACACCGTTGAGCTGATCAGCGATGTAGCTGCAATGAAGGATGGTTGCGTAGCGGAACTGGATCAGCTGTTTACCACCTTTAAGAAAAATGCGGAAGCCGCCGGGGTGCAGGTTCATTATGCCGAAGACGGCGATGAAGCCAATCGGATCATCAGCGAGATTGCCAGGAAGACCGGGACCCGTAAGGTAGTTAAATCCAAGTCGATGACGGCTGAAGAAATCCTCATCAACCATGTGCTGGAGGATGATGGTTTAGAAGTTACAGAAACCGACCTCGGCGAATGGATCATCCAGTTGCGCCATGAAGGGCCTTCGCATATGGTAATGCCAGCCATACATCTCTCTCGGTATCAGGTGCGAGATCTGTTCAGCGAGGTAACCGGTGATCATCAGAGCCAGGATATCGAGAAATTGGTTAAAGTAGCCCGAAAGGAGTTACGTCAGAAATTCTTCGAGGCCGATATGGGGATTAGCGGCGCTAATTTTGCTATTGCCGATAGCGGTACGATCGGTCTGGTCACCAACGAAGGCAATGCTCGACTGGTGACCACCCTGCCAAAGGTCCATGTCGCCATTTTCGGTTTGGATAAACTTGTTCCCACCATCGCTGACGCCCTCAAGATTCTCAAAGTATTGCCCCGAAACGCAACCGGTCAGCCGATAACCTCCTACGTTACCTGGATTACCGGGGCCAATGAATACCTTGCCGAAGCGGGGAGAAACAAGGAGGTTCACTTTGTCGTACTCGACAATGGACGCCGCGAAATGGCCAAGGATCCTCTCTTTGCTCAGATTTTCCGCTGCGTGCGCTGTGGGGCCTGTGCCAACGTCTGCCCAGTTTACCGGTTGGTGGGGGGACACAAGATGGGTCATATCTACATCGGCGCCATCGGCCTCATTCTCACCTACTTTTTTCATGGCCAGGATAAGGCGAAAAACCTGGTGCAAAACTGTATCAACTGTGAGGCCTGCAAGGATATCTGCGCCGGTGGCATCGATCTGCCTCGATTGATAAAGGAGGTGCAGGTACGGATACAGGATAAGCAGGGGCATCCGTTGCCAGCCCTGCTACTCGGCAAGCTGCTGCGCAACCGCAAGCTGTTTCACACCCTGCTCCGCACAGCCAAATGGGCCCAGCGACCGGTCGCGGGCAACGATGGCTTTATACGCCATCTACCAATGATTTTTTTTAAACAGCATGATTTCAAGGCCTTGCCGACCATCGCCGAAAATCCGTTCCGGGACCTGTTCAAGGAACTGGATCTCAAGGTCGACAACCCTCGTTATCGAGTCGGCTTGTTTTCTGGCTGCGTGCAGGATTTTGTCTATCCCGAACAGATGCAGGCATGTGCAGAGTTGTGTGCATCCTGTGGAATAGCCATGGTGTTTCCGGAAAAGCAGTCCTGTTGTGGGCTGCCGGTACAGATGATGGGAGAAATGAAGGCCTCACGGGATGTGGCCAGACAAAACGTTGAAGCCTTTAGCGGGGAAAAGATCGATTTTATCATCACCCTCTGTGCCTCCTGCGCTTCACACTTAAAGCACAACTATTCGAAGCTGCTTGCAAACGACACACGCATGGGAGGAAAAGTAAAGGAATTCACCGAGAAGGTGATAGATTTCCCCACGTTTGCCCGCAACTATCTCGATCTCACGGAACAAGACTTTGCCGGTGACAAGAAAAAAGTGACCTACCATTCTCCTTGTCATCTCTGTCGCGGCATGGGAGTCCATGACGCGCCGAAAGAACTGATGCAGACCGCCGGCCTGGACTATGTGCGAGCCCAGGAAGAAGAAAGCTGCTGCGGTTTTGGCGGCACCTATTCAGCCAAATTCCCGGAACTGTCCGAACAGATCCTTAAGCGAAAACTCGACGACATTGAATCAACTGGGGCAGAACTCTTGCTTAGCGATTGTCCCGGGTGCATCATGCAGCTTCGAGGTGGCTTGAAAAAACGGGGCTCCATGATTCAGGTTGAACACAGCGCTGAATGTCTAAAGAGCCGGTATAAACAGACAGCGAGAGTAGCAGCAGATCCTTCCTCTGCGCGAAAATGAACGAGGAATAGCGACAATGTACGACACAAATACGGGAGCTTTTGTAGCCGCCAGATGGATCAAGACCAATTGAGTGCTGGTAGCCCACGCTTATCTTTTAAACGTTTATGCTGAGAGATGATTTCATGAGTAAAAGAATGCAGACAGCCGATGGAAATACTGCTGCCACCCATGTCGCTTACGAGATGAGTGAGGTTGCAACCATTTATCCAATTACCCCGTCAAGTCCTCGGGGTGAAATAGCGGATTCCTGGGCAGCCGCTGCTCGCAAAAATATCCATAGTCAATAAAATGATGGAAAATTTGGGAAGAAAATATGAGACCGCTAGTAACTTAAGTTTCAAGCCATATTCAAGGTGCAGATGGAGAAAGGGTAAGAGTTCTCGAAAAAGCTGTCCACAATTTAATCGAATTTGTTGAAAAAGGGTTCATCCGGCAAACGAGTACCTAAGGTCAATATTGGTTTGAAAAATAGACATGCCATGATGAAGGTTGATGTGACCGCCAAATTTTCAAACTACGATACTATCATTTGCATCGGACCAAATACTCGTTTGCCGGATGAACCAAAGGTATGCTGGACGGATGATTTGGAGTCCTGACGCTCTGAGCTCAGCTAAAATTGGAGCGAAATTATTGTTGGCAGTCTGGGCAGTCTAGTCCCTCCTTACTAAGATTACACTTCCCATCACACACTCCTTTGAAGCAGCTACTACAGGTATCCTGTGGGCATAAATCGTCATTCGTGCAATCAGGATCATCACAATCGATAAAGTCGTCACAGTCGTTATCAACGCTATCTGCACAAGATCCCGACTCAATTAGTGGTGCTGCACCGCAATCATCGGCGCAAGAACATTGATTTTCGCCTGAATCACAGGTCCCATCACCACAAATAGCCCCTTGACTACAGTCAATGGCGCAATTTGAGGACCTTTCATCTCCTTCACACGTGCCGTCTCCACAACACCAGCTTGAAATCGGCACACAATCGGCACAGTTTGGGCCGTCTTTAGGGTTGCAGACGCCATCACAGCGACCCTTGTGACAGTCATCACATGTTCCACCTCCCGAACCGCTTATGCAATCTTGTTCACATGTTTCACAGTTTTCTCCTTCATCGCATTCGCCATTGCCGCAGGTCGACTGCTCGCATTCGTCATGTTCTTCGTCACAAGTACCTTCAACACAGGGATTTCCTGTTGAAATGCATGAATCAATCCCTTCGTCACAGAGCTCATAACCGTTACAGAATAACTCATCATTCAGGCATGTAACGGGGGTACCGGATTGGCAGTCATTTACAGCATCGCAAATTTCTATACCGTTGCAGAATAATCCGTCATCACAATTTTGATTGTTTGGTATATTTGAGCAGGTGTCGTTTGACTCCTCGCATAGATCGTCAGTACAAACAATGTTGTCATTGCAGTCAATAGCGATACCTTCCTGGCATGAACCTTCTATACATGTTTCAGTTCCGTTACAAAATAATCCGTCATCACAATCTGCGTCAACAGAGCACCCCTGCACATCAACTGTTATGGAATCTGTTTTTGTACCCGAGGCAGATGTGGCCTGCACCTCAATAAAGTGGTATCCGCCAGGTAGTGCGGAAGCGTCCCAAACAGCCTCCCATAATTTTGGGTTGCTGGTGACAACGTTCATAGCTATCCATTCTCCGGTCCCATCGATTTGATACCGAACCTGTTGAACAGGTTCGGTATCAAATACGAGTGCCCGGATCGGATTTGTGCTGCCATTGGGTACAGAATATGCGAAAGGGTTGAATGTACTACCGATGAACCGATCAACCGGAGCTGTTATTAAAACCATTGGCCATGTACCCGCTGTCTGGGTTTTTGTGGAAACCCCATTACAGTCTACGGCAATGACACTGAAATTGTTTTTCTCTATTCCCGCTGTATCATCGGGTTTTCCAAGAGTGTTAACATTTAGATAAACGAATCCATCGTCATATGGGTCCACGATATAGTCGTCAACCTGAAAAAGCACTTTACTGTAGAGGTGTGTATGGCCATATCCGTATAGAGACGCCCCATAATAATCCAACTTTTCAATAAAATCCTCGGCTCCATAATAAAGGTAAGAATCCCAAAGAGAACCCCAACTTGTCACTGGATGATGACCGAATACAAAGGTTAAATCAGCATCACTGTGTTGATTCAGTTCATCTTCGATAAAGGCCAGTTCAGAATTGTCCAAACCTGCATCATCGCCAAAATGTCCTGAAAAATCAAAAATATTAAAATCAGATCCATCATTGGCGGCCGTATTAACCCCTAAAAAATGGTACTTGCCACCGAAATCGGGCTCGTAAGTCCAGGAAAATTGCGTTTTGCCTGTTGCTTGACCTTGTACTGAGTTAGCTAGGTAATAAATGAAAAATTGGTCATTATAGGCGTCATGATTACCTGGAATATCAAAAAAATTTGAAGCATCAATGTCGCCCTCTGCCAATATATCTTTATACTCATTCCACTCATCTAGATAAGGACCACCACCTGGCAACGCAGCACCATCTGATGAATCGGTAAGATCACCTGTGGCAACGATAAATCTTGGATTGACAATGTCTTTTCCCTCAGTGACCACCCATCTTAAATTATTTGAGTCATCCGTGCCGCTGGCGCCGATATGGATGTCACAAATTTGAATAAACCAAAATATTTTATTGTTATCAGGTGAGTAATAGGCAGTGTTGGGATTCCCTGCTGAGGCGGTACATATCGAAAAAATTAGCAGGACGCCTGAAATAGCTGCCACTTCCATAATACGTCGGATGCATTGAACCCTCGACATATCTTGCCCCTCCTTTCTATTGGGTAGGCTGTTCTACCTGCTTTATTTTTTCGATGTACTCATTCAACCTCTGTATCTTTTGGCTATTTTCGGTCTTCGTCTTTACCAATTCCAAGTATTCAATTGCCCTAGTAAAATTACCCAATTTCAGTTGAACACGAGCCAGGCATACATAAGTCTCTAGATCATATGGAGCAAGTTCGATCACTTTTGAATATTCTGCCGCTGAGTCATTAAATTTTTTTTGAACAAAGTACAGGCGGGCTAGGTTGCGATGAGCTTCGACATAGTTGCTGTCAATTTCGATGGCTTTTTTAAAAGCCTTTTCAGCTTGGACAAATTCATGTGTTGCCTCTGCTTTTCGACCGTGAGGTAAATGATCGTAAAAACCGCTATTATAGGAGTGGATTCCTTGCTTGTTCTCATGAACTGCATCAGGTTGTGCGAATCGTGAACCCTGTAGCTCTGCAGTAGCATTTAAGGCCCATCCCCACATTATGATTAAGAACATGCCAAAAATTTTTCTCTTTTTGAAAAACATGACATAACTCCTTATCTGAAGATTTTAGTCATTGAATTGAGGTGATGGTGAGGCAATAATTAGGCGCTTTCTAAGCGCAACTCTAAATAATCTCTTTCCGATCAAAATCCATTACATATACAATAACAGTCGTTTTCTCTTATTCTTTTCTTGCGGTTCTCCTTGTATCAAGACAACTAGCCTATCTTAAAGGGACACGTAGTTTTCTTCTCTGTTTCTCGGCAGTTTAGGCTTAGACGCGTCTAATGATTTTTATATTCTTTAATTTTATGGCGGGAAATCATATCACGTCAATACCACAAAGTGGCACGACAAGGAGGTTTAGAAAATCGTAAAATTGAGACTCTTCTTGAACACCTTTACATTAGTCGTGAGAGAGCATAGCTGAGCTTCATAGAATAGGGTTATCAATAGTTGCATACCATAGTACTTCAACCTACATCAGCGAATATTGCAATTATTGATAACCCTGAAGAACTGAACTGCGGAGCGGATTACAACCGGATGGGTGGTGCTATGGGGATTGGATGGGGTTTTGGGTTGTTGATAATTAATTGGGGATCATTCTTGATAAACGCGTATCCCAGCATTTCCAAAGATGACTCTGTAAATAATTCTGTGTAACTGCTATTTTTCAGATTTCAGAGAATCTATCTTCATATTCAATGGTGTCTTAACTACCAGTTAATGAGCGTTTAAAGATCCGAAAAAGGGGTAACACTTTCTAAGTGAGGATTAGTTGAGAATCCTTTAAGAGAAGGAGTGTTACCGATGACCAAAAAGAAACGCAAGACAGGCAGAGGTAAAAATCAGTCCGGCCCTTATCCGTTTGAATTTCGCCTTCGTGTAGTCAGGATGTATCTGGAGGAAGAATATCCTGTTCCCTTGATTATTAAGGAGACAGGAGTCGGCAGGTCAACCATATCCACCTGGGTGAGAAAGTGAGGTGGTCAAATAAAATCGGACACTTTCCTTAGGCTGCTATTTTCAGCTCCATCTCTTTTTCAAATTCATTTGGGCTGAGATATCCCAAATAGGAGTGGCGCCTTCTGCTGTTGTAAAACATTTCGATATAATCAATGACGTCTCGCTTGGCTTCTTCCCGGGTGAGGTAGGAAGAGCCAAATACTCGTTCAGTCTTCAGACTTCCAAAGAAGCTCTCTGCAACTGAATTATCCCAACAATCACCCTTGCGACTCATACTGCTTTTCATCTGGCTCTTTCTGAGCAATTTTTGAAAATCTATGCTGCAATACTGACTGCCTCGATCAGAGTGAAAGATCAGGCCCGATG
>NZ_FNJI01000050.1 GCF_900104445.1 Desulforhopalus singaporensis | reverse complement strand
GGGCCACTTGAGCCCCGCAAGTTTTACACGCTGGATGTAGTCGCCAACAGTGCTGCGGCCTATTCCACAGCTCAAACCGATCTCACGGTTGCTGCAGTTCAGTTCATATTTGAGGCGTAACACCTCTCGTATTTTTCGCATAGATAACCTCTTGCCTGGCATAAAACCCTCTTCGATAAAAACAATAAAAAGGGTTCATCTACCATCTGGTTTTATGCGTCGCTACCCTCCAACTTGGGTGGCCGGGATCGTCTGGAATCACTGACCGGAATGAAATGGAATCACTGGCCGGGATCAAATGGAATGGGTGGCCGGAATGGAATGGAATCGCCGGCCGGAATCATCTGGAATACTCAACCAACTGGAAATGTCAAAAAAAAAGACATACTGTGCTGGTACTGGTATGCCTTTCTTTATCGTCATCTACTCGCCGATGACCATCCTGGCAAGCTGTTTGGCATTGGTCTGTGATGGTTGCGAGACTTCGCCAGAGAACGACAGATTGAGGTTGTATGTTGCTACTGATGATGAGCCGACCAGCCCGCCTGTTGCGAAAGCAGGAACGGGTATTTTGGGTATGCGCATATTGTTCAACATCTTAAATATGCCGACCCCAAACTTGGCCACAGTCTCTTTTTTGATAATAAACTCTCCAGCCTCAAGCAGTGCTGCTATGCGGTCGCCGCCACCATACCCAGGCAATTGGCCACCCCTTGCAAACTTTGGCACGTCCAAACCAACAACGCCCCTGGTCTGCTTTTTCTCGACCTGCCGCACATAAACATCAATGGTCTTGCCTGAGAGTGCATCTATCTCCCCGGCAATAGTTTGAACACCTTTTTCCCGTTCTTCTCGACAAGTTCCCATTGGGTGGCCCATGACTGCGATACCTTCTTTACTGTGTTGTGATATTCGACGGTCAGGCCGTTCACTGTTTTTAGATGTGCCTCGCCGAGTTTTCCGTCAACGCTGTCATTTAACTCGTCGGCCACTGCTCGCGCTGCTTCCTGCTCCTTCTTGAGGATTTCAATACCCTTCCTGCCTGCTGCCTCAACGCCTTTCATGGCAGTCTGCAGTGCCTTATTTTTTATAACGAGAACCTTGTCGCCGTCCTTTATCTCGGTATTGAGTGCTTTGTAGGCACTTTTGGCCATATCTGCGTATTCTTTGGCCTCGTCGAGCCTGACAGCCGCTGTTTCATCATCTCCAGCCGCCGCAGCCTCTTTTGCCATCTCCAGCGCTCGTTCTGATGCGGCGTAATATTCTTCTGCTTCTTTTTTACGGTCACGCCATGCGCCAATGATGGACATCCCGGACCTGGCCATGTCTCTTAATTCCGCGTTCAAAGACCGCTGCGAATCGTTGATCTCGTTTTGCCGGTTCTTTATTTTGTCAACGAGCTTCTTGTATTGCTGTTCGATCTCTTTGGTTACTTCTTTGGATGTGGCAACCTGTGCGTCGCCTGATTCTTGAGACGATTCGGCACCCTCTTTGTGTGCCGCAGATGCTTACTTGCCTATATCGCTATACAGTTCGTCATAGATTTCTTTGGCCATGTCGATTTCTTGCTGCACTGCATTCGTGTCGCCGCCAGAAATCCACATCCACGCTTTTTGTGCCTGGAGCGCGATCCAGTTAAACGAGTATGCAATCCTGTTACAGGCCTTTTTGGCCATGTAGGATTGATTGTACATCCATGTTTCGAGTTGCCAGCCTCCGATAGCGGAACCAAGAACACTAGCGAGTCCACTAAGTGTTGTTTTTAAGCCTCCTGCCGCTATTTCTGTAAAGGTGAAGGAGTATTTTTAATTTTGACAGCCAGGAGGCTTCGCGGAGTTTTGTTAGCGATTCCAGGGCGACGCCAAGGCTTTTAAGAGTGTTAAACGGTAATCCAAAGGCGAATTTCAGCGTTTTCATTGTTGCAGATAGCAGAAACGTTGCACTGGTCACCTTAACCAACATCGGACCCAATGGGTGCAGCGCGTCAAATAACGTAAGAAACGCCCGGCCAATTAATGTAACACCCTCAATCACCGCTCCTGATACTTCCACGATGGTTTGTAATGCTCTGGAGAATTGCTCAGAGGTCAAAGAATCTAAAAACGCGGAAACTCTTTTGTCCACATCCTCCATAGCTTCCATAATTTTTTCATTGAACGTAAATGTTCCTGCTGCCTCGTCTATTGTTACAATGGCATCCTGCATGCGCAATAATGCTCGCGTTGTCGAAGCAAACAGCCAGCCCTGCAGTTCCTTGACCAAGTGCCATCTGTACGGCGTCTTTCAGGTTTGACCAGGCGCCAGAGAAGGTTTTTGCCGCCTGTTGCCCTGCGACGGTGAACGCTGCAAGCTGGTTTTTGTAATTCAGCGTCAAAAATTTGACCCTTTTCCTCTTTGAATGTTGACCCCTTTGCGGGCATGGAGACCTGAAAATAATCTGTCCTTATAATCTCTTCATATTAGAGGGTTAAGGGCTTTTGAAGATAAGAGATGTTTAAGCCAATAGGGGCAACCTTGGAAGCTGATCGGGGGGCAAAATTGCACGCCGTTTGACACCAAGACCCAATATTTTCCGACGAGCATTTGGTTGGGCCTATTCTCGGAATTGGAGTTGAGAGGCTACCATCTGGGTAGATGAAAGTAAAGGATAGTTGAAAGGAGAGAGACACCCCACTAACTCAACTAAGATGATTCTCCAATTCCAAGCGAAGCATTACAGCTCCCCTTATCCAAGTCGATGCGAGAGAGCTTAATCATCAGCGCTTTCCATCATGTTTTCAAAAGGTGGGAAGCGCTGATAGCTTGATCATGCCACCTGTCTTGGGTCTGTGGTGTGTTGACAAGCCGGCGCCGGGTCAACAACATGTCGACTTACTTACAGGTCCCCTTTACCGGATGGCAACTTCCACTGCAGCACGGTACTTCTGGGTCGCATTGTTCCCCTTTCAGCAAACAGGTAGAAGGGCATGACCCGTTGGGTGTGTTGATACACTGCCCTGAATCGCATGTGTCATCTGTACAGGGATTACTATCGTCGCATTCACCACTCTCGACACATTCCGAGCTTACAGTGCCTTCGCCCAAAAAAGGCTTGACTTTCGGATAGTAGTAGGCGAATGCACCGTCCACCGTAGCATTGTTTTCAGGATCGCACTCGTCATACACGTTAGTACCGCAAGCTCCGCTGAGCTGGCCCACGATCTGGGCATCGGTATTCAAAACCGGTGAGCCGCTGCTTCCACCCGCGGTGGCCCCTAAAGTATCGCGACTGTAAATCCTTTCACCGCGTGGCCAAGATCGGCAGGTGATCCCCTCAGTTGTGTCCACTTCGTGCTCTGAGTAGGCCTGGGGAAGACCGCCTGGATGGCTGATACGGTACAGTTGAGTCCCGTTGGTGTCAGCAACCGGGTCGCTGTTCCACCCGAGAAAGGTGGTGGTTGGGGGATTTTCCTTGAGTTCTAGCAGCGTGAAGTCACCATCGCTGCCGGTGGCCATGATGGTCGATCCGACGGTGTCGCTACTGATGTTCCACAGTGAGCAATTGTTATCATTCTCGCAGGGGGTAGTATATTGGAAAAACGTCTCGACCGAAAGAGCTTCCCTGGTCTTGTCAATACAGTGGTTTGCCGTGAGGAAATAGGGTATATTCGTCGTATCGTCACTGTCGGCAATCAGACCGCCACTGCACACATAGTAATAGGGGCCCGATATGAAGAGGATGCTCGCGTAGGCATCGCGGACGCTATTGATCTGCTGTGGTATGGCCTTATCTATTTCAGCGCACGTCGCGTTGACGAGGCACCATACCTCTGAGCCGCAGTAACTCAGAGTCATTACACCAGCACCCGCCACGTGGACAGAGCCGCGAATCTGTACCTCCTCACCCCAAAAGGTATGAGTAAAGCCGTCTTCAGTGTACTCGTGCGCCTCACCCGCATTATTGAACACGGAGACCGTGCCTTTTACGTCTGTAAGTTCGAGTCGCACCGCTTGGGCGCCCTGTACTCTGACGATGAGGTCGGTGCCCTTGTTGGATACGGCCCACGAGACAGCACGGTGAACCCCGACCCTGAAACGTCCCGTGGAATCGACCCCGAGACGATCGAGAATGTCGTTCTCAACGGCCGTCAGCGCGATGTTCTGTCGGATCGCCGCGTGAGGAGATGCGGTCAGTCGCGCATGCAGGGCCGCCATCTTCTGCGCTTGCTCGGCCCTGGAATGACCATTAGTGCCTATTTCCGGGGTCTTGCTGGCTGCCTGAACTCCTGGGATAGAAAACAGGACTAGCCCGATGATTGCCAATAATAGATACGGTCTGAATCGTTTTATCATCTCTACCTCCCCAGGATCTGGATATCATGTTGTGGCAGAAAAATGTTAAGTAACTTTCAACTCTTACTCAGGATATAAGAAAAGATGGGTCTCTTTTGTTTTTAAAATTCAGATATCTATTCAAGACCTGTTACTTTTCATCCCTGTCTCTTGGCAGGTTTAACGCATTTCAATACCCATTATCATAGAATTATATGCGATGATAACGACAATGATCAAGAGAGCAAAATTTTATACCACTTATGAAATGCCCACTGTTCAGAACTGACTTGAATATGGCAATAGCAGGAACAAAATCCCGGCTGCCGGTTATTTCCAGGAGTAGCTATCGTCCTGTTAACTGTTTGTTCCTTATTTCGCTGCCTTATCATCTCGTCAAGCCGTTCCCGACAAAAATTGACTATGAATTAAATCCAAAGAAGTCGAAGTCATATGTTGGACGCATTTATTGTAAAAATGCATGGAAGGATATGCTACCCAGGTCGACAGGTCAGGAAATTGGTGTGTCCCATGAGGCTCACAGGTCAGTGGCTGTCGGCTTTGTGCTGGTCGAAATCTATTTCTAGATAGGAACTCTGCACCATTTTGAGATCATCAGCCACCGCTGCATCGAACCCTGACTCATTGATATTGCAGCTTGGTCGCGATTGGGCTAGTATGAAAAAAGCTTTTTAATATCTGTTATATAGAGATAATTTTTCGTAACAAAAAAAGTGTTCGTGCCCCTTATTGGCTCATTTGCCCCAATTCAGTTGAGGTCAGTGACGCAAAATCCGGGAAAATTGCAGTAGTATACTGAGAGTATGCCTTGCAGAGGAATCAGAGAATGAAGCAAATATTTCCAGAACCAATTCAAAACCTGCCGGAAGCGGATATTCCTGTTGAAGGGATTACCGCATATTTGTCCCAATCGGAAACGCATCAGATAGTGTTCATGCAGTTTGATAAAGATGTCGATTTGCCCGAACACTCTCATGCTGCCCAAATTGGGATAGTTTTAGAGGGCAAAATTGATTTAATAATCGATGGGGAAAAAGGTAGTTACTACAAGGGGGATCGCTACTATATTCCGGAAGGAATTAAGCATTCTGGGAAGATATATGCGGGATATGCCGACATGACTTTTTTTAATGAACCGGACAGATATAGCAAAAAGCAGGATCGGGCGTAAGTTATCGTTACCGTGGAGCGACAGGATAAGCTATCTCCCAAATCAACTGTTAACCCCTTAAAAAATATGGACAGACAAACTGGTACTGTTTCAAAATGGAGCGAGGAAAAAGGTTTCGGATTTATCACCGCTGATGAAGACGGGGAGTCCATGTTCTTTCATATAAATGACTATAGCCATCGCCATAAGCGGCCAATAAAAAATCTCAAGGTCCAGTATTACATTTCATCCGATCCCAAAGGCCGCACCTGTGCGATTGATGTCGCACCTGTTGAAGGACACAAAAACAATGGTAGAGAATTAAAACAGAAGTCCTTTTCCCTGCTTATTCTGGGATCTTTTTCATTGGCGCTCTATTTTTTATTTACATTGAAACTGATCCCGTCTCAGTTGATCTATTGTTATGCGCTTATGAGCGTCGTAACTTTTATCATGTATGCAAAAGATAAAAGTGCTGCTGGATTGGGCAGATGGAGAACTCCTGAGCGAACGTTGCATATATTGTCACTGCTCGGAGGATGGCCTGGGGCAAAGATCGCACAGAGCTTTCTTCGGCATAAATCTAAAAAGATATCGTTCAGGGTAACCTATTGGATAACAGTAATCATGAACTGTGGCGCACTGTACTGGCTGACTACTCCGCAAGGCAGTTTGTATCTGCATAATATACTGAAAAATATAAAGCCTGGATGATCAGCAGGGCAACGCAGGTATCTCAACTGCCTCATTTTTGCACCAATTACAATGAGAAAGACCAAACGTTGGGGCTGCCGCTTTTTTCCTGTCTAGCTTAGTCCGGGCTCATGATGAAAAACCGGATCGGCTTTTTTAAGCAACTCCAGTGGGATATGGCATGCGATCCGGTGTCCTTTATCGTTAATTTGCCAGGGAGGTTCCTTCTCTTTGCAAATCCTGCCGCCGTCCTCAAGAAAAATTTTACGTCGAGGACATCTGGTGTGAAAAGAACAGCCTGCAGGCGGATTAAGAGCGCTGGGAACGTTGCCGCTCAACCGTACATCTTTCTGCACTGTTTCAGGGTCCGGAACCGGAACCGCAGACAGCAGTGCTTCGGTGTAAGGATGGTATGGAGGCAAATAAATGGAGTCGGCGGGACCTATTTCGACTATCTGTCCCAAGTACATGACCGCAATTTCATCGGAGAAAAAACGTACGACACTCAGGTCGTGGGCAATGAAGATCATGGTCGCGTCAAGACTTGACTGTATTTCAAGCAACAGATTGACTACTGCGGCCTGAACCGAGACATCAAGGGCGGAAACCGGTTCGTCACAGATTATAAGGTCGGGTCGGCTGGCAAGTGCTCTTGCTATTCCCACCCGTTGTTTCTCTCCTCCGCTCAACTGTCTTGGAAGTCGGTCATAGTAAGAAGCACTCAACCGGACCGCCTTCAACAGGCGACACACCTCCTTTTTGACTTCTCCTCTCGGTACAACCTTGAATTTTTTTATCGGTCTTGCGATCTGGCTGCCGATGGAATAGGACGGGTTCAGGGTAGAGTCGGGATTCTGGAAAACCATCTGCATTTCCCGGATCAGGTTCGTCTCCCGGTGAGCTACAGGGTCGGTCACATCAATACCAAGAAACTGAACGTCTCCTTCGGTAATTTCTTCAAGTCCTATTAATCCTTTGACCAGAGTTGATTTTCCACATCCGGATTCTCCCACAATACCCAGGGTTTTGCCTTTTGCCAGGGTAACACTAACCCCGTCAACGGCTTTTACGTACTTGTTTGTGCCGAGACCGAAAAGACTGCGTATGGACTTGGATTCCTGCGTATAATATACCCTGAGGTCGTCGCAGTGGAGCATCGACTCTTTATTGGTGGAAGAGTTCTCCGGTTGCCGGGGAAAATTTTGTTTTGTCTTTTTCGCGTCCCTTTTTCGCTTTCCATCCATCTTGTCGGCATAGATGCACCTGGAGAAATGGCTGTTGCCAACATTTACCATGTCTGGCCGCCCGGCGAGGCACTCTTTAGTTGCAAACTCACACCGGGGGGCAAAAATACATGCATTGTCAGGGCGCTTGACCGGTGGCGGGACCCTTCCCTTGATGGGACGGAGTATCGACTCGGCCTTGCTTTCGCCAAGACGCGGTACACAGCTCAACAGTCCTATGGTGTATGGATGTGAAGGGTGTTTGAAGATATCGGCAACACTGCCTTTTTCAACCAGTTCACCGGCATACATGACACACAGGGTGTCACACACCCTGGCCACCACACCGAGATTATGTGTGATAAAAATATTTGCCGTACGGTACTCTTGTTTTAATTCCTCAAGGAGGTCGAGGACTGCTGCCTCAACGGTCACATCAAGGGCTGTGGTTGGCTCGTCCATGATCAGCAGGGCAGGGTTGTTCAGCATGGCCATTGCTATTACGATGCGCTGCTGCTGACCTCCTGAGATCTGGTGGGTATAGCGGTCCATTACCGACTCGGGATCGGGCATGTTGACTTTCTTGAGCATGGCCAGAACTTGTTTCCGCGCCTGATTTTGCGAAATCTTGCTGTGACTGGTGAGAACTTCGATGAGCTGTTCCCCCAGCCGGATGGAAGGATTAAGCGCCTGCATCGGATCCTGGTACACCATTGAGATGGAGTTACCCCTCAATTTTTTGAGCTCTTTTTCCGATGCCCCCAACAAGTTACTGCCCCTTAACCGCACCTCACCGTCGGTTATTTTGCCGTTTGCTCCGAGGTAGTTTATAAGACCGAATGCAATCGTGCTTTTTCCGCAGCCCGATTCCCCAACCAGGCCCACAGTTTCACCCTCATGTACGGTAAATGAAACATCACGAACCGCCTGGACATCACCTGTTCGTGTCTCGTAAGCAACTCCCATGTGGTCTACTTCCAGCACGACCTTTCTTTTGATCTCGTCCATTCTCTGTTTTTCTGCCTGCAAAGCTTATTGTTTGTACTATGTTGACAAACCCGCGCACCGCAATGTTCTCACCTGCGCTATGACACGGGCTGCCGTGAGAAATAAACGTTGCATCTTTTATTGATATTTCATGGATTCCTCTCTCAACCCATCGGCCAGGAGGTTAAGTCCTACAACCAGTGATGCTATGGCGAGCGATGGCCATAAGGCCGCCCAGAAACTGCCTTCGAGGATAAATTCCCTGCCCTTGGCAACCATCGATCCCCAGTCCGGTGATGGCGGCGGCATCCCAAGTCCAAGAAAACCGAGGGTCCCCATGGCAAAAATTGCGTAACCGATTCGCAACATGGCATCGACAATAATGGGGCCTCTTGCGTTTGGCAAAATTTCAACAAACATTATATACCAGCTGCTTTCCCCCCTGGTTTGCGCTGCCTTGACGTACTCCCTGGTCCTGATATCGAGGGTGAGACTTCTTACCAGCCGGGCGATCCCCGGAGTTCCTACAATGGTAATGGCGATAACAACATTAAAAGCCGATGCGCCGAGGGTGGACATGATGATCAGAAAGAGCAGGATGATGGGGATAGCCATCATCGCATCGAGCAGGCGCATTACCACTTCATCGAGCCATCCGCCGTGATATCCGCTTAACAGTCCAAGGGTCGTGCCAAACAGCAGCGCGACAAAAACTCCCCACACGGCTGTACCGCCGGGGAGCCAGAGGTCTTCAGAAATCGGTAGAATAATCAGAACAATGCGGGCTCCGTAAATAAGGCGGGTCCAGAGATCCCGGCCAAGTTCGTCCGTGCCGAGGATGTGCGCAGCCGTTGGACCCTGGTTGGGGGCTTTCCAGTCCTGTTCATAAGGGGTGTATGGCGAGAGCATCGGTGCGAAAACTGCCACAGCTACCCAGAAAAGAACGATTGACAACCCGATAACCGCTATACGGGAAGAAAAAAGTACCCCCAGAGAGGAGGAGAACGTCGTCAGGATTTTGGGACCGGACCGCAAAGCCGACCTTTCACCATGTCTTGATTCGGCCTGTTGGCCGTCTGACACCTCGGGTTCACTGTTGTTTTTGGAATCAGTAGTGTTCATATCGTTTAGGTGTATCGTATTCTTGGGTTCAGAAAGGTGTAGATAATATCGGCAATCAGCTGGGTGCCTACTGCCACGATGACCAGTATCATCGCTCCGGTTTCAAGGGCGTTGATATCTTTGTTCATGGCTGAATCGAGCAGGTACTTTCCGAGACCGGGATACCCGAACACAACCTCGACAATGACAATCCCGCCCATAAGCCAGTTGACGTGAAGCATAATGACGGTAATAGGTGCCATCAGCGCGTTGCGAACAGCGTGCTTGAAGATTACCCTTTTGTAGCTTAATCCCTTAAGGTAGGCAGTCCTGATATAGGCGGAGCGCATTACTTCCACCATGCTTGCCCTGGTTATCCTGAGAACATATCCCAGCTCAACAAGAGTCAGGGTCAGGACCGGCAGAATCAACATGTCGAGTCGCTGCCACGGAGCCAGCTCGCCAAACACTGTTGCTCCGGGAACGATCTTCAGCCAGACCGAAAAAATAAGAATAAGAAAAATTCCGGTGGCAAATTCGGGAATTACTGAAAATACCATTCCACCAACGGAGAGCACCCGGTCCTGAAGCGATCCTTCCCGAAGACCGGCGATAATGCCAAGTAGCAGTGCCATCGGCATGACAATGGTAAAAGCGATTCCGGCAAGCACTAGGGAGTTTCTCAACCGAACAAAGATCGAATCGGCAACAGGACGGCCGGTGAGCATGGACACTCCCGGATCTCCTCGAATAAATCCCTTCTTCAGCGGGAGATATTCGACAGCACCGCCACTTGACTCCGCCCAGCCTTTGCCCAAGGAAAAAGTCCAGACTGTTTTGTCCGTGCCTTTTTCCCATTTTACCGCCCGGTTGCCATTATCAACCCCCCAGAAATAGTAACTGCCTCCTGAATTTTTCCGCCACCGGCCGTTGTCGTTTACGGTAGACACTGAGCCGTCCTGCTGTCTTACTATAGCGACAAGGTCATCTCCGGAAAGTTTCCACCGCCTCAGCGTCCCGGCGTCGTCTCTGGCCCACCATTCAACAAAGCCCTTTTCTGTCCTGATGCGTACCAGATCCATTCCTGCTTTTCTGCTGGCCTGGGTATCGGAACCGGCCAGCCAGTACAGGTATCGCTTCCAGACAGGTTTATCCATACCCATCTGAGCCAGGAAGGAAGCTTCCTGTTCCGGAGTGACAAAAGCACCTAGAATATTGCGGGCCACGTTGCCCGGAGAAGATTCTGTTATGGCAAAAACCACAATCGACACCAGAATCATGGTGATAACGAGAAACCCCAGACGTCGAACTATAAATTTACCCATATGTACGATGTTAAAAAAAATTAAGCGCGGCAGGAGGGTTTCACCCTCCCGCGCAATATAACGGTTGTTACCTTTGGCATGCTCTTCTCATCATGAACGGCCTCGATTATCAACCATCAAGGAATATGTCTTTCAAGAACAGATACTTGTTGGGGTGGGCGAGCAGGTTTTTAATCTTTTTGTTCGGGCACAGCCAGAGATTCATCCAGTAGGCTATACCGATCGGCCCTCTTTCCTGCATGATTTTTTCAAGCTCGCAAAATACCTTACGTCGTTCCTTCACATCGTAAATCCCGCTGGCCTTGGCAAGAAGCTCATTAAATTCTTCGTCCACCCACCTCGTTTCATTCCAGGGAACCGGCTTGCCGTCATCGTCCGACGTGTAGGCCAAATTAAGCACCATGGTGCCGAGCGGTCTATGGGTCCAGGGGGTTATCCCGAGGTCTACCTCGGTCCACTTCTCCCAGTACTGGCTGGAGGGCATGGTCTGAATATTTATCCTGAAGCCTGCCGGGGCCGCATCCTGCTTCAGGACTTCGGCGTACCTGACAACATCCGACCATTCGGAGGCCACGGCGAGGTTCACGTCGATTCCCTCCGGATACCCTGCCTCTTTGAGCAACTGTTTTGCCTTTTCCGGCTGATACTTCGGGACCGGGATATCGCAATACTCCGGATGATTTGGATAGACATGGACATCTTCTCCCTCCGTTCCCTCTCCCTGATAGGCCAGCGCCAGGATTTTCTCGCGATTCTGACAGAGCTTCAGTGCCATGCGAACCCGATTGTCGTCCCAGGGCTTAATATCTACGCGCATCCGCAACACCCTTGTTGTGGCGGTCGTAACTGAGATCACTTCAATGTGATCATCATTTTTTACAGCCTTCATGATTCTTGGGCCGACGTTGTCCGATGAATCTATGAGATCTATATCTCCGGCTTTGAGCGCAGCAATCTGGGGAGCCAAATCCCCCCCCATGTCTATGAAACGAATTTCATCAATGTATGGCAGTGGTTTTCCGTCATTGCCTTTCTGCCAGTAATCCTTGCGCGCCTTAAGGATACAGATCTCACCTTCCTTGTAGGTGTCCAGTGTAAAAGGACCGGTGCCGTGGGGAGCCTTTTTAATATCGCCGTCAAAAGTCCTGTGGTTCACGACCTGAGCCATATACATGAAAAAATGTTCGGGAACCGCTATCTCTGGTCGCTTGAGATGCAGCTTAAACTGATATTCCCCGGTCTTTTCGATCCCGGCAGGATCAAGGTAGGAACCGACCAGTCCCAGCAGGGATGACTTTACTTCTTTGTCAAGCCACTGACCGATGGTGAATATGCAGTCGTCGGCGGTAAGGGTGTCGCCGTTGTTGAACGTCACGTTCTTTCGTACGTTGAAAGTCCAGGTTTTCAGGTCGTCACTCGCAGACCAGCTTTCACAGAGATAGGGCCTGGTGATGTTGTTTTCATCGGTAAAGGTCATGTATTCCAGCACCTGCCGCATGGCGTTGGAAGGCATTATCCATGTATATCTGGCGGGATGATCGATCTTTTGGATCTGCTGCGATACTTTAAGCACCCCGCCTCTTTTTACGGTTGCAGCGACGCTGCTTTCTGGAAAGGTTATCCCCCCTAGGGTTGAAACAGTGGCTGCCGAAGCCCCGAGAAGTGATGCATAACGCAAGAATTCGCGCCTGGAAACAGCACCGTTTTTCAGGTCTTTTTTCATCTCGATGAGTATTGGATGCAGCTTCTCTTTAGAATTCATTATGTCCTCCGGAAAGAGCTAAGTTGTACGAACTGGAAATTTTGAGATGACAAACAATCAGAAATGTATTGAGCTGATATCTTTACTATTAAAAATGAAATATAACGAAATTGAGAACAACAACAGATAAGATATTGAGTTATCGTATTGAAATTAAGACTAATAAATATTCGAGGAAATATTCAAACATACATTGTATACAAACCTTTTGTCAATAAAGATTATGTGAAAACTCTTGTCAGTAGATTGTTGCAGAAAGAAAATCCCATATACTTACAGCTGGAAATCACGCACTGACCATTACTTGTCCGATAAAAAAATGAAATCGACGCAGGCGAAGACAAGCCTTTACGATCTTCCAGCCAGCATAAAAATATTGCCGCTCATGTTGTTCTGTAATATTATATAGACAATCGGGCAGTTACATGAAATTTTATCCCTGTTAAACCTTGCTGAACCCTGCTGTTTCCCTATCTATTATTCACGGAGTCTGAAAACAGATGAGCCAGGATCTTGTTGAAAAAAAAGTTACGGATGAAGTGCTTATAAATCTCAGGAAAATCATTCAGATGATTGATATTCACTCCCGCTTCCTGGTTCGGCAGGTGGGGTTGACCGGTCCGCAGTTGACGATCCTGCAGGAAGTGAGCAAATGTGGTGAAATATCCACCGGTGAACTGGCAAAAGCCATCAGCCTGAGCCAGGCCACAGTAACCGGGATCATCGAACGGCTGGATAAAAAAGGATTGATAACGAGAAACAGAAGTGACAGGGATCGGCGAAAGGTGATGATTGGAGTTACGGACAAATGTCTGCAAATCCTTGAAAAGGCACCGCCGCCGCTCCAGCAGTCATTTGTCAATGCGTTTCACGAACTTCAGGAGTGGGAACAGTCTATGATACTGAGTTCATTGCAAAGACTCGTTGTAATGATGGATGCCAAACAACTTGATGCAGCTCCTCTGCTTGCCACCGGACCAGTCAATTCTTGCGAAGAATGACGACAGCGGTTTTAACTGATTGATAGGTTTGTTTTTACTTTCGTACTCCAGTAGAATGGCAGTATTGCCGTGTCACTTGATTCGGCTGTTTTACAATCAGGTAAGAATGTTGCCACACGCCTGTCTCGTTTACCTGCGTCGTGGTTCAGTTCTGTTTCCCCGTCCTGAGCACGAGATTTTTTTCAGGAAAAACGAATAAAAGTATGCAGAGCATTTTAAGGGAGTAAAGGATAAGCCATGAAGAGTAGAACGATACTGGAAATCGAGAGTTTTGTCGAACAATATCAAAAAAACAGGAGAGTGAGTACAGGCTGGGGCGTTCCTCTTGTAAGATTCGCCGAAGCTGTCGATCCGCTTTTTAATCAGCTGAAAACAGCGGTAAGTCCTACTCACGCAGTTCCACACGACCTGTTGGCGAATGGTAGGTCTGTCGTTTCTTTTTTCCTGCCTTTTGCAAAATCAGTCACATCCTCCAATATCAAAGAGCGTCTGAGTTCTCCCAGATGGGCTGCAAGCTATATTGAAACCAATGAACTGATAAGACAACTTAGTCTTCATCTTGCAAAAGTATTTGGTGATGGTGGTGAGGAAGTGGCCACCATTCCTGCCACCCATAACTGGATAAAAGAAAAATTGATCAGTAACTGGTCCCATCGGCACGTGGCTTTTGTAACCGGACTTGGGCGGTTTGGTCTCAATAATATGCTTATTACAGATAGTGGATGTTGCGGCAGGCTGGGGAGTTTAATCACATCCGCGGTGATAGAACCCGATGTGCGCCCTGAACAAGAGTCCTGTCTATACCGATATGACGGCAGCTGCAAGAAATGCGTCGATAAATGTGTCAACAAGGCGCTTTTTCCTGACTCTTTTGACCGGTTCAGATGTTACGACCAGTGCCTTGAAAATGCTGAAAAACACAAGTCTGTCGGCTATGCAGACGTATGCGGTAAATGTCTCACCGTGGTGCCTTGTTCCCATATCAACCCGGTTAAAGCGAAGCTGAACGCAAGAGATGTGGCCATAGGATGATTTCACACGAATTTACAGGATCAAAAGGAAAACCAAATGGCAAAAGAGATAAAACCGGTAGTGGCCTATGAGGACTCATTTGCAATGCTCGACGTACGAGTCGGCAGGGTTGTTGAAGTGGAACTGGAAACCGGAACAGTTAAGCCGACATACAGGATGGTCGTCGATTTCGGCAAATATGGCAAGCGAGTAAGCTACGGTCGTTTTACCTGCCATCCCATCAGTGAGGTAAAGGACAGGCTGGTTCTCGGAGTATTAAATTTTTCCCCAAAGCCAATGGGTCCTTTTATTTCAGAGGTGTTGGTGTTGGGTGTGCAATACCCGAAGGCTGAGAGCGGGGAAGCCACATTTGTGTCACCTGCAGTTCATGCAAAAATTGGCAGTAAGCTGTTTTAGCAGAAGAATCCGGCCAGACGGATTTCCAGGTCTTGTCTGTATCTTGTCGAAAACCGGGTATCCTGGCAGCACTGCCGCGGTAAACCGCAAACATACAAGGAACAGCTCATGAAAAAAGAATGGTTACCGGCGTTCGGGCAGATGGTATACGGTATCTATGTGCTGACCACCCGAGCGGGTGATGTCATGAACGGGATGATTGCCTCATGGGTTTCCCAGGTCTCTTACAGTCCGCCTCTTATAATGGCTGCTGTCCATCCAAACCGTTATTCCAACGAACTGATAGAAAAAAGCGGGGTGTTTGCGCTTCATGTCCTTGATCGTTCGCAAAAAGACTACCTTGACCGGTTCAAAATAGAGGAACCGGCAAAAAAATTTTCCGGATTATCGTGGAAAACGGGGAAGACCGGGGTGCCGCTCCTTGATGACTGTCTCGCCTGTTTTGAACTAGAGGTAACCGAACGGTATTGTCCGGGAAATCATACGCTTTTTATCGGCAAAGTGGTCGACTGCACCATTCGCTCCCCAGGAACGCCGCTATTGACCCTTGATTACGAGAAAACATATCTGGGCAAATCGTAATTTCCAAAAGGTAACGATATTATCGCAACGGCGCTGTTTCATCAGGGGGAGCTACAGCCGCGATGGAGACTGTACGTTCATCCGGGAACAAAAGGACCGGCCGTGAAGGGCCAGCCCTTTGTTCGTCTGCTGATTGTTAATCAGCCGCCGAATATTGACAGCAGCACTCCGGCGGATACGGCCGAACCGATAACACCTGCGACATTGGGCCCCATGGCATGCATGAGCAGAAA
>NZ_FNJI01000042.1 GCF_900104445.1 Desulforhopalus singaporensis | reverse complement strand
CCAGGTTGGCAGCGTGACCAGGCGGCCGTATGCCATCACCGTGATTGTGCTGGCGTTCATCCTGTTTGGTGGTGCCTCTTACGTGCGGACAGGGCTTGAGGTCGGCGATCTCGATACCGGAGCCCCGGAGCTCCGCCCCGATTCGAGGTACAATAAAGACAATGACTACATCATCAACCACTACTCCACCAGCAGCGATATGCTTGTCGTCATGGTTGAGACCCCTACCGACCAGTGCGCTGATTATGAGACCCTGGCCAATTCCGACCGGCTGCAGTGGCAGCTGCAGAATACGCCTGGAGTTCAGTCAAGTTACTCCATGGCGGACTTTTCGAAAAACTACCTGTCCGGCATGAGCGAGGGTTCGCTGAAATGGATGGTCGTCACGCGTGACAACTCTTTTCTTGAATACTCCTCGGTCGTTGCGACCAGGGAAGGCGTGGTGAATACGGTCTGCAGTTTTTTCCCCATCAAGGTTTATCTCAAAGACCACAAGGCTGATACCCTCAAGACAGTGGTCGCCGTCGTGGAAAAATTTGCCAGGGAAGTGAATACAGATGATGTCCGCTTCCTGCTGGCTGCAGGGAACTCCGGGATCGAGGCGGCGACCAATATCGAAGTCGAGAGAGCGCACAAACTCATCACCTTGGTTGTCTATGCGGTGGTCGTCCTTGTCTGCCTGCTCACGTTTCGGAGCTGGCGTGCTGCGGTTTGCATTGTCCTGCCGCTGTACATCACCTCGGTACTGTGTGAGGCGTTGATGACCTGGCTCGGCATCGGCATCAAGGTGGCGACCCTGCCTGTTATTGCGGTTGGGGTGGGCATAGGTATTGACTACGGGATCTATATCTACAACAAGCTGAAATACTACCTGGACCAGGGATGGAATATTCATGACGCCTATGGTGAAGCCCTGAAGACCACCGGCCGGGCGGTTGGCTTTACCGGGCTGACGCTTGGTGTTGGCGTTGCGACCTGGGTCTTTTCCCCGATCAAGTTCCAGGCGGATATGGGGATCCTGCTGACCTTTATGTTTGTCTGGAACATGGTCGGCGCCCTTCTGGTTCTGCCGGCATTGGCAAGGTTTCTGGTCAAGCCGGAAAAGGTTGTTGAGCCCGAAACCGGGAGTGGACATTGCCGCCCGGTGAATGGGAATTTTTAGTCAAAAGTTACATCAGTCCGGCCGAAGGGATATGTTGCCCCCGTGCCAGGAACAATCGGACAAACCATTTCTATCAGTTACTACAAAAAGACCTGAGGTAAAAAATGGAAGATTTGCATGGAAAGAGGGCGTACATAATAGGAGGATCTTCCGGAATCGGCTTGGCAATTGCCGAGCACCTGGCAAGGCATCGGGGAACTGACATTGTTCTGTTCGGCCGTAGCTTGTCGAAGCTGAAGAAGGCCCAGCAACAGCTTGCACCTGGCGTTGCTTCGCCCCGCCAGGTGAATTGTCTTTCGGTCGACGTTGATAATGAAGAGGCGGTCAACGTCTGCATGACTGAGGCTATGCGAACGTTTGGAAGACCGGATATTCTAGTATTAAGCGCCGGAACAACAGCCACAAAACGGTTTGTCGAGCTCAGTGCAGAGGACTTCAACGGGGTGCTGCAAACCAACGTTCAAGGTACGGTAAATTGCCTGCGGGCCCTCATGCCGGAGATGGTTAAAACCGGAGGTAAAATAATGCTGGTGTCATCGTTGGCCGGATTTATGGGCATTTTTGGCTATAGCGCCTATTGCGCCTCCAAGTTCGCATTGGTGGGGCTGGCAGAATCACTCCGATGGGAATTAGAGGAGACCCCTGTAGATCTCTGTGTACTATGTCCGCCGGAAGTCGCCACCCCCTTGATCGAGCTTGAGAAAGAAACGATCCCTAAAGAGACACGTGCAGCCAAGGATCTTCTTGGCACACTGGAAGCCGAATATGTCGCGGCCAAGGCGGTGAGCGGGATGCTCAAGGGAAAGTTTGTGATCATTCCCGGCTTCAAGGCGCGCCTGATGTATCTGGTGAGTCGGGTGTTGCCGAAAAACCTTATCTATAGGCTAACGTTGAAAATGGTTGCTTTGACGATGCCTAAAAACTGATGAATTGCACCTGGGCTGACTCTTCTACGCTTAGCCAAAAATGTTGGTTCCCGTGGCGGAGATCGCATCGTTGCTGAAAATACGATAGTGAACAAAGCAAGAATGAGAGGAAGTACACGCTATGAATACGCCAAGACATATCTGCCAGGTTGCTTTTTCCGCACTGGATAATTTCGGTTTGCGAAAATGGTACTGTGATGCTTTTCAGCTTCTTGAGTCGAGCAGAATCCTGTTCTTTCCGCCCTCCACCACCCAGGTTCAGGGTATAAAAAATGCCCTTTCGACCTGTGGCTGGCTGGTAGACAGCCAGGATTATTTTCAGCTTGAGTTTTTCAAATTCATCAATCCCAGGTCGAAGCCGCGGCCTGACCGGAAACCCTCCGATATTGGCTACAACATTCTGGGCATCCAGGTTGCCGATTTTGACAAGACCGTGAAACGGCTGAACGCTATGGGCAGTGCGCCCATAACCGACCCACGAGGCGACAAAGGTAACCGCCGGGTTTGCGTTGCAGACCCCGAGGGCAACATCGTCGAATTGTTTGAGAGCTATCCAGTCAGCTTTCCGGATGTTGTTGCCAGCCGACCTGAAATAAACTCTACGGTACGCTCGATAGTCGTCTCCGTTCCCGACCTGGAAAAGTCCCGTAATTATTTCAGTGAGGTGCTCGGGCTGTCCGTCGTCGAGGACGGTGTCCTGCACGACGAGTCCCACGAGGAAATGTGGGGATTGCCGGGGGCCAGAAGCAAGAGGCTGCTGCTGAGAAGTGCCAACTTCCTGGTGGAGCTGGTTCAGTATATTGAGCCATCCCCTCGCGCATGGCCGGAGGGGTATCAAATCTGTGATCAGGGTATCATGAATATCGCCCTTGGTTATTCCTCGACCGCAGATTTTGACCAGGCATTCAAGAAGGCTGTCGACGGGGGATCGCGGCCCAATGGCAAGCCGGTGGATATCGGGGTGTTCAAGGTCATGTATGTCAACGATGACGATGGGTTCAGCGTGGAGATGCTCCATGCGCGACGGCGGTTATGGTCCGTTTCTGGTTTCAACCCATCTTATGCCTATGTGACAAACGAGGTCATGATTGATGCTTCCCCCGAAGAGGTTTGGTCGGTGCTCACCGACCACGACACCATGGGAGATTGGTGTCTGTTTAAGGCAAAGGTTGTCAGGCCGGGAGATACAGACCCCAAGGGGTTGGGAACACAGCGCAAGGTCAGTGCGTTGGGGATGAAGATCCTGGAAGAGATTATCGAATGGGAGCCGCATCGTCGTTTTGCCTATACCGTCCGGAGCGGAGGGGGAGTCAAGGATTATCGGGGGGACCTGCTTCTGTCTCCACAAGATGATGGTACCCATCTGCGCTGGTCGATGCGTTTTCGTCCCCTGATCCCCGGGGGAGGAAAACCCGCTGCTCTGCTTCTGAAAAAAATTTTTGCCAGTGCGGTCCAACAACTAAAAGCCAAGGTTGAAGCGGCCAAGGCCGTGTAATAGAGGTGTTAACGTTCAGGAGAAAATGATGAAAAAGAGTACTGTATCATTGTTCAATTTTGTCTATTTGCTGACACCGCTAGTGGTTGCATTTTCTCTTGCGGTCAACGTGCAGGCGGCATCGCGTGACGGTTCCGTCCTGCCGCTTTCGCCCCCACCGTTCAAAGGGACAATCAAGAAGACTTTCGAGGGCTCGATCCAGGATTTTCCGCAACCGGTCAAGCCACCTGAAGGGGCCCCGAATATAGTCGTTATTCTGATCGATGACCTTGGGTTCGGTCAGCCCGGCACTTTCGGCGGGCCCGTTCCAACTCCTAAGCTCGATTCGCTGGCGGCAGAAGGCTTACGCTACAACCGCTTTCATACCACGGCAATCTGTTCGCCCACCCGGGCGGCGTTGTTGACCGGCCGTAACCATCATCAGGCCGGTTTCGGTACGATTACCGAATTGTCAACCGGTTACCCCGGTTACAACAGTGTCTGGCCGCGCAGTACGGCAAGTATCGCCGAGATCCTGAAGGACAACGGCTATTCCACCGCGGCATGGGGCAAGTGGCATAATACCCCGGATTGGGAGACAACACCGATCGGACCGTTTGAACACTGGCCGACCAGCCTCGGTTTTGAATATTGGTACGGATTTCAGGGGGGAGAGTCGAGCCAGTGGGAACCACAACTCTTTCGCGGGACGACCCCGGTGGAGCCGCAGAAACGGCCTGAGGATGGCTACAACCTGAATAGTGATCTGGCCGATGATGCCATTGCCTGGATCAAGCGCCAGCAGGCGATATCGCCGGATAAGCCGTTTTTCGTCTATTTCGCCACAGGTGCGGTGCACGCACCGTTGCATGTAAGCAGGGAGTGGATTGACAAGTTCAAAGGGCAGTTCGACCAGGGCTGGGACAAGGTGCGCGAAGAGACGTTGAAGCGTCAGAAAGAACTGGGTGTGGTGCCTGAGAACACCGACCTGACGCCCCGTCCAAGCAGTATCCCGCCCTGGAATTCGCTCGATGCGGATGCCAAGCGACTTTATGCCCGCCAGCAGGAGGTTTTTGCCGGTTTTCTTGCCCAGACCGATTACGAAATCGGCCGGGTGATCGATGCAGTGCATGCTCTCCCTGATGGCGATAACACTCTGATTATTTATGTGGCCGGCGATAACGGGCCGAGCGCCGAAGGCAGTTTGACCGGAACGATCAACAATTTGATGACCCAGAACGGGATTCCCGATACGGTGGCCAACCAGTTGCCCCATATCGATGAAATCGGCAGCTCACCCGAGTTCGAGAATCACTATGCGGTTGGCTGGGCCTGGGCAGGATCATCCCCCTTCCAGTGGATGAAACGTGTCCCTTCGCATTTTGGAGGGACACGTAACGGTATGGTCATTTCATGGCCTGCGCAAATTCATGATGGAGGGGGGCTGCGGGCGCAATTTCATCACGTCGTCGATATTGCCCCGACGATTATGGATGCGGTCGGTATTAAGCAGCCGAAGGTCGTCAAAGGCACCGAGCAGGTTCCCATGGCGGGTGTTAGTATGATTTACAGCTTCGATAACGCAGATGCTCCCGGGCAGAGGCATACTCAGTATTTCGAGGTCGGCGGCCATCGGGCGGTTTACCAGGATGGCTGGATCGCTGCCTCTTTTCATGGTGTACCTTGGCAACTAAGCGGTTCCGTTGGGTTTGCAGACAGTAAGTGGGAACTGTACAATCTCGAGGAGGATTTCTCTGAAGCCCACAACCTGGCTGGTCAATATCCCGAAAAGCTGGCACAGCTGGAAAAGCTCTTCGATAAAGAGGCTGAAATCTACAACGTCTACCCGCTTGACGACCGGTTTATCGAGCGTGCTCTCAATCCCGAGCGACCGTCCTTTGTCAGGGGGCGGACCCAATTCGATTATGGGGCGGGGACGGTACGGATTCCTGAAGGAAATGCTCCTCCCATCTATCAGCGATCCCACACTATTACCGCCGACATCGAGGTGCTGGAAGATGGTAACAGCGGTGTTATTGTTGCGGAGGGTGGCTCCATGGGCGGGTACTCGCTGTATCTCGACAACGGCGTGCCGGTCTATGAATACAATTTTTTTGGGCAGGACCATTACCGTCTTGCCTCCATGGAGCCGCTGGCGCCAGGCGCGCATAAGGTCGTGGTTGTGTACCAACAGAAAACTCCGTTTAAACGGTTTCGCGAGTTTTTTGGTGGTCCGGCCAGATTGATTGTCGATGGTGTCGAAGTTGCTCAGGGTGAGATCGAAATGGTTGTTCCCGGCCGTTTTTCTGCGACGGAAACACTTGATATCGGTATGGATCTCGGCTCTACGGTGAGTCGAGGTTATGCAGCAAAAGCGCCTTTTGCGTTTGGCGGTAAGATTGACAATGTGAGATTTGAGCTGAAGTAGGTCTGTTACCAACTGCCTGATTATAAGAGGGATAGAACTATGTTAAGAAAAATCGTTTTATTAACAGTTGCGATGTTTTTCTCAGCTGCCGCTGGTTGGGCTGCCAATCCTCTGCTGGAGAAAACGGTCAAGGTAGCCGACAATATGGAGCCGGTATTCCAGCACCCGGCACAGATCCAGGAAGCGGCCGCCAAACTGGCCAAGCTGTATGGCAAAACCGGCAAGCGCCCCAATATTCTGGTTCTTCTGGTCGATGACATGGGCTGGGGCGACCCCGGGGTCTACGGCGGCGGGATTGCTGTCGGGGCTCCAACTCCGCATATCGATCAGTTGGCGGATGAAGGGTTGAGGTTGACTTCGACCTATGCCCAACCGACCTGTTCACCGACGAGGGCTACCCTGAACACGGGAAGACTGCCCATTTACCATGGCATTTATCGACCGCCGATGTACGGTGAAAAGGGCGGCCTGTCCGGAGAAATTACACTGGCACAGCTGTTGAGCAAAGCTGGTTACCATACGGGTATGGTCGGCAAATGGCATCTGGGGGAAGGAAATGATCAGCAGCCACAGAACCTTGGGTATGATGAGTTCTTCGGTTTTCTTGGGGTTGCCGATATTTACACCGACTGGCGTGATCCCGCCATCTCCCCGGATATTGCCAATCGCCCTGAGCTGGTTGAAGCGTTCGAACAGCTCCCCTTCAACCACAACCTGGTTCGTGCAAAAAAAGGTGAAGAACTCGAAAACCTGGAGAAAATCACGGTTCCGGTGCTGGCCAATATTGATCAGCAATTTGCTGATTACACCGTTGATTTCATCAAGCGGATGGCAAAACAGGATGAACCGTTTTTCATGATCCACGCCTTTTCCAAGGTCCATTACGACAATTATCCTGCGGACGGTTATGCCGGTAAATCGCCATCCGGTTATCCCTATAAGGATGGAGTGATCGAGGTTGACGATATTGTCGGCAGAGTGGTCAAGACCCTTGAAGAAACTGGCCAGGCCGAAAATACCTTTGTGTTTTTCACTTCGGACAACGGCCCGGAGGAGGATACTTTTCCCGACAGCGGCCACACTCCTTTTCGCGGTGCCAAGGGAACCACCTGGGAAGGAGGTGTTCGCGTACCGGGGATTGCCTGGTGGCCGGGAGTAATTAAGGGCGGCCGTGCTTCCGACGGGCTGTTCGATCTCGCCGATCTGTTTACCACGTCACTGGCGCTGGCCGGGGCAAAGGATAACATACCGACTGATCGATATATCGACGGCATTGACCAGACCTCCTTCCTGCTCGCTGACGATGGTGAATCGAATCGAAAAACTGTCTTTTACTGGTACCAGGATAAACTGTGTGCCATTCGTATTCATAACATCAAATACAATAACTACCTGTTTGTTCCTTTTGAGGACGGCAGGAAAATTGCCAAAAGCAACTCGGTGATCCAGAAAGTCCCGTATGTCTGGGCACATGACCTGACCATTGATCCGAAAGAACGTTTCCCGGCACTCAACAGCCACACGCCGCGCCTGACCTGGCCGGTTCCGCTGATGCTTCAGGAAGCCAGACGTTATGTCGGTAATTTTAAAAAATACCCACCCAATAAAAATGTCGTGACCACAATAAAGTCAGAGTGATAGCTGAAACATGGTGAAGCAGACAGGGTGAGCTGAGATGTTACGGTTGATAAACGAGATGGATTTGTTGATGTCGATGAGACAAGGAGGTCCAATGTGAAAGCTGCTGTTCTTCAAGGAAGTCAATTAACTGTCAAAGAGGTCGTCGCTCCTGTGCCCAGGGAAGGGGATGTCCTGGTAAAGTCTCTTGCCTGTGGTGTTTGCGGCTCGGACCTGCATGTCCTTCACTATTGTGATGCCGTTCTGGAAGGATTCAGGCGAGGGGGGGTGCCGATTGATTTTGACCCTGCACCTGGAGTTATCCTCGGTCACGAGTACTGTGCGGAAATCGTGGATTTCGGACCTGGTACTGAGAAAAAACTTAAGCGTGGGACGAGGGTTACGTCGATTCCCTATATCGTCAACAATCAGGTTTTTGAACATGTTGGGTATTCAAACATTTATCCCGGCGGCTTCGGTGAATATATGATTCTTCCGGAGTCTTTACTGATTCCTGTCCCCGACAACCTGCCAAACGATCTGGCGGCACTGGCGGAGCCGCTGACAGTGGGCGTCCATGCTGTGGACCGTGCCGGGATGACCGGGAACGAGGTGCCGATTGTTCTCGGTTGCGGAACCATCGGCCTGATGGTGATCCTCGCTTTGAAGGCGAAAGGAATAGGCCCGGTTGTCGCGGTCGATTTTTCTCCTTTCAGGCGCGGACTGGCGGCAAGGCTTGGCGCGGACATCGTGGTAAATCCAGCCGAGCAATCGCCTTACCAGTCGTGGGTTGAGGTCGCAGCACCGGACGGCTATCGGATAGACGGCCCGGAGGCTTTGTTCGGAGTTGGGGTGCAGCCACGCCCCTGTGTGGTCTTTGAATGTGTCGGAGTTCCCGGATTAATTCAGCAGATGTTTAATGGCGCACCTCCCCGCTCTCGCCTGGTTATTGTCGGCTTGTGCATGCAGCCGGATGAAATCCACCCCAGCATCGGCCTGTTTAAACAGATGGACCTTCGGTTTTCCTTTATCTATCACACCGAGGAATTCGCCGAAGCCGTGCAGATGCTGGCTGACGGCAGGGTGGATGGTTCGGCGATGATTACCGGGAGGGTGGCGGTTGAAGCTCTCCCTGAAATGATCGCAGAGCTGGGTGACCCTGAAAAGCATGCCAAGCTGGTTGTGCAGTTCGATTGAGGGTTGGTCAGGGAAAAAGAACAGGTCGGGCTGACTTTACTGAACGTCTCGTTACTGTTTTTATTGTTGGTAGAAATAAAACGTGACTTAGGTTTGAGGCTGGGGCATATTTAACTGACTGGTCAGATAAGGTCTGTCGGAGTACTTAACGAAGGTTAAAAGTCGTCCATCCGCAACGTCTCAAGTGGCGATCTCTACGTCATTGAGGGAAGTTTGGGGGAGAGCGTCACAGGGGTTTTGATTTTTAATCAATTTGACCCAGGTCGACCTGGCAGGATTTTGTTACCGGAAAAACATCGGTTATCGGACTGTTTTTCCGGAAAACATCAGAGGAGTAAAAAATGGATAAGATTCTTCGGATCAATGTTGGTGCAGAAGGTGGCCCAAAAGCTGTAATAGAACCGGTTGGACGTTACGCTACCCTGGGGGGCCGTGCCATGACAAGTACCGTACTATGGGAGGAGGTGCCGCCGGATTGCGACCCCAGGGGGCCGCAAAATAAATTGATACTTGCGCCTGGGATCATGGGGGGGAGTGTGGCTACAACCTCCGGTCGACTTTCGGTGGGCTGCAAGAGCCCCTTGACCGGTACCATAAAAGAATCAAATGCCGGTGGCCAGGCAGGACACGCTATCGCAAGGCTTGGATATGGTGCCATTATCTTGGAAGGTGAGCGAAAAGTTGATGGGTTGCTCAAACTCGTGATCGATAAGGATGGCGCCACCTTTGCCGCTTGTGACGAGTTGAAAATGCTCGGCAACTACGAGGTGGCCGAGAAAATCAAGGCTGAACATGGCGACAAGGTGGTCATGCTCGGGATAGGTCCAGCCGGCGAGCAGCTATTGGGTAATTCCAGTATTGCCGTGACGGACAAAGATTTTCGTCCGACTCGTCATGCTGCCCGTGGCGGCCCAGGTGCAGTCATGGGATCGAAGGGAATTAAAGTTATTGTCATTGACACAGAAGGGGTGTCAATGCGTCGGGCGGTCGATGCCAAAGGATTCACGGAAGCCAATCGTAAGCTTGCCAAAGCATTACAGGACTCTGGCTACACTGGACAGGCGCTGCCCGCATACGGCTCGGCAATGCTCGTGGAGTTGGTGAATGAACTGGGAGCTTTCCCGGCGTTAGGTGCAAGACAAGGGCAGTGGGACGAGAGCGAGAAGATAAGCGGCCCCACTCTGGTGGAGACCGAAATTGAACGCGGAGGAGAAGGCGCCGCAACCCATGGTTGCCATACCGGCTGCATTATTCGCTGTTCCGGTACGTTTCGGGATAAGAAGGGGAAATTCGTCACCAAGCAGCCGGAATACGAAACGCTTTGGGCCCACGGAGGCTACTGCGGTATTTCCGATCTGGACTCAATTGCCCAAATGGATCGCTTAGATGACGACTTGGGGCTTGATACCATTGAAATGGGTTGTACCATCGGTGTAATGATGCAGGCTGGTGAATTGGAGATGGGGGATGCAGAAGGTGCGATTGCTCTTCTTGAAGAAGTTGGCAGGGGAAGCGAGAAAGGTAAATTGATTGGCTCCGGTGCAGCTGCTGTTGCAAAACATTACGGTGTAGATAGAGCACCGGTGGTAAAAGGACAAGCGATGGCAGCCTACGATCCCCGTGCCATGAAAGGTTTGGGGGTCACCTATGCAACCTCCCCTATGGGAGCAGATCATACGGCTGGCAACACGCTTGCGCACCATTTGTATATGGCAGAACCGATAGTTCCCGCTTTGGCAACGGATGAACAGTGGCTGGTTTCTGCCATTGAACAGATCAATTCGGCTGCCATAGATTCTACCGGATATTGCCTTTTTCTCAGTTTTGCCGCCTTGGATCAGCCGGAGGCAATGCAGTACTTACTTGAATCCATGAGTGCGTTTACCGGAGCTGATTACACCGGAGAAAGCTTCATGGAGATGGGTCGCAGCGTACTGAAAAAAGAATTGGATTTTAACCGGAGAGCGGGATTTACACAACAAGACGACAAGCTCCCGGATTACGTGATGAACGAACCGCTTGCTCCCCATGACGCTGTTTTCGACGTTCCTGAAGATCAATTTAAACAAGTCAATGATTATATAAAAGAAAGCGGTTCCCAATCCTAGGACATTGGATGCTTTGAAGGCTGAGAAAAGGGAGAGCAGAGCGGTTGAGGTAAAAAAACATTTGTGACCTTGCCATTGCCCTAAAATAATGCCCAAATTTGTGTATAATTACACAACTGTCTTGAAAAGGGAGGAGAGAGATGGAACGAAAGACGGTATGGATTTCTGGAGCGGCCAATGGCATTGGCAAGGCAACGGCGATTCTGTTTAAGAAACATGGGTATTTTGTTGGTATCGCGGATATCGACGAAGCTGGTCTTAAGGAGCTGCAGCAAGAACTGGGAGCTGAGAACTCCCACTATATGGTTTGTGATGTATCGAGTCCTGAAAGCGTTAAGGCAGCTTTTGACTCTTTTGCCCTAAAGACCGATAAAAGACTGGATGTGCTTGTCGCAAATGCAGGAGTTTTGGCCGTCAGCTACTTTGAGGAAACACCGCTTGAAAAGTATAAGCAGATTGTCGATATCAATGCATTTGGTAATGTTAATCAGGTTTATCAGGCTCTCCCGGTACTTAAAAATACACCCGGGTCTCATATTGTTTTTATCTCCTCTTCTTCGGCTATCTGGGGGATACCATTCTACACTGTATACTCCGCAACCAAAGGTTTTGTAAAACATTTGACGGAAGCGCTGCAAATTGAATTCGAACGCCATGGTATTACAGTAAACAGCGTATTGCCGCATATGGTGAAGACCGCCATGGAGGATGCCCAGCTTGATGGCGGGGCGAAACCTGAGCAGTTTATGATAACACCTGAAATAACCGCTGAAGTAATCTGGAAGGCTGCGAACAATCCGAAAAAACTTCATTGGGTGATGGGGAAGAACATGGGATTATTCTTTTTCCTGAAACGGATATATTCCAATAACGGTATGCAAAAACTGATCAGGAAGATTCTTTATGATCCGTTTAGAAGCTGAAGCTGTTCATCGTGCATCGACAGGTTCTTTGGTAAAAGGTAAGAAAAGGTTTGGGGAAAAGCTCCTTTTGCTCTGTGGGCGGTAATGTTCACAATTCCAAAAACGGAGCGCAACTGTCTCGTCTCAATCTACACAAGCTGGTAGCTAATGGAGGTATTATGAAAACAAAACTGATTCAACCGACCGCATCCGCATACGCTTATCCATTGCTGATTAAAAACATTCTTAATACCCCGTTGATCTATTCCCCTGAGCAGAAAATCCTCTACCGCGATCAGATGGAATATGATTACAAGACATTTGGCCAACGTGTGGAAAAGCTCGCCAACATGCTCCAGGAGCGCGGGGTACGCCCCGGGGACACTGTAGCGGTTATGGATTGGGACAGCCATCGCTACCTGGAATGTTTTTTTGCTGTTCCCATGATGGGGTGTGTACTGCATACCATCAATATCCGCCTGACACCCGAACAGTTGATTTATACCATCAATCATGCAGAGGATGACGTTATTCTGGTCAATGAAGATTTCCTCCCGCTTCTTGAATCAGTAAAGGACAGATTCGAGACGGTTAAGCAGGTGATCCTTTTAACGGACAAGAAGGAAACGCCCCAATCGTCCATGGAACTTGCAGGGGAATACGAAGCGTTAATGGCCGACGCCCCGACAGGCTATGAATTTCCGGATTTTGATGAAAATACCATGGCCACGACGTTTTACACCACAGGTACCACCGGCCTTCCCAAAGGAGTATTTTTCAGCCATCGCCAGATTGTGCTGCACACATACGGCCTCATGTCGGGCCTGTGTGCCTACGATACCCAGGCCAGCTTAAATTCCTCTGATGTATACATGCCATTGACCCCTATGTTTCACGTTCATGCCTGGGGGCTTCCTTACTTCATGACCATGTTGGGGGCCAAGCAGGTCTATCCTGGAAAGTATGAGCCGGAAACACTTCTCAAGCTGATTCTCACTCATAAAGTTACTTTTTCCCACTGCGTACCCACCATTATCAATATGTTGGTGACCAGTCCGGTAATCAACCAGGTAGATCTGGGAAACTGGAAAGTGGTCATAGGCGGCTCAGCCTTACCCCAGGGGCTCTGCCGTGAAGCTCTGAAACATGGTATCAATATCTATGTCGCTTACGGCATGTCCGAAACCTGCCCTCTGCTCACCGTGGCCAACATCAAGCCCAAATTCAAAAACAAAAGTGAAGACGAGCTGGTGGAGCTCCGTTGCAAAACCGGACTTCCTGTGCCCAACGTCAACCTGGAAATTATCGATTATAACGGTAACCCGCTTCCCCATGACGGTAAGTCCGCTGGTGAAGTGGTGGTTCGATCCCCCTGGCTCTCTCAAGGCTATGTCAAGGATGAGCAAAAAAGTGAGGAACTCTGGGCCAACGGATGGCTCCATACCGGCGACATAGGTGTTATCGACAGCGAGGGCTATCTGCAGATTACCGACCGGCTCAAAGACGTCATTAAAACCGGCGGAGAGTGGATCTCCTCTCTTGAATTGGAAAACATTATCAGCCAGCACGAAGCGGTCAAGGAAGTGGCTGTCGTGGGGATTGCCGATGAGAAGTGGGGAGAACGACCTCTTGCCATAGTCAACTTGAGAGAAGACAGGATAGACAAAATATCGGCGGAAGATATTAAATCATTCTGCATGACCTTCGTTGAAAAAGGCATGCTTCCCAAATATGGCATTCCATCCAGGATTGTTCTCAATGAAACAATCCCCAAAACCAGTGTAGGAAAAATCAGTAAAAAAGATATCCGAGACCAATACAGATAATTTACGATCATTAAACAGTTAAGTCTTTTTCTGCCTGTCGGGTACCCCTGTCATCTTGTGATCATAATTTTGCAGGATGGTGCCTTGAGGGCGGACGAAGTTGGATAGCCGCTGGACAGGCGGGCATCCTTCGCGGTACAGCGAGCTCTGCGGGCCAGAAGAGGGAGAATCGATTGCCCTATGCATCCCACGGGGATTCCTGTTGATCGGCTCACAGCGAGGGAGGTCTATGTCCCGTGCGGTGGTATCTGTCTCTGGAGGTAGGACCAAATGCATCGCCGAATAAAAAGGAGCACGTCAATGAAAAAAAATTTTCTGAGCGCTGGTGCTGTCCTGTGTTTTTTGCTTACAGCTCTTTATAGCTATGCTCAAACAACACTTCCTTTGCCTGAGTACCGATTTAAAGGCAATATCGGCACAACCTTTAAAAACAGTGACCCTGCTGTTTTCCCGAAACCGGCCAAACCTCCGGAAGGTGCTCCCAATATTCTGTTGATCCTGCTCGATGATGTAGGTTTCGGTCAATTCTCGGTTACTGGGGGAGGAGTTCCATCTCCGCAAATGGACAGGCTGCTGGACAACGGTGTGCTGTACAATCAATTTCATACTACCGCTCTTTGCTCGCCTACCCGGGCAGCCCTTCTTACCGGACGTAATCACCATTCGGCAGGTACGGGCATTATTACCGAGTTGGCAACCGGGTATGACGGTTATACCGGCGTAATCCCCAGAAGCACTGCTACCATAGGGGAAATATTACGGCAAAATGGTTATGCCACAGCCTGGTTTGGCAAAAACCACAATACGCCGGTCTACGAAACAGGCCCCTTGGGTCCTTTTGACCACTGGCCCAATGGACTTGGATTTGACTATTTCTATGGCTTCAATGCCGGCGATATCAACCAGTTCAGGTATGACCTGGTTGAGAACAGAAATCCGGTGGAACGACCTGAAGGCGAAGTGCATCTCTCCACTTTGCTGGCGAATAAAACCATCGAATATTTACAGCGTGCCGAAGCTTTTGAACCGGATAAGCCCTGGTTTGTGTACCTGGCTACTGCGGCGACACACAGCCCGCATCAGGTCTCGCAGGAATGGATAGACAAGTTTAAAGGTAAATATGATATGGGCTGGGATGTTTATCGTGAACAGACTTTTGCCCGTCAAAAAAAACTCGGTGTACTTCCTGAAAACGCGCAGCTTACCGCAAGGCCTGAAAGCCTTCCGGCCTGGGACTCCTTAAACGCTGACCAGAAAAAGCTGTACAGTCGGATGATGGAAGTATACGCTGCTTATGGCGCCCATGTTGATTATGAAGTCGGCCGGGTTCTGGATTACGTTCATACCCTTCCGGATGCTGACAATACCATGATCATCTATATCGTCGGCGACAATGGTGCAAGTGCTGAAGGGGGGCTGGAAGGTGCTATGAACGAGATAGCTGTTTTTAACTCGCACAGCGCAACCTACAAAGAAATTCTTCCCTATATGGACGAATTGGGTACTGAAAAACATTTTAATCATTTTCCCGCAGAATGGGCCTGGGCGATGAGCACGCCTTTTAAATGGACGAAACAGGTAGCCAGTCACCTGGGCGGGGTCAGAAACCCCATGATCATCTCCTGGCCGGCAAGATTGAAAGCACAATATGGCATCCGTCATCAGTTTACCCATGTCACCGACATTGCGCCTACTCTTCTAGACGCTGCAGGACTGGAAGAACCGCTAATGGTTAATGGCGTTGCCCAAAAGCCGATGGAAGGGCATAGCTTTTTCGCCAGTATCACGAATCCGGATGCCCCTGAAAGCCATACCATGCAGTATTTTGAAATGTTTGCCAACCGAGCCATTTATAAAGATGGCTGGTGGGCGGGCAGCAGATCATTTGTGCCATGGCAACCGGATCGTTCGGGGTATGACCCTAACACCGCTAAGTGGGAGATGTACAACCTCAAGGAGGATTTTACCCAGGCAAACGATCTGGCAGCAAAGTACCCGGAGAGGCTGCAGCAGCTTGAAGCGCTGTGGTGGGCCCAGGCCAGCAAATACAATGCCTTGCCATTGGATTGGCGGGGGGCGGCGCGATTTTCGGCAGAGTTGACAGGCAAGCCGAACCCGGGTGCGGGAAGAAAGCATTATGTCTATCCCTATGCAATCTCAGGACTGCCTGAGGCGAGCGCTCCCAACCTGAAAAATAAGAATTTTTCCATTGCAGCAGATGTTGAAGTCTCTGAAAATGACAGCGGCATGATATTCACCCAGGGGGGAAATACTGCCGGATGGGGATTTTATATGATGGATGGATCGCTCTATTTTACGCACAATTACATAGACCTGGAGCGTTTCATAATAAAATCCGACGGCAAGATTTCGGCAGGAAAGCATGAAGTAAAAGCTGTATTTGAGTATAAGGGCGCAAAGGCTTATGGCCAAAACGGAACCGTAACACTTTTCGTTGACGGAAAAAACGTCGGAGGCGGTGAAGTCAAGAAGACCACTCCGTTTCTTTATTCCATGGATGAGACGCAGGACATTGGAATGGACGGCGGGACCGGGGTAGACAACAACTATGAGCCACCCTTTACATTTAGCGGAAAGCTGTCCAACATTGTAATTGATCTGCAGTAAGAGGTTGTCCCGGTATTTGAAAAGCAGTAGCGGATTGATGAACCGTTGAATCACGCGGCTATAGAAGCTGATTCAATGAAACAGACAGCATTGCCTTACCCATGCCGCTACTGCTTTCTACGAGCTGACCACCTGCAGCTATCTTCGTGAAATGCATTGCAACACTCCGGTTTCGTTGATCTTGCAACCGGAATCTCGGGAAAAAGACCCGGGCGTATGGCTGTGGGGCAAAACCAATACAACAAGGCAATACATCTGTTATGGCCTGGGAAGTCTTGCTTTTAATTGCAGCGCCGCAGCGTGGTCCGGAACTAATTTGAGAATGCGGGCCGTCAACTGCTGCACTTCCTCCAGCTTTGCCGTCCTGAGGTAAAGATCAGCCAGGGTCATAAAATACGTTTGATTCTCCGGTTCGGCGTAAACCACTTTTTCCATCGCTTCTATGCCATCTTCCCACCGTTGCAGCCTGAGCAGGGCTAATGCCTGATTGTAGCGGGCTCTGGCAAATTGTGGCATGCCGTCTGCTGCTTTGCCAAGAAAGGTTGCTGCTTGCTGATATTTTCCCATTTCGCCATAAAGCAGGCCGAGATTATACGCGACTTCATAGAGGTCAGGTTGTTCCTCAAGTACTTCCCGGAACAGTTTCTCTGCGCTGGCAAGCTTACCTGTCCGGCTGTACTCCATCGCCAGGTTGACTTTGGCGGGATAGAACTGGTCGTCGATAGATAACGCCTGCTGATAATAACGTATCGCCTCGGTCGATTTGTGCTGCTTCATTGCCAGGTTGCCAAGATTGTAACGCTGGGGAGCAAAATCACCATTATACTGCATCGCTATGAGGTATTCTGCAATTCCCCTGTCGAAAGCGGCAAGGTCGGCTTTTCGCAGGTCGCTGCGTTTGAGAGCTGCCAGCTTGTAGGCCGCCTCGATACGGACCGCTTTTACTTTGTCGTAGAGTTTTGGCGCCACCAGCTCCCGCATGGTCTTGCTGTCGAGATAGTCCATGTTGCGTATGGCTGTGTGACGAATCAGGGAGTTTTCATCCTGCAAACCAAGTTTTAAGGCTGCAAGAGAAGCCTCTCCGGGATAATAGCGAAGCAGGGAAAGGGCAGTTGCCCGAACGATCGGTGCTATTGTGGCATCCTGTGCCAGTTTTATGAGCCTGGGACCGGCATCCGGGCTCTGGTGCCTTGCTGCCGCTATGACTTCTCCATAGTGGGTTTTACGCTTTTTACCATACCAGGTGTCGTAACTCTGTTGTATCCAGGCATATGATTTATCATTGTGACAGCCGTTGGCTGAACATGCGTTTGGAGTTTTCAGCCGTTGGCTGAGGTCGACCCGCGGGATACGGATACTATGGTCGAGGCGGAAATCGATCCCCATGTAATTCTTGCCCGGCATGTGGCACCTGATACAGAGATGTCCTTCGCTCGGTTTGCCGTTGTGCTCCTTTTTGTGGAAATGATGGTTGGGGGTATCGTAATCTTCGGCTCGATGGCATTGCAGGCACAGGTCGTTGCCCTGTTTGTGTGTTTTTAGACTGTGTACATCATGACAATCACTGCACCGGACATCCATTTGATACATCCGGCTCTGGGTGAAAGACCCGTATTCATAGACCTCGTCTTTGATCTGACCATCCGGAAAATACAACCCCTCTTCCAATAGCGACGGGACAAGCAGGTCGAGCAGGCCGCCCTGGGTGTGATCGTTGTCACCCAGCTGATAGCGGCGGGAGTGACAGGGGGCGCAAATGATTTCCTGTTGCTGTTTTGCTGCCGGATCAGTCTGGACAGCAAGGCCAAAATTGGCAAGCGAAACTCTGGCCAGGGGGGACTGGGCCGCCCATTCAGCATGTACCGATCCCGGGCCGTGGCATGCTTCGCAGCCCACGTCAATGGCGAACCAGTTGGTGGTATAACTATTGCTTGCCATATCATATTGTTTGCTGACCCGGGTGGAATGACATTCCGCACACATGCTGTTCCAGTTCTGTCCTCCGCGTGTCCAGTGCAGCCAATCGCCGGGGCCTTTCACCTCGTAAGGGGGAAGTCGGTACCACTGGGACTTTTTGGTATCCCAGGCAATGGTGAGGCACTGGAGTCTGCCGCCCGGAAACGGGACCAGGTATTGCTGCAGCGGTTCGACGCCAAATACGTAAACGATCTCAAAAGTTCCCCGCTCTCCGTCAGGTCCCTCGGTTTCCACCATGAACTTATCGCCTTCGCGGAAAAATCTACTGACGACACCCTGGTACGGATCAGTGAAATAAGCGTTGTTGAAATCGCCGATGACGGTGGCGTCGGATGCCTTGTCCATGGCCAGGTCATGGTGGGATTTTTGCCATTTGTCGTAGACAACACGGTGACAGTCGGCGCATTTTGGGCTGCCGATGAAAACGGCTTTGTTGACCGGTGGCGGCGGCGGACCATGGCTGTCGCGGGCCAGGTAGAAAAACGGCGCAACCAGGCAGAAAAGTGCCGCCACAATGGCACCTTTCTCCCAAACACCTGCCTTCTTGGGTGTAGCCGGGCCTGTCTGTGCTGTTTTTTTGTGCTTTTTCATTTATATTCTGACAGCCTGTGATTCATTATAGGCCGATCGCCGAATTCTCCTGCTGATATCCACCCGCACTACTCCGTTTTCAAGGCGTAGCGGGTGAAGAGAGAGGGCGCTGGTTGCAGGAGAAGAGAGGACATCCCCGCGACAATCAAAGGTTGAACCATGGCATGGACAGATGAATTTACGCTCTTTATTGTCCCATGGCAGGGCACACCCGAGATGGGTACAGGTGCTGGTAAGAGCGAGGAAACTCCCATCCTCGAGCCGGGACACGTAAAAACCACCCCTGGCAACAGCGGTAACTGTTCCGGGTTGGAACGTCTCGACCTTGGCAACGTCGATGTATCCGGCGTCCGTCTGTTTGTCACCACGTTTTTGCCGTGATGCCAAGATTGTCGTCCCTATCCACGCCAGCTCGATTCCAGCCAGCAATCCGATGAGTGCCCAGATCTTTTTAATCAAAGATCGACGTGGAAAAGCGGGTTTTACCTGCTCGTTGTCTTGCCTCACAACATCCGCCTCGGTCTTGTTTTCCTTGGTCATAGCGGCCAGATAAGCTGCATGCCGGCGCCCCTGAACCAGATGCCGACAACGGTGAGTGCCAGTAATATCCCGACATGAAAAAGAAAGATGAGCATGACGGTCTTGGCTGTTGCCATTTGTTGCCATTTCCTGGCTGTTGCGGTAAAGCCTCCGACCAGGACCAGGTAACCGGCCAGGATGAGTAGTCCTCTTGTCAGGAACTCGTTGCCCGGCTGGAGCTGTTCCGTTCGAAACAGCATGTCATCGGCGACGATGGCACTGCTCGTAACAATAATCCCGAGGATAAACGCGAGAAATGCTGCACGTCTGCCGTCTCGTCCGCCGAACCACACTCCTGGTGGTAAAACATTGGTCTGGCGTATGGGAATAAGCGCCAGCAGGAGCAGCACCGTCGCAGGAAGTACCCATATGGCAAAAATGGGATGGATATGGAGGAGCAGCTCCTGGAGCCCGACAAGATACCATCCTCCCTTGACCGGATTGGGGCTCAAGCCGGGGTTGGCCGGTTCGGCAAGAGGTGCATCTACCAATGCCGAAAAGATCAGCAGGACAGCGAGAAAACTCAAACCCCAGAAAAGCTCCCGCTCAACAAGAGCGGGAACTGTGTTGACTCGCTCACTCAGCATTTTTTTTGGGCCATCGGTACGGCAGATCAATCCTCCAGCTTTTCGTACCTGCCAGAAGTGCCAGATGGTGAAAATGATAAAAAAAAGCGGCAGAAAACCTACATGGATTGCGAAAAAAATAGATAAGGTGTCCGGGCCGATTTTCTCTCCACCTCTTAAGAGCTCCATCAACTGGTTGCCCACCACTGGAATGTAGGCGAACATGCTGCTGAAAATGGTTGCCGCCCAGTATGAAAGCTGGTCCCAGGGGAGCAGGTATCCAGTAAAGTTGGCAAACAATGTGAGAAATAACAGCAGGAGGCCGATGTACCAGTTCAGCAGGCGGACCCCGCCGATCGCGCCGGTGAGAAAAACGCGTAAGAGGTGCAGGATGGCGACAAGTACTAAACAGTTTCCTGCCCAGTAATGGATATTACGAACCCAGCCGGTTATGGGAACATTCTTGTACATCCCCAATACGGAACCGTACGCTGTTGAAATCTCGGGCTCATATGTCAACAGCTGCAGAAGACCGGTGATAAACAGCACCATGAGCAGCAGGGCCGCGATGCCACCCAATCCGAAACTCAAGGAAATCCGTAACGTTTCCAGCGGAATGGTCCTGGGATGAAGATGCAGGATAAAACCGGAAATAAATCTGTTTTTCGGGTCGATATGTTGCTGTGACATGGGGATAGGAGATCTGGTAGTCCACCAACGATTAGACCGCGAACATTAAACAATTGGCGTGAATAAGTCCAGAGGTTTTACTCACGCCAATAACGTGCGGTTTACCTCTTTGTCATGGCGCTGCCGATGATCATACGCTGTACTTCACTTGTCCCTTCGTATATTTCAGTGATTTTTGCGTCCCTCATCATCCTCTCGACCGGGAATTCGCGGGTATACCCGTAACCGCCGAGAATCTGGACCGCCTGTGTCGTGACTTTCATGGCGGTTTCACTGGCGTTCAGTTTCGCCATGGCGGATTGCATGGTATAGGAGAGCCCATTACTCGCCCTGTAGGCAGCTGAATAAATGAGTAATCGTGCCGCCTCAATTTGGGTTGACATATCGGCAAGCTGGAACTGTATCCCCTGGAATTGGCTGATGGGGGTGTCAAACTGTTTGCGCTCCTTGGCGTATGCCAAGGCGGTGTCAAGTGCACCCTGAGCTATTCCCAAGGCTTGTGCCGCAACTGTAATTCGCCCGGCATCAAGGGTTTTCATGGCAATCTTGAAACCTTCCCCTTCCTTGCCCAACAGGTTTTCTTCCGGGATCCGGCAATTTTCAAATACCAGCTCCATGGTTGGAGAGGAGCGGATACCCATCTTTTTTTCCTTTTTGCCAAAAGAAAATCCCGGGGTTCCCTTTTCCACGATGAAGGCACTTATGCCATGATGTTTCCGGGCCTCTTTATCCGTTCTGGCGAGAACAACATAGACATCCGCTTCCCCTGCATTGGTGATAAAGATTTTGGAACCGTTGAGTACCCATTGGCCGTTCTCTTTTACGGCAGTGGTCTTGGTACCTCCTGCATCCGACCCGGCAGACGGTTCGGTCAGCCCAAAAGCCCCCATTTTTTCCCCTTCTGCAAGAGGAACGAGGTGCTGCCTTTTCTGTTCCTCGGTACCGAAAAGATAAATAGGATTCGACGCCAGTGAAAGATGAGCGCAGAGAGTAACTCCGGTTGATGCGCAGACTCGCGACAACTCCTCCACCACGATGGCATAGCTTATGTAGTCACCCCCGGCTCCACCATATTCCTCGGGAAAAATAATGCCGGTCAAGCCTAATTCCGCAAGCTTGTCGAACATCAAGGCGCGGTCGAAACGTTCCTCTTCATCGCGCTCTCTCGCCGAAGGTGCGATCTCTTTTTCGGCAAACTCACGAACCATATCGCGAAGAAGACTCTGTTCTTCAGTATGTTCAAAAATCATGGTCGGTTATCCATATAGTTATTTGCACTGTTAGTACTTCGGTTCTGTCTCGATACATAATTAATATATTATCTTTACGTAAAGAGCAACTAATTTGTGACGTTTGTGAAAAATAACAAAATGCTTGTATTATTAGGGGTAGGGTGTGTTGTGCGATAGGCTTCAGGACGTTAAATTGTTTTTTAGATTACATATTACGTAAAGATTAATTGTTCGGCGCAAGGGGGGATGCACGCTGAATGTTGTGGCAGCTCCAGTTCCGCGGGTTCATCACTGGTCGATAACCATGATATCAGCCGGGATAGTAAAAAAAAGATATACATTGAGTCATGAAAATGATAGCATTACCTTTACGTTCATGTCAATGAACGCCTGGGCAAAAGTCTGTGGTGAACCCAACAAGAAGAAAAGGGGAGCCGTGTTGCCGTGTTGATTATAACTCATGCTACATATATAAATAATAACAATATTAGCATTGTTGATGTTTGTCCGGAGGGTAGATGCAGCCGTTAAGCCTGGGGTAGCATATTTTATTACGTAAACGTAAGAGTAGATGCGGTTGTGTGCAGCACGGAATTGAAGCACCAAGTAGAACCGAATAGCCAGCAAGGTTGCTGCGAACTCTATCCCATGATCATTTCCTGCTCATCTGGTCCCGTGAATCTGTTTCAATAAAACTGTCAATCTTTACCGTCATCAGGAGAAAGACCATGGAGTCTGCAAAGTTTACTGACATTAAAGTTCGTTATGAGAATTCTGTTGCCAGAATATCGATAAACAGGCCGACCAAGCTCAATGCAATCAGAATAAAAACGTATCTGGAACTCATCTCGGCACTGCAAGCTGCCGATGCATCACCTGACTGTCATATCATATTGCTGGAGGGAGTTGGGGGGCAGTTTACAGCCGGTAACGATCTTTCAGATCTGGTTGGTGGTGAACAGATGCAGCTGATGGATTGTGTTCGGGATATTTTCCTGACCGTTGCAAACTTGAAAAAAGTCATCGTCGCGGCGGTCGAAGGGGTCGCTGTTGGCATCGGTACAACAATCTTGCTCCACTGTGATATAGTCGTAGCCTCCAGAACAACCAAATTCCGGGTGCCGTTTGCTAACCTGGGGGTTGGGCCGGAGGGTGCATCAAGTGTCCTCTTGCCCCATGTAATCGGCCAGAAAATGGCCCGGGAGGTATTGTTTACAGGTCGGTTCTTTTCTGCAGGTGAGGCGTTGTCCTGGGGGTTGATCAACCAAATTTCCAATCCAGAAAAGGCTGTCGATGTGGCACAGGAATATATTGCTTTATTGCTCAGGCAGCCTCTTGCTTCTCTATTGAGAACCAAAGAGCTTATGCGTGTTTCTCAGCCGGAGGTAGCAACGGTGATCGATAATGAGCTGAAAGTTTTCTGTGAGCTTTTGCAAACAGAAGAGACCCGCGCCCGGATTAACGGTTTTTTAAAAGCTGTAGTTTAGAGTCTGCTCCTTCGACGTACAACAGCGACCGGTGCTGCTCAATCATACCGAATTTTTTATTGACCTCTTTGTATATGCAGGGTTGCAGCTATGAAGTCGCATGTGAAGAAGACTTTGGCGAAAGCGGTCGTTGAAATTTGCAAGAAGAGGTAATCCAGCCGCGCCAAGGACGAATCGTCAACCATGCTCTGGTGACGAAGCCGGATTTGGCAATATTGGCTCGATTACTGTTTCACTTCAGGTCGAAACTGAACGGACAACCAGTACCTGACACAAATGTGATATTTCCCCGCCGGGATTCAGGGAGGGCAGGTTAATTATCCCCTGACTCCCTTGGCGGTCTTGTGATGACTGCAATGAATTTGTCTGGACCAGGAAAAAGTTGCTGCAGTAACAGTCTGTAATGTCAAGATGTTGTTGTGAATATTGTGGGCTCCCGCTCAAGATCCTCAGTTTCTGGCCAGACATATACTCGGGATCAACACTGCTGATTTTTTTGTACCGTGCGGTGTTGATTTGAGCGGGAGCAGGTGTTATTGTAACAGGTGTTTTTGTCCCAGGGCCATTCCTGCCTGCCAGATTTTATCTCTTATTTTTCAGGCAACTATCCAGATTTCTAATCGAAACAACAACGAGTATCACATGCCAAAGCAACCCCGTTCAGCGGAAGAAATCGAAGAGGTTAAACAACAAATTCTTGAAGAGACTCTTGCCCTTATCACTGAACATGGATATGAAGGGTTTTCAATGAGGAAACTGGCCCTTCGTCTGCACATAGCTGCAAAGACAATATACAATTACTATGACAATAAGGATGAGATTTATCTGCTGGTATTAAAAAGAGGTTTCGACCTGCTTCACTCCACTTTGCTAAAAAGCATGAGTGGACACAGTGATCCGATCGATAAGCTGAGGGCAATGAAAAATGCCTATATCGATTTTGGCGTAAATCAATCGAATTACTACGACATTATGTTTACCCTGTATGTCCCGAAGCACAATGATTTTGTTGGTACTCCCCTGGAGCATGTTGCCACTGTTGAATTGAAAGCCGCGCTGAGGGTCGGAGCACTTTTCACCGATGTTATGAAGGAAATAGCAGAAATTCACAACACTATACCCAAGGAGGAAGCCAGACGTTATTTCATTCAATTCTGGACGAGCCTGCATGGGCTGGTGACAACCTACAACAATGATCTACTCGGGTATCTGAGCGGTAATCCATTTGAGGATTTGTTGATAATATCGAATAGACTCTTACGTACTTTTACACCCCGGCCAGTGGAACCTTTGCCAGATATTTGACGGTGTCAAACAAATACGGTTGAAGAATTGCGTGTGATATTGTATCTGCGTGTTGTTTCGCCGCCACAGTTCAGCAACGCTATAACAGACCAATCGGTTGCAACCTGGTGATTGGGCACTGGGCGTTACTGGGCAATTGCCTTATGTTTTCTGCATTCTCCCAATGGCAGTCCCTCTCTTTTTCCGCGCAAGAGTTCTCTGTCGGACCTTGGCACCGGGTGAGTTCTTCCCGTGGCCAATGAAGCGAAACCAGCGCATAACCGCTCTCCATCACGCCCATATCCGGCTCGTTTTTTTCTTAACCATTGCAATACATTATCCGATGTTTAGCATTGAACCTCCAAGCTGCCTCCGCAGCTTGTGGTAACGCCCAGTGTTTGCCCCCGATTTTTTATAAGAGGTGGCCCCAATACGGTCAACTCACGGCCGCCAGACAATCCACCAACCAAGGGGAAAGGCCGCCATGAAGCAGGATTATGCAAAGAATCATGGTTGTGTCATTGGGTTTATGAATCCCAGTACAGGATCAGGATCAGGCCCTAATCCCGTACGCAAGACTCAAAACCTTGTATTTTGCCCTTTGCTGCGCTGCCAAAAAAACAAAAATATTAAAAATTCTGGACATTACCGCATTGAGCTCTGTCAATTCGCATGAAGGTTGCCATTTTCAATGGTATTTTAAGAGATATGAGGAGATGTGTTTTTCCTTGACGTAAAGGAGAAACGATGCTATCTGTTATTTTCCAACTTGAGTTATGGTTATATGTTTTTTCAGTGAAATTGAACGATAATAGGGTGGTCATTTCTCTGTTGTAAATTTTTGTAGCGCACAAAAAAACGTAATGATCAGCCATTTACGAGAAGAGGGCGAATTTTATAAAAGATAATAACTAGGGGCGTGTTTTTTTTTGCACGTGAAGGTAACAGTGTTGGGGTAACAATGGGTTTCTTTTTCGGTAAAACGGTGCCTCAAGCTCCTGACGCCATGATCGGCGCTATCAACTCAGTGGCTACGATCGAAAAAAAAGAGTGGCAACAGCTGCCACTTTTCCACGATATGAACTTGTGTGATGAAACACTCTGTTGTTGAAGAGATGCTGCGGCCACAGCGGAGTGGAGGCGCGAACACTTAACGTTTCAAGAGGCAAAGGGGTAATCAATTTGGCATTATAAAAAACGGTGGAGGAGGTTGAAGTGAAGAGGACAACGATTAAGGCAGGATTATGTAGTATGGTCGTAGTGCTATTGTGGTGTCTGTCGGCGACAACCGGCGCGTACGCGCTTAATTTTGATCTTGGCAACGGGATCTCCCTTGACTGGGACACGACCCTGCGCTACTCGGTGGCTCAACGTATTGAGGATCAGGATAAGAAATTGATCGCCGATCCGAACAGTGATGACGGCAACCGGAACTTCGACCGGTGGAGCCTGATCAAAAATCGCTTCGATGTGCTTACCGAAGCAGACCTCAATTTCGGCGAAGTGGGTCCCCTCTACAACTTCGGCCTCTTCACCAGGGCTCACGGCTGGTATGATTTTGTATACAACCAAAGCAACGACCACGATTCCCCCCTGACCAGCAACAATATATCCGTTGCCTATGACAGCTTTACCGACAAGACGGAGAAATGGCATGGCAGGAAAGTGGAGATGCTTGACTACTTTCTCTATTCCGGCTTTGACGTC
>NZ_FNJI01000079.1 GCF_900104445.1 Desulforhopalus singaporensis | reverse complement strand
CAAGCATATCAGAAGCCGACCGCACCACCCTATGACACTTGGTAAAATCGAACGGTTCTGGAAGACGATTCTTCAGGAGTTCCTGTTTCGTGCCCAGTTCGACAGCTTTGAAGATGCCCAGCAGCGAATTGCAATCTGGATAAATTACTACAACCACCGTCGTCCTCACCAGGGAATAAAAGGGCTGTGTCCTGCAGACCGCTACTTTGAAATCCAGAACGAACTCAAGAAAACCCTTGCTAAGGGAGTCGAGGAAAACGCACTGGAACTGGCACTGCGCGGCAGACCCAGGGACCCTTTTTACATGGTGGGCCGGATGAATGTGTCATTCAGCATTGAAATTTGACCCTTTTCCGCTTTGAATATTGACCCCTTTGCGCTATGAATCGCCGAACACTTTCTGTTTTAAAAAGCTTTTCATATTAAATAATTAAGAGATTTAAAACGAAATGATATTTAAGCCAATGGGGTCAACCTTGGACGCCGATTGGGGGTCAATTTTCGACGCTGAATGACAATCTGCAGTACCGTCTCTTCATCACTCAGGGTCAACTTATGCTTGATGATCATCGCACCGATCACCAGGCGTGCATCTTTTCCCGGACGCCCCTTATTGGGATTCATCGTCTTGTAATAACATGCAGCCAAGTCGTCCCACGGGATAACTGCGCTCCATTTTACCCACCGGTTCTTCGGATTCAGTGCACCGCCAAAGGGAAGGCTAAATCCATCCAGGGTGAGTTGCTTACTGCTCGTATATTGGATCATGTGCAAGCCTTTTGAGGAATATCCTGTTAAATTTCTACACATTATACACGATTCAGCGGTTTTATGCTCGCGATTACCGACTGTTATTCGTTACTGAGGAGAATCGAATTATGCATTCAAACAGATCAAATCGGAACTATCTCAGGTAAAGAAAAAAAGTCTAAACTATTTCAATTTACTGCTACAGTGCCCACCCTTTCATTACAAGCATGTCCTCTATGTGACTGCGGATCAGTCGTCCCACATCGTTCGGATCTTCGTCCGGATTGCCCAATGCCGAAAGGATGCGGCTATGGATATCGAGACTCTGTTTGCAATAGGCGTGAGTATATTTATAAAAATACCGTAAAATCGTCCCGCGCAGGCGCATGTCCTGGATCATGTCGATCAGCAACTGGTTACCACTGGCCGTAATATATACAAGGTGAAACCAGTCGTGTTTTTTGAGAAACAGCTCTACATCACCGTTATGCGCCGCATCATGCATGCCCTCAAAGTGGTTGGCCAAATCATTTTTGTGCTTTTTAGTCATAAGACCGTGGGCCTCCCGTGCCGCCAATCCCTCTAACGCCGCAAGCACCGGGTAGTGTTCGTTGATGTCTTTACGGTTGATGTTCTTGACAAAAGTCCCCCGTCGAGGCCGGATTTCCACTAAGCCTTTTTTTTTCAAATCTCGGAAGGCTTCCCGAAGGGGCGACCGGCTTACACCAAAATGATTCTGCAATTCGGTTTCCACTAAACGATCTCCACCTCGAAGGCTTCGATTAAGGATGTCCTTCGTCAGGGTTTGAGATATACGCTCAGCCAGACTAGCTCCATCGAGATTAGTTGGGACCATAATTTTTTTCCTTTAACAATGCATTAATATTTTTGATTACCACCAATCTTCAGCAAGCGATAAATTGTACTGAGGAATCGGTGATGATTTACAAGCGTGATAAGAGCTGGTTCAGTTTGTTTGAACAGTCAGTAGCTGTTTCTTAGGTGGATTTCCTGCCCTTTTTATGCAATCAAAGGTCTCCCCTTGGTAAGTTTTCACACAGTAACATACCGTTTTTTGTGGACGTCAAGTCCTATGTAATGAATGGTTTCCATGTGTTCCTCCTGATGAGTCTGACTTGTGACTGCCGACTTTTACCCTATAGTTCATTATGAACGTTTGGCCTGTAGGAGGTTTTTGTTTTCTACTTATTCATTCAAACAGCAGTGGCTGAATATATCAGTTTTGCTTAACTGGAAAAAAACTTGAACACCTTTTCCTGAGTTGGTGGAAGATATCGTTAATGGAACGATTTATCAAGATAACCGCATTCGAACTCAATCACCATTGCTGTCTGATCCCGGTTGCATCTCCTGAATACGTTTCATGAGCGATTCTGCCTTTTTTTCAGAGGAGACCGTTCCGAAGGTAATCTGCGGCGTCCTGTCTAGAAAGCTCATGGCTCCCATAAAGACTTTGAATCGATCGGAACCAAAATAAGTATCCCATTGCTTCAAAGATGACCATCTCTCGATCAAGCAGTAATGGTTTTCGCATCCTATTTCTTGATAGATGTTGTAGTTGAGACACCCACCTTCTTTTCTGTTGAGATCAAGCAGGGAATAAAGCGTCTGAAGGATTTCTTTTTGATTCCTGGGTGGCACATAGATTTTTGTAATGACAATAAGCATAACCTATTCTCTATTCCGGATAAGCAGTTGGAGTATTTCGGTTTTCCGGTGAACGGATACAATACTTTTTGGCATCGAGATAATTTTTGTCCGTGAATTGAAGATAAGGGCATGCAAATCATTTGCCAAGTTTTTTTTATATGAAAAAAACAGTGTAACCACTTAATACTCATGGAGTATAGATTTGGACGAAAACTATCCAGGGCTCTGTTGCACAGCGCATATGCGTTATATATCACGTTTGAAAACAAGTGATATATTGCTTTATACGTGATATATCGACGAACCAACGAACGGTAAATAAGGCGAGCAGATAGATTATTGTGGGGTGGACGGCCTTCGGATGCCGAGTTTTTTCATGCGGGAACGCAAGGTTGAAGTTTTAAGCCCGAGAATCAATGCGGCTCCCTTAGGGCCATCGATTCGCCAGTTATTCTCCTTGAGAACCTGAATAATGTAATTTCGTTCCAACTCGGAAAGCGTTGTCCGCTGGGGTGTTGACAGAAGTTCGTCATTGTCAATAAATGTCTCTTCGTTACCAGCTTTTATTTGATTGAATTCAACGGCCCCGGAGACATCCCTCATTCGTAACATAGGCCCATTGTTGTTGATGACAGCGCGTTCTACAGTGTTTTCAAGCTCACGAACATTCCCAGGCCATTGGTAACCCTGCAGCTTTGCTATGACATCTTTGGAAATGCCTGTAATTTTTTTACCCAATTTTTTAGTAAATTTCTGGACAAACCAGTTGAGCAGCAAAGGGATGTCGTCCGTTCGTTGCCGAAGGGGAGGCACTGTAATTGGGAAAACATTCAACCTGTAATACAAGTCCTGCCGAAAACGGCCTTCCCGGACTTCATTGTAAAGATCTTTGTTTGTTGCCGCGATGATCCGCACCTCCACCTTAATGGTACCGGTGCCGCCGATCCGTTCCAACTCTCCATCTTGGATCACTCGAAGTAATTTTGCCTGGAGGTCCAAGGGAAGTTCTCCAATTTCATCTAAAAAAAAGCTGGTGCCATGAGCCGTTTCAAAGCGGCCTGGTTTTCTTTTGTAAGCACCTGTGAACGCGCCTTTTTCATGACCGAACAATTCACTTTCTATCAGCATTGGCGAAAGTGCTGCACAATTGACTTTTACCAAAGGCCGATTCTTTCGTGTACTCTTGTTGTGAATGGCCCGGGCAACCAGCTCTTTCCCCGTTCCGGTTTCTCCAAGAATGAGAACAGTCGTATCGGTTGGCGCAACCTGTTCAATTTTGAACAGGACATGCTGGAGCGGTGCGCTTTTTCCTATCATTTCATGAAAGCCAAACTCAGAGTCCAGTTCATCGCGAAGATAATTATAGTCAGACTCAAGTTGCGCCTTCAAATGCTTGATTTTGGAGAACGCTTCAATCAATGCAAGAGCGGATTCAACTCGCGTCAAGGTGCTGGAAAAAATTTCTCCGATAAGTCGGCATCTCTGGACAATTTTATCGGGCAATACTTTCTTGTTGCGAATCGAGCTGAATGAAAGCGCTCCTATCAAGGTTCCCGAAGCCATCAACGGGATAACAAGGATTGACTTGTCGCCCACGCTCATCAGTATTTTTTTGTCATGCTCCGCCTCGGCCGGCAAATCCTCGATCGAGGAATAGGTAAGAATGTCCCCTTTCCTGAGTTTATTTTCCATCCATGGGAAATCTCTGCCGGAAAGGCTGGGCATATTTTCAATGCCCGATCTGGACCAGAAATGGGTCAGAAAAAAATTGGATTTTTCTATATTTAATTGATACAGTGTCGACCGGTCCATATCGAGGAACTCGACCAATTTCTGCAGGGCCGCTTTGATATTCGTATCTATTGCTTTTACAGGTAGATTGAGAAACCTGGTCGAAATTTCGGAGAGCAACTCCTCAAATCCCAAAGCTCGATCAATCTGGTTGTAGATACCTTCTCGCATCAACACATTGCCGAAAATCATGGACAGGTAGCTGAGTTTTTCAAGCAGCACCTGCGGCCAGTCGCTCGCCGATCGAAAAACATCAAATGTCAATACCCCGACAACATCATCCCCAACCTTTAGCGGTAAACCCAAGTGGGCCTTGATCCCCATTTTCTTCATGTACTTTTTCTCAAGCACCCATTCCTCCGGCACATCTTCCGGTTGCGAGACAAAAACCCGTTCTCCTTTTCTGAGTTTTGCGATGTAAGAAGGCATCTTGAACGAAAAATTTTTGGCTAAAGGGGACTGAGCCGCAGGAATGGTGTATGAGTTGGCAGGAAGGAGTCGTGTTCCGTCGGTCGAAAATTTCAACAGCGAGCATCGATCAATTTTCAGGTATTCAACAATGAGCCTTAACCCTTTTTCGATTTCTTCTCTTACCTGGTTTACGGGCAGATCGATGAATTTGGTCGCCATTTCAGAGAGAAACATTTCAAAACGGTAATTATCTTCCAAAAAGTTTTTTGATTGCTCACTGTATTTCAGATTCATTTCAAAATTTTCTCCGAAAACGATGCAATAACATGCAACAGGACGATTTTTTTGTATGCCTCATCTGTTTTTTCAGTCCGTAAAACAAATTTTACAGCAAATCGCTCGCAAATCACCCAAATCCCACCAAGCATACGCGCGATATATAGCGCAAAGTGATATTTCGCAGTTTATTTGCGCGCTTTATATCGCGTAAGACAAACATGTCAAGCGCAATGATTATTAGGCATGCAAGAATAAACATATTCAATTCATAAAGTTATGATTCAATTAACGACCCAAATACTATCTGGCACAAAGATTGTATATATTCAACTTCAAAATGATCCGACGCTTCAAGAATCGTTAAGAGTTTCAGATCGACAATACCCGATTAAAACGAAAACCGATAGTGGCCTTTGCTGATGATTTATCAAATTCCAAAAAGAGAACCTGTGTCGACAGGTTTGAAGACCCATTTACATTCGTTGGCATTAAAGCGAAAGAACTCACCATTACCAAGGTTTTAGTTGTGCAGATGTTCAACAGGGAGAGCATGCAGGAAACGTGTAGTAACAACAACTCACACTAAGGAGGTTGATTCGATGAGGAGAAAAGCCAAAAAGGTTTTGTTGTATTCGGGGGCAGCGATGCTGGGTTGTCTGTCGGCGACAACCGGCGCGTACGCGCTTAATTTTGATCTTGGCAACGGGATCTCCCTTGACTGGGACACGACCCTGCGCTACTCGGTGGCTCAACGTATTGAGGATCAGGATAAGAAATTGATCGCCGATCCGAACAGTGATGACGGCAACCGGAACTTCGACCGGTGGAGCCTGATCAAAAATCGCTTCGATGTGCTTACCGAAGCAGACCTCAATTTCGGCGAAGTGGGTCCCCTCTACAACTTCGGCCTCTTCACCAGGGCTCACGGCTGGTATGATTTTGTATACAACCAAAGCAACGACCACGATTCCCCCCTGACCAGC
>NZ_FNJI01000099.1 GCF_900104445.1 Desulforhopalus singaporensis | reverse complement strand
AGCCTTGCTCCTTTAAAATTCATCATGACAACCTCTGATACCTCATGAAGAGTTGCGTCTTTGACGAATAAGTCGCTAAAACGGGAATAGCTGGCCTTAATACAAACTCTGACCACCGATTTTATCGATGAGGGATGTATGATTCAATATAATTTTTTAAAATATTTAAGAAAAATTGTTATTACGTTCAGCCTTTTTTTAATTTATTCCATCAGCGGTTTGTTGATCTATTATGCAGCGGGCGAAGAGCCATTTTGTAATTTTAGAAAATTTGACGCTTTCTTATTGTTAATTTTAGCGTCTTATTGTCAATCAGCTCTCTTTTATTGTTTATTTCTTGCAATAAAAAATGCACTTTTGAAAAAAACGAATTTTTTTATGTTAGCGCTGAATGTTGTTCATGCTTTAATTGCAGTAATTATTATTTATATGTTAGCTGACGGACAATATTATTATATTGATGATATCTTTAAGTATAGTATCTATTAATCTGCCGGACATTCAGACTTAAATTTTGAGGGTTTTGCCTAGGTGCTACCGGAATGATAGTCCAACCAGACTGCAGATTCGTCACCAAAGAAAATGTTGGAATTGGCTTTTGCGGCAAGCATGAAAACATGGCGAAAAAGGTGAAGAGTACCGACTATATCTATGACGGCCTGGAAGTCCTCCAGGAGATCACCGGCTCCGGTAGCCAGCAGATAACCACCTATCACCGTGCCTTGGGCAGGATTGTCAGCCGCCAGGACTACACCACAGGCGACTCGGGTCAGTACCATGTCAATCGGCCCAGGGGGCAAAGACTTTATTACGCCTACTACGGCCTCGGTTCGGTCGTAGCGCTTACCGCCCATAACGGCAGGCAGAAAACGCGATATCGCTACGATGCCTTTGGGGAGCTTATCTCCGGGGATATAACCGACAACCGGTTTACCTTTACCGGCAAACAGCTTGATCCGGAGTCGGGACTCTACCATTTCCATTTCAGGCAGTATGACCCATCCGCCGGAGTATGGACTACGGAGGATCCTATTGGTATTATTGGAGGAAATAACTTATACTCTTATACTAAAAATAATCGGGTCAATAACTATGATATTTTAGGATTGGTGTCTGCAGGTGAATTAGGTTTAGGAAATCCCGGTTCTTATGGAGGAGAAAATACTGAAGACAGCATGAGGGATGAGTTTGGACCTAATGACGATAGCCCATATGATAATTCTCCATACAGCAAAGCCCAGCAGGAGAAGATAAAAAGAGTGAATGAGTATGTTAAACCAAGGGTAGAACAGCTTGCTGAGGCTATGCAGTTACTGACTGCGATTCCTAGTAGGATTGTTGATTGGGGTGTTTATGCCTTTCAAATCGATGATTATTTCGACAAGCAAAGAGAAAAGGAATCTAGTAGAGATGATTGTGAAAAATAGTCAATTATATAGCGTAAACAAAAGGCTATCTAATTTGACAAGATTGCGAAAATAATTGCTGTCAGAATATGCACTTGCCAGTGTCATCTATTTATTCATGAGCTGGCAGTGCATATCTTTATACTTTCTTTACGAGGCAGCTAAGATATAACCATGTTCCATATTCAGTCATAAGGAGGCTTTGATTAATGACCCAGGCAAAAAAGGTTGATAAAGCTGATAAGAATCAGGCAAATAGCTGCAAACGCTCTCCAACGTTGTTTATTCCATATTTGCTTTTTATACCATTAACACTTTGTGCTGCAGTTGTCTATGTGGCATTTCTGGTCGTAAGTACAAAAGAGATAGCTCTACATCTGCCAGTAATGAAGTTTTTATTACTTATTCTTGCGATGCCAGTAATGCTAGGTGCCATAATTTTCTTCGGAATTGCATATGCAAATATATACTCTACAGTGAAGTTAGATAGCTCATCTCTGGGATTCTCTGGAAGAAAGTACGCAAATCGTATCTATAAAATCCTGTGTACTATATTTATTTTTTATAACTGCATGTGCTTGTATTTTTTCCTTTTCTATTATTGCAAAAGAGAAGATGTATCATTGTTTTCATTCCCAATAGATGTCTTGAATTTTTTCTTCAATAGATTCTCTGGCTAGATATCAATCAATTCATTGATTAGTAGACATATGTTATACTCCGGGCATGGAAACTGATGATGGAAGAAAAATTGACCGCAAAGGCCTTGAAGCCA
>NZ_FNJI01000100.1 GCF_900104445.1 Desulforhopalus singaporensis | reverse complement strand
CAAGGGGTAGGTGTTTCACCCATATTGACACAGAGGGTGGATGAAAACCAAAACACCTACAAAGTGCCTATTTTACCTACATAATACCGATTTATTCTACTCAATACCGATTGCTCCTGAAAGCAATATCTCCTACCCTGAAACTCATAAAGCAACATGGTCTCTCACGTAGCACCTAGTGACCAGAAATCTTGTAGCTACTCAGGGTTATAAGCGCTCGTCGCCGAAGCCTTTAAATTGAATGGTAGTACTACGTCCAATGCTTACAGAGGAATATTATGAGCACTTTATCAAACATGGTTTTATGCGGAAGCTTTCCAGAAAGAAGAAAAAACGATTATTTACAAGAGTTTACAAAGCCGATTCAACAGTTGCTTTTGTCCGTTACCCCGCTACAAAGACGAAAATTTAGAAGATATGATTTCGTACCTGTGCCAGTCCTAGCGGCAATGTGGCATCTTAAATGGTTACCGGGGAAAAATGCGCCGAAGCAAGGGATGAAGATTCTCGATCTCACTGATTCTTTGTTGGATGAAGATGGTCAGGTTAAAAAGAACACTGAATGGTTGTTTGAAACTGTTGTGAAGGAAGACATCATAGGTAGGAGACCAGTAGTGCGGAAACAGAGGTTTCCTGTAGTAACTATTAAATATTAATCGATCTCAAAGGTCAGATCACAGCGTGTTGAGCGAAAAATCTGAGTAGCTGAAAGATAAAGAGGCATCTAGGAAGGGTAACCAGACGGTTACCCTTTTTTATTGTGACAGCACGAGGGTTGGGACTGGTGAGCGAGCAATTTACGGGAGCAGAGATGGAGAAACATTATGAGCAAAACTATTGATAAATTAGGCACCTGCATTTCAACGGCACAAATTGCAGAGCTCTTAGAACTTGACGTCAAGACGGTAAGAAAATACTATCGAGAACTAGGTGGAATACGCATTGGACGCCGCTACAAGTTCTTTGAAGAGGAGGTGTACAATGCCGTACAAGAAAGAAGAATTGAAGAACAACAGAAAGAAAATTGTCTGGATAGGACAGGTGCGGAAGGAGGGAAAAAGGAAAGAAAAGCGCTTCAAGACAAAGAAAGATGCGGAAGTATGGGAAGTGAAGATGAGAGATCAATCAAGCGACGGTTGGCAAGAACCGATAAACACGGTCTCTTTGGGTGATTGGTCTCTGCAGTATTTGGATTACGCCAGAGATAAATTTGTCGACAAGACATACAAAGAAAAACGCAAATCTTTTAAGGAATTGTTCAAGGTTGTCGATCCTACTATGCCTGTCGAGGAGATGACAACAGCACTGGCGATGCAAAATTCTCAGGTTCAATATAAGAACAGATCTGGTTATGCAGCCAATAAAGACAGAAAAAACCTTTTAGCTGCCTGGGGTTGGGGCACTAAATATATGAGTCCAGTTTTATTGCCTAAAGAAAATCCTTTTGCGATTGAGAAAATGCCAGAGGAAAGATCTCCGAGGTATGTTCCTTCTTTGGAAGATTTTTGGAAGGTATGCGATATCGCTCAGGGTCAGGATAAGGTGATGCTCAAAGCTTGTATACTTCTGGCAGCTAGAAGAGGAGAACTTTTTCGACTGAAGTTAGCTGATCTTGATTTTGACAACAACCAGGTCAGGTTGTGGACAAGAAAGAGAGTGGGGGGAACCTGGGAATACGATTGGTTACCCATGGTCACCGAGTTGAAAGACGCCTTTAAATGGTGGCTCGATAACCGGGAAGTGTCTTCAGAGTTTGTGTTTGTTTGTGTAGATCAAACTGATTTTACCCGAGAGTATTACGGGGAACCTTTTACTAGTCGACAGCATTTGCTTGCGCGCCTGTGTGAAAAAGCTGAGGTGAAAAAATTCGGTTTTCACGGAATAAGGCATTTGGCCGCTACAGAGTTATATCGCCGTGGATGCAGTGTTGCTGTAATACAGCGGATACTTCGGCATACTAGTCCAAACACTACGGAAAAGTTGAGTATTCCAGATGATTCCGGCCGGCGATTCCATTCCATTCCGGCCACCCATTCCATTTGATCCCGGCCAGTGATTCCATTTCATTCCGGTC
>NZ_FNJI01000060.1 GCF_900104445.1 Desulforhopalus singaporensis | reverse complement strand
AAAGCCTTGCTCCTTTAAAATTCATCATGACAACCTCTGATACCTCATGAAGAGTTGCGTCTTTGGCGAATAAGTTGCTAAAACGGGAATAGCTGGATTATTGTCAGTGCCATGAACCCTTTTCATTTACTTGCAAAACCTATCGGTCCTCTCTGTAATCTATCTTGTGACTATTGTTTCTACCTGAAAAAGGAAACAATGTTTCAGCACAAAAATCGTTCAGCGTATATTATGAGTGACGATGTGCTTGAAGCTTATATTGAAAAATATATTTCGGTCCAGCCTGAAGGTGTAAAAGAAATCAATTTTGTATGGCAGGGGGGAGAACCGGCTTTACTCCCCAGATTGTTTTTAGAAAAAATTTTGAAGTATCAGCACAAATACCACCGTGCAGGAATGCGAGTTTCCAATGTGCTTCAAAGCAATGCAACGCTGATTACTGGTGATCTCGCTGATTGGTTAGCAAAAAATCATTTTCTGGTGGGAGTCAGTATTGATGGTGATGAAGAATTGCATAACCTTTATCGCAGGGATCGCAATGGCAAGGGGACATTCTCAAGGGTCATGAGAGGTATTGAGAATCTCAAGTCGGCTGGTGCAGAATTCAATACATTAACAGTGGTTCAGCATCATAATGGTGCTTACCCGGAACGGCTATACTCTTTTCTTACTGGTATTGGTGCAAATTTTCTGCAATTCATTCCTCTTGTTGAACAGACCGGCAACAAAACCCCCTGCTCCCTGAACGTGGATGCTGAACAATGGGGGCGTTTTTTAATCGGTGTCTTCGACTGTTGGGTGAGAGGTCGTGATATTGGCAAAGTATTTGTTCAACATTTTGACATGCTGTTAGGCATTTATTGCGGATACCCCGCCTCACTGTGTGTACACAGCGAAATTTGCGGAGATGCGGCTGTTATCGAGCATAACGGTGATCTATACAGTTGTGATCATTTTGTGACCAAAGATAACTTCCTTGGCAATATTTTAACTGACGATTTGCAAGCTTGCATTAACGGAAAACAGCAAACCATTTTTGGCAATGTGAAAAAGAATAGCCTGCCTCGGCAATGTCTTTATTGCAGCTGGCTGCAATTATGCCATGGAGGCTGCCCAAAAGATAGAATTGTTGCTGCTGAAAATGGGATGCTCAATTATCTGTGTGATGGATATAAAACATTTTTTGCCCATGCAGATCCTTTTTTTAAAGCGATGACTGTGTGTCTGCAGAGAAAAATTCCCCCAGCTGAATTCAGGCAATTTTTTATTGTTACTGAGAAAGTTGGACGAAATGCGCCCTGTCCGTGCCAAAGTGGGTTGAAACATAAACTTTGCCATGGAAAGTAAGTGTGAGATTTTTGGTAAAAAAAGATGTTATATGTGTTTTATTACGCTGTAAATTTGAGGAAAATATCTTGAAGGTTCCTGAAAATTAAAATTTTATGATAATATGAACGGCTTTCAATTATCTCGACGTCATTTTTTAAAAACAACGGCTGCAGCCTCTCTTACATTGCTCATGGAAAACAGTTGCAGTGCTGTATCTGAAGAACAGCCAAATATTCTGTTTTTTCTTACTGATGACCAAAGAAACGATACATTAGGATGTGCAGGACATCCATCCATCAAAACTCCCTGTATTGACCGCTTAGCTGAAGATGGTGTGAGGTTCAGCAATGCTTTTGTAACTACTCCTATCTGTGCTGCAAGTCGCGCTACTATTTTTACGGGATTGTTTGAACGTACCCATAAGTACACATTCTCAACCCCGCCATTGCAAAGGAACCATCTTTGGGAAAGCTATCCTGCGCTATTGCGAAACAGCGGTTATCAAACAGGATTCATAGGGAAGTTTGGTGTAAATGTGCCGCCTGATCTTAGCGTAACTCCCTTGCTGTTTGATTCATTCACGAAATTAAACAGAAATCCATATTTTCATACAATGCCAGACGGATCAAGAAGACATGAGACGGATCTGGCCGCTGACCATGTTATTGGTTTCCTGAATAATAGAAAAGATAACAAGCCGTTTTGCCTATCCGTAAGTTTTAATGCTGCACATGCAGAAGACAGAGATAAATTTAACCAGTATCCTTCTCCTCCTTCGGTTAGAGGAATGTATGAAGATGTTAGGATATCAGAACCGAAACTTTCCAACCCAGAAATTTTTAATTCTTTGCCGGAGTTTCTTAAAAAATCGCTGAATCGAGAGCGTTACTTTTGGCGATGGGATACTCCAGAAAAGTACCAGAAAAACATGAAATCATATCTGCGAATGATTTCAGGGATAGACAATGCAATCGGCAGGGTAGTTGAAGAACTTGAAAAACTTCATTTAGATAAAAATACAGTTATTATTTTTATGGGGGATAATGGATATTTTATGGGCGACAGAGGGTTTGCAGGTAAATGGTGTCATTTCGATGAAGCCCTGAGAGTTCCCCTGATTATTTATGATCCACGTTCCAAGATAACTGGCCACCAGTCGATTGTTGATCAGTTGGCCTTGAATGTGGATATTGCTCCAACTATTCTGGATCTGGCAAATATTAAAATACCCCATAGATACCAAGGACAAAGTCTGCTGCCTCTTGTTAATGACACTGTGCCCACTTCTTGGAGGAAAGATTTTTTCTGCGAGCATTTATTTGACCATCCACGTATACCAAAATGGGAAGGGGTGCATGGTGAACGCTATGTTTATGCACGATATTTTGAGCAGGAGCCTGTCTTCGAATTTTTACATGATCTGGATAGAGATCCCCAGGAGTTGTCAAACTATGCAAACGATAAAGAATATCAGAATGTCTTGCGCCAGATGCAAAAGCGTTGTGACCAGTACAAAAGAAAGTATGTTAAAGTTTGACAGAAAATCTATATGGGCAATATATAAAATGGCAGCTTCCGGCCCGGTCCTTTACTTCTTTACAGCGACTCAATCCTTGGCATCCCCGTCAAACATCATGGTGAAATAAACTTCCGGACCGTTATCCTGTATTCTTGAATTCGGATATCTCTTTTTGAAGACATGCTGCATAGCGTTGTTCTCTTTCAGCACAATAGCGGTAAAACCGGTAAGACCATTTTTCCTTGCTATATTCTCCAATTGATCCATCATGATCGAGGCGACCCCCAGCCCCTGGAAATCCTCCCCGACCACAAAAGCCACCTCGGCCAGGTTTGACTCCGGTTCCTGCGCATATGAGGCCACCGCCATAATCGTCTTATGCCCTCCCTGGACCATCAACCCGATCAAGGTCATGTTCTGGCGGTAATCCACACTGGCAAGCTCATTCTGAACTTCCTTGTGGCCGAAAATTTTTCTCTTATAAAAGTAACGGTAGAAAATTGTCTTTTCCTGTAGAGAGTAGAAAAAATTTCTTGAGTTAAACTCATCCGAAGGCATTATCGGGCGCAGCTCGATGCTTTTGCCGTTTCTCAATTTGTGGCTTGTTTTGTAGGCTTCCAGAAAAAGCAGGTCATCTTTGCTTGGTGGTATCTGGTCAGAAAAGATATAGTGCCTGGTCTTGGCCTGTTCAATCAGTTCTTCCCTGAACTTCGGGTGGGCGATCTGCGCCATCTCCATGACCCGTTGGTAAATGCTCTTGCCCTTCAGGGCTGCAACCCCATATTCGGTGACTACGTAATTCACGTCACCTCGCGTGGTGGCGACCCCGGCCCCTTCATTGAGGAAGGGAACTATCCGCGAAATCTGTCCATCCTGGGCTGTTGATGGCAAAGCAATAATGGAAAACCCGCCCTTTGACATGGCGCTGCCCCTTAGAAAATCGACTTGGTCGCCGATTCCGCTGTAAAAGAGGTGGCCCACTGAATCGGAGCAGACCTGGCCGGTGAGGTCCGCTTCAAGGGCTGAACTGATGGAAATGAGCTTGTCATTGCCGGCGATGACGTTTGGGTCGTTTACATATTCCGATGACCTGAAATAGAACAGCGGATTGGCGTCCACATAGTCGTAGAGCTCCTTGCTGCCCATACATAAAGAGCCGACGATCCGCCCTGGAAGGTGATTTTTCATCTTGCAGGTAATCACCTTTTGCTTGAGCAGGGGCAGAAAGCCGTCGGTTATCACCTGGGTGTGAACTCCAAGATCTTTCTTGTTGATCAGCGACTGCAAAATCTGCCCTGGAAGCGAACCGAAACCTATCTGCAGGGTTGATCCGTCATCTATCATCTGCGATACAAAATGTCCTATGCGTTCGGCAATGCGCCTGTCGCGACCTGTATCCGGTAAGTATTCGACGAGAGGCTCATCATGAACTACCAGATAATCGATTTCATCGATATGAACGTTACTGTCGCCGCTGGTTCTCACCATCTTCGGATTGACCTGAGCGATAACAACGGAAGCATTACTCATGCCAGCCCTTGTTATATCAACAGAAACACCCAGGCTGCAGTATCCGTGCTTGTCCGGGGGTGTTACTTGAATAAGAGCAATATCCAGGCCAATCTGTTTTGAGTGAAACATCCTGGGTATCTGTGACAGGTATGCAGGAATATAGTCGATTTTTCCCTCGAAGGCGGCTTTGCGCATATCCCTGCTTATAAAGAACAGTTTCAGTGAAAAACGATTAAGAAAGTCCCGGTCTTCAACGTACTGTGCCAAGGTGAAAGACAACATCTGGTAGATCAGGATATCGTAGAGTGCTTTATTCGCCACCATCGCGTGAATAAGGCGCTGCGGTTCTCCACATCCCGTGCCGATGAAAACCCTGCTGCCTGTTTTTATCTTTGCAACCGCTTGCTCAGCGGTTACGAGTTTATGGGGACATTGATTGCGCAGATCCATATATTCCTGTTAGCTGGTGCTGATGTTGATCTGGGTACAACTCATAGCCTTCTTAAATGGTTGACTGTTGGGTGTCTGGTCAGTCGGGTTTTACACTTGTTACTCTGCGACAATTGTAGACTGAATGGTGTATGTTTACAATCGCTTAAACCGAATTTTCAAGAATGATGGCTTGATGCATCGCCTTTTTATGGCAATTGTAATAATACTCTCGGTCCGGTAGTGAGCCTGTTCCCGTATTGTTGAGCCAGATCCGAATTTACCGAAAAATAACAGCACCACCATCGTTTTTATCGCTATTGCGCGTCAAGCCGGACAGTGTGCCTCATCGCCGCGCCCTGATCGGATTTTCAGGTGAAAATCCTGCAGTTTAGTGGCTGGATTTTTTATCGTTTTCAATAGGTCCTGCTACCAAAAAGGTGATGCTGCAATTTTTTGTGCCGACATCGTATCCACAATCCTATGTATGGAACAAAGAATCATGTGCTGTTCCCAGTCCCGAAGAGAATTAAATGATGTTGTAAATTCATGCTTTAACGGCGATGGTGCATTTTGCAATAATTTACGTCCGGCCTCGGTTGTCGAAATCAGGGACCGGCGCTTGTCCTTGTCTGATTTTCTCCTTGAAACCAGGGTGTTTTTATCCAGCCGTGTCAGGATCCCTGTGACTGTTTCCTGACTCAGCGAGACTACTTTTGACAATTGAGAAACAGAGAGTGATTCAAGATGAGATAGTAGCTCCTGGAGAATAACCAGTTGTGGGTTTGTTATGCCAACTGTTTTGCGAAGGTATTTGGCGTGAAGATCTATAGCCTGTGTGGTTTTTCGTAGTCCTATAAGCAGATCTTTGCTCCTCTGACTCTGGCTGTTGTTCAAATTTCGGTCCATGGCTTGGTGAATTTTACTTACGGTTATATACAAGCAGTTGCCGGGAAAACCTCAACACTTGCTGTTCATCCGGCGTGTAAACAACATAAGCGATGTCAAAATATACCAGAAGTTCAACCTGGTCAGTTTTTTATATAGCTTCTGTGTTTGTTACATGCTGTAGGGGGATGATATGGGGATAAACGGCAGATATATGCTGTAGTTATATTGTGTTCAATGTAAAAATGGTTTGAGAACGATGTAAAATCACCTCTTTGCTGCAATCTGTTATGCAATAATAAATATGTTTAAAATCAAATGTATATATAATATTGTTGCGATGTTTGGTGTTGTGTGCGCAGGTGAGCAGATGTAAATAAAGGTTTGTGTACGATTGACATTTTGAGCTGTTGTTAGTATGTTTTTGGCTGAGACTCTATTCTTGATGCTCTATCCAATGCAGGATTTTTGGCAATAAATCCTGAGGGAATAAAGCACAAACAATTCAAGAGGCCAAAGTGAAAACAACAGACTTCGACTCCTTTGTTCAACCGCTGAATGTCAATAACGAGCTGGAGCTATTAAGTCTGCAACGGCAATTTCTCAAAAAAAATCACGATACGATTCTCTGGATGATTTTATCCATTTTGTAGAGCAGCACTACGGACAATCAAACAGGAATTCAGGTCAAAAAAAACAGATTTAATTCTCACAACTCCTTTCTTGACAAAGTCAAACTTGAATCCAATTCCTTTGAGGTAAATCATGTGTGGACTATGCGGTGAAATCCGCTTTGATGGTTCTCCGGCATCGCTAACCGTCGTTGAAAATATGACAAAAAAAATGACTCGACGTGGTCCAGATGCCACAGGTACTGTAATGCAGGGGCGGGTATGCTTTGGACACAGACGGTTAAAAATCCTTGATCTCAGTGAGCAGTCCAGGCAGCCAATGAGTGATCCTTATCTTGGCCTGGATATCGTTTTCAATGGCTGTATTTACAATTATCGGGAGCTGAAAACAGAACTTGAACAGCGAGGATATCGATTTTTCTCAACTGGTGACACTGAAGTAATTCTAAAAGCCTATCATGCATGGGGCAATGAGTTTGTAAAGCATCTTAATGGAATGTTTGCCCTGGCTATCCATGAAAGGGATTCTGGCAAAGTACTGCTGGCCCGGGATCGGCTGGGTATTAAGCCCCTCTACCTCGACGATCGGGAAAGGGTTTTGCGGTTTGCCTCATCTTTGCCACCACTCCTTGGAAACGAAGGGGTGGATACCGAAATCAATCCGGTAGCTCTACATCATTATCTTCACTGGCACGCAGTTGTCCCGGCACCACATACGATATTAAAGGGAATTACCAAATTACCTCCGGCAACTCTCAGGGAGTACAGAAAGAACGGTACGTTCAAGGATACCACATACTGGCAGTTGAATATGGTACCGGAGAAAACAGTCCATTCCATAACGGAGCAGGAGTGGATGGAGTGTTTGCTCAATCAGTTAAGAAAAGCGGTAAAGAGGAGAATGGTTGCGGATGTGCCGGTAGGCGTGCTCCTCTCGGGTGGTGTTGATTCAAGCTTATTAGTCGGTCTGCTTGCTGAAGAAGGACAAGAGGGATTGAACACCTTTTCAGTGGGATTTGAAGCTGCGGGAGGGGAAAAAGGTGATGAGTTTTATTATTCTGATATTATCGCTCGCCATTTCGGGACTGACCATCATCAGATATTCGTCCCTTCTGATAATTTACTGCAAACTTTGCCTCAGACTGTGTCGGCCATGTCTGAGCCGATGGTCAGCTATGATAATGTCGGTTTTTTCCTCCTTTCGAAGGAAGTGGCCAGACATGTCAAGGTAGTGCAGAGCGGCCAGGGTGCGGATGAGGTTTTTGGCGGATATCACTGGTACCGACCTTTAAGGTCCAGTACTGATCCGGTCTCGGATTATTGCAGGGCATTTTTTGATCGTGACCAGAGTGAATTTGCGCAAACAGTTCACGATGACTTCATCCACAACAATTACAGCGAGGAATTTGTAGCCGATTTCTTTGCCAGACCTGGTGCTGATCATCCTGTGGCCAAAGCGCTTAGGCTGGACACAACGATCATGCTGACAGATGATCCGGTAAAACGGGTGGACAATATGACCATGGCCTGGAGCCTGGAGGCACGTGTTCCTTTTCTGGATCATGAATTTGTTGAATTTGCCGGAACCATACCGGTTGACCTTAAAGTACGTGATAAGGGGAAATGGATCTTAAAAGAGGCGGCACGGCGTGTTATTCCCGCAGATGTTATTGATCGGCCCAAAGGATATTTCCCGGTGCCGGCGTTAAAGCACATTGAAGGACCATACCTGGAGTTGGTCCGGGAAGTCTTGACAAATGATGCGGCAAAAAGTCGAAAACTTTACAAGCAGGAGTACATCAATAAGCTTCTGGCCGCACCGAAGGATCACATCACTCCTCTACGCGGATCAAAGCTCTGGCAGGTTGCCCTGCTTGAAATGTGGTTACAGATACATGGAGTTTCATGATGGAAAACAGTGATGAAAAGTCATCAAAAAAACCGTGTAAGAATCCTTATGACCCCAACTGCATGTCATCGTTGAAACATTGGGGGGAACCTCCTCCGGAATCGGAGACAAGCGGGGTAAAAAAAGAAGCAATAGTGGATTGTGGCTGGGGGCGTCTGATCTTCGGCCAGACCTTTTCAGACCCTCAAAAACTTGCCGTGGAGATATGCAAAGAGAAAAAGGGTCGAAGGGACATCGCCATGTATATGCGGGACCCGCATGTCGTCTTATCCTATGTTCCTCAGGAACTGTTTCTGGACCCTTCAATCACATACAGGCTGGATTTTCAAAATTACAGCGGAAACTGTCTCAAGATCCATGGGCTGAAAATCCGGCCGGTAAATTCCCGGGATGACGAGGCGGCAATTAACGCTATTTACCAGGCGTGGGGGATGGTGCCGAGTTATAAGGGATTTTACAGCAGTGTGCTGCAGAGCGGTTCCGTCCACGTACTGGTTGCTGAGGAACTGAGCAGCGGTTCGATTGTCGGAGCCGTCACCGGAGTTGACCATTTTCGTGCATTTAACGATGCTGACAACGGTTCAAGCCTGTGGGCGTTAGCTGTTGACAAACAATGCCGCATCCCCCGGGTAGGGGAAACACTTGTCCGAGAGCTTATTCTGTATTTTATCGAGCAGGGGCGCAGGTTTATAGATCTCTCTGTCATGTATACCAATAAAGAGGCTAAAGCGCTCTATGACAAACTGGGATTTGAACAGGTCCCTGTATATTGCATCAAAACAAAAAATTATATCAATGAGCCGTTGTTTACCGCCCCTGAACCCGACGAGAAAGTGAATGTTTATGCGGGAATCTTGATAGATGAAGCGAGAAGGCGCGGAATTGGCACGGAAATAGTCGATGCTGAGAACGGTTTCTTTCGCCTTTCGTTCGGGGGGCGTTCCATCGCTTGCAGAGAATCTCTGAGTGAATTGACAAGTGCGGTTGCCATGAGCCGGTGCGATGATAAAGCGGTGACCAGAAAAATTTTACAGGCTGCAGGTCTGAAGACACCCGCTCAGAAGGTCGTTACGGGGGCATCGGATATAAAATCTTTCCTTGCGACTTACGACAGCGTCGTGGTGAAACCAGCCAGAGGCGAACAGGGTGAAGGGGTCTGTGTTGACCTGAAAACACTGGATGAGGTGAAAAATGCGATAAATCGGGCTTCTGAACTCTGTGAAAAGGTGATCATGGAAGAATATGTCCAGGGAGAGGATCTCAGGATTATTGTTATCGACGATGAGGTTGTGGCGGCTGCTGTAAGAAAGCCTGCCTCTATTTGTGGTACGGGGATACACACCGTCGCGGAGCTCATAGAAAAGCAGAGCAGGCGCCGGGCAAAAGCCACACAGGGGGAAAGTAAAATTCCACTTGATGAAGAAACACAACGTTGTGTGGAAAATGCAGGATATTCGCTGGACCACACTCTGCCCAAGGATAAGGTTATCCAGGTAAGGAAAACCGCTAACCTTCATACCGGCGGTACCATCAATGATGTAACTTCCCGCCTTCACCCCAAGCTGATCGCAGCAGCAATTGCCGGAGCCGGCGTTTTGAGCATACCCGTTGTCGGCTTTGATTTTCTCGTACCTACCGTGGAAGGTGATGAATATGTGATCATCGAAGCAAATGAAAGGCCCGGTCTTGCGAACCACGAGCCGCAACCGACTGCTGAAAAGTTTATTGATTTACTCTTCCCCAAAACCAAGCACCATGTCTAGAATTATTATGGAGAACAGTGTCAATCAGGAGTATCTACTGGATGTTTTGCAACGTTTGCTGGAGATTCCAAGCCCCAGCGGCATGACAGACGATATCGTAAGATGTGTTTGCAATGAACTTGATGCGCTTGAGGTACCGTATGAACTCACCCGGCGCGGGGCGATACGAGCAACACTTAAAGGGGTAAATCACAAGCCACGCAGGGCCGTTGTCACTCACCTGGATACTCTTGGAGGAATGGTAAAGAGCCTGAAAAGAAACGGAAGACTCAGTCTTGTGCCAATAGGTACCTGGTCGTCTCGCTTTGCTGAAGGAGCACGGGTTCGCATCCACTCTGACGGCAATAAGACAACTACCGGAACAATTCTCCCCCTCAAAGCTTCCGGACATACGTATAATGAAGAGGTGGATTCCCAGCCTGTCGGTTGGGAAAATCTTGAAGTGAGGCTCGACGAGCCAGGCTCTTCGATCGACGGTCTGTGGGAGAAAGGAATCCGTGTCGGGGATTATATCTCGTTTTATCCGCAAGTTGAATTGTGCAAGAGTGGTTATGTGAATTCCAGATTCCTCGATGACAAGGCTGGCGTGGCAACCATTCTGGCGGCAGTTCATGCAATGAAATATAATAATGTCAAGCCGTCCTTGAACAGCTCTTTGTTGTTTACGATCTCTGAAGAGATAGGAGTAGGTGCTTCTCACGTTCTTCGAGGAAATGTGGCAGAGATGGTCTCCGTCGATAACGGAACAATTGCTCCCGGACAAAACACAAGTGAATTCGGGGTTACCGTGGCGATGATGGATTCAAGCGGTCCGTATGATATTCACCTGACCAGGCACCTTATAGACATCTGCATGCAAGAGGGAATTGAGTTCAGCCGTGATGTGTTTCTGCATTATCGCAGCGATGCCGCTGCCGCCCTGGAAGCTGGGAACGATATCAGAACCGCCCTGATCTGTTTTGGCTTGGATGCTTCACATGGCTACGAGCGAACCCATATTGTCTCCCTTGCAAGTGTTGCTAATCTTGTTGTCGAGTATTTGAAATCTCCCCCACTGTTTGAAGATGATATGAATGTGATCGGACTGGAAAAGAAATATCCCAGGATTAAGACGTCTTCAGAACTGAAACCTGTCTGATTAGGACTCTGTAAATAATTCTGTGTAACTGCCATTTCTCATATCTCAGAAAACCGGTCTTCATATTCAATGAGAAAACGGTTCATAGCCGGTTTCCAGTTTCGAATAGGCATGGTCCACCTCTCAGATGCCTTCTGAATGGCTAGAAACACAACTTTAAATGCCGACGTATCGTTTGGGAAGATACGTCGGTTTTTTATTGCCTTACGGATCACGCTATTAAGAGACTCAATAGCGTTTGTCGTATAAATAATTTTCCTGATATCATTAGGATAGCTGAAGAGCGGGATAACATTCTCCCAACGCATCGCCCACGATTTTGCTATGGAAGGATAG
>NZ_FNJI01000012.1 GCF_900104445.1 Desulforhopalus singaporensis | reverse complement strand
GGTAAAGGGGGTGTTTTTATGGATATACGAACGTGCTATTGATATCGTAAAGAAAGCAAAGAAAAATCTGACACCAGACGCTGCATACAGATCAGCCTGTCAGATTTGGCTCGTGAAAAACAACATGCTTTCAATTTCAAAAAATGGTGAAGTGTTACCCTATTCTTCTTAGAAAAATGCTCATAATTAACTGTGTCGCACACCAGTGTCCACTATTTTATAGCAGGATCACGACTGGCACAATTTCCAAATGGTAGCTCATAATCAATAACTTAAAATAAAGGTTGGGATAGAACGAACAGTAGCGCCTTGGTAAGAAATATGATACCTTCGAACAGGATACAGGGAGAAGTGAAGTATCGCTTGCTCCCCATAGCGGACACTAGAAGATTGTAGAAACTCTTTCTTCTGAAGACTGATCGCTAAAATTCGAAATACTCTATCAACGTACTGAAACGTATTCCTCACTCCCATCTCTCACTATAACATTGCCTAAAAGCATTTTAAAAAACGTATAGACACGTTTCGGGAGAACTTCGAATGACGATTAATCGATTGCTGATATTTGGTACCGGATTTATTGCGAACAACTACATTAATCACTGTATTGCCGAGGATCCTTCCCGGCAAATCAAGGTGATTTTTAATAAGCATATGATCTCTAGCGATAGTAGCAAGGTAGAACAAATCTTGATGAACGAAGATTCTGTTCGAGAAATTATCGAATCGTTTCAACCAACCAACATCCTATGCCTTCATGGCAATTCATTTGTTCCGAATTGTTTGAAGATCAGAGATGCAATTGAGGACAATGCTCTGAAAACCATGGACTTTCTTGAAATTGTTCATAACTCCGATGCGAAAGCATTCTTGGAGAAAATCTTAATCATAGGATCTGCGAGTGAGTATGGTAAATATTACAAGGAAGCAATTAGAGAAAACTATCCACTTCATGCAACTTCATTGTATGGCTTAAGTAAAATAAGCCTTTATAATGCTTCGATGTACTATTTTGATCGGGGACTTCCTGTTGTTTACGTTAGACAGTTTAACACCACTGGGGCAGATCAAAGGGATTGTTTTGTTCTTTCTTCGTTCTGCAAGCAGATTGTAGAGATTGAAAAAGGGATTAAAACCCCGGAGATATTAGTTGGTGATTTATCACAAGAGAGGGATTTTATTGACATTAGGGACACTTGCCTCGCCTATTCATTGTTGTTCGAGAAAGGCAAGATCGGCGAGGTGTATAACGTATCCTCAGGCGAATTGATAATGATTAAGGATCTTTTGGATCTGATCATCAGGGTCGCTGACCTGGATGTTGATGTAAATGCTTCGCATCGGGAAGATCTTTGTTCGACGGAAAATGTCTTGAGCCGCCGATTGCATGCGGACATAACCAAGCTCAGAAATCTCGGTTTTAAGACCAAATACCAGTTGAGTGATATTGTTCTATCTTCTCTTAATTACTGGAGAAAAAATGTTTGATAGTGGTAGGATCAATGACATTTTTACCAATTCTGGCGCTGACCGGGCGATTTATATCATCGCCGAGGTTGGCATCAACCATAACGGCTCACTTGATACTGCTCTAAAACTTATCCATGCTGCCAAAAAAGCCGGTGCCGATGCTGTTAAATTTCAGAAGCGCGAATTGAAAGAAATATACTCGCCACTGGTTCTAAAGGACTCCAATAGCGCCGAATGGATTTTCGAATACCTGATACCTTTGCTGAAAGAAGTGGAGTTGAGTAGGGATGACTATGGCAGGATCAGGGAAGAATGTGACCGATTGCAGATAGATCTGATCGTTACACCTTTAGATCACGTATCAGCAAAATTTGTGGCGGAACTAGGTGTTAGCGCCTTCAAGATCGCTTCCGCCGATATGACCAACATCCCTCTGTTGAGAGTGTGCAACTCATATGATCTGCCCATGCTCGTTTCCGTGGGAATGTGGAATGAGACCGATATTAGCAAATGTGTAAAACTCTTTGACAAAGAGGGCTTTCGGTTTGCACTGCTGCTTGCCCAATCCACCTATCCTGCATCATACGAAACCCTGAACCTTGGTTATCTGGAGCGTTTGAAAGAACTTGCGCCGGTGGTTGGATATTCCGGCCATGAGAGGGGAACTTTTATTCCGGTTGCTGCTGCCGCCATGGGTTGTCGAATCATCGAAAAACACATCACATTCGATAAAAATGATAAGGGGCCTGACCACAAAGCTTCAATGCTGCCCGATGAGTGGGAGGAGATGGTGTTTCATCTCCGGATGCTTGAAAAGGCCCTTAGCAAAGGCAAACAGGTCAATCAGGCTGAGAAGCTTTGCAAAGAGGCTTTTGCCAAGTCCGCCGTTCCGGTCTGTGACTTGTTGGCCGGGCACATTCTTACCAAAACTGATATTATATTCAGGTCGCCCGGCAAGGGACTCTTTCCGCATGAGATTGAAAGATACATCGGCAAAACCCTCACTCGGCCGGTAAGGAAGAATCACTATATTAACGCAACAGACTTCGAGGAGATCGTTCCCATATCGGACTGGAAACACTTCTTGTTCAAGAAAATGTGGGGAGTGAAATGCAGATTTCACGACTATGAAAAATTCAGGATACTGAACACTCCTTGCATCGAGTTTCACTGTTCGCAGACCGATCTCGATGTCGATTTTCATACAGAGCGTTCCGACAGCCTGCTTGTTTTGCATGCTCCGGAAATATTTGACCGACAATTGGTGGATTTATGCTCCGATGACTCCAAGAGAGTGGATGATTCCCTTAAAATTTTACAAAGGTCTATAGACAAGACCCTAGAAATCGCGAAATTTTTCCCGGCGCACAAACCAAAACTTGTGATGCATCTAGGTGGTATGTTTCTGGACAACCACAAGATAGGTAACACTTCTCTCCTGACCGAGAAGGCGATCGAAAATTTCTCCCGGCTCAAATATTGTAAGACTGATCTGGATGTCTTGCCAGAAAATCTGCCACCCAGACCTTGGTATCTCGGTGGGGAATGGTTCCAGCATGGATTTATGCTTGAAGACGATATGAGCACTTTTTGTTCACACTTTGGTATCGGAATGGCTTATGACATATGTCATGCGAGTTTGTACTGCAATAAATTCAATGTTGATTTGAACGAGTATACGGCAAAAATTCTTCCTTTTGTCACCCATATCCATATCTCAGACGCCTTAGGAAATAATGGAGAAGGGGTACAGGTTGGGGACGGAACTATTGATTTCGATAAATTGATGGTTTTACTCAAAGCCAATGAATTCTCTTGGGTACCCGAAATATGGAGCGGTCATCTTTATGAAGGTTCCGGAGTTTATAAGGCATTGAACAGACTAGAGAAATATGCTGGGATTTTGTAACAGTAGCCTAATCCAACACTGGAATTATATGACATGAAAAAAGCAATCGCATTCGTTCCAGTCCGTTGCGGAAGTAAAAGCATTAAGTTGAAAAACATAAAGCTGTTCTGCGGCCGGCCCCTAGTGTGGTGGGTCCTGGCTGCCCTGGAAGAATCAAGGACAGTGGGGAAGATTTATGTAGCCACAGATTGCGATGAGATCGCAAATGTTGTTACAAATATGCAATTCTCCAGGGTCGCCATTTATCGGAGATCACTGGAAAATTCACAAGATACATCGAGCACTGAGGACGCCATTTTTGAATTCCTAGCCAACAATCCCCTGCCAGAGGATGTGCCTTTCTATTTGGTCCAAGCAACGTCTCCTTTCACTACGTCTGAACAACTTGATGACGCTTTCGACTTGTTCATAGAGTCGAAAGCTGATTCTTTACTCACCTGCACCCGCATCAAAAAATTCCTCTGGTCAGAAGACGGAATCCCACTGAATTACGACTACCGCTTCCGCCCCCGCCGCCAGGATTTCTCCGGAGTGTTGGTGGAGAACGGTGCCTTCTACATAACGACAGTTGGGGCCGTCTTGAGGGCCAAGAATCGGTTGAGCGGAAAGATCGCAGTATTCGAAATGGATGATGAACGGACATCGTATGAATTAGATGAAGAGATTGATTGGATCATCTGCGAGGCCTTGATGCGTGAGAGACAGAAATGAGCTTGTTGCCATTATATGTTAATGATGGCAAGCCCGCTCTAGAGTTGAGTGGAACGCAGGTAGCTGCGGTCCGGGACTTCAACGAGAAGGTGGACAGCGGCGAGTATCGACTTGTCGCCAATCCCTGCCTTTGTGGGGGCATGGCCGACAACGGGGACTGGTTAATATCTGAAAAAGATCGATACGGTATTCCGATCAGAATTGTTCTTTGCCAGCACTGTGGTCTGGTCCGTAGCGATCCGAACCTAGACCAGCAGTCGACCGCTAAATTCTACGACTCGGAATATCGACGTATCTATTCCGGCCAATCTCACGCCTCTGCCGAGATTTTCGAGGAACAGAAAAAGCGGGGCCTGCTCCTGCTCGATATACTTGGCGGCCATGTCAATTTAGCCATGATTAAGAAAGTGTTCGAGGTCGGCTGTGGGGCTGGCGGCATTCTCTATTCGTTTCGTGAGGCTGGTAAAGAGGTCGGGGGATGTGATTATGGTCAAGAATACCTTCGATATGGTCGGGAGAAGGGCTTGACGCTCTACTGCGGTGATATTGATTCCACAGGTATTGCCAAAGAGTCCCGGGACCTGCTGATCCTTTCCCATGTCTTGGAGCATTTCCCGGCCCCGGCACGGGAGATTAGTAGCCTGCTAGATTACTTGAAGCCGGGAGGATATCTGCTCTTGGAAGTGCCTGGGGTTATGAACATATTCCGTGTGTACTTCCGCCCCATCATGTATTTCCAGAATGCTCATGTGTTCAATTACTACCGAAAAGCACTCTTTTTATTTCTTGAATCCTTGGGCCTCGAAATTATCAATGGCAACGAGCACGCTAGATTCCTTTGCCGTAAACCGATTAATCCCAGACAGATATCTACTAACCCTTCCTGGCGAAAAAAGCTTGGGGGCCAAGCGATGAAGGTTCTATCCAGCTTGATTGTTCTCCGCTATTTCTGGTGGCTGAATCCTTACTGGCTGCTTTCTGTTATGCGAAGAAAGAAATCGGGGCAATGACGATACGTTACCGTTCAAGGAGTGTTGGAATGAGAATGATCCTCGCCCATAATCTGATTGTTGCCTGGCTTGCAAAAATTTTGGGGTTCGCCCTGAGCCTTTACGTGGCAAGGGTTTTGGCTCCATCTGAATACGGGCATTATGTTTTCATAGTTATGGTGATCTCTCTGATCCCAATTGCTCAGTTGGGGGCACTACAGGGTATTGTTGTCGAGTTGCCTAAAAGGTTGCGTTGTTTAACGGGCACCGGCAAAGGACTTTATTCGAGTTACGCGGTTACGTCTCAACTCCTTCAACTTGTGTCTATCTTTGTCCTGTTTTTCCTGAGTGATGAAAGTGTTAGTGCCTTGGGGCTTGTGGCCTTGGGCGTGCATTTGCTACTCTCCAAGGTCCATGAGAACTGCAAGGTCCTTATGGGAGCCCACTTGGAGTTTTACGGGCAAATCAAAATCCGCTGGATTGATGAAATCATTCGCCCGCTTGCACTTGGTGTAAGCTTTTATATGTACCCAGGGATAGATGCTCTTTTTATCGGACATGCCGTGGTCACTGTATCCCTCGTAACCATCATTCAGGTATGCTTTAAAGATGCCATTGCTTGGAAAATAGGCCGTAATTTTTCCGCCGACCTTAAAAAAATCTACAGCGTTGGTTTTTTTATATTTCTGGTCTGGGGGCAAGATCTACTGTTTAGAAGCATAGACCGCTGGTTCATCAAGATCTTTTATACCACCGAAGATCTCGCTATCTACGGTTTCGTTTCGGCCCTTGCGATACACATATGGGGGGTTGGGCTAGCATACCTGGCTCCCTATGCTCAGTTGCTGTATAGTACCGTTGCCAACGAGGAATGGCCAGAAGTTGAAAAGTTGATTCGGAAGGCGAATCGGGAGCTTTACCTTTTGATGGGGGCATTATGTGGTGCGGCCATAATCGTTTATCCGATTGTAACCACCTACATTGTCGGCAGATATGAAAGTTCCTGGCCGATATTCTGCATTCTTGCCATCGCTTCTTTCTGCCTGGCGGCAAATAACATGCAAATCTATTATATGTCGTCTACCCGCCAGCAGTTTTTGATGATCCGTTATCAATTTGGGTTGGTTATTGGGGGGTGCCTGTTTGATCTCATAGCATCCCTGCATGCTGCGCCAATTATTGTCCTAGCAATTTGTACCCTGATTTGCTTGTTGATATATTGTTTTTTTCTGACTAGGTATGTTCGTAGGGATCTTGCCTTACGGATTAGCAATGTGAAAGTGGAAATTCCCGTGTAATGAATATCTTATCTGTTAACATACTCAGGAGATGGATTCCTCCAATTCTATTCGAGTTGATGAACAGTTTCCGGGCTTCATACCTAGGCCATATTTTTGCCGAACAGCTGAAGTCGAACAAGGTCCTGGCTGGTAGGCATAGCGGTGAGAGATGTTTCATCGTTGGGAGTGGGCCGTCCTTAAAAAGCCAAGATATTTCCAGACTCGCCGATGAAAACGTGATTCTGCTGAATAATTTTTTCGTCCACCCCCTTTTCTCGCAGATTGTTGAAGGGGCTGGAACTAAATATTACCTTTCGGCTCCGACACATCCACCCCAGACCCGTCAGGAATGGAAGGATTGGTATCAGGCCATGGCTGCGGTAATGCCTCCTCGGGTGGAAATGTTGTTTGGCCTTGCCCGTTATAAAGATTGCACAGCAAGCATTATAGAAGAACTCGGATTGTTCGATTCGCAAAGGAAATACTGGTACTTGCCAGGTCGACGTTATGATCCCAATTTGTTTAACGGTAACGAAAAATATCTTTCAGCTGATCATGTGATGTTGACCGCTAGGGCGGCGTCCATATATGGTCTGATTTGGGCGGTTTTTTTTGGGTTTTCAGAAATTATCTTATTGGGGATGGATCATAATTATATATTGTTCGAATACGAGTCCGAGATGCGTATGTATGAAAAAGGTGTTCACCAAAACAATGAGTTGGCTAGAACCTTTGGCGATAGTTTCTATACCCAGGAATTTTTGCGACAGTACGAGATATTTTCCGAATACACATTCATTCGGGACCATAGCAGGGCTCGAATATTGAACGCTACGACTGGCGGTTTACTGAGGGTTTTCCCTAGGATCGTACTGGACGACCTGTGGTCTAATGAATATTGAGGAATGGCCCATGCTCGAATGGTTGAATAATCCTCTACTATCATGGTTACTCTGGCTACTAAAACGTATCTATTGGCAGTTCGTTTCGGATGGCAAGGTAAGGCTCTGCTATCTTTCGAGAGCAAAAAAATGCAGATTTGAGGGGCCGAATGTGATTTATCGGGGAACTAATCTCAGTTCGGTGTCACTGGGTGGCTATTCCTATGTGGCCGCAGAAAGCAACATATGCAGTGCTGAAATCGGGCGATTTTGCTCTATTGGACCCAGATGTCAGATCGGTGGAGGTACTCATCCATCTCGGGGTTACATTTCAACTCACCCTGCCTTTTACAGTACTATGAAGCAATCGGGAGTAACTTTTGCAAATGAGAACCATTTTCAGGAAATCCTCCCGGTGGAAATTGGTAATGATGTTTGGATAGGAGGGGGGGTCACCATTGTCGACGGTGTAAAAATCGGCAACGGTGCTATCGTCGCCACCGGTGCCGTTGTAATTAAAGATGTCCCCGCATATCAGGTAGTAGCTGGAGTACCCGCAAGTTTGATCAGAGTGCGTTTCCCGCAAGAAAGGATTCAATTTCTTGAGAAGATGCAATGGTGGAATAACTCGCCGGAATGGCTTAAAGAACACGCGACCTTGTTCAGGGATGATGAAAGCTTCTTTGAAACGCTGAAAAAAGAAAATCATCCTTGATATGTGACGTCCTCGGTAATCCCCAAAAAAATAAACATATTTGTCGTCATTTTTGTAATAAATTTAGTTCGCTATAGATAATTGATCCAATGTGAGTCCAAGTTAATTTTTTTGAAAATGTGGCACATTTTCTTTGCAATAGTTGTAGTTGCAAAGAGTCCACCATTGACTCGTAATTTGGATCACATAAAGAAGCTGGAGTTTCGACAAGTAAGTGCTCGTGGTCAGACACTTTAGTCGCGACAATGGGCTTGCCGCAAGCCAAATATTCAGCAATTTTGCAGGCACCGCAATAATCGTTGAAAGAAGTTTTTGCATAAGGGATTGCGACTAAATCGCAAGAGTTAATTAAATTTGGTATTTTGTTATGAGGTAAGTTACCAAAGTATTGTATCCATGGATATGATATATTGACACCCTTGATTTTTCCTGCAAGCAATAGCCTCAGCTTTGGATGCTTCTTGCGTAGTACCTTTCCGGCTTCGATGAGGAGAGGTCCTCTCGATGCATCTATAGAGCCAAAATAACCAATGTACAATGCATCTAGTGCAAGTCCTAGCTCGGCTCTAGTTTTCATCATATCCATTGGGTGAAAGAGATTTGTGTCAACTCCATTTTGTATTAGAGACGTGTTGGCGTTTAGGAGAATTAATTTTTTTTCTAATGACGTACTAGTGCATAGTAGTAGATTAGCTTTTTTCACTACAGTATGGAATATAAATTTGAAGCCTGGAATTTTGTTTCCGTTAAAGGCAGGATAGTAGTCATAAACGTCAAAAACAAAAGGGATTTTAAATTTTCTAGCTATGAGTAAACCTAGTAGACCTATGTGACTGTCTGCGCTAGCTATTACAATATCGGGAAAAAAATTTTTTGATTTCAAATACACTCGTACTGGTGCTGATAAAATTTTAGATGGAGTTGTTGGGATGGATTGAATGATTAGGTTGTCTTCTGTGAGTTCTTTTTTTACTGAGTTGCGATAATCAAAAGCAAGAACTAAAACATTGATACCTCGATTAGCCAATTGCTTAGGTAAATGATAGAGGCGTCCGAATTTGTCTTTTAGTAAATCTTTATTTGTGTAATATCGTTTGCATATTAATAGAATTCGCATTATATCACCGTCATTTGTAACAAAACTGGAGCGTGTGGGTGTAATTCTAGAAACAAAATGCAGTCTGAGTTAAAAAAAGAATACATGGTTATCGTCAATATGAAATATGTACATTTATTTCCGAAAGATCACTTCTGCTAGCATGATTTTCTAATTTATTAGTTGTTGAGTATTTATCACTATTTACTTTCCAGACCAAAAAAAAATCTGAGTCAATGTTTATAGGTTCGAAATATGATGAGAAAATGCAATTTTTATATGTGCTAAGCTGGTACAACATAGAGCCTGCCAAGTTACCATCTACTAAAATGAGTTCTTTTTTTCTCATATCGAGCACTACTTCGTATTCACCAATGTTTGAAAATTTTTCGTCAGTATTTATAATATTTTGAATTTGAGTAGAAAAATTTATTTTGTCTGTGGCTGAATTAAAATCAACGTGTTGATGATCAAATATATAAACATTAGCAGATGATAAATTTGTTATTTTTTTTATTGGAGTGATATCGTCAAGGATGTTATCAATACGAATAAAGCCATTTTGGACATCTAGGTAAAGTCCTCTTTTTGTGGGAGTATTGTCCCTAGTAAATTGAACATCTTTTGTTTTGATCATAGGTAGAGTTTTATCGCCACTTTGGTCAATAGTATTCCAACTACCAAGCCAATAAATCCATCTGAACGTTTTTAAGATTCTTGAATCAAGAAAGAGATAAATTGGCGGAGAATCATCAGGGTAATAGAATCTGATATCCTTTAAAAGATCAAAATATTCTGAATGAGGGAGCAATTGTAAAGTGGATAGATATTGCTTACCATAATCTGGACCTTTTTGTAGGATGTGTTTGAGTTCCTCCATCGCTTTTTGAAAGCTAAGCCCTGAGGCCTTTACAAATTGATTTATCCCATGAACACCTCTTGCTGCATAGAAACTCATAAAGTTTGCGGCCAACCTGTGATCATTTGTGGCAAGAGGGAAAGCAGTAAAATAGGATCTTGCACCACCATGGATCATTCCATCTGATAAAGTTGCACGATTGCTCCAATAAACAAGAGGGTGTCCTTCATCCCACCAACTCCAGATAACAGCATCGTCAGGAGTCAGATCAGCAATTTTTTGCATTCCATTAATTATCTGTGCATTAAAAATATTTTTAGGAGGTGGGCTAGTTTTTATGGAAGACCAACAGAATAATATGATACTAGGTATGAGTATCATGTAAGAAATATACTTAACTTTTATTATATGATGAACTTGTTGGAAAAAATATCCAAAACCTAATGCTAATATAGGTGTCAAAAAAATTGTAAATCTCTTTGCAAAAAAGAAACTTAAACACCCTATAATAAAGAGCGGAATGAGATATAAAGATTTATGTGTTTGTTTAAAAAAAAGCAATATTGCCCCTATAATAGCTAACGTGAGACACAGATAACTAGGGCTTATAATTAGAAGTGTTTTTAAAAATGAGTTGTTTTGTTGTTCTTGGATTGAACTGCCAATATTGGGAAACAGTGTACCTTCTTTACCAGAGATATATGTTAGTTGGTCAACTCCCACTTTCAAGGTGTCAATAGCTTTGTCAAGTCCCCAAAAAGCCACCAAAAAAATTATCAAGATTAAAAAAGTGCCAAGAAGACATAAATACTCATGTTTCCCAGGACGATAATGGAAAATAAAAGTTAAGGCTAAAGGTGACAAACATAAAACAGAAACGGCGGCTGGGCTTGTATCCCACCACCAGTAGAAAAGTGTAATTGTGAATAAAAAAAAGAGTAGATAAAGATAGTTAAATCGATCTTTGTGTAGTCCAAAACACATTGAAAGGTAAGCTGCCATCAAAGGGAAAAACACATTCAAGCAATCAGTGTCGAGCCATCCAAGACGAGTCCTGTACATATAGTATGGTGAAAACAGCACAAAACTTATAGATCCGATAGCAGTAAGATAGCCACCCAATTTATTTGAAAACAGTAGAACCGGAAGAAATATGCACAATCCGAACATAACTGGTAACCAGATCCCAATCCAGTTAAGCGATGTATCGAATATTGATGAGAATAAAGAAATTGTTACTGATAACAATGAAGGAATAGAATTTCTTTTCGAGTGTTCGGGATATGCTCTTTTAACGTCAATTGGTGAATATGTATCATTCTTGATTTCTTTTGCTAATTGTAAATAATAGTACCCGTCGACGTTAGCCAACACCGGCTCATCATTTGAGAAAAATATTTCTTTCTCAGTATTCCAGTATGAGATTGGTTCAATACGTATGAGAAAGGCTACACATAAGATAACTGAAAGAGCGATGACAGGGGCAATATTGGTAGATCGAATGAGACTATTTTTTATATTTATCACCTGTTACCTTCCATAGTTGGTAGTTTTGGGTACTTTCGGAAACCAACTCAAAATATGATCCTTTTGTATTTTGGGGAGAAAAAAACATATCTTGAATAACCATTTCGACAAGATTCCTGTCCTGTAGAAGTAGAGTTTTTTGCTTTGGAAAGACAGAAAGGTAATATTCTCCTTGTGATGCATTGAGGTGAGGTACTTTACTTGGAGTAATATTCCCCGCAAGCTGTGGGGTCATTGTTCTTGTATTATTGCCTTTCACATAAGAGAATTCTTCTTTTTTTGATGTGAGAATTTGAATTCCGTGGAGAAGGACATCTTTTGTGAAGAGATTTGAAAAACTAAATGATCCCTGCGTATAATTAATTTTTATCTCAGGAAAATCTAATGCTCCGGTTGAGGAAACAGGAACTTTTGAGAAAACAAAAGTAGGTAAAGTTTTGGTACCAGATCTCTCTGAAGTTTTCCATGTTCCATAGTGGTAAAGAGATCGTTGAAAATTTGATTTAAAATATCGGTTTTCAAGAAAAAGATAGACTGGTGGCCCATCCTGGGGAAATAGAAAATTTAACCACCAGTGAAGGGGATATTCGCTTGAAAGTATTTTTGAATAGTTCTTTAAAATGATTCTCCGTGATTTTTCAGGACCTAGAGTAAAGATAGTTTGCAGAAATACTATTGATTCGTCGAATCCCAGGCTGGCAATGTTAGAGAATTTTTGGAAACCTCTGATACCGCGATTAGCCATGAAAATAATATAGTTGGCTGCTAGTTTGTTTTCTTTTGCTGCAAAAGGGAAAGCCAAAAGAACAGTCCTAAGTGGGGCATGATATGCTCCGTCTGCGAGTGTAGCTCGTTCTCCATAGTATATTGCCGGGTGTCCTATATCCCACCAGCTATAGATTACAGAATTTTCTGGGGTGACATGACTTATAATTTTTAATCCTTTAATTACCTCACCTGAAAATACCGGCTTGTGAAAGTTTGGTGATTTTAAAGTCAATGTTGAGCAAACAACCAATAAAATTATTACACTCACGATGTAAGTCTTTTTCCATGGGACTTGAATTTCAATACAATTCAATACTGATGCAAGTCCTATAGAATAAACTGGTACAAGAAAAATGGTGAATCTCACGGCTAATATGGAAAGGGCACCAACTACCGATATTGGAAGAAGATATGTAAAAATAAGAGGACGCTTGAATGCAATAATAATTAGACCAATAAAAGAAAAATAAGGCAGAAAATATAATTTTGAAAGATTCTTTAGTGTGATATTTAAAGGATAAGATTGTTGTTCAAGGTTTGTCAGTGATGTTTGAGGGAATTGTGTCTCCTTGTTGGTTCCTTGTGTAATATATGAAAATTTACCTGTTAGATCCTTGGTTAGTGATATTATATAATCAGAAAAGAAAAATAAGCACATTATTGACATTAGGAATAATATCAATAATGTAAAATATTTAATTTTTATCGAGCAATATCGCAGTTTGGTGATAATGGATATAAACATAGGTGGGAGGGTAAATGCCCAGACTACAGATGGAGCCATATCCCACCACCAGTAAAAAAGAATAATGTGAAAAATACCTAAGGACAACCATTTAACATCTGTGCTGAAGATGTTTGGTTTACTGAAACTGTAAAAGCAGTAACTGATCATTAAAGGAAAATATAGATTTAAACAGTCGGTGTCGAGCAACCCCAGTGAGGTTTTAATCACAAATATTGGGGCAGTTAGACAGAAAAATAGTGCTACTACGCTGTTTAAAGAACTGCATATCAACCGACAAAAGAGAAAAACAGGAATCGTAAGGAAAAAACTAAAAAACACAGGGAGGAATACGCCGCACCATTCAAGACTTAATGGTGTTAAATACACTAAAGTTGCAAGTAATACCGATAACAGTGGTGGTATGGCAGGCCTAGCTACTCCTGATGGAAAAATCCGTTTTGAATCGTGTGTTGAATAAGTGCTGGATGCTATTTCTTTTGCAGTCTGGAGGTAATAGTATCCATCTGGGTTTAAAAGAATGGGTCCGGAGGCGGATCGGATGATCGAGTTATTGTTGTTTGGTATGGCTATTGAACTGATTCGAAGTGTAAATGCTACAAGTATTGTTGAAACAAGAAGTATTGAGATGAGAAGCTGAGCCCTTTTGAGTTTCACTTTTTGGGGTCTCCTAGCTTCTGCTGTGTCTCTGTTTAAGGGGATGTCGATGGAGGACTTTTTACAACCGTATAAGTTTATACGTCGTGAATGGAGATTTATTCGAAAGTAAACGATGCATTTTTACCAGCATGATCGCCAACCCCTGTAACAGTTACAGCAGCATTTTCATTTATCGTGGCGGAGTTTGTCACTTCGACATTGTAGTGGAAGGAAGTTTTTTGCGCTGATGGCGATCTTGGAACAAAGTCTGGAAAAGTTGGTGAAATTGTGTCTGTAGTAATTGATCCTGAGCCGTTCTCCTCATATGTGTAGTTACCGTCTGATGGAAAGGATCCATTTTCCGCTCTATATGTTTCCAAAAGAATTGAGAACTGTTCAAGGCTGTTATTCGCAGCTTTTTGCTTGGTGTTAGAAATATAGTTGTTGTATTGTGGGATTGCGATTGCAGCGATAATGCCCAGTATCGCTACCACAATTAAAATTTCAACCAATGTAAAGCCTTTTGAACATTTTTTTTTGTACATTAATTCGCTAATTTTGAAGGTTAATTACAGGGCAGTAGCTAGTATCTAGCTACTGCCCTGTTTTAATGTTTACAATTACTCAACTTCTGCATTATACGATACTGTCTGTGGAGTAGCAGCAGTTGCGTTTCCACCTTCGATGCCTGTGATTCTGACTATGTCAGTAAGAGTTGTGTCGCCACCATTACTTGTTGTGTTGAGGTCGAAGTCAGCCGTGCCGCTCTGAAGAGCACCAGTAGAATCATAAAGTGCTAAGCCAATTTGACAGTTGCCTTGAGTTAATATCCCAACTCCAGACCCAAAACCGTCGTTAGTTGGATTAAACGGGTCTTTTTTGCCACCGCCGTTAAGTTGCTCTATGATTCCAGTGACCCTGGTTCCATCGTCTTTTTTCAATTCTGCAGCTGCAAAAGAACTTGCAATGTTAAAGTTTTCTGCGCAAGTCTTTATTTTACTCTGTTCAATATATTTCAAATACTGGGGAATAGCAATCGCTGCAAGGATACCAATGATCGCCACAACGATCATTAATTCCACAAGGGTAAAACCTTTTTGATGATTTTGATTTTTTTTCATTTTTATCTCCTTTTCTTGGGTTGGTGTAGAATTGATAAATACAACTGTCGATTTTAATTATGCACATATCATGCCTAATCTTTCTTAATCTTGTTTGCAATAATAAAATGTTTTATATCATAAGGTTAAGTTTTACAAAGACGATATAGGAAAATAGTCATGAGGTCAATACGCTTTTAATTGTGACAAAACTGGGCATCTTGTGACAAAAAATGTCAATGCTTGTGTTGCAACAATAAGTTCGTTAATAAACAAATAGTTGTTTACATTACTGTGTGGTCTATGAGACTGTCCAATCCTTACTATGCACTGCCACTGCTATTTGAAGGTTGGCCGATTTACCCGCCCTTTTTTCTGTTTCGGAAGAGGGAACGAGACAGCAAGTAGATGTCTGGTCAACGGAGATCTCCATTCGTATAACTGAGAAACTGATATGTGCCTTTTTCTTGTAAGATGCGATGATTGGTTCTCTGATGTCTGAGAAAAAACAGTTGTAGCGAATTATAAACAGGGTCTAACACCCTTTAGGAAAATGTCTGAAATTACACTGAAATTATATGTTGTAACAACTCTTTTTGTGTTGTTTGTATTCGCTCTTTTTTTGCAGAGTATGGTGCTTTTGGTATTCGATATAAGATACGATTTGAAACAAGAGGTTTCGTTTGTCAAAAAATATGTGTCGACATTTCAGGTTGAGGGAAAATGTGTTCCCGGAAAAGATATGGAAATTCAATCATGTATCGATGATTTAGATGTTTTGGAAAAGTTTTTGTATATAGAATATGTCTCCAAAGGTGAGTTTTTACATGGATCATCAAAGTGCAACTTCATGGAAGAACTCAACAATATTGTTGTTGAGTCTGAACAGGGAAATATACAAAAAATTAGTTTTGCAGGTGTGATATGGAATATTTTTCCATCAAAAATGGAGGCTCTGATAGGTGCATTGCCAGTTAAAAACGGTAAAGGTATAGTAATTGGCACCCTGGCCTTTGAATATTCGCTATTGCCTGTTTATGAAAAATATTCCAGGCAGATCTCCTTTGCCTTGTTATATCTCCTTGTAAATACAATTTTACTGACAGTAATCGGCTATTTCCGAATGGATAAATATCTCTTGAGGCCTCTAGATCGACTCCTTAGTCTATCTGGGAAGTTTAGAGATGATCATTTTGATGAATTCTCAAGAAAGTTGAATGGTGGACCGTTCTGGCGTTTGAGTTCGACATTGGAGAACATGTTTCGTAAAATTGAGAGCGATAATCAAAAACTTAAAAGTACCGTCACAAAACTTGAGGAGGCAAACAAGGAACTTGAGCGAAGCAAAAGAATTATAACGCACTCGGAAAAACTTGCCTCAGTCGGCAGACTATCTGCGGGATTGGCCCATGAAATCGGCAATCCCATAGGAATAGTACAGGGATATCTGTCTCTGCTTGGGAGAAATGATCTGGAGTTAAAAGAAAGGAAGGAGTACAGCCTTAAAGCTCAGAGTGAAATCGAAAGGGTACACCGATTGATTGGGCATCTGCTCGGTTATTCCCGCTTGGAAATAGGCGAGGTGCAGCGCTTTGATATACACGATCTGATAGAGGATGCAATAGAGGTTGTTACGATGGAGCGAACCGTATCTTCGACTATCATTGCAACTTTTTTGAGAGCAGAGCAGAGCATGGTAACTTTGGAAAAGGAACCTTTGCGGCAGGTCCTTGTGAACTGTGTTCTCAATGGCATTGATGCGCTTCAGGGATTTAGTGATGAAAAATCCATTATAATAGAGACATTCAATAAGGTGTTAACTGGCAATATACGTTCTGTTATAATTCTTATTAAGGATAAAGGAAAAGGTATTGATGAAGACAGTGTCCAGCATCTGTTTGATCCTTTCTATACGACCAAGGATATTGGTGAGGGTGTGGGGTTGGGGCTCTATGTGTCCCATGAGATCATGAACAGGTTGGGAGGGACCATTACCATCGCCAACCGGAAAGATGGAAAGGGGGCAGTGGTGGAGTTGGTTGTTCCTATAACGAGAAATATGAACACAAGTAAATACATTAAATAAATGAAGCAATCAGGAGAAAATACGTCCAGCCTGTGCAAGATCCTTGTCGTGGACGATGAGGTTAACATGGTTCACATGTTGACGGCTGCGCTTTCTAAAGAGGGGTATTTTGTCGCTTCAGCGAATAATGGACTTGATGGATTGGATTATTTACGACGACAACCGTGCCACATGGTGTTGTGTGACCTTAGAATGCCGGTGATGGACGGAGTTGAATTTCTTCAAAAAGCTGTTGAAATCGATCCGGATGTTACCGTTATAATGATGTCTGCCTACGGTACGGTGAATAGCGCGGTAAAAGCGATGAAGATAGGAGCCTATGATTTTATAACCAAACCTTTTCGGCTTGAAGAGGTGGTGCGTGTTCTGGAAAAGGCAAAAGAGATAAGGCGCATCCGTGAAGAAAACCTGTCGCACAGGGATAAGGTTACAAGGCTGGAATCGCGACGATCTTTCAAGGATATCGTTGGGGAGAGTCCGGAAATTAAAAAAGTCGTAGAGCTGGCAGGCAAGGTAGCTTTGCATGATACGTCAGTGCTTATTACGGGAGAAAGTGGAACCGGTAAGGAGTTGATAGCCCAGGGGATTCATTCTCTCAGTAACCGTAGAGAAAAAAAGATGATCACCGTAAATTGTGGATCAATTCCTGAAAACCTCATTGAAAGCGAATTTTTCGGCTATGTCAAAGGCGCGTTTACCGGTGCAGAAAGTGATAGGGAAGGTTTGTTCAAGGCTGCAGACGGTGGCACAATTTTCTTAGATGAGATAAGTGAGCTGCCGATTGACCTGCAGGTCAAACTGCTCAGGGTTCTACAGGAAAAAGAAGTCAGGCCTCTAGGCTCCACGCGAAACATTGCAACAGACGCCAGGGTTCTTGCCGCAACCTCGAAAAATCTGGCAGAGGAAGTAAAGCTTGGCAAGTTTCGTCAGGACCTGCTGTTCAGGCTTAACGTGGTAGAGCTGAAGCTGCCTCCGCTCAGGGAGCGAAGGGAAGATATTACTCTTCTGGTTCATCATTTCCTGGACAAAATAAGCCGGAAAATTGGCCACATACTCACTTCTGTTTCCTCCGAGGCTTTAAAACATTTCGAGAGTTATTCATGGCCGGGAAATATACGGGAGCTTGAAAACGCCATTGAGAGGGCGGCTGTTTTTTCAGATGGACAGGTGTTGACCACCGAATGCCTGCCGCAAAAGATAGTACAGGGTTCCTTCACTAAGGAGGAAAACTCATTGGCTGGAGTATTCTCCTTGAAAGAGGGAAAGAGAATACTGGAAAGAGAGCTTATCGCCAGGGCGCTGGTCGCTGAACAGGGCAATAAATCCAAGGCAGCTCAGCGACTTGAAATCAGTTATCCCTCGTTGTTGCAGAAAATTAAGGAATACGATTTGTAATGCTCTTTTGCGCTGCATTCAAATTTTTTGGACGTTCGTAAATAACAAGAAAACAGAGCAATCCTGAAAATACCAGAACGTGAATAGCCAGGAGGATCAATGTTTCGTCTATTGCTATCATTCCCCATTTCTTGGCAAGAGATATCCTGGTGTTATTCATTTTATTAGTATAATACGCAATCTCATCTTCATTTGACGGGATAATTGCTTTTGCTTTTCCGTCTTCTGATTTGTATGACAAAGCCACTCCATGGGTTGCAAAAAGAGTTTTTGCAACCTTTATCTTGGACGCCTCGTTTTTTTCAGACGTCAATACTTGTGCAAGCTTCCGGTCAAGAATTTGATTTTTGTATGGTTCCAGGCTGGCAACGTAGGCATAGGTCCGGTAGGCATGAAACGAAAGAAAAGCGATGTTGAATATAAACAGAACTGCAAACACAGAGGCATAGATTCTATTTTTCTTAGTTGTCAGTTCCCACAAACAGACCGGCATAAATATTGAGAGAGCAATAAGAACGGGAAATTTGATGTATGGCTGAAGGAGAAAATCCCGGAAAAAAAGGTAGCAAAACGCAATTGCGAACCACAGCAGCAGTGTAATAAATGGGAGCAGTTTCATTGACTTGAGGATATCTGTTTGAGTTTGTGTCTAAAATACACAAGGACAGCACAAAGGTAAAAAATGTGCTGTCCTTGTATGGATTTTACTGGTTGATGCACTGAATCCACTTGGTGCGGCCTGTATAGTAGCTGGCGGTTGGCAGGTTCTCCAGATCAATCCCGGTTATTTTACCGGTACTGGTCTGGATATAAGCTTTTACCTCACCATCCTTGCCGCTGCTTACAAACAGGTTGGGTGTTTTAGCCAGACCCTCGCCCAAGCTGAGTTTATCCTGAACAATACCATATTCGTCTACCCCGGTGTCACCAAAAATTCGTTCACCCCAGGCGGTTCCGGTCTGATAATAGACACCGTAGAGGTAGCTGCTGCCTTCGCCTTCGCATGGGTCAATGGACGTCTGGTAGGTTGTAAAGGTGGTAAGGCCTCCGAGAAGCGTCGCCTGGCCAAGGTTCCTTTCACGGTTTTCCGCTGGAGTGAATTCTTTATACCATCCGTCAGCGGAGTTGCTATAGGGTGCAGTGCCGCTTTTTCCGGCGATATATTCAATGAGCTCGCCAAGCGTATCAATTTCATAACCAGACGGCAGACAATCTGTAGTTCCGTCGACACAGCTTAATGATGCCGCGTAAGGATTCGCACGATTTTCCTGGACAAGGATCTGGTCGACTCGAAGAAGTCCTTTCTGGCCTGTTTCTGCAGTCGCATCAGGAAAGATGGAGGAGCTGGCAGGGATTGAAAAATCATTATCAAAATCAGGCGCGGGAATTTCACCAAAGGTTAACTCAAACAACCTGTTGTCTATAGAATCAGGCTTCATTGGTTCTTTCATGCCAAGGAAAGCCTGTTGAGAGTCGTCCGGCTTGTCAAAATTATCCCAGAAACGGCCGGTGCCGGTGTAAACCCAGAAATTTTTCCCGTCAAAACCGACTGAAGCTGCCGCAGAGATTGGACGGTTAAGTGATATCATCGGCTTGATCTGCCAATCGGCAGGGGTGGTAACTGTCTGGTCAACAAGATATTTGTGGTATCTGTAGGTGCTGCCGTAATCAGGGTTTCTGGTTACGAGTCTGTAAAGAGAGCCTCCTCCATCCCAAAAACTGTAATCGGAGGAAAAGGAACCTTCCACGGTACCGAAGTAAACGACATCGGACATATAATCGACCCGGCTCGGATTAATATCCATATCCACTGTTATTGGATCCGAGACAAAACCTCCACCGTAACTGTTCGGTAGGGTAAATGTTCCACCAGAATAACTGAGCTGAGATTCTGCATCGGCAGGACTAAGAGCAGGGATGCGCATCGAGGTCAGTGCATTGGTACTGACGGTGTCAAAAGTATTTAAAGGGATGACGACCAGTTTTGGTTCCTGATCGCTTACCCCCCTCATGGCCTCGGCACCGTGAGGGCCCGAACCAATTACCAGGTGCCAGGAGTTGGTAGTTGTTCCGCTTGTAGCTTCAGATTCCTTCATGATGATCATGGTCGAAATAGTAGTTGAGTAACCGAGATCGACATGCTTGTAATCAGGGGACGTAATCGTACGCTCACTATTCCATGAAGCATCCCATGTGAATGGCTCTCCACTATCCCAAATCCCGTTACCGTTTTCGTCCTTGAACGGTTCGTCGTCACGGTGCCGGGTTACTTCGCCGAGGAGCACGGGCTGCTGTTCCGGGTTGGTTATGTCAAAAACAAAGTATGAGGATGTAAATTGCCTGAGATCGTTTACATTGGATCCGTCAATATCACTGGCGTTTATCGGGTAACCGCCAAGTCTCATCCCGCCAACAATGATGGTTCCCCAACCCTCCGGATGAATACAATAGTCTTTATAGGTATCACTCGTTGGATCACTTGCACATGCGGCTTCTGCCGAGAAGATCTGCGCGTCAAAAATGCGGGGCCGCAAGTCGACGAAATATTTGTGCTCGTAGTCGGGACTGGTCAAACTCTGCAGATGGGGCAATAGGTTGTAGGGAACGTACGCCCACATTTCTGCGCCAAGCTGGGGAAACGAAGAAGATGGGTCTGATTCGTCGCAAATGCGGTTTTCCGGTTCAGTCAGACAGAATTTTTTATCTTTGTCTATCCAGAATCCGCCATTGGCGGCGTGGAACATTCCATCGTTTGCGCCAAAGTAAACCATATGTCTTCTGTTCTTGTACTTCGCGAGGAATTTGGCGTAACTCTTATCGTTATAGAGCAGGTTGTACGCTTCTGCAGGGGCTGTTACAGCCATCGGGGTTGAATTAATGACATCACCCATTTTCCAGGTGACCAACGCACCATTTTTATTAGGTATTTGTCTGCTTCTTAGCGAAGGCTCATCAACCATAGTGACATTGCCGTCCATATCCAGAGGATTGAGCCTGTCAATACCGCGAATCCAGTTGACTATGTCAGCGAGTTTTGACTCTTTTTCGTCAGCGGTTCTCTCCTGGCGAGTGCCATTGATAGTGCGGTATTCTACATCGAAATCGGTATACAGGGAAGATCTGGAGCTGTCGACGTTATTTGCAAGGGAAAGTAGTGAATTCGCGGTAAAGGGAATAAACTCGGAAGAGTCTACTATACCGTCATCATCAACATCGTTCCAGGTGAAAATCTGTCTCCTTATTTCTGATGAGATATGATCAGATCTGTTGTTTTTCTGAAACTCGGGCTCTGACGATCCGTAGTCAAAATATTCGTCGGCCAGCCACTCCCCGGCACTCCAGAGGAACTGGACATTATCAAGGCTGGTGCTCTCGTCACATATGCCAGTATCGTAGATCGAGGTGTTATAACATGCTTTTGTTTCGCCTGTCTCGGTGTCAAAATAGAGGATGACTCTTTTGTCGGTCTCTTCATCGAGTACCCTGTTGTTATCGCTGTCCTCGAAGAGGAAACCATCGTCGTTGATAAAAAGGGCCCGTACATCACCTGCCCATTCTACAGTGTACCTTGTCTCCGTGTTGTCTATGGCTTGGGTTTTGGTTAACTCTGGCCAGAAGATAGCCTGATAGACGGCTCCTTCACCGCTTCTGGATGATGAAACAACGGATGCGGCCGCGCCTGACGAACTTCTCTGTCTCAGCTCGTTGAATATACGGTAAAGATTTGTCTCAAGGTCCTCAGGATTTTCTCCGGCAATAAGGGATGTTCCACCGTTGTTCGCAGCTTCGTTCATTATGGTGTACGGGTTACACTCGCTGCCGGTGAGGTCATCGCGAAGGGTACCTGTTGTGACTATATAGGTGAAGATGTTTTGCTTCTGATTGCCGTAAAATGTGAGATCATCAAGATAGGTGGAACCCTGGAGATCACCGGAGCATTGCTGGTCGGTATCTCCATCGTTATCGGCTGCATCGAGCGAGTTTATAAAAGTAGCTACCGTCGGACTTATGTCCGCGGTTGATGCCCCTTCGGTTATGAGAAGCAGGTACTTGTCTCGGCAGGGATCAAGAAAATGTGCTTTCTGCTCTTCAGACAACGGTTCCCAAGGGTTGTTGGGGCTTGAAATCCAGCGACTGCTGTCCTGCGCAAAATAACCTAATGCGTTATAAACTCCCTCGGCGAGCGGGGTCCAGGCATTGGCTTCTGTAAGGTTGATGGCATTTTTTAAACTGTTGATATGATCGATGTTGCCACCGTCTTCAATGTTTGTGACTATATATGTTCCATCTCCATTGGTGTCGGGGCAGTACTTAACAATGGTATTGCTGCCGTCATCAAGTCCGCATTCCGTCTCTGAGCCGTTGTCAATAAAAGCCATCGCTCCGATGCGGAGATCTTTTGCTGCTTCGCTGTCGAGCAGTCCTTTGGGAGGGGAAGTTGTCGATATATTAACCTTCATGGTGAATAGGGGTTCATCATTACCGAAAAAAGAATAGATTGACGCATCGGTAAGTGCCCCTACAATTCCCCAGGTTCGTTCCGGCTCTTCAGTTCCAAGCGCAAGATCGGATGTATCGATAACTTCTGCAACTTCAAGATCGTTGCAGTAATCCCACAAGGCGTGTTGGATACACTCCTGTTTGTCCTCAGGTGGGTCCGGAAGCCATCCGGGTGAGTCAAAGGTAACTCCTGAGCAATCGGTTCCGGCAATCAATGGAGTTAATACTGGCTCCCAGGCTGATTTGTTTGGTCCGTTTTTACAGTTAATCTCACCGTTTGGCTTTTCTTCGTAGTTGTAGTTGCATTCATAGAGATAGCCGTCGTTGAGGCAGATTTCATGATTGATGCTGTAATCGTATGGATCTTCGGGACAAGCTGTGCGGCTGCAGCCTCCGCTTATATTGCCGGGAAACCAGCAGCGCCCCACATAGCCTTGATAGGGAACCGTTGGTTCACTAACGTTGTCTGCCTGTACACCATAGCAAAGATAGCCGCTGTCGTAAGGAGATATACCCGCAGGAAATACGCCGTTCTGATATATATTATAGCACGAATTTTCTACTTCACTCACCTGTCCGAGATCCAGCCACTGATTGGGGAACAGTTCAGGATGTTTGCTGATGAACCAACATTCCTGGACGCCCTGGTTATAGGCAGAATTTGATTCGGCAAGAACATTGTTGGTTCCGTCATAGTAAAGGCAGTCGGCGATATATTGCTGCAATTGTCCCAGTCTGGCACTTTCACTGGAATATTCTGCAAGTGCAAGTTCGCAGCCAACATTGTTCGTACTGCCTATGTAGCCTCCGTCGCTTACTCCAATTATGGCGATCCTGGTCAGGTTGTCGATTGTCTCGGTTGCATCAAAGCCTCGAATGGAAAAGGTTATTACTTTGTTTCCAGCCGGGCCTGTGGTACCTGTCTCCTTGACAAAGGGCTTTGCCGCACAACCTCTACCTTCGCTTATAAGCAGCTCTGTCTCACTGTCATACTTTCCGCCGGTAAGGACCTCTTTCTGGATATCAAATTTTGAGGCTGACAGCCAGTTGAGAAATTCGCCTGTGGCGACAAAATCTGTCACACCGGTAAAAGCTCCGCTGCTGTCTGTGGTGAAATTTACTACCACATTGGCTTCGGTATGTGTTTCGTCCGAATACGAGATGTACAAGTTGTTGGAAGAGGAGAGTGAATTGGTTATATTGTCCCAAACGCCGTTGTTGTCGGTGTCTTGTAAATCAAAAGTTTCCGCGCCATCCCACTCGCCGTTTTGATTGAAGTCGGTTATTAAGATTTCTTCTATATTGGTAGCCGGATCTGAATCCCAACTACCGTTATTATTTGCATCGACAAAAGTGTCAGCAGGGTTCCATTGACCATCCAAGTTGTTGTCTATGAGAGTAAAAGGGACCTCGACAAAATAATTATTGGTGCTGTCCCAACGATACCATTTTTTAGGTGCATACCCATACTGGTCATCAGTATCGGTTGTGGGATCGTTTTCTGCCGTTACGACCCAGCCGGTATCAAAAAGACCCGCATAATGTTTAGTTGGATCGAAGGTGTTGTCGGTACATTTGTTGGGGTCGTCTTTGTAGGCAAGGTCGAGCATGCTTCCCGAGTTGTCTATCATGACCAGCAAGTTCGGCTTTTCATCGTCCAGTGTAAGAAACGGTGGGGTTGCCGTTCCTTTGGTCAGGATATTGTAGCCGAACAGGGAAGGGGTAAAACAAAGAAGGGTGCTTCCTAACGCAACGGCTACGGCAAGATATTTGTAAATATATTTTTTTGACTTCATATCACTCTCCCGGTATCTGAAAAAAATCCGTCAAGTTGTCTCAGGTGTAATTAATATTTGCAATCAGGATCTTCATCGCCGACCACATGACGCCATCCGAAGACTACAGTGGACTCCGAGTTTCTCGTATCATTATTGACGGAGACGATATCATAAAGCCGTGCGCTGCCTCCTCCCGCAGACGTCTTTCCTTTGCCTTCATAACCTGCAGCCATCTGGATGGAGCCGCCCGGAAGCATGGAAACTATCCCGCCAACATACATTTTGCTGTACCCCAGCCCCTCGTCAATAGTATTTGAATCCGGATAAGTTATGGTTGGTGATCCGGGACTGGTCAGATTGCACTCACTTGTAGTCCATGGGTAGTTGTTGTAATAGAAGGCGAAATCGCCAAAAGCGTCAGCATAAACTGTAACGTCCGGGCCATTGAGGGTGACGCTTCCGCCGGAGCCACTGAAACCGGCTGGGCAGTTGAGGTTTTGCTCCAGGATTTCTGTTGCAAGCACTGCTGCCGCTTCTGCGTTGTAAAAAGTCTTTTTCGACAGATTGTCGTTACCGGCGATCTGCAGTTCGACACTGGTGTTTCTGACCGCGGCTATGCCGATTATACTGAGAATCAGAAGTATCAGCATGCAGAGTACGAGGACATATCCGTTATCAGTCTTTATTGCTTTCATAGTAAAGTCCATTTGGATATTAATTTTCAATTCGCTTGGCCTTAATGTAGTTGTAGGTCACATTTCTTATGGTTCCCCGCTCAAGCCGCGAAACGATAACCCGGATCGTCTTGGTATCGGGCATCGGGTAGTTTTCAGCTGTATTTACATAGAGATTGTATGTTCCCCCGGCAACCGTTGTGGTGGTGGAGTAATCTGCGGCTGGCGAGTCGGTGTCATCCAGGCCGGCCAGTGCTACCGTGACATTGCCTCCTGAAGTGTCGGTAATGATGGCGTCATCGTAATCCAGACGAAAAATCTGCTCGATCTGGTCGCTTGCGAGCATGGCAGCGGTCGTTATAGTATCGGCAGTCATGTTTCCCTTGGTTCCGGAATACTGCATGACGATCATGCCGAGAATGCCGAAGGCGAGAACCCCCAGGGCAACTACGACCTCGATGAGTGTAAATCCATCCTGTTCTTTAATGTTCACTTTCTATCCCCATATTTCGTAGATCAACGCTGGTTATCAGCAGTCTTCTTCTGAAGTGGTCCGTGGTTGGCTGGCCGGTGTCGGTGGCATTGCCGTTGAGATCCCAGGTGGTTCCTGAAAACGACGTATAGATTTTGCCGTCGTTAATATAGTTCTTGTCGAAATTGTCTGCCTTGGACAGGATTGAAACCGTTACCGAGCGAATTTTGGGCAAATCTGCTGCCGCAGGTGATGTAGTGTTTACAGATTCTCCTGAGTAAAAAAATTCTATAGCCTCGATGTGGTCCGCTACGGGTTGCCAGCCTCCCGCGCCAACTTTTCTCCTGAAGCTTGCTGTCCCGCCGCCATCGACAACACCATCCCCATCGACGTCATCTGCCGGTGAAAACCCGTAACTGATTGAGGTAACATTGCCGTCTTTATCCTCGTCGGTCAGGAAAACCAGTTGCGATCTGGTCGCGCTTGAAATCTGAGTGTCAGTCGGATCTATGCCATAACCGGCCATTCTCAACTCTTTAGATAAGGTAAGAAGCGCCACCCTGATGTTCTGCTGCATTTCCAGAACCTGTTCCTGGGCAATGCTGTTTTTCTGCTGGAGTGATAACGCGGAGTAGACTGCAGCAACTATAATGCCCGACATGGCTAGTGAGAGCATCAACTCGACGAATGTGAATCCTCTGTTGTTATGTGTGTTCATAGCTGGTTATGGCAATTTATGTGTTGTAATTGCACCGGCTTTGGAAACTGAGATCTTGTAGCCGGAACCCTTATTGTTGTGTAGTTCGAATGCCGCATCCTCAGACCACAGACCGTCAGGCGTGAAAAAAAAGACGCTAACACCGTTAGGTGTGGAATAGTTTTTACACAGAGCTGTTCCCGGGGTCATATCATAATCGGTGTCCGGAGCGGAATCGCCGCTGTCATCGCTCAATTCCAGGTATTCATCGATCGTCGTCGCATTCCCGTCCTCATCGACACTTATGGTGTAAAGACCGCCTGGAGAAGGAACTGAAGAAGAAGGAAAAGAGGAACAGTCAAACATTGTTATGTTTAGCTGGGTTTTCCGGTTTCGTTTTACCGCCTCAAGTTTCATTTTCTGTAGATTGCTGTGGAGATCCATGGCAGCTTGTCTCAGCTTCATGTTCGGTCCCAGTTTTACCATTGCCGGCGCGGCAAAGATTGCAAAAAGGGCAATAATCGCCATAGCAACCATTATTTCAATCAGGGTAAATCCAGTGGTTGTTATTTGGTCTTTTTTCATAATGGTGTCGATTTAATGAAGATGTTGAAATTGCAGCTTATAATACTAGAGCCTAGCAATATAAGTACCAGTTTTCTGCAGTAATATTGTGCTGCTATCGCATTGAAAACAGGTGAATTGTGCAAAGAGCATGTTTGTTTTAGAGGGATGTGGACGGTGCTTTTTTATAAAAAAAATTAACAATAAAGGGCGGTGATGTAAAAAAAATTAACAAAAAAGCTTTTTGTTTAAGGACAGGATAGCACGGGTAAGGTTTTTGTTTCAAGCAGCTGATAGACTTAATATTGCTTCTCATAAAATTCAGCTCAGACAAATGGAATAATGTCCCGTCAAAAAGGTATGTCGCTCGTAGAACTGGTAACTTGTCTCGTTGTGATCGCAGTCATTGGAGTCTTGTCGGTTCCTTATCTGAAGAACACCTTGAGAAGGGAGTACCTGAACGCAGAGGTAAGAAAAATTTACTCTGTGCTGCATCTGGCAAAAAGAGAAGCTGCTAAACGCAACAGACCTGTTGTCGTTCAGTTTGAACCTGATAATTTTGTCGCTTTTGAGGACGGTGGAGTAAATGGACAGGGGCGGGGGGACTGGACGAGGCAACCGGGTGAAACTATAGTCGGCGAAAATCATGTGGAGTCTGGTATGCGCCTTACTACAAATTTTGCAAATAACAGGGTTAGATTTAAGGGGAGTACCTGGGGGAGTGGAGGTACGATTTGCGTGTGGAATAAGGATCAGGTCTACGCCAGAGTTATATTGAGTCCGATCGGTAGAATTCGTATCGCAAAGTAAAATGTCAAAACAAAATATCTCTGGTTGTTCGGTAAGCTTTTCCCTTGACTTTTGTCCAATTATCCATATAAATATACCCCTGTAATGAATGCTCGTTCAGTATGCCAGCCATAGTTGTTTGTTGTGGTTTGGCTTTTAGTTTTATTTGTATAAATTTAACAAAGAGGGCTTACATGTCTAAATTAGTTGCTCCCCATGGTGGAAAAGGTCTGGTATGTGCTTTACTTGAAGGTGCTGAGCTGGAAGCAGAAAAGGCAAAAGCAGCTGATCTCAAGCAGATTGAAATCTCCGATCGCGCAAAAGGCGATTTGATTATGCTTGGAATAGGTGGTTTCTCTCCGCTGACCGGGTTCATGAAAAAAGCTGACTGGAAAGGTGTTTGTGAAAACTTCCAGATGGCGGACGGCACTTTCTGGCCTGTTCCGATCACCCTTGACGTATCCGCGGCCGATGCTGCAGAGATCGCTGAAGGTTCCGAGATCGCGCTTGTAAGAAAAGGCCAGGTTTTCGCCACCATGCTGGTGGAAGAGAAATACGAAATGACCGACGCCGACAAGAAGTGGGAATGTGAAAAAGTGTTCATGGGCGAAGGTGAAGACTCGGTAGACGGAAAATTCTGGGAAATCGCTGAAGAAGATCATCCAGGCGTTATCATGGTAATGAACCAGAAAGAGTTCAACCTGGCCGGACCGGTTAAGGTTCTCTCCGAAGGCGAATACCCCAAGGAATACCCCGGTGTTTACCTCAAGCCTGCTGAAACCCGTGCAATGTTTGAAGAGCGCGGATGGGCCAACGTTGCCGCTCTGCAGCTGCGTAACCCGATGCACCGTTCCCATGAGTTCCTCGCCAAGATCGCAGTGGAAGTATGTGACGGCGTGCTGATCCATTCTCTTATCGGTAACCTCAAGCCTGGTGACATTCCTGCAGAGACCCGTATCCAGGCAATCGATATTCTCATCGAGAACTACTTCGTAAAAGAGCACGTAATCAACGCCGGATATCCGCTTGATATGCGTTATGCAGGACCCCGTGAAGGTCTCCTCCATGCAACCTTCCGTCAGAACTACGGTGTCAACAATATGCTGATCGGCCGTGACCACGCTGGCGTTGGTGACTTCTACGGCCTGTTCGAAGCTCAGGAAATCTTTGATCGTATCCCGAGCACCGGTGACGAAGGAAAAGATCTCCAGTGCAAGCCGATGAAGATCGACTGGACTTTCTACTGCCACGAGTGTGACGGTATGGCATCTCTTCGTACCTGTCCGCACAACAAGGAAAGCCGCGTAATTCTTTCCGGAACCAAACTGCGTAAAGCTCTTTCCGACGGCGCTGAAATCGTTGATCACTTCGGACGTAACGAAGTTCTCGATCACCTCAAGGTGTACTATGGCAGCCTGAAGGAAAAAGTTGAAGTGAAAATGCAGGGTGCCGCATCCGGCGACGCCATGTAATAACGCACTTTTTAGTACTGTATCGGGAGACATCACCTCTGGGTGATGTCTCCTTTTTTTTTGAATTTCCTTTGGGCAAAACCTTACATTGGGCTATATTGGTCTGGCTGTTTTACTGAACCTTACATATTACAGGATGACGGATCCTGGACAGCCTGAAAGACGGGAGAGAAAATGTCGGAAATAACGGTCGGTCTTGGCGCAAGGAGTTACCCCATCATTATCCGTTCAGGGATACTGGAGAATATCGGCGCGGAGCTGAAAAAGCGGAAAATTGCCAAAAGATATGCTGTCATTTCAGACGACAGGGTCGCTCAGCTGTTCGGTAAAACCCTCATGGACTCCCTGGACAGGGAAGGTCTTGACAGTGAGCTGATCACCTTTGCCCACGGCGAAGCAAACAAGAATCTTGCAACCGTCGGAGCGCTGGCAAGCGCCCTTGCCAGCAAAGGTTTTGACCGAAAGGACGGCATAATAGGCTTTGGCGGCGGTGTTGCCGGTGATATTGCCGGATTTGTCGCCTCTTCCTATATGAGAGGTGTTGAATTTGTCCAGGTGCCGACAACCCTGCTGGCCCAGGTCGACAGTTCCGTGGGAGGCAAGACCGGTGTCGATATCCCCGAAGGGAAAAATCTGGTCGGAGCCTTCTACCAGCCCAAAGGGGTATTCATTGACAGTTTGGTCCTGAAAACGCTGCCGGAACAAGAGCTGCTCGGCGGGCTTGCCGAGGTGATCAAGTACGGTGTCATCCGTGACCGGGAGTTCTTTGACTTTCTTGTGCATAACAGGGAGCGAATCCTGCAGCTCGATCCGGCTGTGATGGAAAAGACCATCGCCACCTGTTGCCTCATAAAGGCTGATGTTGTGGCGGAAGATGAGAGAGAAGGCGACGTTCGGCGTATTTTGAATTACGGCCACACCATCGGCCACGCGGTGGAGGGCGCATCCAATTACACTATTATCCACGGCCTGGCGGTTTCCATCGGCATGGCTGCTGCGGCGAGACTAGCTTGCCTTAAAGGAGTTCTTCCGGAAGGCGACCGGGACAGAATAGTCAGGGCGCTTGACGATTACGGCTTGCCGACCTCGGTTCCTGCCGAACTTGACAGGAGCCTGATCAAGAAATACCTGCTCACCGACAAGAAAGTGGTCGGGGGCAAGGTTCATTACGTTCTGCCGACAGCAATCGGCGACACCGTTATCAGCGCCGATGTAACCGAACAGCAGATCGACATCGTCCTTGGTTGACGGCGCGGGTGAAAATCAACTCTCAGGATTAGTCGTATCCAACATATTGTCATGCCCATTTACGAATTTTACTGCGAGCCGTGCAACACGGTTTTTAATTTTCTCTCCTTACGGGTCAATACCAGCAAGATTCCCAGTTGCCCAAGGTGCGGACAGCAGAAGATGACAAGGCAGCTGTCAACATTTGCTGCCATTACCGGGGCGGAGAAAGAGGGGCGGGGAATTGCGCCAGAACTTGACGAAACCAGGATGGAGCGGGCGTTCGAATCTTTGATGAGCGAAGCGGAGCATATGAAAGAGGATGACCCCAGACAGATGGCCTCGCTCATGCGAAAATTCACCTCTGAGACCGGACTGCGTCTTGGTGATTCAATGGAGGAGGCTATTTCACGCATGGAGTCGGGTGAAGACCCGGACCGGGTGGAAAAGGAGATGGAGAACCGGCTGGGCGACGAAGACTTTTATATTGCAACCATGCAGAAGAGTCCAGGGAAAAAACGGACAGCCCCCCTGCATGATGAGAAGCTGTACAAACTAGAGTAAAAGCTGGCCCTAATGGGTGGTGCCGTTGTCGGTGTTGTCGAAGAACTCGTTGATATCGAGCATGGCTTTTTTTTCAGCAAGGATCTTCTGCACCTCTTCTTCAGATATGTTCAGTTCTCTGGCAAGCGCCTTGATATCGTAGACGGGCTCTCCGTCTGGGGTGAAGTCCACGGGTTTTAAATCCGGAAAGGAGCTGGCGGTAGCAGCAGCGGACGCCTTGAGCAGCATTTTCTTGATCTCGGGCGGTCCGTTGACGATGAGCCACTCGACCGCTTCTGCCCAGAGTTTGCTGTCCACCGTGGGGTGCGAAAGAACTTTCATTGCGCTTTCAAGATCCCAGAGATCTTTGTGTTCCATAGGGGTATCCTTCAAAGTGTGAAATTTCTGCAAGCCGGTTGTTTGTATATACTATAAACCGACTTAAATTATAAGCAATATCGCAGAGGTTTGCAGCGTTTAAGAATTATGATATACACGGTAAAATATGAAGCGGCATGAGATATATATGCAACAGGCGCTGGACCAGGCCAGGGAAACACTGGAACAAGGAGAGTTTCCCGTCGGCTGCGTCATGGAGTATCAGGGCAGGGTGGTAGCCACGGGAAAGCGGCGCAACTCTTCCGGCAGACCCAATGAACTGGATCATGCCGAGATGATTGCGCTGAGGCAGTTGCTCGATACTGACGAAACGGTCGATATGGGCCGGGTTACAGTGTATTGTACCCTGGAGCCGTGCCTGATGTGTTTTTCAACTCTTCTGGTCAACGGTATACGAAACATCGTGTACAGTTATGAAGACGCGATGGGCGGCGGGACCGCACTTGACCTGGCTCGCCTTACGCCCCTTTATCAGGAGATGGACGTCGTGGTGACGGGAGGGGTGATGCGCAGCCAGAGCCTTGAGCTGTTTCGGATTTTTTTTGCAACTCCAGGCAATGATTATCTGCGCGGCACGTTGCTGGCCGAATACACCCTTGACCAGCTGGTGGAATAAGAAAATATCTGTAAGGTGCTATGAAAAACAAAGAGCTGCATGTATCACCAAAAAAAGCAAAGAGCCAGGCCAGAACCGTTGCCTTCAGGTCGGGGGAGAGAAATGTTTTTTTTCATATTCTCACCGGCTGCAACCTCGCCTGCAAACACTGCTACATAAACAGAGAGCAGCACGGTACGGGACAGCTGGGGATTGACGAGATCGAGGAGTGGCTTAAGATTTTTGTTGCCCCTGGAAAAAAAACCAACCTGATTATTCTAGGCGGCGAGCCGACCCTGCATCCCGATCTTTCACGGGCCATACGCAGTGCCAAAAAGCTGGGATACGACGTTACCGTAGATTCCAACGGCTACCTGTTTCACGATCTTCTGGAAAAAGTGACGCCCTCAGAACTTGATTTTCTCAGTTTCAGCCTGGATGGGCCCGACCCGCAAGTAAACGACGATATCCGTGGGGAGGGGGTGTTTGACACCTGCGTTGCGAACATCAAAAAAGCGGTGAAAAACGGCTTTAATGTCAGTGTGATCTACACGGTGAGCCGAAAGAACATCAACCACCTGCACCGGATGACCGAACTGTTGACAGAGCTTGAAGTGAACAAGTTTTTTATCCAGGTGCTCGGATTACGGGGAAATTCCGCCATATCTGAAGGTGAAGAGGTGAGCCAGGTGGCACGGGAGGAGTGGCTGGCGGTGGTGCCGCGGGTTGCCGAAGAAGCCGCCGCCGCCGGAATCCATGTGACATTTCCCAAAGTGTTTCTCGAAGAGGGAGAAGTCTTTGAGTGTGCCGGAAATGTCGCCGAGAACTATTTTATCTTTCCGAACGGGAGGGTCTATAAATGCCCGCTCTGTGAGGATCATCCCATCCACAGCTATGAAATATGCGATAACAGGCTGACGGCACTAAACGGCTTGACCGAGAGTTCGTTTTTTCAGCTTGAAATTGCCGAGGGGTGCGTGATGAACAAGCTCCTGCAGCCGGATACCATCGAATATGACGACGATCACAACCCCGTATATCGTATCAGTTGCTGCCTGTTGAAGCAGGAGATCAAGGGGTGAGAGATTGCCTTAGCCTTTTTTTCTGTTGAACAACCGGCTTAAAAAGACTCCTGTTTCATAGAGCGCAAACAGCGGGATGGCCAGCAGGGCGGTTGCCATGAAGTCGCCGGCGGTGAGAAGAAAGGACAGCACGATGATGGCGCCGTAAAAGTAGGCTCGCTTCTGGCGGAAGTAGGCCGGTGAGACAAAGTCCAGTTTTGCCGCCATCACCACCAGAAACGGTATCTGGAAGGCGACACCGAAGGTGATCAGGCTTCTTGCCACAAAGGTGAGGTATTTGCCGAGCTTGGGCAGGGGCTCGAGACCTTCGCTCGTGTAGCTCATGAAGTACGCGAGAATCTTCGGCAAGACGACGAAAAAGGAGAAGCAGGTGCCGCCGATAAAAAGCAGGGTCGCCCAGAACACCACGATGGCAATGAACTTTTTTTCGTTTTTCTTCAGGCCCGGCGCCACAAACATCCACATCTGGTAGAGCACCACCGGCATGGCGAAAATGATCCCCACCAGGAGAGCCAGCTTTATATAGGCCAGAAACGCCTCGGGAAGGTTGGTGTAGACCAGTTTGTATACCAGCGGGCTGGCACTGAACAGCGGGGCGATAAACAGCTGGGCGATCCGCTCGGCAAAGATGTAGGCGACGGCACTGCAGCACAGGATCGCGATAAATATCTTGATGACCCGCTGCCTGAGTTCCAGGTGGTGCGGACGGAAAAAATCAAGGCTGCGCTCAATAATCGGAATGGTTTTCTGGAGATCGAAATTGCTCATGGCTTTCGCGGGGTATCTCCGTTATCGTCCTGTTTTACAGTGTCGTCCCGTTGCATTCCTGCGTCCTGCTCAGGAGCCTCGTTGGCGTCCGTGGTGTTGTCCTCGCTTACGAGTTCGCCCGAGTCCGACACCTTGCCGGTCTGCTCCAGCAGATCCTGATATGACTCCTGCGCATTTTCCAAAGGACTGTTGACACCGTCCTTGCCGACTATCTCGTCGGTAACGTTCTCCGGAGCATTCAGCAGGTTTTCCCTGAGCGATTTTGCCGCCTCTTCGAGATCCGGCTTGATTTCATCCAGCGGGTTCTCTTCAGCTGTAAGGCTTTCCTTCAGGCCTTCTGCGGTTTTTTTCAGATCCATGATGGTCTTGGCAAGTGACCTGGCCAGGTCCGGCAGTTTGTCCGGTCCGACGACAATCAGGGCAAGCGCCATGATAAGGATCATTTCGGGCAAGCCGATTCCAAACATGATGATTTACCTTATAGTTTTACTCATTCAGCCTGAGGATATGATAATATTTCGTAGAACAACAATCATTCTGTACTTAATATGTGACAGTATCGGCTGATAAATCAGTACCAGGGGGGATCCTGCCGTTGGGTGTCCGGCTAAACTGTACGGTATTTACGAAATGGTGTCAACGAAAGACAAACCTTGATTTAAAAGGCTGCACCTTACTCCATGGAGTTGAAATTTCCAGTGTTCTTCAGGCGATCCTGGCCGAAACCGTATTTGTTTGATTGACATCCGCAGGTCCCTTGACTATAGTAACCCGTTTGTCTTGTGTCGATGTGTCTTTTGGGGGACCGTGAAGGCACTGCTCATTTTGAATAAAACCTCATAAGAGGAGAAAGTAGATGTCCAGTGTAGTGGTTGTTGGTACACAATGGGGAGACGAGGGTAAAGGGAAAATTGTAGATCTGCTCACTCAATACGCCGACTATGTCGTTCGGTTCCAGGGGGGCAACAATGCGGGCCACACCCTCGTGGTCGAAGGGAAGCAATATATCTTTCACATTATTCCGTCTGGTATCCTGTACGAAGACAAGAAGTGCATGATAGGCAACGGTGTCATTATCGATCCCGGCGTTCTGATAAGGGAGATGGACCAGCTGAAGGACAAAGGGCTTACCGTGACTCCCAAGAGGATGATGATCAGTGAGCGGGCGCACCTGATTATGCCGTATCACGCCAGTCTCGACCAGGCCAGGGAGGCGGCTCTTGCCGACGGCAAGAAGATCGGAACCACCGGGAGAGGTATCGGACCCTGCTATATAGATAAAGTCGGGCGAGTCGGTATTAAGGCGGGTGACCTGAAAGATGAAGAACTGTTCAAAGAGAAGCTGAAGGCGGCCGTCGATGAGAAGAATTTCCTTCTCACAAAAAAATTCAACGCCGCCCCGGTTGACTACGACGTCATCTATGGTCAGTTTCAGGAGTATGCGGAAAAACTGATACCGTTTTACGGCAACGTCTCGGTTGAACTTGATGACGCAAGAAAAGACAACAAGAACATTCTGTTTGAGGGCGCCCAGGGAACCCATCTGGATATCGATCACGGGACCTACCCCTATGTGACTTCGTCCAATACCATTGCCGGCAACGCATGCAACGGATCAGGGTTCGGCCCCGTATATATAGATGCTGTGGTAGGCATTATGAAAGCGTACACCACAAGGGTTGGCGCGGGACCGTTTCCAACGGAGCTTTTTGACGAGGTGGGCGATCAGCTGCAGCAAAAAGGGCATGAGTTCGGGGCCACAACAGGAAGACGGCGCAGATGCGGCTGGCTCGACGGGGTGGTGGTGTCAGATGCGGTACGGCTCAACGGCCTTACCGGGCTTGCAATCACCAAGCTCGACGTGTTGAGCGGCCAGGAGAAAATCAGAATCGCCAAATCTTACGAACTTGAGGGCGAGACCGTCCGGGCGATGCCTTCCAATATCAAGGAAGCTGCCGCGGTTACCCCGGTCTATGAGGATCTTGAAGGCTGGAAAGAGGATATCGAAAATGTCCGGAACTACGACGACCTGCCACAGCAGGCCAGGGATTATATCAGCAAGGTTGAAGATCTGACCGGTGCCCCGGCAAACATCGTGTCGGTTGGGCCGGACAGAAAGGAAACCCTGCTTTTACAGAACCCTTTTGACAAATAAATACTTTCAGGCAGAAGGCCTTGCAGCCTCATTGTCAAGAGTGTTACGGACGCAGAAAAATAAAAGAGGTATGTTGAATTATGGCAAGAATTACTTGTGAAGACTGTTTGGATAAGGTGGGCAATCAGAACCGGTTCAACCTGATTCATCTGGCGGTGAAAAGAATCAAGCAGCACCGCCAGGGAGAACCTTTTCTTGCCGATGGCAAGAATAAGGAAATTGTGATGACCCTAAGAGAGATCGCAGCGGGTAAAGTCAACTTCACCAACGTTGACAAGTTGCCGGATCAGTACGATACGCCCGATAAGACTGACGAGGATCTCAGCGAGAAAACCACAGCCATATCTTAACGAAAGAAAAAAGCAGCCCATGAGTATTGATTATTACGAAGTCCTGGGGGTCGACAGGAGTGCCAGTGCAAGCGAGATAAAAAAAGCGTATCGCAAGCTTGCAATGAAATATCATCCCGACCGGAATCCTGACGACAAAAAAGCCGAGGACAATTTCAAGGCGTGCACGGAAGCCTATGAGGTGCTCAGCGATCAGCGAAAAAAAGAGATCTATGACACTTACGGTCACGATGGATTAAAAAACAGTGGCTACAGCGGACCCGGGTCGGCTGAGGATATATTCTCAAGTTTCGGCGATATTTTCGGAGACCTGTTCGGATTTGGCGGCGGGGGCCGGGCGAGGGCCAGAAGAGACGGACCAATCCCCGGTAACGATCTGCGTTACGACGTGGAAATCTCTTTTATGGACGCCGTTCACGGTACCTCCAAAGAGGTGCAGCTGACCCGCAAGGATACCTGCTGGACCTGCGAGGGAACCGGCAACAGGCCCGGAAGCCAGAGACAGACATGCCCCAGCTGTAACGGCAGGGGTCAGGTGGTCCGCTCGCAGGGATTCTTCCAGATGAGTTCCACGTGTCCGCAGTGTCACGGAGAGGGCACCATCATTACCGATCCCTGCAACGACTGTCACGGTATGGGACTGGTTGAAAAAACCAAGAAAGTGGCGTTGAAAATCCCGGCCGGGGTAGATACCGGGGCGAGGATGCGTCTCCGGGGGGAAGGGGAAGGCGGTCGCCGCGGCGGCTCCTCCGGGGATCTCTATGTGGTGATTCATGTCGTTGAACATGAGTTCTTCAAGCGGGACGGAGATACGATATACTGCAAGTTTCCGATACCAATGGTCAAGGCGGCGCTGGGAGCTACGGTGGAGGTGCCGACGATTTACGGCAAGAAGAGTCTCAAGGTACCCGCCGGAAGCCAATCAGGAACCCTTTTCACCATCAGGGGAGAAGGGGTAACCAACCTCAGGGGGCACGGAAAGGGTGACATGGTCGTGGAACTCCAGGTCCTCACCCCGACCAATCTGTGCGAGGAACAGAAGAAAGTGTTGAAAGAGTTCGATACTCTTTGCGAACAGCACGGTCAGCATAAAGACGAAGAAGGGTTTTTCAAGAAGTTGTTTAATGAGGTGATGGGCAGAAACTAAAAGTTGTTTTGAGCCCGGATAAAACAATGATGAGCAGCGAAGAGAAGACAGATCAGGGGGAATTGACCCATTTTGACTCGCAGGGCAATGCGATTATGGTCGATGTCGGGGGCAAGAAAGATAGCGTCAGGGTTGCCGATGCGGCAGGCTGGATAAGGATGTCGCCGCAAGCCTTTGAAAAAGCCAAAAGCGGTACCGTGGCAAAAGGCGATGTGCTTGGCATTGCCAGGGTTGCCGGAATAATGGCGGCCAAAAAGGTGGACTCCCTGATTCCTCTTTGTCATCCTCTTCTTATAAACAAGGTAAGCCTCGACTTTTCATTCAGGGACGAGGACTATACGATAGAAATATTTGCAACTGTAGGTATTAGCGGTAAGACAGGGGTGGAAATGGAGGCGCTCACCGCGGTCTCGGTGGCGGCCCTGACCATCTATGACATGTGTAAAGCGGTTGACAAGTCAATGGTTATCGGCGATATCCGCCTGATCAAGAAAACCGGTGGTAAAAGTGGCACGTATATCCGGTCGTAACGACGGTAGCGTGTGCAGGGTTCGATGATTTACTGGTCGACTGAGGAGAAAGTGAATGGATAAGGAACAACTCGAATTTTTTCGTCATCAACTTCAGGGCAAGAAAGAGGAAATCTGGGCAGAAGCCGGGAAAACAATGTCTGAAATGACAGATCAGACAAGCAATGTCCCCGACCCCAATGACCGCGCTACGCTGGAGTCCGGAAGAAGCTTTGAACTGCGAATTCGTGAACGTGAACGGAGGCTGCTTACCAAGATAGAAGAAGCCCTGGTGCGTATTGATGAAGGCACCTACGGTATCTGCGAGGAGTGTGATGAGCCTATTGGTCTTAAGCGCCTTGAGGCGCGGCCGGTGACCACCCTTTGTATCGATTGCAAGACAAACCAGGAAAAGCAGGAAAAATCTAAAGGATTATAGGCGAGATGCCTGAGCTCCGCAAAGATCCCGTCCTGGGAAGATGGATCATCATTTCCAAGGAACGACAGAAGCGGCCCACGGATTTTCCTGTGGAAGTCAGCAGAGGCAGCGGTGGATTCTGTCCACTGTGTCCCGGCAATGAGTCGTTTACTCCCCCTGAGGTATATGCGGCACGTCCCGGCAACAGCCCCGCAGACAGTCCCGGGTGGGATGTCCGGGTGGTACCGAACAAGTACCCTGCTCTGGTCATAGAGGGGGAACTGGCCAAGGAAGGGGTCGGCCAGTTTGATAAAATGAGCGGAATCGGGGCCCATGAGGTGGTCATAGAGTGTCCCGATCACGATGAGCGTTTCTCCGACCTCAGTCCCGAGAAAATGGCCCGGGTTTTCCAGGCTTACAAAGAACGTATCCTCGATCTTGAAAAAGATCACAGATTCCAGTACGTCATGGTTTTCAAAAACCATGGCCAGGCAGCGGGAGCTTCACTAGAGCATTCGCATTCCCAGCTGATCGCCCTGCCCATATTGCCCCGGATGATCGTTTCCGAACTGGAAGGTGCAAAGTCCCATTTCAACTATAAGGAGCGCTGTATCTTCTGCGACATCATCCGCCAGGAAATTCAGCAGGAAGAACGGGTCGTATGCCAGAACGAACTGTTTATCACCATCACTCCCTTTGCGCCGAGGACCCCTTTTGAAATGTGGATCCTGCCGAAAACCCACAGATCATCATACTACGAGATGAACGAAAGGGAGCTGGAGGCGCTCTCTGAACTTTTCAGGGAGACCCTGCAGCGGCTGTGCGGGTGCATTAAAAACGTTCCTTATAATTTTGTCCTTCATACCGGACCGCTCAGGTCCGGGAATCTTGAGTACTATCACTGGCATTTTGAAATTGTTCCTAAATTAACTTCAATTGCCGGGTTCGAATGGGGTTCCGGGTTCTACATCAACCCGCTTCCTCCGGAAGAGGCTGCCGCATACCTGCGGCAGGTTGAGAACTAGACCGGTAAAGGGGGGCTGGCGATGAAAAAAATATTGCTGGTTGATGACGAACAGTCTATCCATACGGTATACACAGCGGAGTTCGAAGACGAGGGGTATGAAGTCATATCGGCTTTTGACGGGGATGAAGGGCTGGAAAAATTCAGTAATGAAGCCGTCGATCTCGTGATCCTTGATATTCACATGCCAGGCAAGACCGGCATTGAGGTTTTGCGCCAGATGAAAAAACTCAAGGCCGACGTACCCGTGATACTCTCCAGCGCCTACCAGGAGTATAAACGCGACCTGGGAAGCTGGGCATCCGAAGAGTATATCGTTAAATCCGGAAATCTCGACGACCTCAAGGCCAGCGTGAGACGTCTGTTGTCGGAAAAGAAGTAGACTTGACCGACGAAAGTTATCACCAGGTTCAAGAGAGTAAGCAACAGGGAAACAGATCGTTTTATGAAAGATATTCAAAGCCAGTTTGACAGCCGCAGGATCAATATAAAAAAAGTTGGCGTAAAAACCGTCTCCTATCCCATAACCGTTCGGGATAAGGCGCAGAAAAAACAGCACACAATCGCCAAGGCCAATATGTATGTGAACCTGCCCCACAAGTTCAAGGGAACTCATATGAGCAGGTTTGTCGAGATCCTCAACGAGTTTCATGGGGAAATAGACATTAAAAGCTTTGCCGCCATTCTTGGGAAAATGAAGGACAGGCTTGACGCTGAAGCGAGTCACCTGGAGCTTGAATTCCCTTATTTCTTAAAGAAAAAGAACCAGTCCGGAGCAGGCAGACTCGGCAACTACCAGTGTGCTATGCACGGTTCTCTTGAAAAAGATGACGATCTCATCCTCAGTGTGGACGTCCCCATAAGCCTGCCGATAAGCGAGAGCAAGACACGGAGGTTGCCGGGGTCCATGGGCAGCTGGGGAAAAGTTGAGGTGAGTGTTCGATTCAACCAGTTCTTCTGGATAGAAGATATCATCGTGCTGATCGAAAACGCGATAGAACTCGAGTTGAACAAGATGCTGGAAAATGCTAAAGCTACACTGTCCGTTGAGACTCTGGCCAAGACTGTCGGCGAACATCTTGAAAAAGTCGAAGCCATAAAATGGTTTTCCCTGACCGTACACAATTTCGGGGAGGAGTGTTCCATGTTTGCCACCATGGAGTCCCGGTGACGTTACGTACAAGACCTCGTATCCGCATCTGACGAGAAACAATAAATAAAAAACTACTAATTTGGATTATGCGTGATCTACTTTTTGAAATAGGTACTGAAGAAATTCCTGCAGGTTTTATGAACATTGCATACGATCAACTTGCAAAGGGCTTCAGCAGCAGGGCTGCTGAACTTAAAATCGGTCACGGTTCCATCAACGTAACGGGAACGCCGAGAAGACTTGCCCTGATGGTCAAGGATGTGAGTGAAAAGCAGGAAGATATGAGGCAGGAACTGCTCGGTCCCTCAAAAAAAGCGGCATATGACAATGAGGGCAACCTGACCAAGGCGGCGGAAGGTTTCGCCCGCTCCAAGGGAGCGGATGTGCATGAGCTCAAGGTGGTGGATACTCCCAAAGGGGAGTATATGATGCTTATCAGGGAAGTAACAGGAAAGCCGACCGGCGATCTTCTACCCGAGCTCCTGCTGGCCCTGCTCAACGATCTTTCATTTCCAAAATCGATGCGATGGGGAAGCCTCAATGTTACCTTTGCGCGGCCGGTACAATGGCTGGTGGCGCTGTTTGGCGAAGATGTCGTCTCCCTTGAATTTGCCGGAGTGCAATCGTCAACCAAGAGCCGGGGCCATCGTTTCCATGCCAACCAGTGGATTGAGATTGACAATCCCCAGAGTTACCGGGAAAAATTGTTGGCAAACCAGGTAATGGTGGATCATGAAGTTCGGCGGCAAAAAGTTATTGAAGAGATCGAGGCGGCCGTTGCCAGAACAGAGGAGCTGGCCGGGGGCAGGGTCTTCATCGATCAAGATCTGGTCGACACCGTCAACAATCTGGTCGAGAACCCGGTTGGGGTATGTGGAACTTTTGAAAAAAAATTCCTGGAACTGGTACCCGAAGTGCTGATCACCTCCATGAAAGAGCACCAGAAATATTTTCCGGTGGTGGATGACAGAGGCAACCTGATGCCCGGATTCGTTGCGGTCAACAACACCACGGTCAACGATCCGCAAATTACCAGAATGGGGCATCAGAGAGTTTTGAAAGCCCGCCTGGAAGACGCGCTGTTTTTTTTCAACAGTGACAAGGAGGTTTCACTCGAGTCACGGGTTAATAAACTGGATGGTATTATTTTCCAGGCCAAACTCGGGACGATGCGTGAAAAGAAGGACCGGCTGGCCAAGCTGGCAAGGATTCTGGCGGAAAAGGTTGACGGTTCGTTGACCGAGGATTGCTGTCGGGCCGCCGAACTGTGCAAGGCAGACCTGATTTCCGAGATGGTCGGCGAGTTTCCTTCCCTGCAGGGAACAATGGGAAGCGCCTATGCGCTTAACGACGGTGAAAAGGAAGCGGTTGCCCTGGGAATCAAGGAACACTACATGCCCAAACGCGCTGGGGCTGAGGTCCCGACATCGGATGTCGGGGCGATATTGGGGCTTGCCGACCGGTTCGATACTCTCGCCGGATGTTTCGGGATCGGCCAGATTCCCACCGGCAAGGCTGACCCGTTCGGCTTGAGACGGATTACCCTTGCGATACTGCATATCATAGAAGAAAAGAACTACTCCCTTCTACTTGAAGAGATCTGCTCCAAGGCTCTGGCGCTTTACGGCAGCAAGGTTAACGGATCGGCTGACACTGTCGATGCGATAATGAAATTCATCCGGGACCGTTTTGTCAATGACAGTGTCGCCGGCGGCGCTGAGGCGGCCGCGGTGGAAGCCGCGGTATCGGTGGCATTCAATGATGTCAATGATTGCATCAAAAGGACAGATGCGATATCACAAATCCGCAAGGATGCAGGATTTGAGGTGCTGTCCGCCGCATATAAACGAGTGAAGAACATTATCAAGGACAACAAATCCACTGAAATTGACGCCGACCTGTTTGAAAGTGAAGCTGAAACCCAACTCCATGAACTGACCAGGGAGGTCAACCTGGAAATGGGTGCGCTGGTGGCAAAACAAAAGTACTTTGGCGCGCTTCAGGCAATGCTGAAAATGAAGGAGCCTGTAGATACGTTTTTTGACAAGGTCATGGTCATGGCTGATGATGAGGCGGTAAGGCAGAATCGGCTCAACCTGTTGACAGCCCTTGGTGAGCTGTTCCTGATGGTGGGAGATATCTCCAGGTTCCAGGATTGATCTGCAGCGAACGCCTGAGAAAAAAAATAAAAAAGGGCTGTCCCGGTAAGCGCGGGACAGCCCTTTTTTTTATTCAGTCCGGTCTACCCGGAAGCAATATCTGGATTACTTCTGGTGACAGGTCTTGCAGCTGTTGATTTTTTTCGCCTTCAGCTCGGCATCCTTTTTAACCATTTCCTTATGACAGGCCAGGCAATTGCCGTGTCCTGCGCCTTTGATGGTGTCGAGTTTGAGCTTATCTGCGGTTTTTCCGGCAAGAACTTCTTCGTTGTGACAGGTCTCACATTTCTGGATTTCCATGCCCTCTGCGTACGGAACCTGCTTTCCGTCCGCCATGCCGTGATGGCATTCTGCGCACTCGAATTTTTCCTGATGCATCTTGTGCGGAAAGACCGCGGGCTTGGGTTTAGCGCTTTTTGAACCAACCATGGTTATCTCTTCAGGCCCGGTGTCGCTTCCCATGGAAAGTACCGCAGATCCGGTGAGAACCAGCATTGCTATCGCGCTACAGGCAAGAATTTTTTTCAGCATGATGACTCCTCGTCTAGGTAAAATTATCTCTTGAACATGTCTTGTGTTCTAAACTCTCAAGTCTAATTATATACAGTTTTTCCTTAACCTTGTCAAATACCATAACCTGTTGAAATAAAATGACAATGCCACGTTGTGGCACCTGGGGGGGGTCAGCCCGAACCGTAGCTGTGTAGCCCCGACAACAGAAAATTTACCCCGTAGTAGGTAAAGAGAACCGAGATGAAACCGAAGATCGACAGCAGGGCGATAGGTTTTCCGGCCCAGCCTCTCGTATATCTCGCGTGCAGGGTGAGTGCATAAAAGAACCAGGTGATCAGCGACCATGTCTCTTTAGGGTCCCAACTCCAGTAGGTGCCCCATGCGGAGTTGGCCCATACTGCCCCGGTAATAATTCCGGCACTCAGCCAGATGAAGCCGAACACCATTGTCTTGTGGGTGATATCGTCGAGGACCCGCTTTTCCGGAAATCGTGTGGCGAGAAAGGAAGTTTTCTCGCCGTCGTCCTTTTTGAGCAGGTACATGACGCCTAGTCCCGCCGCAATGGCAAAAGCGGCATACCCGACGAAACATGTAACTACATGGGCGATAAGCCAGTTGGACTGAAGCGCGGGAACCAGTGGACTGATGGTTTTGCTGATATCGGTGGAAAAGGATGCATAAGCCATCGCCAGGAAGGCAAAAGGCATGGCAAAAGCGCCTATAACCTTTGTTTTCACTTTCCATTCAATAATCAGATAGACTATGGCGATGGTCCAGGCAAAAAATACCACGGATTCGTACATATTGGTAAGAGGGGCATGGCCGATACCCAGTTGATACGACTCTACCCAGCGCAGCCCGATGCCGACGGTCTGGACCAGCCAGGCAATAAAGGTGAAAACGGTTGCGAACTTCCCGAGTTGCGGGGCCTTGAATACCAGAAGCGCTACGTAGAGCAAGGTCGCGAGCAGGTAGGTTAGGGTAGTTATGCCGAGCAATTGAGAACTTTCCATAGGTGATGCTCCGTGTTTTCTTCGACCTGATCGAGTTAATTACGAGTCATTTGTTTGTTATGCTATGTTTTTGTTAAACATATCAAGTGGTAACGTTTTTGTCGATATGTTCTTCGATTTTTTCAAACTGGCTGGTAAAGGAGAACCTGTTCTTGTTCACACTTCCCGCAAGTATCAGTTCCGAGGAGTGATTTTTTTCTGAAAAATGGAGCCAGATTTTCTTGTGGGACATGAAAAAAGCCATATAGAGACCGAGCAGCATCAACAGGCACCCCAGGTATACAATCCATACCCCGGGGTCTTTTGCCACTTGCAGGCCGGTGGCGTACATCTGCTTTACCGATACGGCGAATCGTCCGGTTCCCACGTCAAAGACCTCAGTGGTGTTGTCATCAAGCCATTTGGAGACTGCGGGACTATCGCCGTACTTGAACCAGATTTTCGACCGCGTAACCCTCTGGCCGAGAGCTTCGGCATTGACGACACCGAAACGAACCTGCTTGTCCTGCCAGGTGAACTGTTTTTGGAACGGGACCGAAAATGTCTTGGCATCACCGTCGGATTCATCAGTTATGGTGAAAATAAAGTCCTTGTAGCCCTGGTAACTGGATTGATAAAAGGTTATTCCTCTGTACTGCAATGGACTGTTGACTTCAATGGTCTTGGTAAAAACTTCCTTGCCGTCTTCTATCACCGTAAGACTGGACTGGTATTCCTTGGGCATGCCGTTTTTATAGAAATCGATAGCAAAGCTGTTGCACCGGATGGCAAACCCCAGATCGATGGTGGACTGGTTTTTTGATGAAAATATTTTCTCGGCCAGGTTCAGCTCGGGAATCATTATGCTGCCCTTGAATCCCGTGAAATGGCCGACGATAGCTCCGAGGAAAATCACGAGTATGGAGAGGTGGACGAAGTAAACGCCGAGGCGGCTCCATCTCCCTTTCTGGCTGAAAAAAAGCAGGTTGCCCTGGCGGTCTTTTCTGGCCGCAGGTTTCCAGCCAGCTTCCTCAAGCAGTTTCCGGCACTGGTCGCCGGATAAGGGCGGTTGGTCGGCTGTGGTTGTCCAGGTGCGGCTGAGCGTCATTTTCTTAAGGTTCTCCGCAGCGACATCACCGTTATCGGCGGTTATCAGGCGCCACACTCTCGGCAGCCGTTCAATGCTGCAGATAATAAGGTTTGCGCTGAGCAGTCCAAGCAGGCCGAGAAACCACCAGGAATAGTACATCTTGGAAAAATCGAGAACATCAATGAATCTGGCAAGCTTGATGCCGTAATTCTGCACATAATACGCAGCCGGCTCACCCTGGGGAACAACGGTACCGATAATGGACGTTACCGCGAGGGTGCAGAGGGTGAAGATAGCCAGCTTGACAGAGGCGAAAAAATCCCAAATTTGATTAAGCACATTCATGGAACAGTCGAGTTTCAGGTAGTGGTTGATAGTTTAGGTGGACTGAAAAAATCTTATTCGATTGGATTCAGAAGGGTTTGATTAAAGTCAATTTGATTTAATTCTCCCGACAATGAGAAGCAATACCATACCACACCTTGCCAAGATTGTAACTTAAATCGTCATCTGATATTTTCCATCGGCCCGGACGAGACTACCGCTCCCGGCGTGTCTGGAAAAACAGATTTTTGCCGAGCTGATACCGTATGCATTTTGAAGGTGCAGGCCATGGTTCTCATGCGTGGCATTAGGGTGGGGCAAGGATATTAATAATTGCAAAAAGATTGAAAAAACTTGCCTTACAAAAAAAAAGAAGGTAAAAAGGAAAATTGCGATTTTTAATAACTAATGCACAATTCAAAGTTTCCCCTACCTCAACGTAGACGGGATGCCGCATATAAGGAGAATGCTATGGCTAAAGTATGTGAAATCTGTGGTAAAGGGCCGGTAACAGGAAATAACGTCTCCCATGCCCATAACAAGACGAGAAGACGCTGGTTGCCCAACTTGAAAATGGTGCGTATGGCCACCTCCGGCGGCAATACCAAAAAGATGAAAGTATGCACTCGCTGCATTCGTTCCGGAGCCGTCGTCAAGACAGCATAAGTTGCTGATTATTCAGGAGTTTGGGCGGGAGGATCGGGATTCTCTCGCCTTTTCTATTTAGTCGGGAAAAATGGCCTGGAGCGTTGCAGGCCAGGTTATCTTTATCGGGGCAATATAATGAGCGAAGAAAAGATTGAATTCATCAGTTACGAGGACGCGATTGCTCTTGTCGGGGCTATCCAGGAAGAAGAGGATATAGATCGTCCCAACAAAAGGATCTTCACCGTGTACAGCATCGAAGACAAGGAGCTGTGCTGGTTCGATTATGAAGAGGTCATAAAAGACGTGGGCGAAGTCGAGGCTGGCGAGCGAAAGGAAGCTGTCCAGAATTATATTCTCAATCGCATCCCCACCTGGGTCAGGGAATTATAGTCCTAATTTTTTGTGCCGTGCACGGTGGGTCCACCACAAGATTGCCGAAAAAACCGCTAATCCGCTTCCTGGAGCCAGTCTTTGAGTGGCAGCGGATAAAGGTTACACTGCAGGTAACCGTCCTCACTGTACCCAGAGACAACTTCGTGCCCCTGCTGAAATACCGATACCGGTCTGTCGGAAGATACCACGACGACAATAGTCTCCGGATGCTGCGCGGTAAAGCGTAGCGCCGAATTGTACCTGGCCCCCCGTGCCCGGTTCTCGTTTTTTACCCGAAATCCATCAAGAAGACAGGCGAAACTGTGAAGATGGAGATCCGCCCTGATGTGCAGCCCCCCATCAACCTTTGCAAGCGCTCCGGCAAGCTGCAGTTTGTCAAGGTCCCTGAGATCGATTGACGGGGCGAGAGCCTGCCCGGATATGTCGATTGGCTCGGGAGAGAGGTCGATTACGATGGAGCAGCCGAACATCCTATCCTCTGCATTGTGCACCAGGGACGCTACGATCTTGAATATGTCGTTTCTGACCTCCGGGTCGATATTGAAGTCGAGCAGTGCTTCTTCTACCTCAAAAAGCTTCGCCCGGTGGGTATTGGAACTGTAGCTGCCGTCCTGGAAACTGCAGATGGTCTCCTCGTTTGCCGAAATGAACCCAAGTTTCCCTTGAAAATCTGCTGCGATATGGAAAAAGTCCGGTTTTTTTCCAGCAATACCGACAATATTTTTGCCGTCGGCAATAAGGCTGCGATGGGAGTGCTCCACGGCCTGGAGGAGTTTTCTCACGTGTTTGAAATTGGTCAGAAGGGGTTTGTCAGTCCCCCTGAATTTTGTCAGAAAATCTATACGGTCAAGGAGCCTGGGTTCGACGTAGCAGAGCGTCCCGAAAGGCCGGGCACCTTCTTCATTGGTCTTGGATATGCCGAGGATCGCCTCAAGCATCGGGTAAATTTGTATCTGCACGTCAAGGCCCAGGAACATGCCGGACATGTCCACAAGGCAGTCATGGACTGCGTGGGTTGCATATTCGCGGAGAAAACTGCCGGAAATTCCGGTATAGAGATTGCTCTCGTTGGCGATGTCGTGGGAAAGTCGTAATACCGCATGTTCGAGCCAGCATTCGGTCGGGCAGAGTGAGCAGAGATTCGGGTGATGATCGGTAAACCACATCTGGTAATATACGGGATAGGAGCTCCCGCCATTGGAGATCAGACCGTCGAGCTGCAGGTTGTCCTGGGGTTCGATGCGGTTGTAGGATATGTTGCTGCTGTCCGGATCAAACTGGCTGCACCAGTTGTCGCTGTTGAGGTAGATCGCTTTCAGCTTTGGTTCGTATCCACGCAGCAGGTTCTGCGGGTCGCAGATATAAAGTTCTTCGTTTTTTTTGATGCTGAAAATTATTGCCGAGCGGCTGGGGCCGGAAAACAGTGACAGCCCGTCGCGCAAACCGGTCAGGGTGTCACTGATGCATCTGTTGATGAATTTGAAATTAGTCACAGGCTACGGTCCTTGATGAAGAACAAAGAATTCGACTCTCCCTGCTCTTCATCATACCATAAATCATCGCTCTCTCACCGATTTTTCACGGGAAATTACAATTTGTTGCTGTTCGCCGCAGGTCTGTTACCAGCGGTTATGGTTTTTTCGATACCGCTGGTCATACCCGTACCGATGGAAAGACCGATCGTGCCCGCTGTCGTGGTAGTACCGTACCGGCTTGCGAGTAATGCAATGCTGATGAATGCGGTAATGGGGGACATAACGCTTCTGGTAATACCTGGGAACCGGTCTCTGGGGGTGGTGAACGATTGGCGGACGATGGCGGCGATCATGGTTGTTTGCGACAATGACCCCGACAACTGATCCTAATGTTGCGCCGATAAGCGTCGACTCCGTGTTTCCACCAATGGCCTGTCCGACCAGCGCTCCGGTTCCGCCGCCTATTATAAGACCGTTGGCCGTGTTGTTTCTTGCCTGGGCCTGGCAGGTGAGAACCAGGGCGATGATAAATGCTGCGAAAAAACTGATTGCTGTTTTCATGGTGCTTCCTCCTCTTGGTCGTGGTTTGTCTTCTGCTTTTTCTTTCTTTGTAAGTGCTCAAAGGAGATAAAAGAAGAGTACATAAGGAGATATCGCCACGATGTGGACCCGACATAGGGTAGACATGCGCTTGTTGCGGGGTGTTTGGGTGGACCGAAGAGAGAACGGAGTGAGCCGGCACCACGGGTCGGCTGGCTGCGCAGGCCAACGGCGAGGAAGAAGGAGGAAGGGAAAAAGTTGCCCGGTAAATGTTTTTACGGGTGAACCTGGAACTCGGTATACTTTCCGGTCCGTGGATCGCGGAACCGGATGGAAGCCTTTATTGTACCAGATAGCGGACGATCGAGGGTCGTGACAAGGTTTAGTGTTCCGGTTTTGACGTTGGTGAAAAGCCACTTGACTACGCCGTTTCTGCGGTTGATTTTCTTTGCCGGCGGACTGGTCCTGACAATGGCGTTACCGGGTGAGAGATACTGTTCGACGATGAGCGTGGCGGGGGAAGGATGGGAAATCCGGATACTCAGTACGATATTCTTGTCGTCTGATGAAATAAAGCCTGCTGAAACACCGTTTGCTGCCTGCGCCTTCGCACCCGGTGCAGCGACCAGGCAGCAGAACAGGATAACAGACAGGATATTGCGGTGAAAACAGGTTCCGGCAGCAGGATGAGTTGAAGGCGGGGAGGTATTTATCATAATGTTCTCTTGCGTTCTACCAATTGTAAAAAACGTTTAGTCGAGGATTTCGATCCGTCCGGTATCACTATGCCAGCGGTAGCCGGAACCGAGCCAGATCTCTTCAACAAGATCAATCTCCTCCTCTAACCCGGCAATATCGCTGTAACGGTCGTAAACGGTCAGTATTTCCTTGTCGTTTATAACGTTATCAAGGTTTTCATCGGCCCAGTGATAGCTGGACAGTTTCAAGTGGAGAGTTCCCGCAAGGTCCTGCGCATCCTTGTCCGAAACCGAACTGGTCCCACTAAAAGAGATGGTGTCTCCCGGGGAACCGGAAAATTTTACGTTGTAGGCAAAGGTGGTGTTGCCGTTTATCTTGCCGAGCCAACGGATGGTGGAGCTGTCGGTTTTGTCTCCGGAAATGGCGGGGGAAAAAGACAGAAGTTCAGCATTTTCAGGCAGCTGTTCCTTGAGGATCAGGGCAGTTGGGGATTTTGCTGGTGATGTTACCTCGATCAGGATCGGCACCAGCCGGTTAGGAAGACAGTGTTCCGGAGCTATCCTGACGGCTGACACCACGGTTTTTGATGGGGAGTACCAGCGGAACCAAAAGAAGAATAGCAGGGCCAGCAAAATAAGCAGGGCCAGGGATAGCGACCAGGGCGCCTTCAGGGGGCGTTTCGCCCGCACTGTTTCCCCGGCCTGGGAAACAGTGCGGCCTGAAGTCACCTCACCTGGCGGCGGATCGTCTTTCGGAGGGGGGGCATCCTCCTGTTCGCTTATGTCCTCAAGAAGATCTTCAAGACAGACGCCAAGGGTCTCCGCAAGTTTCAGACCGTTTTCCCGCTTGATGCTCGGGTAGCGTTTATTCTCCCATCTTGAGATTGTATCGGTTGTAACCTCAACCCCGGTTGCCACATACAACTGAGTCAATCCCTGCTGTTCCCGAAGTCGTTTGATTTTTGCCCCGTCGATTCTGACCATGGTCATAGGGCCGGGAAAGGAGTTTTCGCTCATAGTCTTGTAAGGTAAAGGTAAAAGGCTGGTCTTGGTTCAGAAAGTAAAATATTTTCCCAGACAAAGCAAAAAAAACTTTACCGGTAAGGTCCCGACATTGCCCCATGTCGCCTTCAAAACCGGCTTTATCGGCTCTAAGGTAGAAGTTGAAACTAAGAGTTGTGTCGATAAAACAAAAGATATGCAGGAGAAGGAGCTATGAAGAAATTAATGACTGCAGCCGTTGTCGGCCTGGGTTGCCTGCTGTTGCTGTCATCTTCCTGTTATGCGGCCAGCGCCAGGTGTGTGGTGGTGACCAGAGCGAAGACGAAGATGGTGATAGAGTGCGGAAAAAACGTAAACGGTTTTCAGGAGGGGCAGAAAATAAAGATAAAGACGGACCGCGGAAAAAAATAAACCACGTCAGCACCAGTCGAACCGGACCATGTTCTCAAGGGGTGAAATTTTCAGCGCCTTGACCTTGACCACAGTGTTGGGTTTTATCCCTCTGCCCCCCGGTGTCGCCAGGTCGATATCCATGAGGATATCCGTAAGCAGCAGGTTACATCGTTTGGGGCCTGCCTGTATGACGATGGCGTCAAGACACTGCCCTTTACGGTCTTCGAGGTATTTCAGCAGCCAGTAGCGCTGACGCTGGTGTCGAACATTGTTGGCGGTGGTGACCGTCCTGGTGAGGACGGAGGTGAAATCCTTGCACATCTCTTCTGTAAAACAGGGTTCCCTGCGGCGGACAATGCTGTTAATCTGGTGCTGCATGACCAGGTCAAGCAATCTGCGAATAGGGGAAGTTATGGTGGTATAGTGAGCGACCCCAAGCCCTGAGTGGGGTTTGGCGATGGTGGAAAGCTCTCCCCTTGGCATATGTTTGCGCTGGAGCGTATTCTGGAACAGGTCGTCGTCTTCGCCGTGAACGACCCTAGTCTGCAGCTCAGGCTGCGACCGGAAAATCCCCGGCACCATTCTGTCGGCGATATATTTGGCCGCTTCCCTGTTGGCCAAAATCATCATTTCGGACACGATGGTACGTGCCGGAGTGTCGCTTTTTGCCAGGTTGACATGCACTTTGCCGTTATGTTCGACAAAGATATTAACGTCGGGAAATGGGAGCAGCAGCGCTCCTTTTTCAAGTCTTGCCAGCCGAAGTTTTTTGCGCAGCATGTCAAGCATTGCGATCTCCGGGTCGCTGTCGAGCATCTTGTCCACTTCATCGTAGGTAAGCCTCCTCCTGACCTTTATGATCGACGGCACTATCTTGACATTGAGAACTTCCGCTTCGGCAGAGAGCAGGATCATAAAGCTGAAAGCGGCCCGGACTTCGTCCTGGATAAGGCTGCAAATCCCCTGGGAGAGATGCCTGGGCAGCATGGGAACCTGTCCTTCAGGAAAATAGATCGAGGTGCCGCGCCGCATTGCTTCGGAAAAAAGAGGATCTCCGGGCTTCACGTAGTGGGCGACATCGGAGATGTGTATTCCGACAAGATAGTTGCCGTCCTGTTCTTCAACAGACAGCGCGTCGTCAAAGTCGAGAGTGGTGGGGCCGTCAATTGTGATCGGCCCAAGATGGGTAAGATCCCGGCGGCCAGGGTCGTCAAAAAGCTCAGCCTGCCCCCGTTGCAGGACGAGTTCCGCCTGCTGTCTGGAGGCCAGGGAAAAATTGACCGGCAGATCGGCACGCAGCAGAGGCAGGTTTTCGTTTGGCGACCAGATACCGGCTTTCACCAGGAGATAGTAGGGGCTGTGGGGGGTGGTGAGGCCGGCTTGCTTCAGCACTTTCTGGGCGACTTCAGCTTCGGCGGCGTCGGTGCCGCAGAGGTAGAAATCCCTGATCAGGTTCAGTGTTTCATGGTGCAGCGGGGTGAGGTCGGCCGGATTGAACGAATTGTCATTGAGGGCGGCCAGCGCCTTTGCCCCCTCATGTATCAACTGGGCCCTTTTCTCCTCTTTTTCCTGCTGGACTCTGAGCTGTTCCACCTTTTCAGGATTGTTGGCAAGAACCCTCCCTTCCTTGTATTTAAAAAAGAGTTTATCGCTGAACACACACCGCAGAAAAGCCGAAACATTGTCGTCGTTGGCTTCCTCGCCAAAGGTCAGTTCTGCAAGAAACGAGGGGGTGAATACCGAAGAGTCAGCCTCTGTGGCCAATTCCCATATTTCCTCGAGATCGACAAGTTCCATCAGGGAAAAACGCTTTTCGGTAACCTCCTGGAGAGATCTGGCCAGGGACTCCCTGCTCCCCTCGGTGGAGTGGGTGGTCTTCGAGCAGTGAACGACCCTGGAGAGCGGCAGGTTCACGTCACGGCCGTTTTGATTGAGAATGCGCACCCGTCTCGGTTGGCTCTCTGTTACCAGAGCACAGACAAATTTTCCGTTGTCGAGGTATTCTATGAGTTTTCCGGCAACAATCATTGAAGTGTGTGGTGGGTCTTGATTACATTAATATTTAAGTGGCGAAGAATTACACTTTTTTGTTTAAATATTCAATGAATAGAATTTACAATTCAAAGTATACCGGATATCGCGTTAAATTATAGAAGCAATATCCCGGCAGCGTATTATAGTGCCATGTTCTCCGGTTTGTCTATCGTCAATGACAAATGGGTCACAATATAGTGTACCAGGGATAATTGCCAAGGTAATTGTTGTTATTTAAAACTCATCGTATTCTTGTCACATGGATGATCTTTTTGGAAAACCGGTCAAATCCGGTATAGTCGCAATAGTAGGGCCGCCTAATGCGGGCAAATCGACCCTGCTCAACTGTCTGCTCGGACAGAAAATCTCGATTGTTTCCCCAAAACCGCAAACAACCAGAAACAGGATCGTCGGCATCGTCAACGATTCTGAGTACCAGGTTGTTTTTCTCGATACGCCGGGACTTCACAAGGCAAGGGAACCGCTCAACATTGAAATGGTTCGGGTAGCCCTGGAGAGTCTTGCCGAAGTCGATCTGGTGTTGTTTCTGGTCGATATCTCACTGCCGCTTCCTGAAAAAATTCAGCAGAAAAGAAATGAAGAGGTGTCCGAGTATCTCAAAAAGGTTGAAAGTCCGGCTATCATGGTACTGAATAAGGTGGACCAGATAGATAGAAAAAAAGTGCTGCCGTTTATCGATGCCTACGCCAAACTTTTCCCTTTTCAGGCGGTGGTCCCTATTTCGGCACTGACCGGAGACGGGGTCGACGTGCTGCTGGACGAGATTGTAACCCGCCTTCCGCTGGGACCGCGCTATTTCCCGGAGGATATCCCGACCGATGCCTCAGAGCGCTTTTTGTGCGGCGAAATAATCCGTGAGAAAGTGTTCTTACTTACCGGCCAGGAGATACCATATTCAACAGCGGTATTGATCGAGTCGTTCAAGGAGGACACTGATAAAAAACTCGTTACCATCCACGCAGCCGTGGTTCTGGAAAAAAATTCCCAGAAAGGAATCGTGATAGGAAAGGGCGGGAAGAAACTGAAATCGATCGGCATCGCCGCGAGAAAAGACATTGAAGCCTTGATCGGCACAAAAGTGTTATTGAAATTGTGGGTGAAGGTGAAAAAAAACTGGTCGCAGGATGAGCGCTTTTTAAAGGAGTTGGGAATGTGACAGCCCGGCCTGGTCCTTTAGCGGCTGCGGCAAAAAGGGATCTCAGGCCGGAACAGGTATTGTAATGTCAAAATAAAAAACGCTGCACAGCGGGTAGAGACTCCCGCTGTGCAGCGTTTTTTGTTAGCACCAACCGGTTGTTTTACTGTTTCTTGCCGAAGGTTGCATAGAGGTCGATACTTTTTAAAATATTGTATGCCGTGCGAAGCTGATTGTCCTCTGCAAGTTTTGGTGAAAGGGCAGGGGGGGGCGTCTCGTCTCCACCCTCGGTGGGAGATATGTTGGCAGGGAGGTGGCCGTCCAGGTCAGCTTCTTTCAATATTTTGTGGGAATTCTGATCCGGTTGCTCAATGCAGGGTGCGAGGGGAACTTCAACATCGGGAACAATTCCTCTTGCCTGGATGGAACGATTATCGGGGGTAAAGTAGGTTGCCGTGGTCATTCTCAACCCTGCGCCGTCGGGCAGAGGTATGACTGTTTGAACCGACCCCTTGCCGAACGTTCTCATTCCGACTATTATCCCGCGTTTCTGGGCCTGGACCGCTCCCGCGACAATTTCAGAGGCGCTGGCCGAACCTTCGTTGACCAGGACAACCAGCGGCATCCGGACATCGTTTGGCTGACTGTGGGCAGTGTAGGTGTTGTCCTGGTCGGCCCGCCTGCCCCTGGTGTACACGATATTCCCTGACGAGAGAAAAACGTCGGCAACGGCAACCGCCTGGTCGAGCAGCCCGCCGGGATTGTTGCGGAGATCAACTATCAGTCCTTTGACTTTTTGCTCATCGTTAAGTTCGTTGAGCTTGACCTTGAAGTCTCCGGCGGTGTGGCTCTGAAAATTTGTTATCCTGATATAGCCGAATCCCGGAGCGAGAAATTCACTTTTAACCGATTGAATGGAGATCAGCTCCCTGGTCAAGGTGAACGTCTTGGCCTCTTCCCATTCCTGCCGGTGTACGGCAAGAGTTACTTTCGATCCTGTCGGACCCCTTAGTTTTTTAATCGCTTCAAAAGACCCCATATTTTTAGTTTTTTCACCGTCTATTTCCAATATGACATCATTGGCCTGCAGCCCGGCGCGGTCTGCAGGGGTGTCGGCAATGGGACTGACAATGGTGAGAAGTTCGTTTTTAATGGTCACTTCAATGCCGATGCCCGAAAAGGATCCGCTGGTTTCTTCCTGGAGTTCCCTGAAGTCTTCCGGCGGCAGGTAGGATGAGTGCGGATCAAGAGAGAGCAGCAACCCTTTTATGGCACCGTTGAGCGCTTCCTTGGTGTCTATCTCGTCAACGTAGTTCTGTTGCAGAATGCTGAGAACGTTGGAGAAAATTTCGAGCTGCCTGTACGTGGTGCTCTGCTGTTCCTGGTCGGTATCGGCGTAAGCCGGAGCTTGGAGGAGCAGGAAAAATGTCAGGAGAGCACAGCAGCTGCGGGAAAAAACGGTTATTGATGTCATGACTGGCAATGGGGTTGAATTGGTTGAGTTGTTGTCCTAACGGCTATGGTTGAGCAATTGCGTCTGCTGCGGGTGGCAGCGCCTGTCGTCAATGGGGTTTCCATGGGCACCCATCACTGTTCTTTGCGACAAAAATAACAGGTGACAATTCTATCGTTGGGACAGAACCATCTTGTCCGGGTTAAGCCACAACAGCGGATCAAGGGATTGTCGGCCATGGCGTATCTCAAAATAGATCCCTCGGTTAAAAAGGGTCGCGGTGTCTCCGGCTATGCCGATTTTTTCATGGGCGGCTACTTTTATGCCCTTGCTGACACCAAGTTTTTCCAGACGTGAAGTTACCGTATAATATTGGTATCCGTGATGGATGATTACGGTATTGCCATACCCCCTTAAATAATCTGAAAAAATAACCTCTCCTTCACTGACCGAAACCACCGGGGTGGAGTCCGGCACCCTTATCTCTATCCCTGAAGAAGTGCCTGTTATTCCGAATTTATCCTCTATTTTCTGGCCGAAAATCGTGACGATGACGCCGTTTGCCGGGGGTGACAGGCTGCCCTTGTTGGCGATAAATCCTTGTTCCAGGATTTCATGCTGGTTCTTGATGGCAACGATGGAGTCGACCAGGGACCTGGACGCTTCGTTGAGCTCATCAACCGCCTGCTGGTGGAGTTTTTCCTGGGTGCGGACCCGTACCAGAAGGTCGCTTTTGCGGACCTTGGACTGTTCGAGGTTGTCCTTTTCCTGCCTGGCCTGGCTGAGAAAATCTTCCAGCACCTCTTTTTCAAGCTCAAGGGCCTGTTTGGCGCGCTGCTGCTGGTCCATGGTCTTCTTGTATTTTACCAGCACTTCCCTGTCGTAGTTGATAAGATGATCGAATGCTTCGCGAAACGAGAGGAGCTCCGGGAGGCTTCTGGTTGAAAAACTCACGTTGAGAATCCCGATATCACCCATTGTGTAATAGGCGGTGATCCTCTTCTGGAGATGTTTTTCCACTGTGTCTTTCTGGGCCTTTATAATGTAGAGCTTCCCCTGCTGATCCTCGATCAACAGCTCCTGACGCAGCACTTTCAGCTTTATGGCGTCGAGTTTTTCCTGCTGGCCGGAAATCTGCTGTTCGAGTCGCTCGAGCTCAGCGAGTATGGACTGTTCTTCCTGGCGGCTTTCAGAAATTTTTTGCTCCTGGCGGCTGATGCTTTCCTGCAGCCGTTGTACATTGGACCGTACCCTGGCCACCTCGTCCTGTTCGGCACCGGACCAGTGGCAGGTTGCCGCCACAAAAAGAAGAGCCAGCAGCAACCGGTTAAGGCGGACGGGGATCCTGCGGCTGGCGCCGCCTCCATCTTGCGAAATGGTACCTGCGACAGGGAGCGGGCCGGCAGCTTTCAGGTTCAAGGGGGTCATGGGCCGATAGCTCTAGATTCGGAGGAATTTATGCATGGTCGAATAACTTCCCAAGGTGCACAGGAGTACCGAGACGCAAATGATTGCCAGGCTGACACTGGGAGAAAAAAAGGAAAACTCAAACATGTTGAGAAATCCCGGTCCGGAAAAATGATTCTGTATCCACTGAAAGAGAATGTAGAGTGAGGCGATACCAAAGGTCGACCCCAGCACTCCCTGAAGCAGTCCTTCAAGGAAAAAAGGAGTCCTGATGTAATTGTTGGTGGCGCCGACGAGCTTGAGAAGTTCCAGCTCGTCCTGTCTGCCGAGAATAGTGAGGCGGATGGTGTAGGCAACCATGAAGATGGTAGTCATTATGAGTAAAATTCCGCTGAGCGCCACGATTATTGATATCAGCCTGGTAAAATTGTAGAATCTTTCCACCCATTCCTGGCCGTACTGTACCTTGGTTGCCCCGGCAAGTTTTCTCAGATATGACGAGAACAGCTTCACCTGGTTGAGACTGCTCAGGGTTTTCAGGGGAATTACCTCGATCGACGGCGGCAGAAAATCTTTCGGCATATCATCGAGTACTCCCCTGTTGTCCCCCAGTTGTTCGGCAAATCGTTCGTAGGCGTCGATTCGCGAGACAAAACGTATGGACTCGACCTGGTCGAACTGTTCGATTTTCTTTCTGAGCTGTTGCTGCAGCTCAGGCCCCGGTTCCTCTTCCAGATAGACTATAAGGCGCAGATCGTCGCCGAGTTTGTCGCCAAAATGAAGCATATTGGAGTAGATCAGGTAGAAAAAAGCAAAAATCAGCACCGACAGGGTCACGGTAAAGAGCGTCATGAGCTGGGACCCCCAGGTCTGGCGCAGGTTGCGTCCCACCTGTCGTATCACTGTGAACCAGAAGCTCATATTAAAAGCCCTCCCGTGAGCGAGTGGACAGCTCCGTGCTTGAGTTCCATGACCCGGTGTGGCGAGTTTTTGTAGATGGTTTCATCGTGGGTGGCGATAACTATGGTAGCCCCGGATTTGTTGCATTTATGCAGAAGATTCATAACCCTTTCCGTGGTCGCAGCATCCAGGTTGCCGGTAGGTTCATCGACGAGAATCATTGTCGGTGAATTGGCAATGGCCCGTGCCAGGGCAACGCGCTGTTGTTCGCCGCGGGACAGCTCCCCGGTTATGGTGCCGTGCTTGTCGGTGAGATCGAGCTGCTCCAGGAGTTCCCTGACTCTTTTCCTGATAATCTGCGGTTTCTTGTACGAAACCTCCATGGAGATGGCGATGTTTTCAGCGGCTGTCCTGTCGGCCAGCAGCTTGAAGTCCTGATATGCCACCCCGATTCTCTGCCTCAACCTGGCAAGTTTCACACCTTTGAGCTTGCTTGTCGGTTTTCCGGCGATTTCTATCAACCCGTTGGAAGGAAGTTCCATGGAGCTGACAAGCTTGAGTAGCGTGGTTTTTCCCGCTCCGCTCTTGCCGATGATAAAGAAAAGTTCCCCGGTGGAAATAGAAACGGAAACATCCTGCAAAGCGACGACATTTACCGGATAATATTTGGAAACCTTGATCATTTCGATCATCGCCTCCTGCTGTCTGCTGACTGATTTTTTGTTCATACGCGTTACATTGTGGTGCAGCTCTTGATTACAAAAACGTCTACGGTAAATGTTATGGGTATCCTCGTCGCAGTGGTCGGGCAGCAGCATCCCGGGCGGTTTTGCGCCAAGAGCGGTCACCTTTGTGCTGCTGCTTATGCTCAGAATAAAAAAATATATAGTATTCAACAACGAAACGCAAATTCTCAGACAGGAAAGCGCAAAGAAAATAGCGCAGCGAGGCCCAGGCGGACCAGCCGGCCAGAACCTTTCTCAGCTATGCTGAGGCAGTTAAATATGGGACATTGTCGTTGCACTGCAAAATTGGCTTGCAACTTGACACGCAGTTGTTATTCTTTTGTGTTTTACTTTAATAGGTCTTGCAAAGGAAGTTACTCCAGATAATTCGGGTAGTTTGGTCTATCGCGCATCACTCTTTACCCGGTCAAATAGCCAAGGAGACGATCATGGATTACAGGGACACCCTTAATCTGCCCCAAACCGGGTTTAAGATGAAAGCCAATCTTGCCCAGAAAGAGCCGATGGTTCTCAAACAATGGGACAAGGCGGATTTATATAAAAAAATACAGGAAAAATCTGCGGAAAAACCGCTCTATGTGCTTCATGACGGGCCTCCGTATGCCAACGGAAATATTCATCTGGGAACGGCGTTCAATAAAATTCTCAAGGATATCATACTCCGGTCCAAAAGGATGGCCGGGTTCAATGCCCCGTACATCCCCGGGTGGGACTGTCACGGACTGCCGATAGAACACAATGTGGACAAGGAGCTCGGCGAGAAGAAAAGGACTATCCCGACCCTTTCAAAAAGGGCGGCCTGCCGTAAATATGCCAATAAGTGGATCAAGATCCAGAAAGAACAGTTTAAAAGACTCGGGGTGCTCGGCGACTGGGACAATCCCTACCTGACCATCAACTACGGGTACGAAGCGACTATCGCCAGGGAGTTCAATAAATTCCTGCTTTCCGGTTCGGTGGTAAAAAACAGGAAACCGGTGTATTGGTGCTCCACCTGTACCACGGCCCTGGCCGAGGCTGAAGTTGAATATCACGACCACAGCTCGCCATCGATCTATGTAAAGTTTAGGACCGACGGCGATTTTTCCGATATTGACCCGGCTCTGGCGGGCGATGATGTATCTTTCATAATCTGGACCACGACACCGTGGACGCTGCCGGCCAACCTGGCCGTGGCCCTGCATCCGGAATTTACTTACGCGGCTGTCAAGACCGGGGGCGAAACCTGGATTATCGCCCAGGATCTGGTTGAAAAGGTGATGGCCGAAACGGGCCGTACCGACTATGAGGTGGCGGCGACGTTTGGCGCCAAAAAATTTGAAAAGCGAAAATGTCTGCATCCGTTTATGCAGAGGCAGTCTCTGCTGGTGCTGGCTGACTATGTTACCGCCGATGCCGGTACCGGATGCGTTCATACAGCTCCCGGACACGGTGCCGACGACTACCAGACCGGGCTCAGGTACGGTCTCGATATTCTCTCCCCGGTGGATGGAGAGGGAATGTATACCGCTGAAGCCGGCAAGTATGCAGGAGAGAAGGTGCCGGAGGTTAATAAAAAGATCAACCGGGATATGGATGAATCGGGCGCACTGGTAAGTGAATCGGCCATCAATCACAGCTATCCCCACTGCTGGCGCTGTAAGAAACCGGTCATGTACCGCGCCACTCCCCAGTGGTTTATCTCGATGCAGAACAACGGGCTGCGGGAAAAAGCCCTCGCTGAAATCAAAAATGTAACCTGGACCCCGGGGTGGGGAATGCAGCGCATCTACTCGATGGTCGAATCGCGTCCTGACTGGTGTCTTTCGCGGCAGAGAAGCTGGGGTGTTCCCCTGACAGTGGTCAGCTGCAAGGATTGTGGCGAGGTTGTCAGGGACCAGGCCCTGGTTGACAGAATCGATGAACTGTTCAACAAGGAAGGTGCCGATGCCTGGTACAGCCATGGCGTTGAGGATTTTCTGCCGGAAAACCTGTCCTGTTCCAGCTGCGGCGGTACCAATTTCGTCCAGGAACAGGATATCCTGGATGTATGGTTCGACTCCGGGGTTAGCCATGCCGCGGTCTGTGAGGTGCGAGAGGAACTGGATTCCCCTGCCGATCTTTATCTTGAGGGGAGCGACCAGCATCGGGGATGGTTCCAGAGCTCATTGCTGGCCTCCACCGGGACTCGCGAAAGAGCGCCTTTTAACGGTGTTCTTACCCACGGATATGTGGTTGACGGACAGGGCAAGAAGATGTCGAAATCGGTCGGCAACGTGGTGGTTCCCTCCGAGGTGATAGAGAAATACGGTGCCGAAATTCTTCGTTTATGGGTTGCCAGCGAGGACTATCGTGACGATATCAAGGTGTCCGATGAAATTCTCAAGCAGGTATCTGACTCCTATCGAAAAATCCGCAATACCATAAGATACTTTCTGGGCAACCTCCACGACTTCGACCCGCAGAAACATCGGGTGGAAACATCCAGGATGCCGGAACTGGACCTATGGGCGCTTGCAAAATTCGAGCAGCTGAGGCACAAGGTTTCCGACGCCTACGGAAAATATGAGTTTCACGCAATCTACCAGGCGTTGAACTATTTCTGCGGAACGACCATGAGTTCGTTCTACCTCGATATCTTAAAGGACAGGCTGTATACGTCGGGGACCGACTCCGAACCACGGCGGGCGGCGCAGACGGTGCTGTTCGACATTCTCGACGGCCTGCTTTTGCTGATGAGCCCGATACTCTGTTTCACCTCGGCAGAAGCGTTTGATTCGCTGTATGGCCGCAAAGACCAGGATTCTCTTGAGGAATCGATCTTTTTCAGGGATTTTCCGTCACCAAAGGACATTGACTGCGATGATGCCATGATGGCTAAGTGGGAGAAACTTATCAAGGTTCGTTCGGAAATTACCAAAGCCCTTGAGATAGCAAGAAAAGAAAAAGTAATCGGTCACTCTCTTGAGGCCAGGGTGCTGCTCAGGGCAGAAGGAGAGCTGGAGCGGTTTGTGAAACAGGAGTGGCGAACGGTAAAGGAAATTTCCATAATTTCCGAGATGGAAGAACTTGGCGAACAACAATCCCAGGACGGTATCCGCTACGAAAGTGTGGAACTGGAGGGGTTTGTGATTCAGGTCAAGGGGGCTTCAGGAGAGAAATGCTCCCGGTGCTGGACCCGATCGGAAACGGTAGGGCGGATAGATGCGCACCCGGAAATCTGCGACCGCTGCGGATCGGTTATTGCGGAGATGGGGCTGTAGCATTGAACTATTTTGCAATCTTTTCAGGAGTAGTCCTGGTCGACCAGATAACCAAGCTGCTGGTCACCAGGCTGCTCAGTCTGTATGAAACGCTGGAAGTTATCCCGGGCTTTTTCAACCTGGTTTACGTGACCAACCCCGGAGCCGCATTCAGTCTGCTGGCCGATTATCAATCACCTTTCAAGCACTACTTTTTCCTTGCTGTGGGGGTGGCGGCAATAGTTGGAATTACCGTTGCCGTTTTCAGGATCCGGTCACAGAGCCCGCAATATGTCCTGCCGCTGGGCTGCATTGCCGGAGGAGCCGCAGGCAATATCGTCGATCGGCTGGTTTATGGTGAAGTTATCGATTTTCTCGATTTTTATCTGGGCGGATATCACTGGCCGGCGTTTAATATTGCTGACTCAGCTATCTGCATCGGTGCAGGCAGTTTTATAGTTTTAAGTTTTATTGAAGAAAAAAAACAAAATCAAAGTGGACGAATATGAAGATAGCCGTACTTTTTCCCGGACAGGGGTCGCAATACCTGGGCATGGGGCAGGAATTCAGAAAACAATACAGTCAGTGTGACGCTCTTATGACATTGGCGGAGAAGGTCTGTGACATCAATCTGGGACAGATCTCCGACGAAGGGCCCATGGAAAAGCTAACCAGAGCTGCTACTCTGCAGCCGGCAATAACCGTCGCCAACCTGATCTGCTGGCAGGCGTTTCTGCAGGAGACCGCAGGCAGGTTTGACGTGAGCTGCTTTGCCGGTCACAGCCTCGGCGAGTACTCAGCGCTTTACGGCGCAGGGGTGATCAGTGCCGAAGATGCGATCAGGCTGGTAGCCAAGAGGGGTGCCCTGATGGAGCGTGAGGGTGACAAAAACCCCGGTGGCATGAGAGCCCTGCTTGGCCTGAATATCGAAAAGGTCGACCAGCTTATCGCCGCTTACGACGGACCAGGGGTGGTGACCGTTGCCAACCACAACACCCCGGAACAGATTGTGGTCTCGGGTACCATGGAGGGGCTTGACGGCGTAACCAAACTTGCCGAAGAAGCCGGAGCCAAGGTTATACCCCTGAACGTAAGCGTGGCGAACCATAGTCCGCTTGTGGCGCAGGCGGTACCCGATTTTACCCGGTTTCTTGCCGATATCACCTTCTCCGCACCTTCTGTTCCGGTCTATTTCAATGTTTCTGCCAAAACGGAGAGTGAACCGGAAGTGATGAAGGAGCGTATGGCCAAGCAGATCGCTTCCAAGGTCCGCTGGTACGAAATTATCAGCTCCATGATGGAGAGTGGGGTCGACACCTTTATAGAGATCGGCCCCAAAACCGTGCTGAAGGGAATGATGCGGAAAATAGCACCAAAGGGTGCCAATGTGACGTCGCTGCAGTTTGACACCCCGGAAACCTTGACCAAGTGCATTGAAACACTTGGGTAAATAAGCCGTTCCCGCTGCACCTGGCGTAGTTGTTGCAGCGGGAAATTTTTGCCGCAGCCCGTGGTCTGGCTCCGATTTTTCCAATATCACCCCGCCTGGAGAAACAGAGCCCAAGGAAAAACCCACTCCCTGGCTCCTGGTACACCCCGTGGCGGAATACCCGCCCTGTTGTGAATAGTAAAAGACATGAACATGGTGCCAAAGTTTGGAAGTGATGGTGCCGCGTTGATGGAGATTGCGACCAGATGAGAGTGGGAACCTGTAAGGAAAATGACTCTGGTTCTGTCCGGTGAGGGAGAAGTTATACTGGGCAAAGGGCAGTACAGCTGGTATCTGTGCGGATGAATCGGCCTTGTCGGGTCGGTTGCCGCCTTTTTTAGTGAAAAAAAGTGGTCTCTGCAATCGTTGCTGGCAAAATGATGCAGCAGAAGGGACCACTGGTCGCAACCTGCAAAAAGCGATCGGTGTTGATCGGAAACAGGTAGGGAACTTGTTATGAGAAAATTTGCCAAGCCTTTTAAAATGTTGATAAAAGTCGTGCTCAGCCTGGCTTTTTTCTCGGTTCTTCTCTCGTTTGTAAAAAAAAACGAACTGGTGGAAATTTTTCAACAGGTCGACTGGTTCTTTTTCGTGGTAAGCTTTGCGGTGACCCTGATAATGGTGGCGGCCAGTTGTGTCAAATGGCGACTGGTGCTTGCGTTGAAAAAGCCCGATATAGGTTTTTGTCAGCTTTTTAAAATTTATCTGATCGGCTATTTTTTCTCCAATATACTGCCGTCGACCGTCGGCGGGGACGTGGTCCGGTCCTATTACGCCGGAAAACTCATCGAAAATCAGTCCTATGCAGCAGTTAGCGTGTTCGTTGAAAGGTTTTCCGGCATCTTCTTTCTCTTTATGTTTGTTACGGTAGCTCCCCTGGCCCAGCCGTACCTGTACAAAAATCCTTATATTTTTGTGCCGGCCTTGTGCAGTGTCGGGTTTGCCTTCATCACCATCTGGGTCTGGCGTGCCAAGAGACCTTTCTACCTGCCCAACCTCGTGGTTGAAAATATTCTCGGCCTGTGTAAGTGGATTGGCAGAAAGACCGGCCTTGGTGTTGTTGAAAGGATCGGCCTTGGCCTTGAAAAAATCTACACTGTCGTCATTGCGCGGCTGAAAAGACTGAGGGAGGAGATGCAGATTGCGGTTGAAGCGGTCAAGACTGACAGATCGTTTGTGAACCGGCTTATCGGCCTCACCCTGCTTTTTTATGCGTTGACATGGGTGAACGTATATGTTTGTTTTCTCGCGTTTGGCGTACACGTTGATTTTATAAAAATATGCGCTATTGTCCCGGCAATCATGCTGGTCGCCCATATCCCGGTCACCCTGCTTGGCAACCTCGGATATTTTGAATCAGTTTTTGTCTTCTATTTTTTCCTGGTAGGGGTGGGCGGAGCGGAGGCTTTCGCCATGGGGCTGCTGCTCAGATTGAAGATGCTTGCCGTTGGAGTTGCTGGTTATGGTACCTATCTGGTATATAAACAAAAAAACCGGCTGGAACTGAAAAAAACATTTGGAATCTGACAGATTCTCTCTGGCGGATCCAGCACACATAACCCATTATACGGAGAGACCATTTTGTTAATCTCAGTTGTTATACCGCTTCTCAATGAAGAAGATAATATTCCTCTTCTCTACCGGGAGCTTGATGAAGTTTTTGGTGACATGGATCACGACTATGAACTTTTGTTCATAGACGACGGAAGTAGTGATAAAAGCCTTGCGCTGCTGCGTGAAATCCAGGAAAAGGACGAGAAGGTGGTGGTGGTCAATTTCAGGAAAAATTTCGGCCAGACCGCGGCCATGGCGGCCGGTTTCGATTACGCCAGCGGCGATGTGATCATTACCATGGACGCCGACCTGCAGAACGACCCGCACGATATCCCAATGCTGCTTGAAAAGATCGATGAAGGAAACGACGTGGTGACCGGGTGGCGTTTTGATCGGAAGGACAAGTTTGTCAGCAGGCGGCTGCCTTCCATAATCGCCAATAAAATCATTTCCAAAACGACCGGGGTACGTCTTCACGACTACGGCTGCACTCTCAAGGCCTTCCGCAAGGAGGTCATAAAAAATGTGAAGCTGTATGGCGAAATGCACCGGTTTATTCCCGCCATAGCAAGCGGGATGGGGATTGATTTTACCGAGGTGAAGGTGAATCACCGACCGCGCAGATTCGGCACCTCGAAATACGGGATTTCAAGAACAATACGCGTTATCCTGGACCTGCTCACGGTGAAGTTCCTGCTCAGCTATGCAACGAGGCCGATTCAGATTTTTGGACTGATGGGCGTTGTTTCCGGTGGCCTCGGGTTTCTTATAGCCCTGATCATGACCTTTCAGCGTCAGTTTATGGGGGTCCCTCTTTCCGACAGGCCGCTGCTGTTTTTGGCGGTACTGCTAATGTTTATCGGTATCCAGTTTGTATCGCTTGGGCTGATTGCTGAGCTGCAGGCCAGGACCTACCATGAATCCCAGCAGAAACCTGTCTATTTCGTCAAAAAAGTCTACCGGAAAAATGAACACGCCGAAAACAGCAGCCAAAGCGTGAAAGAAGTCTGCTGATGTCAACGTTGCTGGAGGTTGTAATCCCGAACTGGAACGGGGCTGAGATGCTGGAACACTGTCTTCGTTCGCTCGGCAGCCAGAGCTTTACCGATTTTTCCGTAACCGTGGTCGACAACGGTTCCGAGGATGGATCCGTTGCCATGGTTGCAAAAGAGTTTCCCTGGGTTAAGCTGATCCGTTTTTCCTACAACAGCGGGTTCAGTGTTGCCGTTAACAAGGGGATTCGGCAGACCGATGCCCCCTGGATCCTGCTGCTGAACAACGACATGGAGGTTGAGCCGGATTGTGTTGAAAACCTTGTTGCAGGGATTAAGCGTTACCCCGAGTATCAGTTTTTCGCGCTGAAGATGATTAACTTCCATCACCGCGAGCTGCTTGACGGGGCTGGGGACGCATACCTGCGAGCGGGCGTAGGGTATCGTCTGGGAACCCTTGAGCGGGACTGTGACAGGTATCAACAGGATCGGGAGGTGTTCGGCGCCTGCGGCGGTGCGGCAATGTACAGCAGCGCTTTCTTTGAACGGACAGGACTGTTCGATCAGGATTTTTTTGCATACCTCGAAGACGTGGACCTCAACCTGCGTGCCTGCAAGCTCGGACTTAAATGCATGTACCTGAGCAAAGCGAAGGTCTATCATATCGGCAGTGCAACCTCAGGATCGAAGATCAATTCCGTGACCATACGTCTTTCGACGCGAAACAACATCATCCTCCTGGTGAAAAATTATCCGCTATACCTGGCGGCAAGATTTTTGCCGGCCATAGCGGTGTACCAGGTGGCCTGGCTGCTCTTCTGTGTGAAAAAGGGGATGATCGGCCCCTACGTAAAAGGTCTGGTCCAGGGAATTGGCATGTTCCCGGCTTCATATCGAAAAAACAGGGCAGCCAACAGAGGGCTGAAGCGTGTCAGGATGAAGGAGATGGCCGGTAAGATCCGCCGGGCGGAGCGGGACGCGATCGATTCCATAAGGTCGCGAAGAAAAAGCAAGGGACAGGGAAACCTGCTGCTTGACCTGTATAGCAGGATCTTTTTGTAACGGTGTGAAAAAAGGTCGCCCGGAAGAATTTATTGGTCGTATCCATGACAAAAAAGATTTATGTCATCGTCGTAACCCACAACTCGGGTGAACTGCTGCCCGCCTGTCTTGGTTACCTCAACGGGGCCGCGGTCGCGGTCACCGACGTAATCGTGGTCGACTGCGGGTCGGAAGACGCCGCGTATGTAGATGTCGCCGCCGATATGCGATACCGGTTTCCCGTTCGCGTTATCAAAACGGATAATATCGGTTTTGGGGCCGGAAACAACCGCGGCCTGGCCGAACTCGATCTTGGCGGGTTGGCCGATGACGATCTGGTCCTGTTCATGAACCCGGATACCTTTATCAGTGAAAACTGGCTGTCGCTTGTTGTCGACCAGTGTGGTGGTGACGCTAGCGTAGGGGTCATTTCCGGCAAGTTGCTCGGGTTTGATTTCAAAGAGCGGCGGGGTACTGGCAAAATCGACTCCACCGGTGTATTTCGAGCATGGTACGGCAGGTGGTACGACCGGGGCCAGGGGGAGGAGGATCAGGGACAATACGACGGCTGCGAAGCAGTGCCTGCGGTGTGCGGAGCGCTTTTCTGCTGTCGCGGGGCATGCATAAAAAAAACGGGGGAAAAGTTTTTTGATGAAGATTTTTTTCTCTATAAGGAAGATATCGAGCTGAGCATAAGGCTGAGAAAGAACGGCTGGAAACTTCTTTATAACCCGGAACTGATTGCTTTTCACTGTCGCGGCTGGCAGAAGAGGAGAAAAGAGGTGAATTTTTCACTAAGGCTTATGTCGGCGAAAAATGAGATACTGCTCTACCGCAAACATCTGTCGCCCTATATATTATGGGCAGGTGTGAAATACGGACTGGTCCGCTTCTTTAGACTGTAGTCCGTCTCTTTTTTACAACAGGTTTAACAGGGAAAAAGTGTCGTCTTCGATCAGCCAGCCAACCGATGGGCAATGGGACGTGACCGTGGTGGTCCCCACACTCAATGGTGGAAAAACACTGCCAGATTTTTTTCAGGCTCTGAAAATGCAGAGTGTCCGGCCACGGGAGATACTGGTGTGTGACTCAAGCTCCGATGACGACACTGAAAAGATCTGCAGACACCACCAGGCGACCTTTGTCACCATCGCCAGGGAAAAGTTTGACCACGGCGGCACCAGGAGTTTTTTAGTCAAAAGGGCAAAGGGCAAAATGGTGGTGTTTCTCACCCAGGATGCGATTCTGGCAACCGACGATTCGCTGCGCAACATCCTTGTCCCCTTGATGAACGATCCCAAAATTGCCTGCTGTTTCGGCAGACAGTTGCCTGCAAGAGACGCAACCTTTGCAGCGGCGCATCTCAGAAGGTTCAACTATCCCGAAAACTCTTATGTCCGGTGCTTTGATGACAGAAAAAGCTATGGGTTGAAAACCGCTTTTATCTCAAATTCTTTTGCCGCCTACAAAAAAGAGTGTCTTGCGGAGGTGGACTATTTTAAGAACGGTTTGATTTTTGGCGAGGATACCTGTACTCTTGGAAGACTGCTGCTGAGTGGCTATTGCGTGTCGTATCGGGCTGATGCCGCAGTGTATCACAGTCACAATTACAGTCTGGCCGAGGAGTTCAGGAGATCTTTTGACATAGGGGTACTGCACAGCGAGCAGAAGTGGCTGCCGGATACATTCGGCCGGGCGGAAAAAGAGGGCGACCGGTATGTCAGGTCGGCTCTGGCTGAAATCTTCAGCGGCAACCACTACCTGCTTCTGGGCGACTGGCTTTGCCGCAACTGCTCCAAGTTGATGGGCTATAAGCTCGGCAGGCACCACCGGAGACTTCCCCCATGGCTGCGGCCGCAGCTGAGCATGAACAGGGCGTGGTGGGAAAAAGGACGAAACAGAAGGGTGTAGCATACTTCTTTTCTATATATTTTTGGGTTTGCATCACTGTAAAAAAGACAGTGTCTGAATATTATGTTATCGATGAATCTAAGAGAGCAGAGCTCTCTTATGGCAAGACTGCTTCATCTTTTCGACTGCTTTCTCTGTATCGGCTATCTGTGGACCGTTGTGGTATGGTACAGGGTACCATGGAATGAGTACTATACCAGGCTTGTGGTTATCACTTTCGTACTCACCTTTGTCAGTTTTCAGTCTTTTCAGTTGTATCGTTCATGGAGGGGGTGGAAGTTCTTTCGCGAATTCCTCGTCATCTTGAAGGCGTGGGGGACGGTGATCGGACTGCTGCTCTTTTATTTCTTCATCTTTAAAATATCGGTTGCCTATTCCAGGCTGGTCATCCTCGTTTGGTCGATCACCACCCCGATACTCATCTTTTTGCTGCATATAGGTGCCCGCAAGATTTTGCGGCTGTTACGGAGCAAAGGAAAGAACGTCCGCCGGGCGATCGTGGTCGGTGCCGGGGAACTTGGGGTCAATCTGGTCAGAGAAGTCGAGACCATGCCGTGGGCCGGAATAAAGGTGATGGGTTTTTTCGATGACAAGGTGGACGAGCATATCATCACCGAAGTAGAGGGAAAACCGCTGCTCGGTAACATCGGTTCGATCAATGAATATCTCAAGGTTCACGAGATAGATTATATCTACATCGCACTGCCGATGAGAGCTGAGAAGAAGATTTTTAAAATTCTTCGCGAGTGCAGATCCCTTGGCGCCAGAATCTTCCTGATCCCGGATCTGTATCTCTACGGCCTGCACCACGCCGAAATCCAGTCGCTGGGAAGTATGCTGATCCTCAATTTCAACCCCAATACCGAATGGAAGAGAAGCTTCGACGTGGTATTTTCACTGATGGCGCTGGTTGCAACCCTGCCGGTGACCCTTGTCATCGCCCTGCTGGTGAAACTAAGCGATGGCGGACCCGTTTTCTACAAACACCAGAGAATAACCGCCGCCGGAAAAAAATTTAACTGCCTGAAGTTCAGAACCATGCGTGTCGGTGCCGACAGGGAGCTGCAGAAGATCCTGGCAACCGATGAAGAGATGCGCCGGGAATGGCAACAGAGCTATAAACTGAAAAGCGACCCGAGGGTGACTGGGATAGGCAAAATCCTGCGCAGGACCAGCCTGGACGAGTTGCCGCAATTTCTCAATGTCCTGCGCGGCGACATGAGTGTCGTCGGCGCAAGGCCCATTGTCGACAATGAACTGAACGGATACTACAAGGAGAGCGCCGGAAGATACTGCTCGATGAAACCGGGAATAACCGGTCCCTGGCAGGTGGGACGCAGGTCCAACGTCGAAGACTACGGGGAGAGGGTACAGATGGACGACTGGTATATTCTGAACTATTCGCTGTGGACCGATATCAAGATAATAATCAAGACGGTCTATTGCATGGTAAAGGGCAACGGGGCTTATTAATTTATAAATTGTGCAGGTTGCGAGGTGGTTTCAATGGCATCACTGTTTGCCGGGAAAAACATTGTTATAGGGGTTACGGGCTCAATAGCCTCCTTCAAGGTGGCAGGGTGGGTGAGCGATCTTGCAAAGGAAGAGGCGCAGGTGTCGGTGGTGATGACGGAGGCGGCAAAGCGTTTTATTACTCCCCTCACGTTTTCCGCGCTGTCAGGCCTTGATGTGCACTGTGATATGTTTGCCCAGGGGAGTGCTGAGAGCATGCACCATATTTCCCTTGGCCGGGAAGCCGACCTGTTGGTCATAGCCCCGGCGAGCGCCAACACGATTGCCAAGCTGGCCGCAGGGATCTGCGACAACCTGCTGACCACCTCGGTTCTTGCCGCACGCTGCGCGGTGGTGGTCTTTCCGGCAATGAACAGCCGCATGTACGCTCATCCGGCGACCCGCAACAACATAGCGAAATTGCGGGAGATGGGCTACCGGGTCATTGAGCCGGACTGCGGTACGATGGCCTGCAAGGAGGAAGGGCAAGGCCGTCTGGTTGAGTGGGACTATGCCAGGGAAATCCTCGCCCAGAGTCTTGCTCCGCAGGATTTTGGTGGTGTCCGTATGGTGGTCACCGCAGGTCCGACCCGGGAAGCGATTGATCCGGCAAGGTTTTTAAGCAACCGGTCATCGGGGAAAATGGGTTACTGCCTGGCCAGATGCGGTGCCAGAAGAGGTGCCGAGGTGGTTCTGGTCTCCGGTCCGACAACCCTTGAGACTCCGCCGGGCGTAAAAAAGATAAGTGTGCAGAGCGCCCAGGAAATGTACGAGGCGGTCGTGGCCCAGGCTCAACAGAGCCAGGTGATCATCAAGGCTGCGGCGGTTGCCGATTACAGACCGGAAAAGGTTTATGAGCACAAGGTGAAAAAGGGTAGTGTCGAGTCGTCTTTAAGACTGGTTTCCACCACGGATATCCTGAAGAGCCTGGGCACCCGGAAAAGCCCGGACCAGGTCCTGGTCGGATTTGCCGCGGAAAGCCGGAATCTTCACGAGGAGGGAAAGAAAAAGCTTATCGCCAAGAACCTCGATCTTATCGCCATCAACGATATCAGCAAACCCCAGACCGGGTTTGAAGTCGATACAAACCAGGTGGTACTCCTCGATAATCAGGGGTATACCCAGCTTCCACACACCACCAAGCTGCATACCGCCGACCTTATTCTTGACCGAATCCTCACGCTGCTAAAAGACCGATAAAAGGCGGTGTGCAGCACGAGGCCTAAAAGCAGTGAACGACTACCGTCAGCACAGACAGCATCTCTTGGCTTTTTTTCCTGATCCGCAGGGGCAGGAACTGTTGCGGGCAATCTTTTGTCGATGCAGCTCTGTTTTTCCCCCGGCGTAGAACCACAAGCCGTCTTTTTTCTCAAAGTCGCTTCGTTCGGTAAGACGGCAGAGGTGATCGCCTTCAATGTATGTCGCGGTAAATTCAACCACGCCCGTGATGTCGCTGGCGGTTCCTCCGGTTACCTCGTGAATGGCAAGGCCAGTCCATTTTATCTTGTGGTCAAAGTCGACGGATGGTGGTCTGAGTCGGCTGTGCCAGGTGGCGAGGATATGGGTGGTATTTTTTTGGACGAACGCGGTATAGCGCGATCGCATGAGCATTTCCGCAGTTGACGCCAGGGCCGGGTCCTGCAGGATCGGTGCGCAACAATCGGAAAATGTTCTGGTGCTGCCGCAGGGACAGGAGTTTTTTGTTATCATGACAGGTTGTTTCTGGTTTTTTTGGCGGGTAAATTTTCCGCGAAACAGGGGTAATTATCCTGGCTTCTCCAACTCCCCGGACGTCTGGTTGCCCGGCTGCCGGGAATTGTTTCGAAATGCTCAAGATGGTGATCAAACACTTTTACAGGATCAATGGCGCCGATGGCAAAAACATTGTTCAACTCGTCGGAGAAAAGACTTGAAATGACAATAGGCCTGGTGTTGGCCGATGCTGCAGTCATAAAACCATATTACCCGAAAATTTCATGAAAAGAACACTTGTAATCGAACCCTATTACGGCGGTTCGCACAAACAATTTCTCAAGGGACTGAGCAATCATATAACAGGCAATTATTGTTTTTTTACTCTGCCGGCAAGAAAATGGAAGATGAGAATGCAGCTCGGGGCGCAGTGGGCTGTCGAGCAGCTGGAAAAGCTTGACCAGGAAGACCGTTATTTCGATACTGTACTCTGTTCAACCTTCATGGATGTCGCGGTCTTCAACGCTCTCTGCGCAAAAGTTGCCGGATGGAACCCGAATACGACCGTGTTGCTCTATTTTCACGAAAATCAATTTGCTTATCCGGCGCAGGTTGAGGATCCGTCATTTTTCCAGTTCGCCTCGATCAATTTCAACTCCGCTCTTGCCGCGGACCGGATCGCGTTTAATTCCACCTTCAACCGGGATTCTTTTTTTCATGGATGTGAAAAAATCATCAGGAAGGTATCGGATATACGGTTGGTCAACACTCTTGACAGGTTGAAAGGAAAAGCGGTGGTACTCTACCCCGGGATAGATCTTGACGCACTTGACCGATGTGCCAAACACCACAAGGCCCAACGCACAACTCCGGTGGTCGTATGGAACCATCGCTGGGAGCATGACAAGAACCCCGATGAGTTTTTTTCCGTACTGACAAGGCTGCAGTTAAAAAACGTCAAGTTTGAACTGATCCTCCTTGGACAGTCTTTTACCTCCCTGCCGCCATGTTTTACAGGGGCAAAAAAAACTTTCTGCAGGGAGCTGATACATTGCGGGTTTGTACCTTCCTATGATGAATATGTCGGACTTCTATCCCGGGGAACGGTTGTGGTTTCAACCTCCCTGCATGAATTTTACGGAATTTCGGTAATCGAGGCCGTCCGGGCGGGGTGCAGGCCGTTGTTGCCGCAGAGATTGTCCTATCCGGAGCTGTTTGACAACAAATTCCTCTACAAGGAGGGTACGCTTGAGTCCGAGCTTGAAAAAATCCTCAACGACAACCTTCTCATTTCACAGAAAGAATCGAGGGAAATGACCGAACAATTCGGCTGGAACGCGCTGCGAAAAGACTACCGGTCATGGATGGGTGTGGACTGATCCTGAATGACGGTTTATTTTTTATTTCGCTTCTTTCTGTAACTTCTCAACGCAGACGGCAAGTCTTACAAAATCACTGAAGAGTAGTGTTTCGGGGCGGGCGGATGGTGCGATTCCCGCATCTGTCAGGGCGCGATGGGCCAGCTCCTTGTTCGTCTTCTTGTCTTCCTTGTGGGTGACTCCAAAAAGATTTGCCCGGCTCAGGGTGTTGATAACCGTCTTTCGTCTCTGGTTGAACGTCGACCTGACGATATGCTTGAACAGCGTATAATCATAAGGCCCGGTCTGTTTCGGGCCGCCGGTGAAATCGATGGTGATAACCACCGAATCGACCTTCGGCCTGGGGTGAAATTCCGCGGGCTTGAGGGTGAGTTTTCTGTCGACTGTGGCTACGCTTGCCAGAAGAATTGTCGGAACACCATAATCTTTGGTGTTAACCTCAGCGCTCAGCCGGTCGGCGACTTCCTTCTGCAGCATGATTGTCGCCGACTTAATGAGGTGGGCGTTGTCGATCAGCTTGAAAATAAAGGGGTTGGAGATAGAGTAGGGGAGGTTGGCGAGAATTTTTAGTCCGGCTCCGCACTTTTGAACAATTTCGTTGAAATCGGCCTTGAGTATGTCCTGGTGGATCAGGGTAACATTTTCCGGCAGGTCTTTTTGCTGTTCGTGGAAGCGGACGATACCGCTGTCTATTTCATAGCCGTATACGTGATTTGCGGCAGCTGCGAGCGGCAGCGTCAGGGCGCCAAGTCCCACCCCCACCTCCACTATGGTGTCGCTGGCTGTGACTTTTCCTGCGCGCACAATCGCCTCGGCTGTCTCGCGGTGAACGAGAAAGTTCTGCCCAAATCTTTTTTTGGGGGTGAGCTGGTTGTTTTTCAGGGCATCGTGGGCAAAACGGCCGTATCTTGACATGATAATTCCCGGCAGGCGGCTGGTTTATTGCGGCTATCCGCGTTTTTTAGGTAAGGCTTTACTGTTGTGAAAATAGGACAGGGAGCAATAATAGCTCAGAACCGCAAAAGGTAAAGAAAAAATAAAACCTCCCACGACCAGTACCACCAGGGTCTCAAAACCAAGACTTGCAAGCTCGTGCAGAAGACCGGTCAGGCCGAGCCCTTCGCTGTGCAGTGTCCGAATAATCTCCAGCGTGGCGTAATTGACTTTATATGGCGTGACAAGGTTGCCTATGGCGATCGAGCAGTAATATATGGGAAATATTGTCACCGGGTTGAAAACCACCAGGCTGACGAGGATGGCCGCGACCGAGGAGGTCTTCGTCAGCACGGTCAAAACGAGGATGAGCGGAGTATGCAGGGGAACCGTAGGTGAGAGTCCCACCAATACACCTATGGCGGTGCCTCCGGCGAGAACTTTAGGACTTCCCTTTAAGCGAATAAACTTCAGGTAAAAATATTTCAGGGTCCGGTATAGTCTGCTGTTACGCGCACTCATCATTACAGTTATCCCAGCGGTGATCGTGAATAAGCGTCCAGGTCAAGTTCCATTTTGCCGCTTTGTTCATAAACGTGTCGGCCGGCAAAGCCGATCATCGCACCATTGTCAGTACAAAAGTTAAGATCCGGTGCGAAAAATTCAAGATCCTCCAGGTCACAACGGTGGGTGAAGCTCTCACGCAGCCTGCCGTTTGCTGACACCCCGCCGCCGATGACGATACGCGGGGTGTTATACTGTCTGGCTGCAAAAATTGTTTTACTCACCAGCACATCCACCACCGCCTCCTGGAATGAGGCGCAGATATTTTCCAGGTTGAGGTCCTGGCCCTGTCGCTTGACCTTGTTGACATAATTGAGTACTGCGGTTTTCAGGCCGCTGAAACTGAAGTCAAGGGAGTCGTCTTCCAGCCATGAACGTGGAAATTTGATGGCCGAAGGATCTCCTGAGCCAGCCTTTTTCGAGACATGAGGACCACCGGGATAGGGTAGTCCGAGCAGTTTGGCCACTTTGTCAAAAGCTTCGCCTGCGGCGTCGTCCCTGGTCCTTCCAAGACAGGTGAAGGAGGTAAAACTCTCGGCAAGATATATCGCCGAGGTTCCCCCCGATACGATAAGGGCAATGTAGGGAAAACGGGGACGGTTTGCGCTCAGAAATATCGACAGGATGTGTCCTGCCATATGATCAACCCCCACAAGCGGGATCCGGGTGACGTGGGCCAGGGCTTTCGCGTAGGAAAAGCCGACGAGTAGCGAGCCGAGAAGCCCCGGCCCTCTGGTGACGGCGATCAGGTCGACGTCGGTCAGCTTTATCCGTGCATTTTCAAGGGCCTTTTCCACGACGGGATGTATCGATTCAAGATGTTTTCTTGATGCAAGCTCGGGAACGACTCCCCCGAATTTTGTATGAACGGCATCCTGGCTGGTGAGGACATTGGCAACCACTGTGTCATTTTTGAGGACTGCCGCCGCAGTGTCGTCACAGGAGCTTTCAATACCTAAAATGTACATGAACTCTTTTCTTGTTGAGTGAAATTACTATTGTGTTAATAGTGTGGTGCTGGCTTGTTGCGAGTCGGAAGAACGGGTGAGTATCGTGGATCGGACTCATCTGCAATGAATCATTTACTGAAAAAGCCTACTGTGAAAGAAAAAATACAATCTATTTCGCCTATTGTCGACCAGTTTTCCCGGACCATATCCTATCTTCGCCTGTCCCTGACCGACAGATGCAATCTGCGCTGCATGTACTGCATGCCCTCTGAAGACCAGGATGTGGAAAAGCACGTGAAAACAGGTGATTTTCTGCAACACAGCGACCTGTTGACTTACGAGGAGCTGCTGCGCGTGGTCCGGCTGACCGTCTCTCTTGGCATGAATAAACTGCGTCTTACCGGCGGGGAACCGCTTGTCCGCAAGGGGGTTGTCCAATTTATCGAAGAACTGTCGAGGATCGAGGGGCTTGATCAGATAAGGCTGACCACCAACGGCGTCCTTTTAAAAGAGTATGCCGAAGACCTGTATCGCAGCGGAGTCAGGTATATCAACGTCTCTCTTGATACCCTCGACCCGGATAAGTTTAAGAAAATAACTGGCCGCGATCGATTCCGCCAGGTGTGGGCAGGACTGCAGAAAGCGCTTGATCTCGGTTTTAAAATCAAGATCAACGTGGTGGCGATGAAAGGGGTCAATGACGACGAGTTTGTCGATTTTGGTCGTCTGGCCCTGGAATACCCGTTTCACGTCCGCTTTATCGAATTTATGCCGGTGGGCGGAAAAAACAGCTGGCAAAAGGACAGGTTTATTCGGGGTGAGGATATAAGAACGATGATATCCACGCTCGGTTCGTTACAGCCGTTTGCCATCCAGCACGGTGCAGGGCCCGCCAGAATGTACGACCTGGTAACCCCTGACGGCCAAACCGGTGCGGTCGGATTCATAAGCCCCATAAGTCATCATTTCTGTGACAAGTGCAACCGGTTGCGACTGACCTCGGAAGGAAAACTCAGGGCGTGCCTGCTCAAGGACGAGGAAACCGATCTCAAGAAGATCCTGCGTGGCAACGGTTCCGATCAGGACATCATGACAGCTGTGCGGCAGACCATTATCGACAAGCCCCAGGGCCATTCTCTGCAGAATGAGACTGAGGCTGAAGAAAAGGCACGGTCCGGGGGGACCATGTCACGAATCGGCGGGTGAGTCGGGGGGCGAGCTCTCCGCCTGGGGATAGGAGCCAAGCCATTCGTAATAGGAGCACAGCGATTTGAGCAGATCGCATCCGCGCTGAATTTTTTCATCTTCGATATGGCCGAGCATGTCGAGGAAAAATAAGTACTTCCACCGCTTTCCCTTGATCGGGCGGGATTCGATCTTTGCCAGGTTGATCCCTTCATCGGACAGCACGGTCAAGATTTCATTAAGGGCTCCCGGTCGGTCCATCAACCCTATCAGCAGGGAGGTTCGGTCAAGACCGCTTCTTGAAGGCGATTTTTTGCCGATAACCAGAAAGCGGGTGGTGTTACCCCGGTAGTCCTCTATTCCCTGAACCACCACCTGCAGCTGGTAGGTCTTGATCGCAAGCGATGATGCTATGGCGCCGATGTTGGGGTTGTTTGCCGCCATCTGGGCCGCCGCTCCGGTGGAAAACACCGGGAGGGTCGGGACCGAGGGAAGATGTTTTCGCAACCACTGTCGGCATTGGGCAAGGGGCTGGGAGTGGGAGGCGACCGTCTGGATATCTTCGATGTTGCCGGATCGGCAGACCAGGTTGTGACTGATCTCCAGCTGTGCTTCCCCGCAAATCTGCACCTTGTATTTCATAAAACAGTCAAGGGTAGAAAACACCGCTCCTTCTATCGAATTTTCAACGGGAACAATGCCGTACCGGGTCCTGCCTTTTTCCACCTCGGCAAAAACATCGTCGATGGTTTCCATCGCTTTGTAGTCGGCCGAGTGGCCGAAATATTCAACACCGGCGAGATGACTGAAAGTCGCCTCAGGCCCGAGAAAGGCGACAACGGCCTTTTTCTGCGATAGCCGGCAGGTGGTGATTATTTCATGGAAAATAGATTTCAAGGCGTCTTCGGGAAAGATCTGGCTGTTATCCCTGAGAAGCCTGTCATAAATCTGCCTTTCGCGAAGAGGGTCCCATTTAGCTCTTTTTTCGCTGTCTTTGAGCTTGCCTATTTCCTTGGCAAACGACAGACGTTTCTTGAGTAGCTCAAGAATCTGGTCGTCTATGGCGTCTATATTGTCCCGAACGGAAACTATTTCTTTTTTCTGCTCCGATTGCATGCGGTTCCTGGTGGGTGGAGGTGGAATAAAAAATACCGGTCTAAAACTAGTGTCGGCGGTCGAAACTGCGCCGACACTGAATCCGAGTAATATCCGGAATAAATCCTTAATAAATTAGGGTAAGGTGGTCAGCGTGTCAAGATACAAAAAGAAAAACGCTTTGCTCGCCGGACAATATTAGGTGCTAGCTCGGATGAGTTGTTGATTATTCTGTTGCTCTTGTTTTTTGCTAACGTTATAACCTGCTGTTGTTTTATAAAAAAAAGCAATGGGATAATAAAGTAATATGTGCACGGCAATAAATTTTTTCTGATAGACAGGTGTCGACAAGAGTGCTATGTATTGTTCGGAGTTGGCGAAACAGTTGTAATATTTTCCTAAGACTGAAAAGAATTAATAAAGAGCAATGAGCGTGAAAAAAATTGAAAAAACATACGAAGAAATAAATGCAAAGATAAAGGCGGGAGAGGCAGTTGTAGTAACCGCCGAAGAAATGGTGGATATCGTTCAGAAGGACGGTCCCGAAGGAGCAGCCCGGAAGGTGGACGTGGTCACCACCGGTACCTTTGCGCCCATGTGTTCTTCCGGTATGTTTTTCAATTTCGGCCAGATGGTACCTACCATCAAGGCGTCGAAAATATGGTTCAATAAAGTTCCTGCATACGGAGGACTGGCCGCGGTGGACTCATATATCGGCGCAACCGAACCGGCGGAAGACGACCCCCTGAACAAGATCTATCCGGGAGCCTTCAGCTATGGCGGTGGCCATGTGATAGAAGATCTGTTGAAAGGGAAGAAACTTCTTCTTGAGGCAAAGGCATACGGTACGGACTGTTATGCCGCCAAGAAGATGAAAAAAGAGATCGGTCTCGAAGACCTGCCCTACGCCCTGCTGTGCAACCCCCGAAACGGGTACCAGAATTACAACTGCGCGATCAACCTGTCCGATAAGCCGGTCAACACCTATATGGGGATGCTGAAACCGAACGGCAGAAACGCTAATTACTGCAGCGCAGGCGAGCTCAGTCCGCTGCTCAACGATCCGTTCTATAAGACCATAGGGGTTGGGACCCGAATATTTTTAGGGGGCGGATACGGGTATGTCACCTGGCAAGGCAGTCAGCACAACCCCTATGCTCCAAGAGGGGAAAATGGCGTGCCGGTCAAGCCGGCGGGAACCATCATGGTCCATGGCGACCTTAAGCAGATGTCGGCCAAGTGGCTCAGAGGAGTGGCCATTCGCGGGTATGGATGTTCGCTCGCCGTCGGCCTTGGCATACCGATTCCGGTGCTAAACAGCGAGATGGCGCGCTATACCGGAGTTTCAGATGCCGATCTGTACACCCAGGTCGTCGATTACGGATATGATTACACCAACGGTATTGCCAGAAGTTACGGTCAGGTCAGCTACAAGGACTTGAAGTCCGGAGAGATAGTGGTCAACGGCCAGCAGGTTAAAACCGCTTCGCTGTCATCTGTCGTGAAGGCAAGAGAGATTGCGGAAATCTTAAAAAATAACATCAAATCAGGAAAGTTTCTGCTCAACAGGCCTGCAGAAACGCTTCCCGACGGTATCAATGACAGGATGTGATGCATCCTGAAAACGTGCAGGCTGTGTATGGGTCTGCATGGCTTTGTGGCTTCACCGACCGGTGAGGATAGCTGGCCGGAGATCAGAAAATACCGGCTGGCGATACGGGAAGCAAGTAAAAAGTGTTGTGTTATCCGGGATGGATTAAATATTTGCTTGATTCTCATTTCCGATTCAATTAAGGTGGCAAATAAGGTTGCAACAGCCTGAATATAAAGGGTTGTGGCACCTTGGTCCATTAAAGAGAAAATTCCCACATTTTTTTCATTTGTTGATAAAGTGCATAAAACCCATTAGGTGGGCGAAGGGACGCCGTTGTCCAGAAAAACGAACAAAGCAGATAAAGCAGGGAGGAATTCATGAACAAAAAGGAACTCATTGAAAGCATCGCAGGTGCCGCAGACATCAGCAAAGCTGCAGCAGAAAAAGCTCTTAACGGAACTCTTGCTGCAATTGCTGAAAGTCTGAACAAGGGTGACAAAGTCACGCTTGTTGGTTTTGGCACCTTTTCGGTTTCCAAGCGCGATGCTCGACAGGGGAGGAACCCCCAGACCGGAAAGACAATAGAGATTCCTGCTAAGCAGGTTGTGAAGTTCAAAGCCGGATCAAAACTCTCCGAGGCTGTCAATTAATCCCTGCTGATCCCGAAGCAATGAAGCAGTTGTTGGCCGATTAACAGAACTGCGAGCAGGAGATCGGACAAGGCCCGGCAAACCGGAGAGATGGCACTGATATGGCGAATTGCCCGGCACATTGATAGATTGAGTCTTTAAAAGGCCGTTCCTTGAAAGGAACGGCCTTTTCAGTTTTAAACACTTGTTGACACGATATTGCAGAGAAGTATTCTATGGGGATAAAGAGCATATAATCTGCACAGGAATAACCAGAGAGAACGAAGATGGAAACCTTTGAAGCCTTGCTGGAAGAGTCGACACGGGTCCACGGACATATTTGTGCCGGACAGGTAATTGGAGTAAGAATGAGCATGCTGGCGTTGCGGTTGCTGGGGTTGAATGATCCCAAGGGCAAAGATCGGAAAAAGCTGTACACTATTGTGGAGATCGATCGGTGTGCAACGGATGCCATCCAGTCCGTTACCGGCTGCACTCTTGGCAAAAGATCGATGAAACATGTCGACCATGGCGTTATGGCGGCGACTTTTGTTAACCTTGAAACCCAGCAAGCGGTCAGGGTTACCGCTCTTGAAGAGTCAAGGACGCTCTCAAAAAAATATTGCGGATCAATTACTGACAAATATGCCCGACAACTTGAAGCGTATAAGATCATGCCGGAAGAGGAGTTGTTTAAAGTCGAGAACGTAAGGGTGAATGTGCCCGAGGAGAATCTTCCCGGAAGACCTTTGTCAAGGGTTGTTTGTGCAAAATGCGGCGACTGGATACAGGACAGAAGAGAAGTTGAGAGAGAAGGGGCCGTCCTCTGCAGGGGATGTGCCGGTGACAAGTATTACACTGTCATCGACGAAAGAGACGGTCGGTGAGAAGATACTGCGACTATGCTGCAGGGCCGGTGAGCCTTGCAGCAGGGTACTGTTTATTTAATATTACTGGTGGTTGGTGATGAACGTTACTTTACTGGATTACGGAGCGGGCAATGTTCGCAGCGTGCGCAATGCGATACGAAAACTCGGCTATTCGGTATCCGATGTGACCGGGCCCGAAGATATAATAAATGCACAACGACTGATATTTCCCGGAGTCGGAAGTTTTGGCCTGGTGATGAACAGGTTGAGCCAAAAAGGCTATATTGCACCGCTTCAACAGCGAATTCTTGAAAACAAACCGTTTCTCGGAATATGCGTGGCGCTGCAGTCCCTTTATGAAGGCAGCGAAGAGTCTCCCGGTGTCCATGGCCTGGGGATTCTCAAGGGCCAGGTAAAGCGTTTTCCCGCAGGTGTCCACGCAGTTCCGCAGATAGGGTGGAACGGTATTAAGCTGCAGCAGCCATCCGCTTTGTTTAACGACTATAACGATGAAAAACTCTATTTTGTCCACTCCTACTATGCGGCTGACGAGAGCAGAAACGCGCAGTGGTGCCTTGCCAAAACCGATTACGGAATCGAGTTTGTTTCGGCCGTGGCCAAAGGAAACGTCACCGCCTTCCAGTTCCATCCGGAAAAAAGCGGTAAGGCAGGTCTCAAAATTCTTGAAAATTATCTCGCAGGTACCGAGCAACAAATAGATATAAATACAAAAAACGGACAATTCTCTGACAAAAGGACGAAAATAGCCAAAAGGATAATTGCCTGTCTTGACGTTCGCAGCAACGACAGTGGAGACCTGGTCGTTACCAAAGGTGACCAGTATGACGTCAGGGACAAGGGAGAGGTGCGAAATCTCGGCAAGCCGGTGGAGCTTGCCAAACGCTACTACGAAGAAGGTGCTGATGAGATAACATTTTTAAATATCACGGGCTTCAGGGATTTTCCCATGAAGGATCAACCGATGCTTGAAGTGCTTGAGCGCACCTCTGAAAACGTCTTCGTGCCTCTTACCATCGGCGGCGGCATTCGGGAATTTACCGATTCGGAAGGAGCGAGCTACACCTCGCTGGATGTAGCCTCGGCCTATTTCAGGGCGGGCGCCGATAAAGTCTCGATCGGCAGCGACGCGGTCGATACGGTTGAACGGTTTCTGGCGACGAAAACCAAAACCGGTGCCAGCTCCATAGAACAGATCTCCTCGGTTTACGGCGCCCAGGCTGTTGTTATCTCGGTGGATCCGCGACGCGTCTACGTTTCTTCGCCGGAGCTGACTTCTCACCATACAATTAAAACCAGTTTTCCAGGACCGGAGGGTCAACAGTATTGCTGGTACCAGTGTACCGTCAAGGGGGGGCGTGAGGGCCGCGACGTCGATGTTGTCCAGCTGGTTCAAGCGTGCGAAGAGCTTGGGGCCGGGGAAATTCTGCTTAACTGTATTGACAGGGACGGAACCAACAGCGGGTTTGATATCGAACTGGTGCGCATGGTAAAGGATGCGGTTGCAATCCCGGTAATTGCTTCAAGTGGTGCCGGAAAAGCGGATCATTTCGTCGAGGTTTTTGAAAAAACCCCTGCGGATGCAGCCCTTGCCGCGGGAATCTTTCACCGCCATGAAGTGCAGATTGAAGATGTCAAGGATCTGGTTGCCGGTGCCGGAATTGAGGTGAGGTGATTACCGGTCTTTAACAGCAGGTAATGCAGACAGGGATTATGAGCAGGTCAAGGCCGCGAATCAAAATTTATTTCATCAGTGTTCTGGTGTTTGCGGTTTTACTTTCAGGCGGACTTACCGTCATCGCCAAGTGGACCTACTGGAAGGGGGTAGACGATATTCTCGAGCGGGGAAACGTTCGTCTTGACCTCTATGTGAATTATCTTAAGGGGACACTGGAGAAGTATGAAAGTCTGCCTGAACTGCTTGCAATCGATGACAAGCTTCTCCACGCCCTGCTCAACCCCCACGAAAAAACACGCATCGCAACGCTCAACAAGTACCTTGAGACGATCAACAAGGTGAGCGATACCCTGGACACCTACCTGCTGAACAAGGACGGGCTGACCATCGCGGCAAGCAACTGGAACGAGCCCCGTCCTTTTATCGGCCGGAATTTCAGTTACCGGCCCTACTTCAAAGAGGCCATGAAGGGGCATCTAGGGCGTTATTTTGCGCTGGGGACGACTTCAGCCAAAAGAGGCTACTATTTTGCCTACCCGGTCTATAAAAACAAAGAAATTGCCGGGGCGGTGGTTATAAAAATAGGGGTCGACCTGGTAGAACGGAAATGGGCCCAGGAAGAGGAGAGTTATCTGGTCACCGATCCTGACGGGGTCATTTTTATCACCACCAATACCAGCTGGCGGTACAAGACGCTGCACCCGCTTGCCGACCAGGTGCTTGAACGGATCAGGGAAACAAAGAGATACCCCCACGAACAATTTGCCCCTTTAAGCGACAAGATTTTAACAGTTTCCCCTGATTACCAGGTGCTGGAGATTGCCAAAGAGTCCGGCGGCGGGGCGCGGCGTTTTATTAAACAGAGTCAGTATATGCCCCAGGCGGGATGGCATGTGCATATCCTGACCGAAACCAAGGGGCTCAAAAGAAAGGTCCTGGCGGTCAGCGTTATTGCCGGATCAGGATTTATGGTTCTCTATATCATTGCCATGTTGCTCTATCAGCGGCAATACCGACTGGAGGAGCTCAATCGGATTGAGCAGAAAGCCAGAGAGGCGCTCAGGGACGCAAATGAACAGCTGGAAACCCGAGTGCACGACCGGACCAAAAAACTTACAGAGGCAAATATCCTCCTGAAAAAAGAGATTCTTGACCGGAAAAAGGCGGAAATAAAACTCAAGAGAACAAGAAGAGAGCTCGTTCACGCCGCCAAGCTTGCGGTGCTCGGACAGATGTCAGCAGGCATAAACCACGAATTGAACCAGCCGCTGGCTGCCATCCGCAGCTACGCCGACAACGCCAAGAAATTTCTTGAAAAAGACCGATTGGAGGAGGTCTGCTATAACCTTGATCAGATAGCTGAACTTACCGAACGTATGGCCCAGATCGGGGTGCAGTTAAAGCTTTTCTCCAGAAAGTCCGGTGACCGGATTGTCGTCGTTACCCTCCAGAGTGTTGTCGACGGCGCGCTGGAAATTCTCAATCCGGCAATCAAGAAGGCGAAAGTGGATATGACTATCTCCATTGTGCCGCAAAATGTAAAGGTCAAGGGGAATCATGTGCTGTTGCAGCAGGTGCTGGTCAACCTTGTGACCAATGCGATTCAGGCCCTGGAGGAACAGGAACAAAAACGTATAACCATTGATTGCCGCGTAACTGACGACAGGGTCCGTATTTCTGTTCAGGACAACGGTCCCGGGGTTTTGCCAAAGGAACTTAAAAACATATTCGAACCGTTTTTCACCACCAAGAAATCGGGACAGGGATTGGGGTTGGGACTGACGATCAGCAGCAGAATAGTCAAGAGTTTCGGCGGAACCCTTGAGTATATCGAACAGCCGGACGGAGCCAGGTTTGAATTCTCTCTTGAACAGGTTGTGTAGGAGGGGCAATGAGCAGGGGAAAGGTTCTTTTTATCGATGATGAAAAACATATAAGACAGGCCAACCGGCAGACTCTTGAGCTTGCCGATCTTGAAGTTGTCTGTGAAGACTCGGCGGAAAAAGGCATCAAACTGCTCGATCGCGACTGGCCCGGGATCGTCGTCTGTGATATCAGGCTTCCCAATATGGATGGCATGCAGTTCCTGCTGGAATTAAAGAAAATTGACCAGGATCTCCCGGTTATTCTTATAACCGGGCATGGAGATGTTTCGACGGCGGTCAAGGCCATGCGTGACGGGGCATATGATTTTATTGAAAAACCCTATTCCGCTGAGAGATTGATAAAAACGGTCCGGCGGGGGCTTGAAAAGAGAAACCTTACCCTTGAAAACAGGAATCTTCGTCGGGAACTGGAACTGCACAGCGCGCCTGGACCGAGGATTATCGGCAAGACCGCAGTAATGGAAAAGCTGCGTTCGATGATCGCCCAGATTGCAGACACCGGGGCGGACGTACTGGTTCTTGGCGAGACCGGCACAGGAAAAGAGCTTGTCGCAAGAGCCCTTCATGAGAACAGTTCGAGAAGGGTAAAGAATTTCGTTGCTATTAATTGCGGGGCGGTGGCGGAGTCGATCATGGAAAGCGAACTGTTCGGCCATCAGGCCGGTGCCTTCACCGACGCCAGGGAGGACAGGGTAGGAAAATTCGAGCATGCCAACGGCGGGACTCTGCTGCTTGATGAAATTGAATCAATGCCGATGAGGGTGCAGATCAATCTGCTCCGTGTGCTCCAGGAACGCGCCATTGAAAGACTCGGGTCGAATAAACTGATTCCTGTCGACCTCAGGGTTGTCGCGGCTTCCAAGATTGATCTGCTCGACGCAGCAAAAAAAGGGACTTTTCGTGAAGATCTCTATTACCGACTGAACGTGGTATGTCTGCAGATTCCACCGCTCAGGGAGCGCAGGGAAGATATTCCGCTGCTGTTTCATCACTTTCTGCTGGTCGCCGGTCACCGCTACCAGCTTGAGGTTCCGACCCCCACAAGCGACCAGATCAATTCGCTGCTCTCTTACTCCTGGCCCGGAAATGTCCGGGAACTGCGTAATTTCACCGAGAGGTATGTCCTGCTCGGCAAACAGTTCGACTGGTCCCTTGAGAAGATGCTGTCCGGAACGGAAAGCCAGCAGCGCCGCTCGCTGTCCCAGCAGGTGGAACAGTTTGAAGCGAGTCTGATTGAACATGCCCTGGCTGCAACCAGCGGCAGTCTTAAAGAGGTCATGGCGGTTCTCGATCTGCCGCGAAAAACCCTCTATGACAAAATGAAAAAATACAATCTCAAAAAAAGCGACTACAAATAATATTGAATGTTTTGTTCAGTCATTTGTTTAAAATGGGTGGATTCCCACCACTTTTCCTGGCTGTCCTGCAGTAAATATCCGTGTATTTCATTGAAATAGTAAGTAAATCTTTGAAAATCATTTTTTAATGCCCCAGCGGGTGGATTTCCGCCACTTTTGTTGCACCTTTTCGGATGATATTTTGAAAAACTGTAGTATATCAGAATTTTACAGTAACCAATTGGTGTTGGCCCGTTTTTTGCTAGGTTGATATCGATCCCGGGAAATCCCGGTTTTTCAGGCAACGTGAGCCGCCGCACCGAAGAAATCGATGCAGTTTCGGCAATTATCAATCACAAAGGAGGAAGACACAATGTTAAGGAAGATTACTACACTTGTTGCAACAGCTGCACTTTCTGCGTTTTTGGTGACAGGAACCGCATTTGCGTCTCCTGTTGTCATTAAGTTTTCCCATGTCGTCGCAGAAAATACACCTAAAGGGCAGATGGCCAACAAGTTCAAGGAACTGGTTGCCGAGCGGCTGGCTGGCAAGGTTGAGGTTGAAGTTTTTCCCAATTCACAGCTTTTTGGTGACAACAAGGTACTTGAAGCGATGCTGTTAGGCGACGTCCAGATGGGGGCTCCGGCATTATCAAAGTTTGCCAGGTACACCAACAAGCTGCAGATCTTCGACCTGCCTTTTCTGTTTAAGGACATGGCCGCCGTGGAAAAATTTCAGCAAAGCGCCAAGGGGCAGGAACTCCTCGATTCACTGCAGAAAAGAGGGTTGGTCGGTCTCGGATACCTGCATAACGGCCTGAAGCAACTGTCGTCGAGTAAGCCGCTGAAAGTACCTGCAGATGCCGACGGTCTCAAGTTCAGGATCATGTCGTCCGACGTGCTTGCCGCCCAATTCAAGGCGGTAAACGCCACCCCTCTCAAAAAGCCGTTCTCTGAGGTGTTTACACTGCTGCAAACCAAGGCGATCGACGGGCAGGAGAACACCTGGTCAAATATCTATTCCAAGAAATTTTTTGAAGTTCAGCCATATATCACCGAATCCAACCACGGTCTTCTCGACTACATGGTGGTAACCTCCAAGGAGTTCTGGCTGTCCGTTCCCGAAGCGGACCGGGCGGTGGTCAAGAAGTGTCTTGATGAGGCGATCGCATTCGGCAATGCAATTGCCGCCAAGAAATCGATGGATGATCGCCAGAAAATAATTGACTCCAACCGCTCTGAAATCATAACCTTAACTGATGCTGAAAGGAATCAGTGGGTTGAGGTCATGAAACCGGTCTGGGAAGAATTTGAAAAGGAAATCGGCAAGGACATGATCGACGCTGCTTATAAGTCCAATATGTAAAAAATCAGATGTCGGCGGGGTGTTGCCGGGTGCGACACCCCGTACAGTCCTTTTTCGTTTGCAAGAGGTCAAATATGTTTATGCGCATAGTGAATCGTGCTGAAGAGGCAATCATCTGCATCCTCCTGGTTCTGACCACTCTTCTTGTTTTTGTAGATGTCGTAATGCGTTTTGGTTTTAACACCGGCTTCATGTGGTCCCAGGAGCTTACCCTGCATATGTCCGCATGGTTCGTGCTGTTTGGTGCATCATACGGGTTAAAGGTAGGTTCTCACATTGGCATGGATGCGTTCGTCAAACTGTTCTCACGGGGTGGCAGGAGACTCTTAACGGGTATTGCCAGTATTCTAGCCATCGTCTATTGCTCACTGATCCTCTACGGAAGCTGGATTTATCTCAAGAAAATGAAGATGATCGGCATCACCCTCGAAGATCTGCCGATCCCTACATGGCTGGCGCACGGGTTGCTGCTGGTCGGTTTTATTTTTCTGACCGTTCGTCTTCTCATCATACTGTGGTCGATAATAACCGACAAAGCCGACGGGTTCAAACATGCTGATGAAGCAAAAGAGAGCATGGAGCTTGCCGAAGAAATCACAAAAGGGGAGGAGAGTTCATGACCACTGCCGCACTTTTTATACTTCTCTTTGGCTGTATGATGCTCGGCATGCCAATTGCGCTTGCCCTGGGATTGTCAAGCATTGGAACCATCCTGCTGTTCTCCAATGACTCCCTTGCTTCCATTGCGTTAAAATTGTTCGAAGCATTGTCGGAACACTACACGCTTCTCGCCATCCCCTTTTTCATACTTTCCTCGACGTTTCTGTCAACGGGTGGCGTGGCCAAGCGTATCATCAGGTTCGCCCTGAGTCTTGTCGGCCATATCCGCGGGGGAATGGCCATGGCTTCTGTTGTGGCATGTATGATATTTGCCGCCGTATCCGGGTCTTCTCCGGCAACCGTTGCCGCAATCGGCTCTATTGTAATTGTCGGTATGGTCAAAGCCGGCTATCCGGAAGAACTTGCCGCCGGGGTTATCGGCAATGCAGGAACATTGGGCATTCTCATCCCTCCTTCCATCGTCATGCTGGTGTACGCCGCAGCGACAGAGGTGTCTGCCGCCAGGATGTTCATGGCTGGTTTTATTCCCGGCTTGATGATGGGGTTGATGCTGATGGTGGTGATCTACGTCGTCGCCCGGATCAAAAATATCCCCAATCAGCCCTGGTCAGGGTTTAATGAAGTAATATCTGCGGGAATCAGTGCCACCGGTGGTTTGATGCTCATCATAATAGTGCTGGGATCGATCTACGGCGGTATAGCAAGCCCAACCGAAGCAGCTGCAGTTTCCGCGGTATACGCATTTTTCGTGGCCATTTACGGGTATCGTGATATGGGGCCGCTGAAGAACGTGCCCTGGAGAAAGAAAGGGGAGAGTGTTTCGGTGATGATCCTGCGAAACCTCAAGGAATGTATCATCACCCTCCCCAAAATTGCTTTTGACAAGGAAATAAACAAAGTCGTGCTTGATGCTTCCAAGGTAAGCATCATGCTGCTTTTCATTATCGCCAACGCGATGCTGTTCGCCCACGTGCTTACAACCGAGAGAATTCCGCATCATATAGCGGAAATGATAGTCAACTGGGGGCTTTCCCCGTGGATGTTTCTTGTTGTCGTCAACCTGCTCCTGCTTGCGGCTGGAAACTTCATGGAGCCTTCGGCCATCCTTTTGATAATGGCGCCGATCCTGTTCCCGATCGCTGTAAAACTTGGTATCGATCCGATCCATCTGGGAATCATCATGGTGGTTAATATGGAAATAGGCATGTTGACGCCTCCGGTAGGTCTTAATCTCTTTGTTATATCCGGGGTGACCGGTCACTCCATCGGCTGGGCGATAAAGTCGTGTGTCCCCTGGCTGCTGGTACTGCTTACGTTTCTTATCATCATTACCTATGTACCGCAGGTATCGCTTTTCCTGCCGGAATTTCTCGACTCTCTGCAGGGATATAATTAAGGAGCAACCCCTGAACAGGTGTTTGCGAAAAAGCCCTTGGTGCCTCCGAAATTACTGGCACCAAGGGCTTTTTCTTTCTATTTTTTAAGTTATGGTAATATTCTGCGACTCCGGATGAGCCGCTGGTGCATACTATAAAATATTGCCTGACATTCTACGGGAGCTGCAAAATGGACAAAAGACCTGATATAAAAACTATCCTCTATACCTCAGATTTAGGTGGACATACCTATCCTGTCTTTCACCACGCCATCGCTTCGGCAAAACAAAACGATGCCAAGATAATAATGCTCCATGTCGTTGAACCGATAACCGATGCGGTAAAGGCAGTTATCGACACCTATTACCCGAAGGAGCGTACCGAAAGAACACAGAAGGAAACGATGCGCGAGATTCTCGAAACGATGAAAAAGAGGTTGAAAAAGTTTTACCGCGATCAGTCGTACGAAAAGGAATATTCAGAACTGGTAAAAGAGGTTATTGTCGTTGCGGGTAAGCCAAGCGAAGAGATTCTTCGTGTCGCTGAAGAAGAGGGGGCGGACATGATCGTCATGGGAAAATCCACCAGGAAGGTACGGGGGATCCGGATAATGGGGTCGACCGCGCGTCGGGTCAGCAGAATGTCGCCAATACCGGTTCTTATTGTGCCGAATTTTTAACAACTATTACCGACTAAAAGGAGATTTTCATCGTGGGTGAGTCCTATATCGTACACCTGGCGGAACCAAGGGGGTTCTGTGCCGGGGTTGAGCGTGCCATAGACACTGTTAAAAAGAGTCTGGAAAAATATCGGGAACCGATCTTTGTCCTTCATGAGATCGTCCACAATAAACACGTGATCGACGAACTCCGGGACAGGGGTGCGATCTTTGTCGAGCATCTTACCCAGATACCCAGGGGTGAAATTTGCATATTCAGTGCCCACGGGGTGTCGGCTGATGTCGAGAGTTATGCAGAACAGCTGGGTCTTTACACCATAGATGCCACCTGTCCGCTGGTCACCAGCGTCCATCGCATGGTTGAGAAGTATCACCGGGATGATTACGATATCCTCATTATCGGCCATCACAACCACCCCGAAGTCCTCGGTACCGCCGGAAGGGTGAAAGACAAAGTCCAGGTCGTGGCCACCAGGGAGGAGGCGGAGTTGGTGGAACCGGTCGATCCTTCAAAGGTCGGTTACGTGACCCAGACGACTCTGACCCAGGTTGATATTGCCGAAATCGTGGCCGTTTTACAAAAACGGTTTCCGAAAATCAAAGGTCCTTCGTCCAATATATGCTTTGCCACCCAGAACCGGCAGGATGCGGTGACGGTGCTTGCTGAAAAATCAGAAGTCGTTTTCGTGGTCGGATCAAAAAACAGCTCCAACTCCAACCGGTTAAAAGAGGTGGCCGAACGCTGCAACGTCGCCGCCCATTTAATAGATGATTATCGCGATATCGATCGGTCGTGGCTCGAAAATGTGCGCCATATAGGTATTACTGCCGGTGCCTCGGCACCTGAGAGGCTGGTTGCCGGGGTGCTCGATTGGCTGCGCAGTTTCAGCCGTATCGAGGTGAGGACTGACCGCGGGGTAAAGGAAAACATTCACTTTCCTGCGCAGATACTGCCGGAAATAGAGCGGTAGAATATGTGGTGGCAGCAACAGTTTGTGCGTTTGGATAATCCCGGCAATTTACCGCAGCTCGTAATCGCCATGGGTAAATTACCGGGGTTGAGTATGCAGACTATTGTCAGGCCAGGGAAGCCTTGATGCGTTCCATGGCCTGTTTTACTTTGTCATGGCTGTTGAACGCGGAGATGCGGATGTAACCGTTACCGCATTTTCCGAAGCCTGCACCAGGGGTACAGACTACCCCGGCCTTGTTGAGCAGCATATCGAAAAATTCCCAGGAGTCGGTCTTCCCGTCAACCCAGATGTAGGGGGAATTGGTACCGCCGACGTAGGAGTAGCCGAGTTCGTCCATGGTCTTGCAGACTGCCCTGGCGTTGACCATGTAATAGTCTATCAGCGCTTTGCTTTCCGCTTTCCCCTGCTCGGTATATACGGCTGCCGCCGCCCGCTGCACCGGATAGGACACCCCGTTGAACTTGGTGCAGTGCCTGCGGTTCCAGAGCGCGTGGAGGAGATGTTTGTTGCCTTTGGAGTCATAAGCTGCGCACTCTTTGGGAACCACCGTATATGCACAGCGGGTTCCGGTAAAGCCGGCACTTTTTGAAAAACTCCTGAATTCGATGGCGACCTCTTTGGCCCCTTCAATTTCAAAAATTGATTTCGGCAGTGAATCGTCGCTGATAAACGCTTCATAGGCAGCATCGAACAGGATGAGAGCTTTATTGTCTCTTGCGTAGTCGACCCAGGTTTTCAGCTCCTGCTTGGAAATTGTCGAGCCGGTGGGGTTGTTGGGAAAACAGAGATATATTAGGTCGACAGGCTCCTCGGGCAGTGCGGGGACGAAATTGTTTTCCCTGGTCGAGTCGAGATAGACCAGCCCCTGGTATCTGCCGTCAGCGAATATGCCGGTGCGTCCGGCCATGACGTTGGTGTCGAGGTAGACCGGATATACCGGGTCAGGTATGGCTATCTTGATGTCCTGGGAAAAAATTTCCTGGATATTTCCCGAATCACACTTGGCACCATCGCTGACAAAGACTTCGTCGGCACTGATATCCGCGCCGCGGCTTTTGAAATCATTGACGGCGATAGCCTCGCGCAGAAATTCATAACCCTGCTCGGGACCGTACCCTTTAAAAGTCGCATCGTTTGCCATCTCGTCGACCGCCTCATGAAAGGCTTTTATCGACGCCGGCATGAGTCCTTTGGTTACGTCTCCGATCCCCAGCTTGATAACGTCCCTGTCCGGGTTGTTTTTTTCAAATGCGGCGACCCGCTTGGCAATATCGGAAAACAGGTAGGAAGCCTGGAGCTTTAGATAATTTTCATTTATTGTAATCATTTATACGTTTCTCTGTTGTCTTGTGTTGGAAAAGAGTTATGATGTTTTATCATTTGCGGCCAGATGACCAAGACGTAAATATAATGGTACAGGCCGCACTGTCAACCGTCAACGTCGTCGACCCGCTATAATTTTATTGAAAAAAATATGATGCAATCCGAACTCCCGGCACCAGTCTATCGTAAAGATTACAAGGAATATGATTACCACCTTGAATCTATTTTTCTCGATTTTGATCTCCATGAAAAGCTAACGAGGGTTACCGCCCGTTCCAGGTATCAAAGAACCGGTGATTCCGCGGCGCCTCTTTTGCTTTTTGGCGAGGAACTGGAGCTTACGAGGATTGTATTAAACGGCAGGGAACTTGAAGAGGGTGAGTTTTCCGTGGATAAAACCAGTCTTGCCATCTCGGATGTTCCGGACGACTTCATTCTGGAAGTTGAAACGATAATTTATCCAGACCAGAACAGTTCTCTTGAAGGACTGTACCGATCCAGCAACAACTACTGTACCCAGTGTGAAGCAGAAGGGTTCAGGAAAATCACCTACCATCCGGACAGACCGGATGTGTTGGCGAAATTCACCACCCGCATAGAAAGTGACCTTGAAAGATGCCCGGTAATGCTTGCAAACGGCAACCTGATAGAAAGCGGACAGCTGGACAACGGCCGTCATTTCGCGGTGTGGGAGGATCCTTTTCCAAAACCCAGCTATCTTTTTGCGCTGGTTGCAGGCCGACTTGTCTGCATAAAGGATACATATGTGACCGGTTCGGGTAGGACCGTCGACCTGGGGATATTTGTCGAAGAGAGAAACCGCGACAAGTGCGGTCATGCAATGACATCTCTTATTAAGGCGATGCGCTGGGACGAGGAAGTGTACGGTCTTGAGTATGACCTTGACAACTTCATGATCGTTGCGGTGGATGATTTTAATATGGGGGCCATGGAAAACAAGGGCCTGAATATTTTCAACTCAAAATATGTCCTGACAAGTCCTGAAAGTGCAACGGACGCTGATTATCTTGGGGTTGAAGGGGTCGTCGGCCACGAATATTTTCATAACTGGACCGGAAACCGGGTTACCTGCCGCGACTGGTTTCAGCTCAGTTTGAAAGAAGGCCTTACCGTGTTTCGTGACCAGGAATTTTCATCGGATATGAACTCGAGGCCGGTTAAGCGAATAGAAGATGTGCGTATTCTGAAAAATGGTCAGTTCCGTGAAGACAGCGGCCCCATGGCTCACCCGGTACGGCCAGACTCGTTTGTGGAAATTAATAATTTTTATACCGCCACCGTCTACAACAAAGGAGCCGAGGTTATTCGCATGATCCATAGCCTGGTCGGACCACAACGGTTTCGCGCCGGCATGGATCTGTACTTCGCGCGACACGACGGAAAGGCGGTGACCTGTGATGATTTCGTCGCCGCAATGAGCGACGCATCCGGAGTCGACCTGGACCAGTTCAAGCTCTGGTATTCCCAGGCTGGAACGCCGGTGCTCGAAGTCGAGACCGAATGGAACTCCGCCTCATCCAAGTATCGGGTGGATATTCGCCAGACATGCCCAAAGACTCCGGGGCAGCCGGTGAAAAAACCTTTTCACATGCCGATAAAAATCGGTCTGATCAACAGGGAAGGGCGGTCGCTGTTATCTTCGGAACATGCCGATGGTTCGATGACTCTGGAATTGCGTGAGTCCAGCCAAAGTTTTGTCTTTGACCATATTGAAGAACAGCCGGTTCTGTCTTTTCTCAGGGATTTTTCCGCTCCTGTTCGCGTAGAAAAATTCCAGAGCAGGAAGGAGCTTGCCTTCCTGGGCAGCTGCGACCCGAATCTTTTCAACAGGTGGGACAGCATCAACCGGCTTGGTTGCGAAGTTATTCTCGAGGTTACGGAGTCGATGATAAAGGGCAACACACCGGTTATCGATGAGCTCTTCTTGCAGTCCCTTGCCCAATCCCTTGAAGCTCCCATAGGAGACAAAGCGCTGTTTGCTCTTTCCCTGCAGCTTCCGGCGGAGACAACTCTTGCTCAGGAAATGGCGCAGGTACACCCTGAACAGCTCCACCTGGCCAAGAGATACGTCATGAAGACGATCGGTGCGAAAAACCGTGAGTGTTTCATGAGATTGTACGAGAAAAACAGTGAACCTCATCAGGATCATGCAATAACTCCCGAGGCGATGGGTAAAAGAAGTCTTAGAAATGTTTGTCTGGCCTATCTTATGAGCCCTGATCCCTTGGAGCGCGATATGCTCAAGCTGTGTGAGGACCACTATTTTCAGGCGCGCAACATGACGGATGCGATTGCGGCGTTTTCCCACCTGGTCGATGTTGGCGGACAGGCGGCTGAAAAGGTGATCGACGATTTTTACCGGAGGTGGTCCAAGGACCCGCTGGTCCTGGACAAATGGTTCTCGTTGCAGGCGATGTCTCGTAGCGAGGGCACCCTTGACCGGGTGAAATCGCTTCTTGGACATGCAGCTTTTTCAATCAAAAATCCCAACAAGGTCAGGGCGCTAATAGCCACCTTTGCCGGATTGAACCATTACCGTTTTCACAGGCCTGACGGCAGCGGATATCGGTTTCTTGGTGATCGTATTCTCGAACTCAACGGCATCAATCCGCAAATTGCCGCAAGGCTGCTGCAGCCGCTGATCGGCTGGCGCCGTTATGAGCCGGTATTAAAGGAAAAAATGAAGGGAGAACTGGAACGGGTAGCCGCCCAAAAAGAGTTGTCCCGTGATGTTTTTGAAATAGTGAGCAAGAGTCTTGCCTCGTATTGAGCATACTATTTTCTTTTATGACAGAAAAGACAGCGGAATTTTGGCGGATGATTTTCCGGCAGCGGTGCCTGGCCATCAGGATCATGACAGGCGCCGCAGTTCTTCTCTGCTTCCTTTTTTGATGCTATGGCGTGAAACTGTTCGTGGTTGGGGTCATGGGGGAGATGTGAGGTGGTCTCCTCCGGCGCATTGAACAGAACAAGGAGCAATCCCGCAAGAAAGAGTACAAAGAGCGTGTTGATCAGCAACAGTGGTTTCCTGTTGCCCTTTTTTTGGTTGTGCATGGTTTTTGTGTGTTGTTGTCTTGCCGGTGAGATAAGTGGTTAACGCGCCATTTCAAAAATGGAGAAATCGGCCAGTTTTTGCCTGAGGGCAAGACAGCAGATTTCCGCCATGACCGTACCCGCAGCCCGGTGAAGTGATGCTACTTTAACGGCTTTGCGGTGACGGCCGTGGTTTTTTATCAGATCGCCGAACTCTGAACTGGTGTGTGTTTGCGAAAGAATTTTTTCGCCAACATACTGGCCAGAAATGATGGCCGGATATATTCCTTCACCGGTCAATCCCGAGGCCAGTCCCGCGGCATCGCCCGCGAGATAGGTATTACCAAAAACAATTCCCCGATAATCGAAGTTTATCTTCTGGGCCTGCGGCTTACATCGGTCGATCGCTATATTTCTTTTTAAACACCAGGAGATAAGATTGGCCTGCAGTTGCTTTGGCGATATGGCCTTGTGGTAACCGTAAGCCCCGATCGAGGTTGTGTTCGTGTGCGGAAAAATCCATCCGTATCCGCTGCCAAACAGGTTGCTGTCAAGATGCCACTCCATATCTTCCATCGCGTCAGGAATCTGGTAATTTATCCCCGTTCCGTAATCGTCTGTCGGTAGCTTGAGGTGTTTTCTGACAACAGAGGTTGAACCGTCGGCGCCGACCAGGCTGGCGAACTCGATCCGCTGCATCCTGGGACATCTTGGGGATGAAAACCAGAGGGCTCCCTCAGATATTTCCCGAACCCGACACCCTGTCAATATCTCGGCTCCTGCAGCTTCGGCCTTTCGTCCCATCAGCCTGCCGAGCCTGGTCCGGTTTACGGTGGCGATAATTGGGGTTTTAGCAATAAGTTTTGCCTGCTGGTATCTGGTCTGGATAATCTGTTCAGGAAAACATCTCTCGGAGATATCTTCAAGTTTGTTCAGCAGTCCATTCCAGGTGATGCCTCCGGCACACACTTTCACGCCAAGCAGGTCGTTTTTTTCAAGCACCAGGGTCCTGGCACCCCCTCGGGCGGTAAGTTCGGCACAAGCAAGACCTGCGGGACCGCCACCGACAATCACAACGTCATATCTCATGGCAAGACACATTTTAGTCTTTACAATCAGACTGGTGAAATATTCAGGTAGGGCAAAGATTAAGGATATAGCGGATACTTATAACCAAAAAGCCCGCTGTCCGCAAATAGTGTGGACAGCAGGCTTTCTGATTTTGAAAATATGCTGGAAAAAGGGCAACTCGACGCGCTTATCCTTCGCTCAGCACGGCCTTGACATACTCCCTGTTGAGCCGTGCTATATTTCTTATGGATATACCCTTCGGACAGACAGCTTCGCATTCTTTGGCGTTGGTACAGTTGCCGAATCCTTCCTTGTCCATCTGGGCAACCATGGCCAGGGCTCTCTGCTTTCTTTCCACCTGTCCCTGCGGCAGGAGTGCGAGCTGGGAAATCTTGGCGCTGGTAAAAAGCATTGCCGCCCCGTTGGGACAACTGGCCACACATGCACCGCAGCCGATACATGCAGCGGCATCCATTGCCAGTTCCGCCTGTTGCGATGAAATCGGCAGACTGTTGCCATCGGGGGTTCCACCGGTATTAACCGATACATAACCTCCGGACTGAATGATTCTGTCCAGCGCCGATCTGTCTACCAGCAGGTCTTTCTTGATCGGATAGGCCCTTGACCGGAAAGGTTCTATAACGAGGACGTCTCCGGTTGAAAAATGTCTCATGTGCAACTGGCACAGTGTGACTTCTTTTTCCGGTCCGTGGGCTACTCCGTTTACTACGGCTCCGCACATGCCGCATATTCCCTCGCGGCAGTCATGGTCGAACGCTACCGGATCCTTGCCTTCCTTGGTCAGGTTTTCGTTGAGCACGTCAAGCATCTCAAGAAAGGACATATCGGTGTTGACACCGTTAAGAGTATATGTTTCCAGGCTTCCCAGTGAGTCACTGTTCGGTTGTCGCCAGATTTTTAACGTCAGGTCAATGCTGCTCATAATATATTTACCTTAGAGTTCAGTTTTGCGGCCACTTAACTGGTAACAAGTCAGGACCCTTACTTGTAGCTTCTCTGCGACGGAGTTACGTTTTCGAAGGTGAGCTCTTCTTTATGCAGCTCAGGCTCGCTATCCTCTCCTTTGTATTCCCAGACCGACACATGGGAATATTTTTCGTCGTCACGCTTCGCTTCGTGTTCCTCTGTTTGGCTCTCTTCCCTGAGATGACAGCCGCACGATTCTTCCCTGGACAGGGCGTCGCGAATCATGATCTCGGCAAATTCAAGAAAGTCGGCTAGTCTTCCGGCTCTTTCAAGGGATTGGTTGATTTCCTTAGTGGAACCGGGGATATATACCGAATCCCAGAATTTCTTCCTGATACCGGGCAACTCATCAAGAGCCTTCTCGAGTCCTTCCCTGTTTCTTGCCATTCCGCAGTTATCCCACATCAGCTTGCCGAGCTCTTTATGAATTTCGTCAACCGTGTATTTTGCTGCCGGGCCGCTGGCGCTGTTTTTGAGAATTTTAGCTATCCTGTCTTCAACCTCTTTCCGGGAGTCAACAAACGCCTGGTCCGCTTCGCTCACATTGTCCAGTGGATTTGAGCCGAGGTAGTGGGCAATCGAGGTTGCGATGACGAAGTAACCGTCGGCAAGACCCTGCATCAGGGCGCTGGCTCCAAGCCTGTTGGCACCGTGGTCCGAGAAGTTGCACTCGCCGATGGCAAAAAGACCGGGTATGGTGGTCATCAGGTCGTAATCGACCCACAGCCCGCCCATGGTATAGTGGACGGCGGGGTAGATCATCATCGGCTCCTTCATCGGGTTGGAGTCGGTAATCTTTTCATACATCTGGAACAGGTTGCCGTACTTCCTGAAAATTGTCTCCTCGCCGTCGCGCTTGATGGCGTCGGCAAAGTCGAGATAGACGGCGAGTTTGGTCGCGCCTACGCCTTTTCCGAGATCACACTGTTCTTTGGCGTTTCTTGAGGCAACGTCCCGCGGGACCAGGTTGCCGAAGCTGGGATACTTGTTTTCCAGGTAATAATCTCTCTCGTCCTCTGGTATCTGGGCTGGCGGCCGGGTATCCCCTTTTTTCTTGGGAACCCAGACCCTGCCGTCGTTGCGCAGGCTCTCGCTCATAAGGGTGAGCTTTGACTGGTAGTTTCCGTGTACCGGAATACAGGTCGGGTGGATCTGTACAAAGGACGGATTGGCGAATCCGGCGCCTTTTTTGTGCGCCCGCCACGCCGCCGTAACGTTGGAAGCCATTGCGTTGGTGGACAGGAAGTAGACGTTGCCGTATCCGCCGGTGGCAAGAATGACAACATCCGCTGCGTGACTTTCAAGCTCCCCGGTAATGATATTTCGGGTGGTGATGCCCCGGGCACGTCCGTTAACGACGACCACGTCCATCATCTCCCGTCTGTTATACATGGTTACACGGCCGGCGTGAATCTGCCTCGACAGGGCGCCGTAGGCGCCAAGCAGCAGCTGCTGACCGGTCTGCCCCCGTGCATAGAAAGTACGGCTCACCTGCGCTCCACCAAACGATCTGTTAGCAAGGGTACCGCCGTATTCACGGGCGAAAGGTACTCCCTGGGCGACGCACTGATCGATGATCTCGGTACTGACCTGGGCGAGACGGTAGACGTTGGCCTCCCTGGCCCGGAAGTCACCGCCCTTGATGGTATCGTAGAAGAGGCGGAAGACAGAGTCTCCGTCGTTCTGGTAGTTTTTCGCGGCGTTGATTCCGCCCTGGGCGGCGATGGAGTGCGCCCGCCTGGGACTGTCCTGGATGCAGAAGGTCTTTACCTGGTATCCCTGTTCGGCAAGGGTTGCGGAGGCGGAAGCTCCGGCAAGACCTGTACCGACAACTATTGCGCTGTATTTCCGTCTGTTTGCCGGGTTGACCAGTTTGTTGGAGAAACGATGATTATCCCATTTTTTTTCCAGGGGGCCTGAAGGTATGCGAGAATTAAGTTCCATATTTCAAAACCTTGGGTAGTTGCTTTTAGAGTGTCTTATCTTTCGGTTATGGGTTTCTTTGGTCCAGCTAATAGAGCGGTCGTTAGTAATTGGCTCCAAGACCTGTCATAAAGTAGAGGGCTACGCCTCCAAAAATCAACAGAAAGAATAGCGGAATAAGTATGGTCAAGCGGGAAATGAAGACGTTGTATCGCGGATGGTTTACGCCGAAGGTTTGCAGCATCGACCAGAAACCGTGGCTCAGATGAATAAACAGCGCAATGAACGCGGCTATGTAGAAAAATGAATAGAAGAAATTTCCAAGGAGTTCCTTTACGGTGACCGAAATCAAAACGTCCTCGGGAGAAAAAGTGAATCCCATGATGTGAACGAGAAGAAAAAGCAGTATGAATAATCCGGTGTAGGGCATTGTCCGCGATGCGAACGAGTTTTCAACAACACGGGTCGTGACCACGTACCTGGATTTGCTTTCCTCGCGATTTTCAAAAAAGAGATAGAGACCCGCCACAATGTGAGCCAGAAAAATGAGCAGCAGGCTAAAGCTGAAAACCAGCACAATGAGCGGGTGGCTGTGCAGCTCATTGGCATAGTCCTGAAACACTTCGCTGCTCATGAAAATGGTCGCATTCCCGGCAGCGTGGGTAAACAGGAAAAGAACCAACAGCAACCCGGTAGTTGCCATGACGATTTTTTTGCCAATGGATGAGGAAATGAATCTGACAAACCACATAAGTGCACCTTCGGTGAAATTTTATGAGTTAATGTTAGTTGTTGGCTGACTGTTAATATAAAAAAACAAAAAAGAAAAGAGAATTTTCCTTTCTACAGGGTGTGGTGACGGTGAGCTGTATCGGGAAAACGTTATATATATACGATATAACAGTGTATTTGCACTGTATCCCTTTTTTTCTAAGAAACTATTTTATTTTCCATGAGTAACAATGTTCTTTTGGTAAAAACATCTTCCCCCATCCGTTAGCGCGGATGGGGGAAGGGGGTGGGTGATCGTGGTTCCAGCGACTGGTTCCACCCCAAAAAAAATGTGTAAGATCATGAAAATAAGAAAAATAATATTTGCTATTTCGAAAAAAAATAGTGATGGACGGAACAGGTTGCAAAAAAATCTGGCGAGAACAATAATTATTTTTTTAAAAAAACTCTGGTCATTGTCATGGCGACCATGTATCACTGTTGCACCAGTGGGCATTGGTAAGACCAGGAATCAATGCCTCCATTGGCAAAACATACCGGTCGTCGCTAAGAATGACACAATCACCATAGGAGTAATTGGTTTAAACCTGATTTTGCAAAAAAAACGTTGCCAGATTGTTTCGATGCGGTTGTCTTGATGTCCGGCAGGGGATGAAAATATAATTAAGCCTTTCCTTGAAATAGAAAAAACAGTAAATAGTTGAGCCATATTTCCAAATATCAGAACGGATGCAAAAAGCGATATTTACAGTCAGTCATAGTTAATTTTACCATTACGTTATATTCATGATTTCTCCAGACCTTCTCTACTGGTCAAAATTTGCAGGACCTCCTGTTGTCGGGGCCTTTATCGGTTATTTGACAAACAGGATAGCTATAAAGATGTTGTTTCGGCCGCTGAGGCCATGGCGGGTAGCCGGGATAAGGGTTCCGATGACCCCCGGAGTTATTCCGTCAAAACGGCTGGAGCTTGCCAGGAATATGGGGGAGGTCGTCGGAGATCACCTGCTTACCAGCGAGGAAGTCGGCAGGGGGTTGCAGCAGAGCGCTTTTCAGGATCACCTCTACAATCTTATCAGCAACCGGGTAGAGCAGGTGCTGCAGAAGGACTTCGGCCCCCTTTCCTCTATTGTGTCTCCTAAGTTCCAGGTTTATGTCAATATCGGTGAAAAGGCGGTTACATATCAGGCAAAAAGTCAACTCAGGGCGTTTTTTGCCTCGAGAGAATTTACCCAGATAATAAACAGTGCCCTTGAAAAGAAGATCGAGTCGTTTCTAGCTCTTGACGTTACGTCTGTACTTTCAGCGGATAAACGGGAGGTCGGTTACGAGTTTCTCCACCAGAGCCTTGTCAGGATGTTCGACAGTGTGGCGATGGAGCAGTGGGTGGAGGATCTGGTGCACCAGAAAGTATATAATGTTCTCAGACAGAAAAAATCTCTAGCCGAGATTCTCCCCTCTTCGGTTCAAGAGCTGTTGATCGATTCGCTTGAAAAACAGATCCCAGGGTTCCTGAAAAAACTGGCGACCCTCGTAAGCGAACCGGCCGTCCGGGACAAGGTTGTGGCAGGGGCTTGCGCCGGTGTCGATTCATTTATCGATTCTCTGGGGTCGATGTCCGACATGGTTCGGAATTTTCTTAAAATGGATACTGTCGAAGAAAAAATCCGGGAATACCTGATAGAGAAGAATAGCGATATTACTGCTTGGCTGCAATCCGAGGAAGTACAGCAGAAGGTGGTTTCGATCCTGAGGGAAAAGGGGGTAGAGTATCTCAATAAACCGATTGTGCAGTGGGTGAAGGCGGAAAATGAGGAAGCCGTTGATGATTTCTGTCACCAGTGCGTAAAACAGATCGTTTTGCTGCTCAAGGAAAAAGAGGTGGCGGAACTGTTTTCATCAATGATCAGGTCCACCATTGAAAATCACCTCCAGTCGGAAGGGGCCGTCATCGGAGAGATGCTTAGTGATCTTCTTGGTCCCGAGGCGTCTGTCGATTCCCAGAAATGGCTGAAAAATGAAATTCGTGAATTGCTGCAGTCGCAGACGACACTGAAAACGGTTGACGCCATGGTGGATTCTCTTTCCGCTTCGCTTATGAACAAAAAAATTGGCCGCCTCGCCTCCATTGTCCCGGCCGGGGTAAAGGAAGGGGTTGCCAAATCGCTGCAGCTTATGGCCTCGGCGATGTTGGCCTCAGAGGTTCCGGGGCTCGTTCAATCGCTCAATATACGCCAGATCGTAACGGAAAAAATCAACTCCCTAGACCTGCTTCGGCTTGAACGCCTGCTGCTCTCCATCATGGAGGAACAGTTCAAGTACATAAACCTGTTCGGGGCGCTGCTGGGCTTTATCATCGGTTGCCTCAATATCGCCTTCATCTATGGAGGGTGAGAGCGGGGCGGAAAAGATCTGCACAAGAAAAATATCTAGTAGCTAAAGTGTCAGATATATAGCGAGATAAGGCGTGCAGTTAAAGTTATCTGTAGGTGTTGCCTTCCCCGAAAAAAACGCAGCTGCAGCTTTTGCCGCATAGCCGCGATGATAATAACAAAACCGTACAGCTATTTGCCCGGTGCGGTAAGGTTTTGTTCAGTTGCCAGCTGACCGCAGGCTGCAGAAATGTCCGCGCCGCGGCTATTTCTTATAAACACTGTATAGTGATGATCGATCAGAATCTTCTGGAACGCCAGGAGCCGACCCCTGTCAGGGCTTTTATAGGGCAGGGATGGGCACTCATTGTAACCGAGCAGGTTTATCTTACAGGGGATGCCGCGCAACATGCGCGCCACCATTTCCGCATCTTCGTCTGAATCGTTTATCCCGGCAAGGAGGGTGTATTCAAACATGATGCGCTTTCTTTTGGGCATCGGAAAGTTTTTACACGTTTCCAGCAGTACTTCAACCGGATAACGGTTGTTGACCGGCATGATCTGACTGCGGACGGAATTTTTTACGGAGTGCAGGGAAATTGCCAGGTTGACAGTGGATCTTTCACCCAGCTCTTTGATTTTCGACGCTATGCCACATGTTGATACGGTTATTTTTCTGGCAGCGAGATCCAGTCCTTTCTGTTCGGTCATTATCGACAAGGACGTCAGTACGTTTTCCAGGTTGTTGAGCGGCTCTCCCATTCCCATAAATACTACGTTGGTTACCCGTTCCGGGCCGATGAGCTGATCTTTCGGGGTCGCCAGGAGGTAGTCACGCACCCCGCACACCTGATTGACAATTTCCGAAGGGTTCAGGTTCCTGATAAATCCCATGGTGCCTGTAAGGCAAAAACTGCAGCCCATTGCACAGCCGACCTGGGAGGAAATACACAGGGTGTTCCTGTCCGGTTCGGGAATAAGAACGGACTCGATGATATGTCCGTCGTCAAGGGTGAAGCCGAATTTTACGCACCCGTCGCTCGCCTTTTCAACGATAGGGTCAAGAAATTCTGAGATGCAGGCATGCTCGCAAAGAACCCTGCGAAAATCTTTTGCCAGATCTGTCATTTCGGAAAATCCGGATATTCCAGGACGATACAACCAACCCATAATCTGTTTTCCCCGAAACGCCGGTTGTCCCAGCGACTCAACAAACTTGACGAGTCCGGCCTGGTCGAAATTTCTGAGATCGGTTTTTGTCCTTTCGCTCATAATGTCCTCCTGAATTCAGGGACGGTTGCAATTTTGCCATACTGCGCTTTTTCGATCTGGTCCAGAAAGAATTGCCTGTCGCGGGGCAGACGCCCTGAAAGGGGGAGGTAGTTAGAGCCGTGATTGGCGTGGAACTGACATTTGATTCCGGAAATATTTTCTATTATCAACCGAAGCTCTCCAAGTATCTTGTCTGGTTGGGGGATGGTAAAAGATCCATCTGCAACTGCCTGTCCCAGCGGAGTGTTTGCCAGAGGTAGATAGGACAGGATAGCCACCTGGTTTGGCGCAATGGTGTTGAGAACCCTTGCGGTTTCTATTGCATGCCGAGCTGATTTTTCAATCCCGGCCAACCCCAGAAGGCAAGTAACTGAGAGAAACAGCCCGGCGTCTTTAACCTTTTTTCCCGCCGCTATCATGCTCTCTGGTGATTCTTTTTTATTAACAAAATCAAGTATCTCGGCGGAGCCACTCTCAAGGCCGAGATAAACCCGGTCAAGGCCAAGGGATTTCAACTCACGAAGCTGTTGAGTAGTTTTGCTGCGAATAGCTAAACCATTGCCGTACAGGGAAACTCTTCTTGCCCAGGGTACCGATCTGCGAATCTTTTTTAAAATCACGGTCAATTTTTCCTGCGAGAGGATGAGGGCATCTCCGTCGGCCAGGAATACTCTTGTCTGATTTCGGCAATATCTGCTTGCAAAGTTCAGGTCGTCATCGATGGTTTTGCTGTCTTTGACCGTAAAAGGCTGATCTTTGTATGCTCCGCAAAACGTGCATTTATTATGGGAACATCCGACCGTCACCTGGAGGATGATCGAGTCCGCCTCGCTGGGCGGCCGGATGATGTTGCCAATATAGTTCATCTGCGGCTTCAGGATTATGCGGGGTTGTTTGTCTCAAATACCCGCATGAATGCGACCAGCTTTTCAATGCCATTTCTGGGAAAAGCATTATAGATGGATGCCCGGCATCCGCCGATGGAACGGTGGCCCTTGAGTCCGTTGAGGCCGATTGCGGCGGCTTCAGCTATGAATTTGACTTCCAGTTCCGGGGTCGGCAGGTTGAAGGATATGTTCATTATCGACCTGGAGGCTGTTTCTGCATGACCACGGTAATAGTCGGACTGATCAATTGCCTCATACAGCATCGCCGCTTTTTCCTTGTTGTGTTTCTCGATCGCTTCCACTCCTCCCTGACGCTTGAGCCATTTCAATACCTCTCCCATGACGTATATTGAAAAGCAGGGCGGGGTGTTGAACATGGAATCCTTGTCGGCGTGGGTTTTATAACGCAGCATGGTCGGAACATTCTCCGGTGTGGTGTCGAGCAAATCTTCCCTTATGATGACAATGGTTACTCCGGCTGGGCCGAGATTTTTCTGAGCTCCGGCAAAGATTATACCGTACCTGCTCACATCGACGGGACGGGACAGGATATCCGAACTCATGTCGCACACCAGCATTTTCGAGGTACTGGGCGCAGTGGGAAACTGCGTCCCGTAAATGGTGTTGTTGGAGACATAATAGAGATACTCGGAATCCTCGGAGACCGTATATTCGCCATCTTCGGGAACCCGGTTGAAACTTGAGTCTTCACTTGAAAAGGCGACATCTATGTCGCCGAAAATACGCGCTTCTTTTATCGCTTTATTGGACCAGGTTCCGGTGTCCAGGTATGTTGCTTTTTTCTTATCACCCAGCAGATTCATAGGGATCATGAAAAATTGCGAAGAAGCTCCACCCTGTAAAAACAGCACCTTGTAATTCTGTGGAATATTCATCAGTTCGCGCAGATTGGCTTCGGCGTCGGCGGCCACGGTCATGAATTCCTTGGAGCGATGGCTCATTTCTATAAGACCGATGCCGGTATCCTGAAAGTCAACGACGTCTTTTCCAGCTTTTTCAAGGACTTCAAGAGGAAGCGTTGCCGGACCGGGACTAAAATTGAATACGCGATCACCCATTGTGTTTCTCCTTGTTGAAGTTGAGATGTTTGTATTTTTTTTTGGTGCAGGTAAGTGTAATGGTAACCCTTGTATACTATTGGTACAGACTCTATCAAGACAAATGACTCTGGCGAATCGCCTCGTAGAGGACGATGCCGGCGGTCATTGCAAGATTAAGGCTACGGATATTGCTGTTGGCCATGGGAACGGTGAAGCATCTGTCCTCGTACAGTTCCAGAATATCGGTGGGTAATCCTTTGGTCTCTTTGCCAAAAACAAGAAAAGCGCCCGGAGGGAAGTCGGCAACCGTGTATTCTCTTTTGCTCTTGGTAGTGAAAAAGAACAGTTCATGTTCCTTCTGGGCCTTTAAAAAACTTTCTAGATTTTGCCAATATCTGATGTCTACATGGGCCCAGTAATCAAGACCTGCACGCTTTAAGTGTTTGTCATCCGTTGAAAAACCAAGGGGGCGTACCAGGTGAAGAACGCTGCTCGTTGCTCCGCACAGGCGGGCTATAGAGCCTGTGTTTGGGGGGATTTCGGGTTCTACCAGAACAATGTTAAAAGGTTGTTGGACAGTCATATGATTACAAATGGATTTCTTTATCTTTTGCTAAATGTCAAGGTATGGTTTTATAATCACTGATCTGCAAGAACACAACGATAAAGAAAACAGTGTTCCCCATGTCGCAGTGAAAAAGCCGGAAAAATTTTGTAAGACACGTCGCCTCTGTAAAGCTATTGCCTCTATGTCGTCTCTTGAAGAAAAGCTCGAAAAAGATTACAGGATCATAGCGGTTATTCTGGTCATGGCACTTGTTTGCTGTTTTGACCTGGCAGGTTATGTGCGAATTGCCGAAAACAACCATAAAACGCAAGAGGGTGAGTCAACTTGCAGAAAACTTGTGGATAGCATGGGGCGCGGTCTTTCCCTGAGTCCCTGCAATGGTCGGCAGATACCCGGTGAATCTCGGGTTGCCGCAGCCAATTCTCCGTTCTTTTTTGCAAAGATTCCGGTCAACCAGGCATCAAGGGAACTATTGATGACCGTAAACGGAGTAGGGCCGATTCTGGCGGATAAGATAATTCGCCACCGTAACTCTATTGGTCCGTTCACCTGCCAGGAATCGCTCACGATGCTAAAAGGCGTCGGTGATAACAAGGCGCAATACCTGGCAACTAAATTTACTTTTACGACACAACAGTGAATCACGACACTATTGAAAAACCTGTTCTTATTCTTGTCGGCCCGACAGCCATCGGTAAAACAAGGCTGTCGCTTGAAATCGCAGAGCGTTTCAACTGTGAGATAATAAGTGTTGATTCGATGCAGGTATACAGGTACATGGATATCGGCACAGCCAAAGCGACTCCTGAAGAAAGAGCCCGTGTTCCCCATCATCTGATCGATATTGTAGACCCGGAAGAGAATTACGATGCGGCAAGATTTGCAGAAGACAGTCTTGCGCTGATCCGGACAATTCACGCCAGAAACAAGGTACCTCTTTTGACCGGAGGTACCGGTCTGTACCTGAAGACTCTGCTTGAAGGAATATTTCCCGACGCCCCGTCTGACTCCGGATTACGGGAAGAATTGCGACAAAAACTTGCAAGCGCTGGAAGCGAGATAATGCATGAGCAGTTGGCTGCATATGACCGTATTATGGCAACTAAAATACATCGTAACGATACGCAGAGGCTGTTGCGCGCCCTGGAAGTGTATCTTTTAACCGGCAGGCCCTGGTCCGCCCATCTTGCAGAACATAAAAAAAATACCGGTCGACCGTCCTTTGCGGACACTTTGCAGATAGGGCTCACCTGTGACCGGCAGCTTCTCTATCAGAGAATAAATAAAAGAACAAAGATTATGGTTGAGAGCGGCTTTGAAGACGAGGTCAGGGGACTGTTACGGATGGGTTACAGTCCCGAGTTGAAGTCGATGCAATCGATCGGTTACCGTCACATGAATAATTATATAAGCAATAAATGGAGCTTTGACGAGATGTGCCGACTGATGGCCCGTGATACCAGAAGATACGCTAAAAGACAATATACCTGGTTTACCAAAATGGACAGGTTGCAGTGGTACCAGGTAGAGGATGAAATACAGATATTGAAAAAAATCTCCGGGTGGCTGGGACATGAGTAGCAAAAACGTCAAGGGCTCAAATCGTGCACCAGCTGAGCTGCCCGATTTCATACGCCGCCTTCTGATTAAAAGAGGCGTCAAGGATCAAAAGGCGATTGAAGGTTTTCTGTTTCCAAAGCTCAAGGATCTACCCCGTCCGGAGAAGATGAAAAATCTTGACGCGGCGGCCAAATTGGCCACCCGGTACGTTATCGAAAAAAAAACAATAGTCATATGGGGCGACTATGATGTCGACGGGACCACCGGGACTGCTCTTTTGGTTAACTTCTTCAGAGAACTGGGAGTTGAAACGATCTGGCACATACCTAACAGACTTGTTGAAGGGTATGGCGTTAACTTGTCGTGGTTCCGTGATAATAATGCACTGGGTGGCAACGCTAACTTTCTTCTGATAACCGTTGACTGCGGAAGTTCGAACTCCCATGAGATTTCAGTGCTGACTGAATCGGGAGCGGATGTGATCGTCACCGATCATCACGAACTGCCCGGTGACGGGGTGCCAGAGACGCTGATTCTTAATCCAATGCAGCAGGATTGCGGGTTTGCAGGAGAGAAGCTGGCGGGCGTCGGGGTAGCTTTTTATCTTGCTGCCAAAATACGATCGGAACTTATAGAAAACAGCAAATATAATCAAGCTGCGGCAGCAATTAATCTTAAAAACTATCTGGCGTTCGTTGCCCTTGGAACAATCGCCGACATGGTTGAACTTACCGCCACTAACAGGATCTTGGTGCGGGCAGGGGTTGAAACGCTTGACGCTACCCCGTTTACCGGCTTGAAGCTTCTTCTGCAGTCAAGCGGGGTCGAAAGAGGGGATTTATCGTCTGAAGATATAGGTTTTCTCATCGGTCCAAAAATAAATGCCGCAGGCAGGCTTGGTGAGAGCAGGGCGGTTGTCGAACTTTTTACCACCGACGACCTGCAAAAAATAAAAACTAATATTTCGCTGATCGAAAGCTTGAACAGCAAAAGGAAGGAGCTCTGCTTAGCCGATACCGACCAGGCGTTCCTGGAACTTGAACAAGAGACTGCATCCGACAGAAAAGCGATAGTCCTGGCTGGCGATTACCATCTTGGAGTTGCAGGAATAGTCGCTTCGAGAATAACCGATAAATACAATCTTCCTGTAATAATTCTGTCCAGGCAGACTGATTCCTCAGGTAATTGTTATTTTAAAGGTTCAGGCAGGTCGGTTGAAGGGATCGATCTTGTGGCAAGCCTTGCGGACTGCTCCTCGCTGTTGATCAAGTTCGGTGGCCACAAGATGGCGGTTGGGTTGACGGTTGATGGACGAAGGGTCGGAGAATTCATTAAAAGATTTGAAAGCGCGGTTGCAAAACAATTTTGCAATTTACAAAGGGCGCAGATTGCGCCTTACGATGTACAATGCAGCGTCAGCGAGGTAATGGACGATGAGTCACTGTATTTTCTTAAATTGCTCGAACCGTTCGGGACCGCGAACCCCCATCCAAAATTTCTTGACAAAACCATGAACATAGTCTGCGCGAAAACCGTCGGCCAAAACGAGGAACATCTTTCCGTCACGATCCGTGGCAAATATACCAACTATAAAGGGATCGGTTTCGGGCTCGGTAAAGATATCGATGAGGTCCAGAGATCGCCAACCAGACCAGCTGTTTTCACCTATACCAAAAATCGGTACCGCAACACCGTGAGCTGGCAGGTGAGGCTCCTTACTCTCTAACCACCAAAACACAGCCTTTGATCTGCCGGGGCAAAGACGGCCGAGATCTCCGTTGCCCCGGGATTCACACCTGCGTGCGACCTGCAGTCATTTTTTTTCCACCAATTTCCTGAATTCGTCATTCTGAAACAAAAATTAAAAGAGCGCCACTTATCTTGTTGTATTTGTGTATCTTCACCATTGCTTAACATAATATATATTATGCGACATTAGCCGAAATTATGTTTTAACGCCCGGTAAGGGATCTTTGGTTTATATTGGCGGCGAAAAATGCTATATATCTGATTTTGCTGACAACCAATATTCGTTACAGCAACAGTCTGTTTCTGTAAAAATACGAAATAATAGCCATATGCAGTTATAACCTGAATAGTTTTGGAGCTTGATATGCAACGAGATATTTACCAGGAGCCGCTGGTGAGCAGATACACCAGCAAGGAAATGCAGAATTTATTTTCTGAAAAGACCAAATTTACAACCTGGAGAAGATGTTGGGTGGCCCTGGCCGAAGCCCAGCATGAGCTTGGACTTACCGATATCGTCACCGCCGAGATGCTCGATGAAATGCGAGCCAATGTGGAAAACATCGATTACGACATTGCCGCGCAAAAGGAAAAAGAGATCAGACATGACGTCATGGCTCACGTTTACGAATATGGCCTTAAGTGCCCCAAGGCTGCAGGAATTATTCATCTTGGCGCAACCTCGCAGTTTGTTGTCTGCAACACCGACCTTGTTGTTCAGAAAAAAGCGATGTTGCTGATAAGAAACGGACTGCTCCAGGCTATTAAAAACCTCTCCGAATTCAGTAGAAAAACAAAAGATATCGCCACCCTTGGTTTTACTCACTATCAGCCTGCACAACCCACCACCGTCGGCAAGAGAAACACCCTGTATCTTCAGGACATGGTGATGGATCTCGCATATATCGACAACTACCTGGATCAGGTCAAGGCACGTGGCGCCAAAGGAACAGTTGGAACCCAGGCGACCTTTCTCGAGCTTTTCAAGGGGGACCATGAAAAAGTGAGGAAACTGGATCTGCTAGTCGCCGAAAAGCTTGGTTTTTCCGAAAGTTTTGCGGTCACCGGACAGACCTACACCAGGAAAATGGACATGAAGCTTGGTGAGACTCTGGCTGGTATCGGCGCAACAGCCCATAAGTTTGCCGTCGACCTAAGGCTGCTGTCAAACCTCAAGGTTCAAGAAGAACCTTTTGAAAAAAAACAGACAGGGTCTTCAGCCATGGCATACAAGAGAAATCCAATGAGGTCAGAACGCCTTACCGGCCTTGCCAGGAAGTTGATGAATCTGCCGCAGAATTTTGCCGGAACGTACGCCAATCAATGGTTTGAACGTACCCTTGATGATTCTGCCATCAGGAGAATGGACATTCCGCAATGTTTTCTGTTGACAGATGCAATTTTAAAGTTATTTGTGAATATAACTTCTGATATGGTTGTATTTCCGGCACAAATAAAAAAATATCTGCTGGCTGAGCTGCCTTTTATGGCCACAGAAAAAATTCTCATGAAAGCGGTCGAGAAAGGTGAAAGCCGCCAGGAGATGCATGAAGTCGTCAAGGAGCACTCTCTGGCTGCTGGAAAAGAGGTAAAGGAAAATGCAAAGGAAAACGACCTGCTTAAAAGGTTGGCAGAAGATGGTCGGATCCCCTTCTCTCTTGAAGAACTCAACGAGATGGTAAGCGATTATTCTGCATTTACCGGGCGTGCCGAGAAACAGACAGAAGAATTTCTCGATGAGGTCATCTCTCCCCTGCTCCTTGCAAACCGAAATGAGATGGCTGAGATCGACAGCTCGCTGAGTGTGTGAGGAGGTAGCGTGGCGGTTTTGAAGACTCAGTATCTACGTATTTCCAAGGATAAATTTCATTACCTGAAGTTTATCCTTGAAGGTTACGACAACCTCGCTATACTCTCGAGCTTTGATAATAATGGCGTCGTTGTGCTCCGTTACCCTGATGGCTTGTCCAGGGAATTATTTGAACTCTTGGAGTCGATAGCAGTCGATATTGGTCCGGGGTTCTGATTTGAATTTTTCCTCAAAAGACTATTGACTACACAAAAAGATATACTGCGCTGAACTTCAGCTAGATAGACTCCAGTTAAAAATGCAAAAAACTTTTTTTATTAAAACCTTTGGCTGCCAGATGAACGAACGCGATTCGGAAATAATGGCACAATCCCTTGGCAGTGAAGGATACGTAGAGACGATGGAGATGGAAGGCGCCGATCTGGTCATCCTCAACACCTGTTCCATCCGGGCAAAAGCCGAGCAGAAAGTGATGAGTCTTCTCGGGTATCTGCGCAAGCAGAAGCAAAAGTATCCGGCGATGAAAATATGTGTTGCCGGGTGCGTGGCTCAACAGGAAGGAGATCGAATTGTTGCCAGGATGCCCCATGTCGATCTGGTGATAGGGACGCAGAATATTTACGGCATCGGCAAATATCTCAACATCAAAAACGGCGCTGCCGGAAAAGTGGTCACCTCCCTTGCCGACTCCTACGTGATTCCCAAGTTTCTCCCGGATGTGAAGCAAAAAGAAAAGAAAGAAGACACGGAAGGCGGGTTCAGCAGGTTCGTCACCATTATGCAGGGTTGTAACAATTATTGCAGCTACTGCGTTGTACCTTACACAAGAGGCAGGGAGGTGTCTCGTAAAATAAGTGACATAGCAGAAGAAGTTAAAATTTTGGTTCAAAGTGGGGTGAAAGAGATCACTCTTCTTGGCCAGAATGTCAATTCCTATGGCAAAACCAACCCCGTCGCCTCCGGAGATGAAAAATACAATTTTTCCAGGTTGCTGAGGGTCGTCGCCGAAACCAGCGGTCTCGAGCGGCTGAGATTTACCACCTCAAACCCGAAAGATCTCGACGATGAACTGATCGATTGCTTTGGGACAATCGACAACCTCTGTCCGCAGTTTCATCTGCCGGTTCAGGCAGGATCTGATTCGGTTCTGAAGCGAATGAATCGGAAGTACTCCGTTAAAGAGTATCTTGGAAAAGTTGATAGATTACGTGAAAGATGCCCGGAAATAGCTCTTACTACCGACATTATTGTCGGTTTCCCAGGAGAGAGTGATGCTGATTTTCAGCAGACCATGGATCTGTTGGAGACTGTACGATACCACGGATCGTTTTCCTTCAAATATTCTGATAGACCCGGTACTAGAGCAAGCGGGTTTGGTGACAAGATAGAGGAGAGCGTGAAATCTGAGCGTCTTGCAAGGTTTCAGAAACGTCAGGATGAGATCAGCCTTGAGCGCAACAGGGAGTATGTCGGCACCTGTAAAAAGGTGATGATTGAAAAGTGCTCTGAAAAAGAGACAAGAGGGAGAACCGATACCAACCATATAGTGCATTTCGAAAACGTCCTGAGCTGCGGTCCCGGAGACATTGTCCACGCCAGGATCACGTTCGCCGGCCAGCATTCCCTCAAGGGCGAGGTCGTTACCCCCTAGAAAAAATGCCCCCCCTCCCCTGTTGCCGTATCTTTCTGCGGGGAGCAAGACGCTATATATTATCGTTTTCGTCCTGATCGACTTCCTGCTCGGATGTAATTCCGGGCAGAGTCATGTTCTGTTTGGTCGGAGGGGAGGATGTCCCCGTGGACCTGGAAACCCTGCGCACCACCCTCGTCGACACACGCTTGCCTTTGGCGCCCGCATTCTTTATCAGGTAATCGTCAAATGCGATATCAAGGCTGTTGGTCCTGGCTCTTGATGACGGCATAAGATTGACCCTGGCGTATTTTTCTTCGCCAAAATCAAGGAGCAGTATCCTGGAACGCTTGTGTTCCTTGAATAGCCGATACTCTTTTTCGAGGATAAAGCTCGGGGTTGCAAATCTCTTGACATACGCAAGGTTTTCAGCGCCATCGCGGTAGATTACGTTGAATATGCTTTTTTTGCTGACGATACCGAACCACTCCAGATCGTCGCCGACGTAAAATTTATCCATAACCGGAATAAATTTGTACAGGCCGTTGGAGTAGATCAGGAAAAGTTTGTCGTACTCGGAGCACACCACGCTGATGTCGCTTGTAGGATCTTCCTCTTTGATCTGATGGCCGATAAACCCGGATTTCCTGTTGTACACTACGTTGAGATTGGAAAGTGCGGCCTTGCGGTAGCTGACCTCGGAAAAACTCTTCAGTTCGGTCTGGCGTGGGAACATGGGGCCGTACTTGGCAAGAAGATCGTCAAGAAAAGCCAGGGTGAACGCCACCATGTCCTTGAGCGACTTCTCGATTTTCTTGATCTGCTGGCGAATGTCCTTGAGCGCTTTTTCCTGTTTGTCGATGTCATACCTGGATATCCGCCTGATCTTGATCTCCAGCAGATGCTCGATGTCATCTTTGGTGACCGGGCGAATCAGCTGGTCGGTGTAGTCGGCCAGGGCTGTGTCCACGCTTGAGATAACCTTTTGATAGCTGGTCTCTTCCTCGATGGTTTTGTAAATTCTCTGTTCGATGAATATCTGTTCGAGAAGTTTGAAATGGAGCCTGTCCCTGAGCTGAGACAACTCGATCTGAAGCTCTTTTTCCAGATCGTTCTTTAACTTGAAGGTGTTGTGGTGCAACACCTCACTCACAGTTGAGGTCTCAGGGGTGATACCGTTTATCAGGGTGAGGTTCGGGGTGATGGAAACCTCACAGTCGGTGAAAGCGTACAGGGCCTTGATAGTGTCGCTGGCGTATACCCCGCGGGCAAGTTTTATCTCGATTTCGACCTCTTCGGCGGTGTAATCGTTTATGGAAATAATTTTCAACTTACCGCTTTTAGCAGCTTTTTCGATGGAATCGGTCAGCGACTGGGTGGTGGTCGTATACGGGATTTCCTTGATGATGATGGTCTTGTCGTTAAGCTCCTCGATTCTTGCCCTGCACCTGAGCTTGCCGTTGCCGTCGTCGTAGTTGGTGTAGTCAAGCAACCCTTTCTGGATGAAGTCGGGGTATAGGGTGAATTCTTCGCCCTTGAGAATTGCTTTCTGCGCTTCAAGGAGTTCGCAGAAGTTGTGCGGCAGTATCCTGGTGGCCATACCGACGGCAATCCCTTCCGCGCCCATGAGCAGCAGCAACGGAATTTTTGCCGGCAGCGTTACCGGCTCCTTCATCCGACCGTCATAGGATTCGACAAATTCGGTCAGGTCTTTGTTGAACAGAATCTCTTTGGCCAGAGGGGAAAGCCTGCACTCAATGTACCTTGCAGCCGAGGCCTTGTCGCCGGTAAATATGTTGCCGAAGTTACCCTGTCTATCGACTAGAAAGCCTTTGTTGGCAAGGTTGACTAGGGCGGCAAAGATCGACTGGTCTCCGTGCGGGTGCAGTTTCATGGTCTCGCCGACAACGTTTGCGACCTTGTGGAACCTTCCGTCCTCCATGTTGTAAAGGGTCTGCAGGATCCGCCGCTGAACCGGTTTGAGTCCGTCGTCAATGGCCGGAATCGCACGCTCCCTGACGACGTACGATGTGTATTCAAGGAAGTTTTCGTCAAAGAGCTGATGCAGCTTCCCTGGCTTTTTGTCCATACTAGAGATTTCTTGCGTCATGAGGTGTTGGCAGTAAAATAAGTGGGAAGTCTATCAGAGCTCAAGCTTTAGATTTTCCATGATGTATTCCCGCCTGGCGGGAGTGTTTTTCCCCATATAGAAAGAGAGGACCTTGGCGACCTCGCTCAAGGAGTCCAGAGTGACGCATCGAAGCCTTATGTTGTCACCGATAAACTGCTTGAATTCTTTTGGTGATATCTCGCCGAGCCCCTTGAACCTGGTGGTTTCGACATTAATTTTCTGCCGGCCGCTGCCCTGCAGCTTTTTGGTCGCGCTGACTTTTTCCTTGTCGCTGTAGCAGTAGATCGTCTCCTTTTTGTTGCGGACCCTGAAAATTGGCGTTTCCAGAATATGGACGTGCCCGAGCTTTACCAACGGTTCGAAATAGTGCAAAAAAAACGTCAGCAGCAGGTTTCTGATATGCAGCCCGTCGACATCGGCATCGGTGGCCAGGATGACCTTGTCGTAGCGAAGGTCGGAAATTGACTCCTCGATATCGAGAGCTCTCATCAGAGAAAACATCTCTTCGTTTTTATAAAGGGTTGTCATCTTCTGGCCGAAGACGTTCAGCGGCTTTCCCTTTAGAGAGAAAACCGCCTGGGTCATCGGGTCGCGGGCGGAGACAATGGAGCCGGCTGCAGATTGGCCCTCGGTGATGAAGACCATGTTCTCCTTGCCCGGAGCAGAAGGCTTTTTTCGGCTGGGATGGTATTTGCAATCCTTGAGCTGGTGAATTTTCAGCGCGACTTTCTTGGCGTTTGCCCGCGCTTCGGTTCGTACGCTTTGCAGCTCCTTGCGAACATTTTCGTTTCTGATGATTTTGTCTATCAGTCTTTGTGCCGATTCGGTGTCCTTGTAAAGAGCCTTGGAAACAACATCCTTGACCTTATTGACAATCCATGAACGCACCTCGGTGTTGCCCAGTTTGTTCTTGGTCTGCGATTCGAATACCGGATCTTTTATCTTGACGGCGAGGGTGCCGACAATGCCGTCGCGAACATCGGTGTTAACGAATTTTTTTCCGGAAAACTCATTGATTCCCTTCAGGATACCTTCTCTGAAGGCGGAAAGATGGGTCCCCCCCTCGTTGGTGTAGGTGCCGTTGACAAAGGTGTAGTAACAGTCGCCGAAAGCGTCGGTGTGAGAAAATGAAAACTCCAGGGTGTCATCCCGGTGGTAGATGGGGTCGTACAGCTCCGCACCGTCGAGCTCCTTGTGCAAAAGGTCGAGCAGTCCATTGGTGGAGTGATAGAGCTTCTTGTCGAAGTAAATCTTCAGGCCGGCATTGAGATAAGCGTACCGCCAGAGTCTTTTGGCTATAAAATCCGGGTCGAAAGCGAAATCGGGAAACATTTCCGCTGACGGCAAAAACTCGATGAGGGTGCCGTTTTTCTCTTTGGTCTCACCCTGCTCCTTGTCGCAAAGTTTACCACTGCGAAATGATGCTTTGAAAAAATCACCGTCACGATGGGAGGTTACGGTGAAAACATCAGAAAGAGCATTAACTGCTTTGGTGCCGACGCCGTTGAGTCCTACGGAAAACTGAAACACATCGGTGTTGTATTTTGCACCGGTATTTATGGTGGAGACGCAATCTATCACCTTGCCCAGCGGAATTCCCCGCCCATAGTCACGGACCTGGACAAATCCTTTCTCGTCGATATTGATATCGATTCGTTTACCTGCCCCCATAATGAATTCGTCAACCGAATTATCGACAACTTCTTTGAGCAGGATATAGATACCGTCGTTCTGGTTCGAACCATCCCCGAGACGGCCGATATACATACCCGGCCTTTTGCGAATATGCTCAAGGGAACTCAGGGTTTTAATTTTACTTTCGTCGTACGTTGTAGTTGATGCATTCATATGGATGGACGGCTCAGCGTAAAGAATTTTATATTAGGACGCCATAATATTGCATTTCTTTGAAGTTGGCAAGAGCCCTTGCGACTGGTCATAATTCCACCCGATCGTTTTTCTGCTTAGCAGCTAAATCATTCTTATTCTTTCACAATCAGGACAAATCCACGTAGGGCCATTGCTCATACCCCATCTGTTTTCTTCAAAACAGCTCGGGCATATCATGAAACCGCAGGGGCAGCTCCAGCAGAACTGCTGCTTTTTGCGGCAACAGTGACAAACATACTCCCCGGTGCGTTTTCTACGATATCCCTTTCTTTTGTTGCTTTCGCTCATGACGGTAAACAGTAATTTACGGTAACCCCGGATTTTTTACGCAATTTCAAGAATTGTCCGATTGTTGATCTTTATGGATGACGATCTGCTCCACCACCCATGCCCGGTAATCTTCGGAGACAAGGTCGGTGACGGTGCCAGCCAGTTCAGGCAGCTCGTAAGGGTGATTGGCGATGATTTTTTCCTTTACCCGTTCGATAGCCGAAGAACAGGTCTTGACCTCCAGGCAAAACTCTACAGAGGAGGTCAGGTCGCCCTGCCAGCGGTAATGGCTGTCGATAGGCCCGTGAATCTGGGCGCAGGCCACAAGTTTTTCCTCCAGCAGAATTTTTGCCAGCTGTTCCGCGTCTTTTTTGCTCTCAGTAGTTGTTGACAGTATAATTACCTGTTCCATATTGATGTTTCACCTGTTACATTTGTTCCGGTTTCGGGGCAGCCCCACCGGCAGCACCCGGTTTTTAGAGATAGCATAATATGTCGTTTGACAAAACAAGCCAATAATTTCTATATAAAATTATTGCACATTGAAAAGGCATAACACTATGTTTCTGGTCGTAGATATCGGCAATTCACACACAGTTACAGGTATTTTCAAGGATGGCAAACTTGTTGGCCAGTGGCGTATCAAGTCTGAATCGAAAAGTACTGCGGATGAGTTAGGCATCAACTATCATACTCTTTTCTCGTTGTCGGGAATCGATAAAGGTGATATCGAAGGGGTTGTGATAGCGTCTGTTGTTCCTACCCTGCAGACCGCCTGGGTCAATTTCTGCAAAAAACATTTCTCGACCCTTAAGGAATCGGACATTTTCGTTGTCAATGTCGACAAAATCAAAGACCTCATCACCGTTCGTCTCGACAACCCCAAAGAAGTCGGGGCGGACAGACTGGTCAACGGAATTGCGGCATGGAACCTCTACCGATCCAAACAGGTGGTGATCGATTTCGGTACAGCGATTACTTTTGACTGTATCACTGAAAAATGTGACTATTTAGGAGGTGCTATTTTGCCTGGAATAGCGATCTCCCTGGAGGCGCTTGCCGACAGAACCGCCCAGCTGCCTCACATCGATGTTTCCGAGATGCCCTCTTCCGTTATTGGCAAATCGACCGTGGAAGCGATGAAGAGCGGTCTGCTGTACGGCTACGGTGCCATGATTGACGGTCTGGTAAAAAACATCAAGACGGAAATGATAGCGGACCAGGACGAGGAGTTTCGCGTCGTTGCCACCGGAGGCATGGCACAGCTCATAGCCCCTTTTGCAGATTCTATCGACGTTATCGAACCGATGCTCACCATCTATGGCCTTGAATATATCTACAACACCCTGGTTAAATGAAAATAAGTAGGATTTTACCGCCTCCGCTGAAGCCGGGTGATATTATCGGCATTGCCGCTGTGGCCGGGCAGATACGCGCTCCGGAGTTGCTGTATAAAGGGATCACGATCATCAGGGAGATGGGGTTTGAAGTCAGGTTTCAGCGAGATCTCTGGCCAGGATCCTCCTATCTTGCAGACAGTGACGCCAACAGGGCAAAAGAGTTCAACACCCTGTTGCGGGACCCTGAAGTAAAGGCGATAATTGCTCTTAGGGGTGGGTTCGGTTCGTTACGGATTCTTGACCGCCTGGAACCCTCTGTGTTAGTCCAGCAGCCAAAATTCGTGGTCGGCTTTTCAGATATTTCCATCCTCCACAGTTACCTGCATCAGGCAACAGGCGTCGTCACGCTGCACGGTCCGGTGATGACCTCGCTTGCCGGAGCGACTCCTGAAAGCCTTGAACGACTGTATCGCAGCTTGACAGGAAAATGGTACAGCCCTGTCGAGATGGCCTCCCTTGAGATCATAGTCGACGGCGACTCTGTTGAACGGCCTGTTGCAGGAGGTAATCTGGCGAGCCTGGTGACGCTTCTCGGCACGCCGTACGACTTTCCCTGGAGAGACAGGATAATTTTTCTTGAGGATATCAACGAACCGCTCTACAAAATCGACAGGATGTTGACGCAACTGGAATATGCGGGTAAGTTTGACGAAGCAGCCGGAATTCTGCTCGGAGATTTCAGCGATCCTCATGAATATGACCGGATAGAACATCTTCGCTATATCGAGAGCATATGGACAAGAGTTGAAGAAATATGCAGCAAGAGGGGTGTTGCTGTCTGGGCAAATTTTCCCGCCGGCCACACCGGGCGAAATCTCACCTTTCCCCTGGGCGCCACAGCGCGTATGGATAAAAAGAGTTCGACTGTCTTTTTTTCCTAGCAGTTACCCCCGATAAACAGCAGTCCCAATATGGTGCATTGATCATCCGGGCAGCTTGGCCGGATGATGTTTGACTTGCGCCATAATTAATGCTATAGAAGTAGCCTGATTCTTTAATATTTGCACACACTGTCTGCTCGATCCCAAAAAATCCTATTTCATTATTTGTTGATATGAAAAAAATATGTAAAAAAATAATCGTGTTGGGTACGTTTACCCTGTTCTGTTCATCCTCGGTCCTGGCCGCCGACTTCTTGTCGGTTACAGCCGACAACGCCAACGTGAGAACAGGCCCCGGGCTCAATTACCCAGTGGCCATGGAACTGTTCCAGGGGTATCCCCTCAAGGTTCTGAAAACACAAGGTGAGTGGTACAAGATAATAGATTATGAAAAGGATTCCGGGTGGATCCACAATTCTATCGTCAAGGACCGCGACACGGTTATTGTCAATGCCCGGAAAAGCCTGAATATGCGATCGGGACCTTCAACCAACAGCCCCGTTATCGCCGACGTGGAACGTGGAGTCGTCCTGCAAAAGCTTGATACCAAGGGGAAATGGACAAAGGTAAAGCATACTTCAGGCACCGAAGGGTGGATTTACAGCTCTCTTTTATGGCCTTGATCTTCCTTTGTAGTACGACTTTCCGGGGCATGCTCCACCAGTAGTCCCGGAAAATTCTCCGGTCAGCCGATAATCTTGGCGATAGCCGTGTCAAGCGCCAGGGGAAGACGGACCTGGTGGCCGGCCTTGTTGGCAAACAGGAAGTGGCCGTGCTCCAGTCCAAAGAGGAAGAGATTTTTCGTGATCTCTACATCTTTTTTGCAGTAGTGCACGATCTGGTCGATCTTCCCCTGCTTGTACCATCTCAACGCCTGAAGGCCGTCACCACTCTTGGCGGTGCCAAGGGTGTGCTCCGCGAGGCTGTTCAGCTTCAACCTGTACCCCAGCTGCAGTTGAACCTGTTCCAGCAGGTCCAGCGACGGCAGGGTGTGGAGGTTGCTGGTTGTATAGACAGACAGCACCCTGTTATCGAAACGTTTGTTGTTGAACCCAACGACCAGGTCGAGCTGGAACAGGTGGTCGATCAGGCTGTTCGTCTCATCTTCGAGATAGGTGACAAAGTCATCCAGCATTGAGTCGTACACCACCGCAACCGACATCCCCATTCTGTCGATCCTGTTCCACCCCCCGACCTCTTCCGCTGACCGTATGGTTTCAAGATCAAACACGCCGTATCTTGCAGGAAGTGCATCGAGCCCTTTTGGATGGTTGTTTTTCTCTGCTGTTTTCCGTGCAAGGGAGTCGGCACCATCTCCTGCCAGGTACAGAGGTGGAGGAACACTCTTTTCCTGCTTTGTCTCTGGGTTTTTGCTGCTGTCGTTGTCGATGATCGTCTGGAGAAGGATAAGACATGCCTCCTTGTCGATGGGGCGATTGCCCGAACCGCACTTAGGCGAATGGACGCACGAGGGACATCCGGTATCGCAGGGACAACCGGCGACGGTCGACAGGGTCTTTGTCAACAGGAACTCGAATTTGTCAAACGCCTCTCTGGCCAGCCCTACTCCTCCAGCGTAGCCGTCATAAACGAATACCGATGCGCTCTCCGTCTGATGATGAACAGGACAGGATATGCCTCCTATATCGTTTCTGTCGCACAGGACAAGCAGGGGAAAAAGAGCTATCATGGCGTGTTCCATGGCATGGATGGCGCCCATAAAATGAAGTTTCCGGTGTTCGATTGCTTCCACGATACCGGCGGGGATATCGATCCACACCCCTTCGGTCTCTATGATTCTTTCCGGCAGATCAAGCGGGGTCGTTGAAATAAGCCGCTGGGTGCGGTTGTCTTTTTTCTGGTATCCGGTCACCTTTTCCCTGACCCGTACCCTGCCAAAAGACACTCTCGCTCCATTGACGATTCTGGTTTCAACTACCTGTAATATCTCCGTCTGCTTGACCGAGGTCGGCCTGGTGTAGTAATTCGGTTTTTCCCGCCTTACAGCTATTTCCTTGTTCTCAAGGGAAAATTGCATCACCACCCAGGTTCTCGCCCTGTGCAGGTAGACACTGCCGGGATGGCACTCCTTCATCGCTCTGTCGGCATCGATTTCGCCGATTATCTCTCCGCTTTCGCTGTCGATGATGGCCATCTGGCTGCCTCCCCCGCGGAGGGTGACGTTTCTCTGGGGATATTTCTGCGGCGACAGCCAGCTGTTGCCGCTGGACAGCTCCAGCAGCAACCCGTCATTTACCAGTTCCCTGAGAACTTTCTTTATGGCGCTGCCTTGGAGGATTATTTCCGAGTTGCGTAAGGGGAGTTCTGCACCACAACAGAGAAGATGTTGCCTGGTTACCGGGAGGTTGAGCGGGTTGAGCACCGCCGATTCCACATCCCGGGAAAAAAAATCTTCAGGATCGCGCATGAAATGCTGATCAAGCGCATCCTGCTGGGCTATCAGGATTATGGCCGATTTTTTAAGTGAACGCCCTACCCGTCCGCCTCGCTGCCAAGTCGCCATGACAGATCCCGGGTAACCGACAAGGATGCACAGGTCAAGATCGCCGATATCGATGCCAAGCTCCAGCGCCGAGGTGGAGATAACCCCAAGCAGCTCTCCTGAAAAAAGCTGTGCTTCGATCTCACGTCTCTCCTCTGGGAGAAAGCCGGCTCGATAGGCGCTTACTTTGTCGGCTTGATCCCCGAGCCTTGGGTCGGTCCAGAGCTTGATCAGCTCCGTCATTTTGCGCGATCCGGTGTAGACTATGGTTCGCAGTTCTCTTTTAACCGCCGCTTCCAGGAGTTGGCTTGCGGTATGGGCCGCGCTGTCCCAGGGGTTGATGAAAACCATGTTTTTCTCAGCCTGGGGCGCACCCGATTCGGTGATGGCATGTATTTTTCGGTCGAGCAGCATCTCACCGAGCTGTTCAGGATTGCCGATTGTAGCCGACAGCATGATAAAGACTGGAGCGGCGCCGTAATGTGCGGCAATTCGCTGCAACCTTCTCAATATCCAGGACATATGACTACCGACAACCCCCCGGTAACTGTGGACTTCGTCAATTATCACATATTTGAGCCCTTGAAAAAACGAGCTCCAGTTCTGGTGATAAGCAAGCAGAGAGAGGTGGAGCATTTCCGGATTGGTGATGAGGGCTGCGGGGGGCTGGTCCCTTATCTTCCTCCGTTTATAGCTCGATGTATCTCCATCAAAAAGAGCAGCAATGTTAGCGCAACTGACTGATGTAACCTCTTCTAGCTCGGCCCCAAGTCCTTCAAGAACTTTTTTCTGGTCCTGGGCGAGTGCTTTCAGTGGAAAGAGATAAAGAAAATGGGAAGGGTTGCCAAGGGCCAGTTCATTGAGCACAGCCAGGTTGTAGATCATCGATTTTCCTGATGCCGTAGGGGTCGCAACAAGTATATCCTTGCCCTTGAGCAGCGCTTCTATCCCCTGGTACTGGTGGCTGTAGAGCTTCTGGTTGCGTCTTTCGAGCATTTTTTTCACCGGTTCGCTTAGAGAGACCGAACCATGGGCGAATTCAGGGGCACAGGGTGCTATTTTTTTATGACAGACAACCTGCGGACCGAATCTGGAAGAGTCCTTTAAGGCTGTCAAATACTCTGAGATGTCGGTTTTTCTGACCATGATAATTGGTAAAAGTATAGAATATAAAGAATCCGAAAGGTATCAGGTCTTGCTTAAATGGGGAAGAGCGTATATTTTGCACAGGTTACAATTCATATAGAGGTACATGCTCCTGATAAAAGCGGAGCGGCTAATATTTTCGGTAACTCCACAGTAAGCTTGATATGATCACAATTGCAACTCTCGGTCCTGCAGTTTCCGACTGCTTCCAGGCCGCAAAATTATACGATCCGGATGCAGAGGTCTTTTTATTCAACAGAATCCCCGAGGTCCTGGCCTCTTTTACCAGGGGGGAAGTCGAATGCGCGCTCATACCAGTCTATAACACGCGGGAAGGAGAGGTTAAAGAATATTTCAGGCTGATAGCCGATATGACTGCTTGTCACTGGATCGACAATGTGGTCCTGCCCATACACCTTTCGCTTGGGAGTCTCGATGATTCCGACGATCATCAAACGATCCACACCATAGTCGGCAGGAATTCCGTGCTGCGTCAGTCAAGCGAGTATCTCGAAAACCATTTTGGTGATGCAACGCTTATGGCGGTAAACGATCTCGAAGCTACTGTAACCTCGATTCGCAAGAAAGGCTGCAAGGGCTACGGGGTGATCGAGTCCGAAGAATTGCTGAAAAAACTGCAGCTCAAGCTTCTTGACAGAGAAGTTGTCAGCCACAACAGGACCCGCTTTGCAATATTGAAGAAAAGTCCGGCCCCAATCAGCGGATACGATGCAACTTCCGTAATCACCAGACCTCTCAGGGACCGTGTCGGTATGCTGGCCGACATCCTGGGCGAGTTCACCAGGCGGGGCATCAACATCCTCGACCTGAAAACGGAAAATGATATAAATACCCAGAAGCTTCGGATATACGTCGAAGTTGAGGGACATCGGGACAGTGACTCGATGCAGCAGGCTCTTGCTACCATCGAGTCAAGCGTTATCCAGGAAGATGGGGCGCTTAGAATCCTTGGATCTTTCCCGCGCGTTGATATGCGTGTGAAAAATATCAGGTCGTTTGGTTTTATTGGCAGCGGCGATATGAGTGTCTGGTTTGCCCAAAGACTGGCAAACGAAGGGTATGAAACGATCATCACCGGCAGGTCCAGTGAGATGACCCCTGAGCAGATGATAGAAAAAGTCGATGTAGTCATGGTGTGTGTTCCGATATCGGTCACCGCCAAGACCATATTGAAGTTTGGCCCCCTTATCCGTGACGGCCAGGCCCTGATAATTCTCGCTGGTGAATCGGAAAACACCATAGAGGCGGCCATGAAAGCTACCCATCCGGGCGTTGAGGTGATGTTTGTCCACAACCTGTGGGGACCCCAGGCGTTGACCATGAAGGATAAAAACGCATCGATAGTACGTACCCACCGCAGCGGCAGCTTCTGCAGCGAGTTTGAAGCGTTTTTGTACAAGCACGGGGCCGACATTTATCAGGACAACGCCAGGAAGCATGATCTGCTGATGGGGGTCGGCCAGAAGCTGCCGACCACCATTTCCGTAGCGCTCGGGATGACCCTGGAGAGCCACAGCATAGACTTTTCTGACATCAACAGTCATTCAACGCTTACTTCATTGTATACGATACTCGCCATGGCCAGGGTTCATAACCAGAACCCGAGAACTTATGCCGAGATAATGGCAACCAGCGGTGAAGGCCGTAAAATCGTCAAAAGTTTTGTGAAAAATGTGCTGAAGATTACCGAACTGGCGGAAAACGGCGAGATAGAAGCACTGTCGGAGATTATGGAAAAAAACCGGTCTGTTATGCCCTCTTCTTTTTTGAAATCGAGGATGAAACAGGCCAAGGCCGTAGATGAGATTCTCAGCCAGCCGGGGATCCGGAGTGCTAAATAAATTGCAATTTCACCGCTCATGTCCAAGGTAGGGCCTGGGTTGTGACCGGTTTTCAATACCAGCCCCCCCGCCGCCATTGTCTGGCTGCAGGCGGCCTGGTGTTAACATTTTAAGGAGTCTTATTATGTCGAGCATTTTACGTTATCTTGATGAAGTCAAGATATGCCCTCACTGCAAGCAGCAACTTTCCTGTTGCGAAGCCCCGCCAATACATGTTGGCGATGGTCTGGGGTGGGGATCGGAGGTTCTTTTTATCTGTCTCAACGACAATTGCTCTGTCTTTTTAGACGGTTGGGAAAAGATAGAAACGCAATACGGTCACCACGCTTCCTACAGGTACATGGAACTGCCCAACAGTAAAGAGAGCAACTATATGATGGTGGCCAACGCAGACGCATTCAAGGCATGTGTCATCGACAAGGATGTGTTGAAAGCACAGAACAAACGTTACCAGGAACAGAAAAAGAATATCAAGCTGCTCGAAACCTGTGTCGAGGACAAGAATATCGTTCCGGTTGTCAAAGTGGTCCTGGATGAATCCGCCGCAAAGGATATTCGCCGAAGAGCCATAGGTTATATCTGTCCCATTAACGACCTCAGCTGTATTGATGCCTTGAGAAACCATACCTTCAGGGATCCGGCTATCGAACATGACGTCAACAAGGCGATCAAGGTACTGCTCGACGCAAACTTCAAAAAAGAATGTCCGGCGTGTTTTGAAATAGTCAAAGCCCAGGCAAAAAAATGTATGCATTGTAACGAAAGTTTCTAAATTCTGTAAGATTTATCCTTGCAAAACATACGGCAACGAGGTATACAACACTTCGCCGCTTGACGGTGAAAGCTGGTGGGCGTAGCTCAATTGGTCAGAGCACCTGGTTGTGGCCCAGGAGGCTGGGGGTTCAAGTCCCCTCGCTCACCCCAGATCGCATAAGGCCTGTATCTCGGATAAAGAGATACAGGCCTTTTTTTCTTGGTATTGTCCGCAACAAGCAGCACCAACTAAGGGTGGCAATTTATGACTGAATTATTTACATTATGCCGTTTGGCATCGTAAAAAACACAATTGTTCAGGAAAATTCCACAGGGTAACAACCAGATATGTATAATTTTTCCAAGCTCGATAAACCGGCAATCACTACCCTTTTGTTTTCGGGGAAAAACCATGATGTTGAGTCATCTTCTTCGGACAACATGCAGCGGATTCCCGTTGCAGTGGACAGCGGTCACACCCTGGAGGGCAGGTTTCTTGGCCATGGTGACGATGCGCCGACGCTGCTTTTCTTTCCATCGCCTGGAAAATCGATCGACGCCTGCAGCAGGATGGCGGGCGAATATAATCGCCGGGGGCTCAATTTTGCGGTTGTCAGTTACCGGGATGAGTCAGGGGATACGGCGGGGATAAACGTCAGCTCCTTTTTTGCAGATGGCGTTGAACTTTTTCAGCAAACAGAACGGTGGCTCAACGAAAAAGGGTGCAACGGCCCTGTCTTCTTAAAAGGTGAGGGGCTTGGTGCCGTGTTGGTGCTGGATCTGATGTGTCAACACGGCGACAAGATCAAGGGAATGATCCTCGATAGTGCCATAGGAGACACCCTTTTCTATCTCAGATCACTTGGGGTCGACGAAGACAATCTGGATTTTGGCGAGGAGGACGGCTTTGACAATTTAAATAAGATCGAAGGTGTCAAAAACCCGACCCTTATTTTTCACGGTTCCCGTGATACCCTGGTCCCGGCTGCGGAAGCTGAAAAACTGCAGTCCTTCAGCGGAGCCCGGACCAAGCAGTTTTTTGTTGTCCCCGGCGGTGAAAGGGAGAACTTGTGCGAGGCGGGTGGACACCACTATTTTGATACGGTCAAGAAGTTTATCGATACCGTATGTGGGGCCAATACCTGGCGGCAGAGACGGAAGAAATATCGTGATCGCGAGAAATAACAACAACACCCAGCTTATCAGAACACTATGAAAAGAGATAACTATCTGTCCTGGGACGAATATTTTATGGCGGTGGCCCTGCTGTCAGCACAGAGGAGCAAAGATCCCAACACCCAGGTCGGGGCCTGCGTCGCCAATGAACAGAACAAGATTGTCGGAGTGGGATATAATGGTTTCCCCTGGGGATGTTCGGACGATGAATTCCCCTGGGAGCGTCAGGGGGAATTTCTGCAGACCAAATATCCGTACGTCTGCCATGCGGAACTGAACGCCGTGCTCAATTCCATTTCGACCGACCTGAAAAACTGTCGAATTTACGTCGGTCTTTTTCCCTGTAACGAATGTACCAAGGTGATCATTCAGGCCGGCATCAAGGAGATAATTTATCTTTCCGACAAATACAGGGATACCGACCAGGTAAGAGCTGCAAAAATTATGTTGGACAAGTCACCGTATATCACCTATCGAAAGCTTGAAACGAATCTTAAACAGCTGCAGATAAGTTTTATCCCCCCGGAGCTGTTTTAGCTATTGTTGAACAATTCGGGCAAAGGTTACGGGAAAATTTTTACTTTATCCTTTTTAGCGGCGACACCTTTTTTTCAGTGGTTACCTCAGGTCCGGTTTTTGAGACTACCCCTGAAAAGTCAACAGCCTGCACGAATCTTTCTTCGCCACCCATGGTGAAAATTTCCTGTCCGGTCATCTGTTCCGTCCTCAGAGTCCAGGTAATATGCTGAACCGGAAGCGACAGCATCGCCATCTGGACATGCCACCACTCGTCTTTGCGGCTGGCATCCCGCTCAATTGATGTAACATAAGCATAGACCAGCATCTGGGGTTCTTTGGCCGCTATCAGGACCACATCCCCGACATCGGTGTCTTTTTTGAATTTGACCAGTTTTTTTATTTCATCAACTATCTTTTGCATCGAATCCTCTCGGCGGATTTCCTTAATTTTTTATTTTATCTCTGAGGTTTTCATTACCCTCGCCACCGGCGGTAGTCTATACCCTAAACTCTTATCTATCAAGCCCTTGCTGAAAATAAGAGGGTGCGCCCAGGCGGATTCTTTTTTGGTAATTTGCAATATCACTGCCTTTTAGTTTTTTTGGATTCTATCATTACCAGATGCGGGGTGAAGTAGCTCCTGCTGCTGCTTTTCCTGTACATCTTCCCCCCTTCCAGCAGAGGGTTCACAACATCATCGATAACGACCTTCACCTTGGTTGAGAGTTCGCGGTCTTCTATGCCGACGAACGCCGCCATTATCGACAAAAGTCTCTGGGTCATACTCATTATTTTAACGTTGTCATAATAGGTTATGGAATTACTGGCTTTTCTGGTTCCCGGATCGATACCGTTTTGCATTGCCATCTGGGGGATTGTCTTTCCCCCTTGCTGATGATCGATAATTCTTTTTAAGTAGCCAACTGAATTGCCAAGGATAAGCCGGTTTCCCCAAAACCCGCAAAGCAGCTGCAGCCCGTTCTGGGGGGCGTCGCGCCAGACCATGTATTGCAACGGGCCATACCTTCTTTCAATGACGGGAATTCCCGTTGCAGACACCATTTTTTTTACAGCACTGGTTAACTTTTGCGGCTCTTTCATGTCAAGGACAAGAGTGCACAGAGGGATGGTAATAAAATCGTCGGAGTTACCCGGTTCGACAACAACGACCGCCTCATTCCCCAGATAGGAGAACATTTGGTCAAGAGCCACCCCACTCCGCTTTTCTATTCTGCTGACAATTGTTCTGGTCTGGAAGGAAGAATTTTTACCGCCCGTCAGGTACGGCAGGAGATAATAAAAATCGACGGTGTTAGACCAGTAGTATGCAGCGGTCTGTCTGGTCGTAAAGCTTGACAGCGAATTTTTCCCGGGAGCTTTCTGTAGATGATTCCTCGTTATGTCGTTGACCTGGTTGATATCGTAATGCACCGCCAGCATATCGGACACCACATGGCCGGAACTCTTGACCCCATACCCGACACTGAGAAACCCTCTGGTTGTCTCGAGCTCCTTGGTTACAACAGGCTTCCAGCTGAATTCATGACTGTCGGTTACCCGCTCAAGCCAACAACGCAGGCTATCCACGGAAAGATACACAAACCTGTCTCCCTTCCGGCGAACAGCCCTTTTTACCAGGTTGAATGTCTCAAGTTTTCTTAAAGAGAGCCTGTCTTTATCGTAACAATCGATACTGCGGCGCAACAGCCTTTCGTTGAAGCTGGCGACAAAGGTACCGCCTGCGCTGACAAAGGCGAGCTGTTCTCCCTGCAGGTCGAAACGTTGAATATGATGGTTACCGTATTGGCTAACCGTTATCGGCAGCGAATCATTCGCCTGACCGTAAATCTTGCCGGCAAACTCTATGAAACCGGCATTCTGGCGTGGCCACGAAAGAAAAAGGGTGTTATTTTTTACAAAATCTTCCAGGGTGGACTCGACAATTTTACCTGTTGGCGGAATCATGGCAAAACCGAGCTTGCGTCCGGCCAGGAGTTCGGCAAGGTCGCTGGTCAGGGCCTTTTGGTACATCTTTTTTGCAGCCACAAGAAAGCGACCATCGCTTGCGGCCCCTCCCGTTTTTGCAATGACCCCCTCTATATCGATTGAAGAAACTTTTTTCCCCAGCATCGAGCGGTCGTAGCTGCGCAGGGCTGCAAAGGGGGCTCGCTGTTCTATATAAAAAAGAGCTTCCGCGGGCACAAGCTCTGCCATATCAACAGGGTCTCCGGTGTCAATTTTAGCCACAACGATATAGGAAACGACCAGTAACAGGAGAAGAAAGTAGACCACTGTGTTGGTTTTCATAGGCGTCTTTCAGATGATTTTCCGGCTGAGCTGGATTGCTTCGGCAAGATGTTTTTTATCGATTACACTTTTTTGATCAAGATCCGCTATGGTGCGTGCCACTTTCAGAATGCGGTGATAGGCTCTTGCCGACAATCCCAGTCTGTCAACAGAGCGGTGCAGCAGATTTTTTGAACTGATATCAAGTTTGCAATATTTTTCAATATGGTTGCTGGCCATGTGGGCGTTGCAGTGGATATTTTTACTATCCCTGTAACGGTCAAGCTGTATTTCTCTTGCCCTGTCGACCCGTTTTCTTATCACCGCCGATTCCTCGCCGCGCTCCCTGCTGTTTAATTCCCGGAATTCAAGATGTTGTGTAAGCAGATGGATATCTATCCTGTCAAGCAGAGGTCCCGAAATCTTTCCTGTGTAACGCTTAATTTCCCGTTCGGTGCAGTTGCATCTGTTGCGATGGTCGCCGAGAAACCCGCAAGGACATAGTTTCATTGCCTTGTTGTCATCGATAACCAAGATCTCTCAACTGCCTAAAAATACAAAATATCCTCAAAATATCAACTCTCTTGGTGATCATATTCGAAAAAGACGTCTGGATTTGGAGTTAGAGCAAAAAGAGGTTGCAAAGATAATAGATGTTACCGAAAGTTGCATTTGGAATTGGGAAAACAACCGATATGAGCCACGAATTTCACACTATCCGGCTATCATGAATTTCTTAGGATACTGCCCTTACGTTCGGGTCAGAACATGGGGAGATCGTATAAGGCTTCATAGAACTCACATGGGCATCAGTTGTAAGAAATTTGCTAAAATTATTTCAGTTGACTCGGCATCGATCCTGAGGTGGGAGAATAGGGCTAATAAGCCATGGAAAAAACTGGTTGAGAAAGTTGAGGCCTATTTCTTACAGCAACGCTAGTTTAAAGGCATCAGAATCAATTTTGGGCGTTCTGAAGGAAATAAAAAAGCTTACGCCTTTTATCTGAACTATTTTATTTCAGATGTTAATTGTGGAAGATGTTCTTTGGCTCCACGTAACAAAATCCCAACCTCACAAATGATATACTAAGGTTATTAACGCTCTGTTTTTTCTGCAAAAGAAAATCTGATTACCACTGATGTTCAGCTTATCAATTTTTTCCAGGGGAGTGTCACTATATGATACCCCGGGTATGTCATACTACCTCAAATTCAACTAGGAGGTAGACATGGCGAAACGAAGCGAAATCCACTTTCAACAAGGTGTCAGTTTGCTGGACTTTCAATCAAAATATGGAACTGAGGAACAATGCCAGAAGCATCTGTTCCAACTGAAATGGCCAAATGGATACTGCTGCCCCAGGTGTGCTCACAAGCAGTACTATTTTGTTCGATCTCGCTCTTTGTACCAGTGTCAAAATTGCCGCTCCCAAACTTCGCTTATAAGCGGCACCATTTTCTCTTCCACTAAACTACCGCTAACCGTCTGGTTTCTTGCAATTTACCTGGTTAGTCAATCTAAAAAAGGCATTTCATCTCTAAAGCTCATGCGTTTTCTCGGCATCTCCCAGAATGCAGCCATGCGACTGAAACATAAACTTCAAATGGTTATGAAACAGGCTGATGATGAAAAACCACTCAAAGGTTTCATTCAAGTTGATGACGTCTATTGGGGAGGCAAACATTCTGGGGGTAAACGCGGACGTGGTGCAGAAGGTAAAACTCCCTTTATAGCTGCCCTCGAACGTAATGAAAAAGGAAACCCCCTTTTCATACGTTTCAGTCGTATTGGTGCCTTTACTATTGATCAGATTCAACGCTGGGGGGAAAGACACCTCATCTCTCAATCTCTGGTTGTTTCAGATGGCCTTGCATGTTTTGCAGGTTTTCAAGCCATCAATCATAGCCATTTTTCAATTAATACTACCAGCCGATACAGAAATTCAGATTTCACTTTTTTTGACTGGCTCAACACAGTCATTGGCAATGTGAAAAACGCTATGTTGAGCACTTATCATGGCATCTGCCACAGACATTTGCCACGTTACCTGGGTGAGTTTTGTTTTCGGTTCAATCGTCGTTTCAAACTGCCTATATTATTGAACTCTCTCATCTATTATTCTGTTAAATCAAATCCAATTCCTGAGCGACAGTTAAGGCGTGCTGAGGATTGGTGGTAATCAGAAAAGAAAAAGGAGGCGATTATGACCGAAGTAACCTATCCGACTGAGTTGACCGCTTTTGATCAAAGGTTTTTTTCTGCTGTACATCCAGACGTCCAGATTATTGATCGAGGCAATCATCGTTCTGGTCAAAAACGGTATTGGGCTCAACTCGTATGTTCCCGATTAATAGAAAGTGGTCTACCTGGAACAGACTTCACTACAGATTACGTGTACGGTAAGTACATCAGGGCTTTGTCAACGAGCACTATCAAACAGTCAGGCCGTGTGATTCTGCATTTCCTGCACTTTCTTGAACGTAAAAGGTCAAAAATCAACACTCTGACTCGTCAGGATATCAGCGAATTTGTAGAATATGAACAGGGCCGTGGGCAAAAAGTCCGGTCGGTTGTTAATTATCTTAGAATTGTCTACGCGTTTATCAACTACCTGGTTGGTCAGGATGTTTTACCGGCAACAGTCATGGAACGTAAAATCCGTATAAAACTCCCCGAAGCACTTCCCCGTGCGATTACTTCTGAGGATCAGCAAAGTCTTCTGAGTGCAATTAGCTCGGATCGAGATTGGGCTTTGATTTTACTTTTACTGCGGACTGGATTGAAAATCGGTGAATTACTGGAAGTTCAGGTATCCGATATCAGCATTGCTGAGCGAAAGATCCTGATCTACCTGGGAGAGAAGAACCTCCAGGGACGTGCGGTGTATTACAGTGAAGATGCAGAACAGGCACTGAAAAAGTGGTTGAAAATCAGGACAGGCAACTCTACATCCCTCTTTCCAGGCAGGTCGCCAGGGGGAAGCATAAGTTATGTAACAGCCTGGAATGCGATGCGAAATATCCTGGCTCGTGCTGGTCTGTCGAATAAAGGATATAGCTTACACAGTCTGAGGCACACATTTGCCACCGATATGCTTAATGCCGGCATGCGCCTGGAAGTTCTACAGCAATTGCTTGGACATCAGGAGATCGAAATGACCATGCGCTATGCAAGGATAACGGATGTAACCCGAGAGCATGAGTATTTCAAGGCCATGGGCCGTATCGAGCAGGGAGGACACTATGAACATCGCCGCGTCAATACTCAATTGCAAGAGGTATTTGAAAAGAAAAAACTACTCCGCTCAAAGCGTAAATAGCTATTTGTATCGGTTAAAACATTTTCTGGTTTGGCTGCCTGTACACCTGGAGTCTGCAACCTCAAACCACATCAGGAGATATCTTGATTTACTTCTGGAAAAGCATTTAGCCCCTAAAACAATTAATGACCGCTTGTTTGCTATCCGCGGTTTTTACCGTTATCTGCATGAAGAGGAAGGCTGGCCAATACAAAATCCTGTCCCCAAAGGTATATTAATACGAACGTTAATCAGTAGACACGAGCGAGTATTTCGTCCATGGATGCTGGAAGAACGACACTTGTTCAATATTTACCTGTAATCCCTATAAAAACTTCAAGAAGGAAAGAATGACACCGCCAGATGAAGAAATTGTAGAGGCCGCGAGATTGTTACTATATTTTTCGCGAAGATAAGCAATTGCCAGATCAAAGCCATTACAATTACTCTTCTGTAAACGCTTACAGAAACGGTCAGTCGTTGCATGTCAATCAGCACTGAAAATTGCCCCCCCTATCAGCATCCAAAGTTGCCTCCTTTGGCTTAAATAGAGCCTCCTCAGAAAATCATCGTCGGTGCCACGCGAGGACGGGGCCCGGCGATACCCCGCACGGAGGCTCTCTCCAAAATAGCTGCTATAATCCTGCTGCAAAGCCTAAAAAGTTGAGCAAGCAACGATAGCGTGAGGTTTTTGCCCAATTTCTTGAGCAGAACCATGAGATTCATCACCAAGAAGATACAGTTGATCCATGCTTCAGAGGTTTTCTGGAGTTTCGCTCGAATATAGTTGAGCCGGTATCCGTTTTTCCCCTGGCCAAACTTACCTTCAATTGGGATGCGTTCTCTGCTGTCCCGGATTCGTTGCTCCTTCATTTTACGAATCTTCTCCGCATTCTCAGACGTTTGTTTCGG
>NZ_FNJI01000059.1 GCF_900104445.1 Desulforhopalus singaporensis | reverse complement strand
TTTTTTTGCTCTTGCCGTTGCGACGATTACCGGTAATCTCCTGGCTCAGATGAGTATCTAACTCTGCTTCCAGTGCAGCTTCGGTCAGCTGTTTGATAAGCGGGGTGAGGATTCCTTCTTTTCCGAGAAGGGCTTTGCCTTTTTGGAGCTCTTCAAGAGCTTGCTGAAAATCAAATTCTGGTTTTTCTTCTGTCATGTCAGTCTCCTTTGGTCGCTGAATATATCAGCTTTCAGTTACTGACACAAAATTTTGAACACCCTCACAAGGAGTTCATAACTTCTCTCACCTTTCCTACTTCATCCTTTTCATCGATTCCATTATTACCTTAGCAATAGCTTTATTTTTCGTTTTCTCTTCCCGTGACGATACTGTGGAATAATTAACCTTCACTTTATACCCCCGAATTGTTTTAGTTTTTTGTGCTGACTTAGCGTTCTCGTCATTCAAAAAAGAGATAAATGAATCCGGCAACAGAAAAATAATTCGGTTTTCCTTCACTTCAGCAGGAAAAGCGGATGTAACAGCGCGCCTGAGTTTATCAAGCTGTTTATTCTCTGATGCTAGAAGAATCAGCTGGTCATATCCGGCTGACAAGCATTTAGAGACATTTTGCATTTCCCAGGTAGAATCTGTAGAAACTGATATCTCAACGGCAAACTTCCTCCCTTCTCCTTCTAAGGATACATCAACACTTCCGGCACCATCAAAAACAGCTTGCTCAGTAATCGCTTTGAAACCCTTCTCCTGGGCTACATGCTTAATCAGATTCTGTAAGTATCGATGACGTGGGCCACCCCTGCCGGTTTTGGGAATCTCAAGATTTTCCGGAACAGTTTTCTGCTTAACAGGGGGTGGAGGTACTGTTTGTTCTTCTGCATCGGAAACTTTATCAATTGAAGGTGCATCATCCTGCTCTTTTTCTACTACTGGCTCAAGATTATCAAAGACTATTTCTTCTGCTGGACGGCAATACTTGGCTCGATTACGTTCAATTAATTCTGTGTAGGATTTTTGTGGTAAAACCGGCAGGCCTTCAAGTAATCCAAACGGAACGGTGACTGGAATAGTTCTGGATGTAATATTTTTTATCCAGCAAGCGAATTCTGTGTACCCATTTTCTTTTCTGGCATGAAGAATAGTGTCTGAAGTGGTTCGCATTTCTCTCGCTAGCTGAACAGCATCACCGCTACTCACACCACCGGCCAACTTGATACTCGTGCTGGACATCATCGTTCCTTTGAGAGAAGAGTCAAGCTGATCCAGGTTTTGATGGGCAAGCGTTAATCCAACTTTGTATTTTCTTGCTTGATTGAGCTGTTCGTCTATCCTTTCGTCAAAATACTCATGTGCCTCATCTATATATACAAAAAACGGCTTCCTATTCTCTTCAGTAATCGAAGTCCTTCTGAGGATTGCTTGCCCCAAAAGAGCAATAAAGAATCTGCCAAGTATCTGGCAGCCCTCTTTGCGGAGAAGATCTTTTGCGGTATTAATAAGAACTATTTTACCCTCATTCATGGCTTTAAAGAGATCAACTCTGTTTTCAGTATTAGAAAACATTCTTTCTAAAGTCGCATTGGACAAAACTCCCCAAAGGCGAGCCAAGACCTGTTTTTTTGTTTGAGCAAAGGATTTCGAGAAAAACTGGGTTTGAAAAAACGCTCTCGCTGAACCTTGAAGTGCATCCATGTATGGTTTGTACTTCTTACCATCCTCCATTAACTCCCGAAGTGTTTGAATGGTGGCATTAGGAATTTCCATCATCAAGCGAGCTAAATAATTGAAGATCACTCTTTGTCTCTGGGTAAGCTCTGCACCAAAGAGAGCTCCAAACATGTATGAATAGAGATCAACAGTGGCGTTAAGAAGCATTTCTCGCTGAGTGTTTGACAACCCTGACATACCCCTGGCGTTTAAGGCAAACATATTGAGACAGACTGGAAAATCTGTATCTGTTGGATCAATAAGTATGAGCTTTTCTGCTAAGCTTCCATTGACGGTTGGATCAAAGTGAGGAAGCATGGTGATCTTATTGATTAGATCCCCCTGACTCTCGATTACACAAAATCCACGTTTAGCTTTAATATCATCAAGGATGAATGATTGTAGAAGCTGTGTTTTTCCATGTCCGGTACCACCAATAACATGGCAATGTTCAAAACGAGCTTGAATAGGAATGCTAAACGGACAAAGGTAAGAAAAGATTGACTCAAAGGGAGAATAGGCGAGATACTTATCTACTAGCTCTGATGCCTCTAGTTTGGATTTTGTCGGAAGAATAAAAGGTTTAGTGTCTTTTGGATTAGAAAGATCAATGCCAGAAAAATCTATTGCATTTTGATCGAACTGTTCTCTAAGATTGTAAAACAGACAACTTTCTTCCACCTCCTGATTGCAGATAACCGATAGTATGTATTCAATACATTCAGCTGGATTTTCGATTAGATAAATAAAATCAATGAGAAAAAATGAAGTGTCTTTTTTTGCAAAGTCTACTTGGTTGGGTAGTGAACGATATATACCTTCAAATACAGAGCAAAGAACACCTGTCCAACGCTCCAGATTTGCCTCATTCTGTGAATAAATTCGTTTAAAACGACGAAGTCTTTTTTTTATCTCAAGCTGCTCAGACCAAGCATACTCATGTTCCAGATCCAGTTTCGGTCTGTCAAAGAATTCATCCATTTCAACAAATTCCAAAAACGCATCAAAGAAAGGACTAACGAGTTCTACGCTTGGTTGTAATCCTGCATTCTCACAAGCTTTGATTAATGTTTTAACTGCCAGGTTATTTCGATCTATATCAGGAAAAACAGATTCATCATAAATGGCAACGGTGGTGTTATATACCTGATGTAACTCTTTTAAATTGGTGGCTGGACGTATGCTCCTGATTTTTGGGGTATTGAGGGCGTCTACTATCCAGCACCAAAATTTTTCAAACCAGATTTTTCTTTCAGTACTCAATGACCTCTTCTCCGCCAAACGTTGCCATGGTGTCTAAAATCATCTTAAAATTTTTACAAGCTTCCTCCATTTGATCTTTCAGAGCTAACATCTCCATGATGTCATTACACTCAACTCTTTTACCCTTTACAAGATCGTCAACGGTTATTTCGATGCCCATGGCAGCCCTTGAAATCATCCCTAGTACACCGGACCCTCTTTTTTCAAGATTTGTATACAGCATGGCCTTTCCCATTTTGTACTTGGAGAGATTTGCAGACTCTTCATCGGTGAGTTCCGCTTTAGCTTCCATTATGAACTTGAGTTTTCCGGTAAGTCCCTTTTTCTGATCTTTCTGCAAAATAAGCTTCATTAAAGTACCTCCTTGTTTAATTGAGTGTGCCAAGGTCAGGGTTAGTTTGACCTCCACAAATTATACTACAAATCCAATCTTTTACCTATAAAACTGGACATGTCATTGCATGTACGGCATAGTTTTGCAAAACGTATTCATGCATGAGGACTATTTTGAACTTATCACAAATCGTTGTTCGTCTAGTTGAACCTTCCGAAGAAGCCAGATTCCAAGAGTTAATGCAACAATATCATTATCTTGTAGCATTGTCGAAAATCGGCAACACAATTTGGTATGTTGCTACTCTCAATAATGAATGGCTCAGTCTGCTCAGCTTCAGTGCTTCTGCACTCAAATGCGTTGCTCGGGATCACTGGATCGGCTGGGGGCATCGCCTGCAGTACGACCAGCATCACCTGGTAGCCAACAATTCACGATTCCTGATACTACCCAACTACCATTACAAAAAATCTCGCCAGTAAGACTCTTTCCCTCTTCAAAAATCGAATCCAACGCGACTGGCAGACACGTTTCTGTTTCCCTCTGCTGATGCTGGGAACCTTTGTCGATCCCACTCGCTTTGTCGGCACAATCTATCGCGCGGCAAAATGGCAGTTTGTCGGTAATAAAAAAGGATATCAACGTATCATAACGGCTACAGCAATACTCGCAAAACCTCCAAGCTTGTTTTTGTCACCCCCCTTACAGCGCAATGCCTGTCGCATATTATCAGGCCCCTCATTGCCACAACAGTATATAAAAGGAGTAGCAATGAATGAAACTTACCGCCGATCAAATGAGATCACTCCCTGAATTCTTCAAAAAGATTCGAGATCCCCGCCGTCCCCAAGGCAGACCGCACTATGTTCATGTCGTGCTGGCTCTAGCCGCCGGCGCAATCTTATGCGGGATGCCCAGTTACAAGTCCATCGCAGATTGGACAAAAGCTTTGTCTCCCACAGCTCGGGCAAGATTCGGTTGCTACTTCAGTCACCGTGAAAATAGTGTTCCCAGTGAAAGCACCATACGTAACGTAATGATTCGGGTTGATCCGGTTGAGCTTGATCAGGCCCTGCAGTGCTGGAATGCGCAATACGGCGTTATCGACCAAAGCCTGGCGATCGACGGCAAGATAATGCGCAACGCCATTGACGAAAATGGTAGACAAACACATACCATGGGATTCGTTGGGTACCAGAGCAAGCACAGCTACACCCCAAAAAAGTTGGTACCTTGCCAGTAGAAGGGAGCGACGAAGAAAAACAGACAAACGAAATCAAGACTGCCATTTCCCTCCTCGACTGCATAGATATCTCCGGCAAAACCATCACTGCCGATGCTCTACTCACCCAGCGTAAACTGGCTCGATACATCGTTGAAGAACGAAACGCCCATTACCACTTCACTGCCAAGAATAACCAGAAAAAACTTTACAAAGAACTCGAAACATTTTTTGAAAACGTCTACTGGGAGCCAAACCACACGGTCCATGACAAGCCCGCCCATGGCCGCAAGGAGACAATAAAAATATGGCTAACCACAGAACTTAATTCACATCTGAACTTTCCGCATGTCGCACAGGCCTTCAAGGTCGAACGACTCAGGCACAATAGAAAAAGCGGAAAAACTACCCGAGTAGTTGCCTATGGGGTCACCAGTAAATCGCAGGATCTGGCCACCGCAGCACAGGTCCTGGCAGACAACCGTCAGCATTGGAGCATCGAAAACTGTTGCCACTACATCCTCGACTGGAACTAAGATGAGGATCGCAGCAGAATCTCCAAAGGTTACGGTCCGGAAAATTTGACTCGTTTAAGGCGATTCGCTATCAGCCTCATTAAAAGCAAGGGTGTGAGTAATGTAGCTTAAAAAACACGGCAACTGAGTTTTTCTCCGCGCATGGTGGTTTTCAGTTATTTTAAAATACCTGGAAAAAGTCATGGTTTACACGAGGTTGTCAGTTAGAATAAATTAGCCCTGGTGCCAAGGTCTTCTTTTCGCAAACTATTGGCAGAGAAAGGTTTAGAAGGCATTCCGTCAATCATTAATTTAAGGTATATCATATAATTAGGAAGATTGACAATATCTTCTTGATTAAAGGTAGGATAAAATTCTTGTGCCATGTATCTTGCATCATGTGGGCCTAACCGAAATGATATTATCGTACCAACATTACCTAACACTGCTTCACGAATATCTTTCTCAAGCTGATGCAGGTACTGATTGGCTAAAATCAAGCCAACCTTGTACTTCCTGAGTTCTGAGAGCATATTGATTAAGCTAAGCGTACTGAAATTTTGAAATTCATCCACATACATCATAAAAGGAATACGATCTTCTTCTACTGTATCTGCTCTGGAAAATGCAGCTAAACCGGCGGAAGTTAGCAACAATCCCCCTAGTAGATGCGCGGCATCTTCTCCGATGATTCCTTTAGATAAATTAAGAAGTAGAATCTTCTTCTTATCCATTATGTGCCGCACGTGAATTTCTTTCTTAGGTTGAACTAGTATTCTTTTAACAGTAGGGTTAGCTAAAAAAGCTCCAATCTTATTCTGAATAGGGGCGATTGCATTAGCTCGTAAATAGACAGGATACTTTTCATACTCATCTGTCCAAAACTCCTTCACCGATATATTGGTAACACACTGAATCGCTTCCTTTCTATACGCCTTATCATTTAGTATATGAGGAATACATGAAAAATCTGCTCTAGGTTGGTCTAATAAGGTTAAGAGCACATTTCTTAAAATGTGTTCCATCCTGACTCCCCAAGATGAGGAATCAAACTGTTTCTTAAAGATTTCCAGAATACCAGAGGCCACCAAAGGCCTTTTTGCAATAGAGACTCTCTTTAACGGATTATATCCCCAACTATTTGAACTGTCAGGTACGTTTATGTATACCACATCATTTCTTCTACTTTCAGGAATGTTTTGATAGATATTTTCAACCAAATCGCCGTGTGGATCAATCAAAGCAAGGCCTCTGCCTGATTGAATGTCTTGAGTTATTTTCGTTTCCAGCAATGTAGTTTTACCTGTTCCTGTTTTACCTATGATATATGTATGGGAAATCCGATCGGTTTGTTTGATGCCGAACGGTTGATTGGAATTTCTGTGATTAGTTTTTGCGAAAAAAGATATTTCATTTTTTGTTTTCATTTTTTTATTGTGTGAAATATTATCGCCAGGTTGAAGGTGGAAGATTTTGCTTAATACGTAATAATATGCCTTCCGGCACAACAAGAAACGTGCTTTGGTTTAGCTGTTGGGCAAGAAAACTGACCGGAATCACTAAACAAACATATTTTTGATTACCACCAATCTTCAGCAAGCGATAAATTGTACTGAGGAATCGGTGATGATTTACAAGCGTGATAAAAGAGATTTTCAATCATCAGCTCTGATTTAAAACGTCGATTAAACCTGTAACAGAATTCAGCGAGATAACGAGGCAAATGTTTGTGATCAATACCATGATAAGTGGTTCTGACAGAGTTTTTCAGGTTGCCGATTATGATATTGAGCCAGTTAAACAGTTTTTTGCTTTTCTTGTCAGTACCTCCACCAGTGATAAACGCCCAATGATAGTTTCCAACAAGATCGAGACTTCTGAAAACAGGCAAGTCCATCTGTGAACACTGCACATTTTGGAGCAAGATGCTTTTCCGACCAGCGCTTAATCTCGTCAGAAGGAAACCCAGCGACTCTACTAAATCGAATATGACGGGGGTACCCTTTACTATCTCTGCTGAGAGCCGCGATCATAGGCTTCTTACCTGCAGCGCCTCACCCTCGTTTACATCCTTTCCGTTTACCTCCCCAGTAAGCGTCATCAATCTGGACAAGGCCAAAGAGAGGCTGGACGTCATCGGCTTGTTTCATGACCATTTGGAGTTTGTGTTTCGTCCTTATAGCTGCATTGGAGGAAATTCCGAGGTATCTGCTCATAGGCAAAGCAGCCATACCTTCTTTTGACTAAGTAATGGAAAATATAGCTAAAAACCAGACAGTTAGAGGTAACTTAGATGATGTGAAGATAGTATTAGTTATGATAGAATGCTGGTGTCTACACTGGTGGCACTGAAATACACGACGTATCTGAACATAATAGTACTGTTCATGACTGCATTTCGGGCATCGGTACCCGTCAGGCCATCGAGCCTTAAAAAGAAGCCCCCGACACTGCTCTTCGGTACCATATTTTTTAACAAATTCTCTCAAACTCAGGCCTTTTTGGAATTGAATTTTGCTTCTTGGCATAACGGATCCTCCTGTTTTTTGTTCTTGAGGATATTATGTCATGCCAGGGATATCATATAGTGATACCCCTACAGAATTTTTTCATTAGCTGAAGATTGGTGGTAATCAAATATCATTTTGAGGTAAATTTCTGTTTGTCAGCAAATTTTACCGTCTTCTGACTTTTCTCTTTTCGTACATACTGGTCAGTAGGAAAAACACAAAGACCACCCGTTTTAGAGTGGTCTTCGTGATAGAAAACATAGTAGCTAGAGTGATAGTGGTTGTTGGTGATTCAAAGTGTTGCCATACTTCGAATCAAACTCTTGGCTATTTCTTCAAGATCTATTGTTCCTTTAGGCGTTTTTTGTTTTTTGATGTCGATTCGGTATCTGACCCATGTACCGTCTTCGGTATCATTCGCCACGGCGGTTCGAGGTCTGTCTCGACACGGTGGACAGTAGGTAGATTTTTTGTTTCTAAGCACCTCCGTAAATGGAGAATATGTTTTTATTTCAATATATTTTCCATTTAGAAAGAGGTTCGAGGTGGCAAAATTTACCATATGGGATAAATCAGCTAATTCTAGCTGATTTTCCTTTATACAAGCTGTTTTTAGCAGTTCGAGGAATTTGTCTACATGGTGGTCTTCTACTTCCTGTTTCTCGTTCAACTGCTCAATTTTAGATTGAAGTTCGACTTGCTCAAAGATAATTTTTTCCTTCTTCCTGAGGTAGATATCTCTGTCGATCAATCCATCAATAACTGCATCAGTCAATTTATCTAATTTATCATCTAGGACAGTCTTTTTGAATTTAAGCTCTGTAATAGTCTTGTTTCTGAAATCATTTCCTTTTTCCAGTGACTTTTGAGCTATTTCCCTTATTTCATCTAACTGCGAGCCGGTTAAGGCAATATCAGCACTAAATTGTCGTAATACATTCTCAATGATTTCTTGTCTGATCGTTTTTGTCGGGCAACCTTTAGTGTGACATCGATAATAGATATGACCTTTTTGACGCTCTCCAATAATAGAATACTTGCAGTGTGCACATTTCAGCATCCGTTTAAAGTGAAAATCATGTTTGATAACACGTTTGTGTGTTCTTCCATCAAGGATCTGTTGGGTCTTGTTAAAAAGGACTTTTGAAACTATCGGCTTGTGTGAACCGGCAAATACTTCATCTGTTCTTTTGATTTTCATCATTCCTATATAGAAGGGATTTCGTAGAATATTCGCGATGCCAGTCTTTGTTACCTTGCCCCCTTTTCTTCCTCTTAATCCTCTTTTATTCATCTCCTCGGTCAAAGAAATAATTCCATACTTCCCGGTGCAGTACAGTTCAAATGTTTTTCGAACTAGTGGTCCATAAACCAAGTCAATTTCTTTTGTTTTACCCCCTCCCATATCCTTGTATCCAATAGGTGCAGGCAAAGGATAAAAACCTTGCTTTAATCTACCATAAAATCCCTTTAAAACTTCTTTACGAAGATTTCTAATGTAATGAGTAGACATAGCTGCCAAAATGTCAGCAGGAAGCCGTGAAGATTCATCGGAAAGATTAATTCCATCAGAGACAGAATAAAAGTTAATGCCAGCATCAGCCAAAATGTTAATTCTGTTCCAATCTCCGTAATTTCTACTAGAGCGATCTATCTTGTGGAAACAAGCTCCTTCAGCTTTTTCTCTCGTGAGAAGCGCCATCATTTCGTTAAAGGCGGGACGTCCTTCCTTGGCAGCTGTAACTTTTTCTTCAAACCAATGAATAATGGTCAAGTTGTTCTTTTTAGCAAAATCCTCAATAGCCGATTTCTGTTCTATTAGAGAAACACCGTCACCTTGCTTTTGGGTAGATACGCGCACATATCCATAAACTTTCTCCATATATGTAATTGTTAAATTTCAGTTGGTTAATAATGCGTTAACCCCTTTGTGGTAGTACTGTATCAAATTACAGTTTCTGATTCAATTTCGTCCCTTTCAACTCCTTTGTTATATATCCTCACCATTAGGTTTAAATACTCACAAAATCGTTCATGAGCTTCCTTGATTGTTTCTTCTGAACTTCCTTGCAAAAGCTCTCGAATAAATTCAAATGGTTCCTCTTGTTGGAAAAAGTCAATACGCAACACCCATTCATCTTATTAGCAGCATAGATGAAAAGAAGACGGATATATTAGCGTTTTCCACAAAGTACGAGAGCATAGTTTACATTTCCAGCAAAAATTACCTTCTCTAAATTGTAATTGAGAATTGAGTACAATCTGTATATGAATAAAACCAGGAAAAAATACATTCCATCGGTATCAGGGAAATATCCGGATGGGACAATATTTGAACTGCTTCATGACCCTGAAAAAAAGCAAACTACATTCTGTGTTTGGAAAGATGGCAGCTTTGAAATTACTGAAAAATATGAAGAATACGGGACGTTATTAGTGCCATACACACCACACAATAATCTAATCAAGCACAAAATTGTTGTTTTCCCAAGCAAGCCAGAGGAATATTCATCGGAAGTACATCTTATTACCGAAATCCAGGAATATATTCATAAATACGTAGATCTTTCACTAACCTTTGAACAGATAGCTACGTATTACGTACTGTTAACTTGGGTTTATGATTCATTCAACGAGTTACCATATTTGAGAAAGTGCGGTGATTTCGGTTCCGGAAAGACGCGTTTTTTGACGGTACTAGGTTCAATTTGTTACAAACCTATTTTCGCTTCCGGTGGCGCATCATCGGCTTCACTTTTTCACTCTTTAGATAAATTCAATGGAACGCTAATAATAGATGAAGCAGATTTTCGTTTTTCTGACGAAAAGGCCGAAATTACTAAGATCTTAAACAATGGAAATGTGAAAGGATTCCCTATCCTTCGCTGTCAGGTGAAAAAGAATGGCGAGTATAGTCCCCAAGGATTTAATGTTTATGGGCCGAAAATCATTGCAACCAGAGGTCATTATCAGGATAAGGCGTTAGAGAGCCGGTTTTTATCTGAAAATGTTTCCATAAAAAATTTGAGGTCAGATATACCTGTCACTCTTCCTGAGAGTTTCGAAGAGGAAGCCAGGAATCTCAGAAACAAACTCCTATACTACCGTTTCAAAAATCTGAACAGCATTAAAGTTAATGAAGATCTTATAATGGATTACATTGAGCCGAGATTAAATCAAATTTTTATTCCGCTTCTTTCAGTAATATCCAACAGTGACGTTCGAAAAAATATCATAAAACTGGCAAAACAATATGACGACGAAATCAAGTTTGACCGTGGTAATGAGATTGAAGCTGAAGTTCTATCATCGATTAAACAGTTGCTCGGTGAAAAGAAAAAATTAACAGTCAGAGTAATAGCAAACAGATTCTTCCGGTTGTATGGCGATAATTACGTAAAAAAAATTACTCCAAAATGGATTGGGTATGTCGTCAGAAAAAAACTTGGGATCAAAACAATCAAAAGCAATGGCAACTATATAGTTGCCCCTTCACAAGGTAGCAAAATCACATTTCTTTTTGAAAAATATGATGTCTGATTTGGCGTGTCTGATACCAGCTATTCCCGTTTTAGCGACTTATTCGCCAAAGACGCAACTCTTCATGAGGTATCAGAGGTTGTCATGATGAATTTTAAAGGAGCAAGGCTTTCATCTACGATTTATCCGGAGATGAAGTCTTTTTTTTCCTAAAATTGACTGTTTCTTGGGCACATCAATCCATTTTCCCATGGAAATATGATTTTTTCATGGGGCTTTGATCTTTGAAACAACGTTTTTGGGGTTGAGCAAGAAGCCATTACGTTTTGAAAGCCTCCTTGCTGCCAAAAACTATTATCCGCAGGACTCTCTCCATGGAATCTACCTCAAATAACTGCATGGTAGAGC
>NZ_FNJI01000014.1:3027-114020 GCF_900104445.1 Desulforhopalus singaporensis | reverse complement strand
GACCACAAATCTCAGCTTTAGAGAGTGGTCACAGGTTTTTGGGGATGCGAAGATGACGACTGCACTACTTGATCGTTTGACACATCATTGCGACATCGTAGAAACCGGCAATGAGAGTTATCGGCTGAAAAATAGAAAATAAGTTCATCATTTACTATCCGCCTCAGTTGAGTACTGCCGCTCCGACGAGCATTTTGGTGGGCCCATTCTCGCGCCAGAACTCAATTGGGGCTACCTTGAGATGAAAGCTTTAAAATAACAGGATTAATGGAACCCCCTTTTTACTTTTTGGGGGTCATTTTTGGACGCTGACAGGGGGTCAATTTTGAATGCTGATTGACACGACTCACTTTGGAGAATTCCCGATAATCATGAAGGTCTGCAGTAATAATGGGGCTACCAACCATCTCATTGTGAGATGCAAAGATTGCTTTTATTCGCTCTTTGATCTTGATATTTTCTTTTTTCCTTGGAGAAAGTGGCGATTTCAACCAACGATAATAACCGCTCTGAGAAACCTGTAACGCCTGGCACATCTTCTTCACCGGAAATGATGAGCGGTTCTCCTTGATGAAGACATATATCATTTCGGTGCCTTGCTGAAGATGGCCACGGCTTTTTTTAGTATATCTCGCTCCATTTCAGCATCTTTGAGCTTTTTCTCAAGCTCCTTGATTCTCTTTTCCTGCTCAGTTAGCGCCTCTTTGCCATGGCCGGGAAAAGCAAGTCCTTCCTTTAACCGCAACTCACGGCGCCATTTGTAAAGAAGGTCTTTGGATATGCCGAGGTTAGTTGCCACTTCTTGCACTGAACGATCTGGATCTTCTGTCAATCGAACAGCATTTCTCTTAAAATCGGGATCGTATTTTCTTCGTTGAACACTCATGGTTTCCTCCTGCCAATTTTCATAATATTGGCTTAACCGTGTGTCCACCCTTTTATAGCAGGATCAGCAGTGCAAGAGGATGCTCCTGCTCAGTTTTACTTAGGACAAATGTACTATTTAGGCAAAGGTGTAGGACAGGATTATAACGAAGCAGCTAAGTGGTTCAGAAAAGCAGCTATGAAAGAGGATGATAAGGCTCAGGCTTTCTTAGGACAGATGTACTTCGTAGGCCAAGGAGTCGCAAGAGACTTTAAGGAAGCAGCCAAATGGTACAGAGAAGCAGCGAAACAAGGTAACCCAGACGCCAAAGGGACTTTGGATCTATTATGCAGAGGAGGGATTCCGGAAGCTTGCGAGTGAAAAAATAGGTCCATGCTCACAGAAAAAATTTTTGATGCTTCCACATCTGGCCAGGTGCCTATTCTTTTCTACGGTATTCAATTATTGAGCAGTCAAGGATTACACACCACACGGCCGATATCCTGCACCAACAGCAGCACTTTTGCTGGCGAACTCCATAGTGCAGTTCTTGCAATTATAGTGGCGGCAGCTTGCAGCATGAAAAACGTTGGACTTCACGTTGCCATGATATCCGCCAGCAGATGCTGTATACTTGCCATTGTTGCCCGCATCGTAGCTGCTATTCCTTGCCCCTCTGCGCCACTCCCAGGGAGGTACTGGGTCTGAATCACTCCAAAGGCCAATTTTCGCCTTTCGTGCCTGCCCCTCAGTTTTCAACCAATCATCACAAAATGATGCCTTGCAGTATTTCCTGTATTGCCAATAGAATTACAATTATCAAAAGTTGTACAGGGGTTGTACAAATCACCTCCAAACCAAAACAGCCACCCAGAGAAAACCCTCTAAGTGGCTGATATTTTTGGTACCCCCGAGACGATTCGAACGTCCGACACCAGGATTAGGAATCCTGTGCTCTATCCCCTGAGCTACGGGGGCATTTTAAAGTTTTTGGGTGAGCGGAATAATACTCAAGATTACATAAAGCGCAATATTTTTTTGATCAAGATTTCATTGTCGTCAAACGCGCCTGCTAAAATCTCACTCACCAAGAAGCGACTCGCCGTCTTCAAGCATATTATCTGCTTGGAATGACGCATCGACCGGGGTGTTGACAATGCAGTTTCGTCCCACCCTGAACCCCGCCGGGATTGTAATCCCTTTTCCTACCAGCGAGATTCCGGTATAGAGATGGCTCGGCTGCAGACGGTTTGCGACAGAATAATTTTCTCCATGACCTATTATTGCATTCTCGCCGACCTCCACCCGCTTATCAAGGATGGCCAGATCGACAACCGCCCCTTTCCTGATTACGCAATCCTCAAATATAATCGAGTTTTCCACAGATGCCCCCTCTTCTACCACAACCCCCGGGGCCAACACTGAATTAACCACCCGTCCATGAATAATTGACCCAGCTGAGATCAGGCAGGTATCAAAACAGCAATTTTCCCCAAATCTTGCCGGAGGACGGTCGGCATAGCGGCCAGCACACTCGACATTGGTCCTTATCTGCCATTTCTGCGGAGAAATTCCACTCTCTTTACGCAACACATCCATATTGGCTTCCCAATATGCCTGAACAGTCCCTACATCGCGCCAGTATCCATAGAATGGATAGGCAAAGACATTATCATTTTCGATTGCCCGCGGCAGAATATGCATGCCGAAATCGATCTCGTTTCGGTCGCACCTCAGCGTCTTAAGCAGGTAGTTGTAATCAAAAACATAAATGCCCATCGATGCGAGATTGGTTTTGGGCTCCTTGGGTTTTTCCTCCCAGTCGACAATACGGTTATCGCCATCGACAATTCCGGCTCCGAACTGATGGATCTGGCTTTTGGGAACAACCATCATCGCAATGGTCACATCGGCCTTCTTGGACTGGTGATAGGCGATCATCGCATCGAAATCCATATGATAAATATGATCTCCTGAAAGTATTACAACCTCCTTGGCCGGATGAGACTGCAGAAAATCGATATTGCGGCGCAGCGCGTCAGCGGTCCCTTTATACCAGTCGGAATCTTTTTCCCCGGTGCGGGGCGGCAGGATGGTTACGCCCCGCGACCTGCCGGTAAAATCCCAGGCTTCTCCCGACCCCAGGTGCCCCATGAGCGACAGCGGTTTGTATTGCGTGAGCACCCCGACCTGTTTCAGACCGGAATTCATCACATTGCTGAGGCTGAAATCTATGATCCTGTAAATTCCGGCAAAAGGAACCGCCGGTTTGGCCCGGTTCTTAACCAGAATGTTCAGTCTTGAACCGACCCCACCGGCCAGGATAAAGACCAGGGCTTCCTTTGCTCTCTTCACTTGACCACCTCTCCGGGATCGATTCGTTCAGGCCAGCGCCCCCTAGCCATTGAGGGATATACCGTTGCCCCTTCACCGACGACCGTGTTCGACGGGACCGTGTTACTCCAGCCGATGACAGTAACAGGACCTGCAGCGATATTTTTAGTCCCGGCGACAACCCCGTCCAGGTAGGTGTTGTTCACATCCGAAACAACCTTGTTGAGTCGGCAGTTTTCCCCGACGATATTATTGAAAAAAAGCACGGAGCTTTCAACTACGGCACCTTTTTTAACATGCACCCCGGGAAACAGGATTGAATTTTTTACAGTTCCGCCAATTTTACAGCCATTGTAGACAAGGGAGTTTTGCACCACCGCGTTACTCCCCAGTAGTACCGGTTCGTTATCACGTATCTTCCGGTGGTCGAGGTTGGTGCGAAACACCCATTTCTCAAGATCGATTTTTGGATTCGGCCCAAGCATATCCATACTTGACTGCCAATACTCGTCAATCGTCCTTGTATACCCCCAGTAGCCACAGAACTTATACCCGTAAACCCGGTAATTGGCAGCGAGAAGCGCTGGAATAATGTCTTTGCCGAAGTGGTATGAATCCCCCTTCTGATTTTCGGCCAGCGCCTTGTACAACACCTCTGGCTTAAAACAGAAAATTGTCATGGAAGCCCAATCTGAGGTGGGATTTTCCGGTTTTTCCCAATATCCGGTAATTCTTCCTCCACCACTACCGTTCTCATCATCCATGGTCGCGACCCCGAAACGATGGGCATGGCCCATGGGAACCTTGATAAAGGCTGCGGTAAGATCGGCATTTTTTTGCTGATGATAGTCGATCATATCCTGGTAATCCATCTGATAGATATGATCACCGGAGAGAATCAGTATCTCCTCGGGTTGGTGATACCGGACGTAGTCGAGATTTTTAAAAATCGCATCGGCTGGACCACGATACCAGTCCGTCTCTTCAGAACCGAGAAACGGAGGCAAAACCGAAACGTGGCGATAGCGGCCGATCATATCCCAAGCTGCGCCGGTGCCTATATGGTTGATAAGAGAATAACTGCGGTATTGGCTCAGCAGGGCTACCTGCTCTATACCGGAGTTCATGAGGTTACTCAGGGAAAAGTCTATAACGCGCCCAAAACCGCCGAACGGCACAGCGGATTTAGGACGATAATAGGTCAGTACGTTCAGTTCGTCGACCCGGCTTCCGGCCAAAATCATTGCCAGCGTTGTAGGTTTCAACATGCCACATCTCTGAAGAAGTAGAAAAACAAATACGACCAGGCGTTCTTTAGATTACCTTGCCCGTATCAGGGCGTTTATTTCTGTCACGCTTAATGGTAAAGGAAATAAACGCCTAACGCAACAATTAGAAATGGAGCCGTGGGACGAAAAGAAATTATATATGCTGCATAATAAATCTTTTCAGGGTATCCGAAGTAAATTCCTTGTCACCCAGATTAAGATTTTTAAGCGGCACCTCAGCACGAGCGGCACCTTTGTGCCCACCGGCTGAACCGAGCGAACCAAAAGTTTTTTCAGCCAGCTTCCCGGCACTCTTGCGGTACCCGTCGCAGCGAAAAATTACAACCAGCTTTTCACCATGGATGCCGGAGACGAAGACCCAGTCGATCTCGCCCACGTGGTTTAAAAAATCCGCGACGATAACGAGTACGTCAGGAGACCTCACCCGACCTACATGGGAATAGTATCTTCCCTTCGAATACTTCAATTCAGAGAGCGCGATATTGAAATATTTCAATTCCGAGCGGCGTAGATCGGTAAGCTCAAACTTGCGGACAAGATCTCTGTTGGCAATATTAAAGAGGTATCGGAAACTTATGCCGTCAGCGAGGACCGATTTCTGTTCAAAATCCTGGGTGTCGACCTTAATGCCATAAAAAAGTGCTGTTGCCAGAGCAACGGAAGGCTTCATTCCGGCGGCCCGCAGATATTCGACCGCCATGGTCGATGTCGCACCATAATCGGGGCGAATATCAATAAAATCAGCTTCCCATTCGCCACTGACCGGATGGTGGTCAATAATTGCATCAAACCGGATATTCTCAAAGCACGGGAGATGCCCGGGTTGGGAGTCAACCATTACCCGCTTGGAATAACCATTTACTTTAACATCTTTGAGGCGTACCAGGGGGATTTTCAAACGATTGACCATCGCCTGGTTGTTGAGACGTCGTATTTCATTGGGGTGGGCGATAGTTACGCTCTTCACCTTGTATCGCAACAACCGTTTGACGGCAAGAGCCGCGGCAAGAGCGTCGGGGTCGGCGTTTATTATCACCAGTACATCATCTTCTTTTTCAAAAACTTCCCAGAAAGCCTGTAAACGGTCCCTAGCGGTATTTTTGTAGGTCTGTTTACATCCATTGATAATATTATTCTTGATTTTTCGTTTTCGCGCCATAGGGGAACAGTGACTTCAGGTTCAAATTAATCTGTTTTTAAGCGTCACCACCGTTACCGGCGTGCGCCCCGCAAAACAGGGAGTAACCATCTTTTGAGGTTTACGTTCTCGCCATCACCCCAGACGGTCTAATACTCTTCCTAAGGCCAGCCACCTCCTGTTGAATAACGTCCTGTCTTTTTTTGAATATTACGCAAACAGAACAGTTTGGTACTACCAAATGCGTAGAATTTCCAACACTTCCAGTGTTAGATAGCACCGCAACGAACTTCACATTATAGCACAGTGAATAAATTAAATGCAACAAAAGTCCAAGATTCTGGAGTTGGACAAAAAGGTATTCTTGACGCATCACGGCTATAATGTTACCTACTTTCTGATAACAGACTCTGTCGATAATGCCACTTCATTAAAAACAAATTGCTATGGAAACGATAATCGCTGTTGCCCTGGGAGGTGCGATCGGCTCCCTTGGCAGATACAGCATCGCCATAGGTGTAGAAAAATTTATCCGGATCAATTTTCCCATGGGAACCCTGATGGCCAATCTTCTCGGTTGCCTGCTGATTGGGATTCTCTGGGGGTATTTCGGAAAGGTCCATCTCAGTAACGAGTTCAGGCTCTTTATCTTCACCGGATTTCTGGGTGGTTTTACAACCTTCTCAACTTTTGCAAGAGAAACCGAACAGTTTTTCCGGATCGGGGAAATATGGCACGGCATCTCCTATTTACTTATAAGTAACATTATGGGACTTGCCATGGTCGCCCTCGGCTTTTATTTATGTTACCGTTTTATCCGTTAGCAGGACCTTGTCGTGAATCTACTGAACCGCTACCTTGTATCACAGTTTATTAAATATTTTTTCACGGTAAATGCCGGTTTTGTTTCAATTTACCTGCTCGTTGATTTTTTTGAAAAGATCGACAATTTTAAAAGCGCCGGCAAATCGATGTCCCTGGCGATTAATTACTTTATTTTCACTATTCCGTATATTGTCGACCTGCTCGGTCCGGTCCTTATTCTGCTGGCCGGAGTCATAACCCTGGGCATCCTCAATCACACTAACGAACTGACCGCCCTGAAAGCCGGGGGGGTACCGCTCAAGCTCATCATCCGCCCGCTGATACTAAGCGCCGTCTTTTTTACATTACTGTTCATCGCTGCAGCCCAATGGCTGTTGCCGCAAACGGTGGCACATACCAACAACATCTGGTACGAACAGCTCAAAGGCAAGGTTCCGCTTGGAATAGTCCGCAACAACCGCTACCACTACAAAGGACAGGATGCGTTCTATTCTTTCGGCTGGCCCAACCCGAAAAAATATATCTTCAAGGATTTTTCATATTCCGAGTGGGATGAAAATTACAATCTCAAAATTTTGATCACCGCCAGCTGGGCAGACTGGGACCCTGAAAAAGAACGATGGGTGCTCAAGAAAGGACAGGTCCAGCAAAAGAGTGAGGACGGGACCTACGAGATCCTAAATTTCAAGATGCGCTTTCATGTCTTTAACGAGAGTCCCGAAGATTTCCTGGTCCCGATCAATAAAAACACAGAACAGTCGCTTTCAGATCTCTATTTTGAGACAGAAAACGCCGAAGCGGAGTACGAGCAAAGAAACGCCTGGACCAATTTTCTCGGCAGGATTTCCTACCTGTTCCTCGGCATTCCCCTGCTTCTTCTCGGGCTGCCGATTCTCCTCTATTCCTACCGTAAATGGGGGCGCGACCTCTCCGTCGCCATTCCGGTAAGCTGCGGACTGGCGTTTCTGGCATGGGGAATCTGGGGCGCCCTGCAGTCGCTTTCCATAGCCGGCTATATTTCACCGCTTTTTGCCGCAGTCACCCTGCATATCCTGTTTTCCCTGCTAGGCTTGTTTCTCTTGATAAAAAACGACAGGTAACAACGACCAATAAAAAAAGCGAAGAGCCGGTTTTTGCCGGCTCCCCGCTTATATCGAAACAGTACTTGTTAAAAGACTGCCGATTACCGCTACTTCACTATTTCCAGAAGCTCCACTTCAAACACAAGGGTGGAGTTGGGTTGGATTATCGGGGCCGCGCCCTTTTCGCCATAGGCCAGGTCGGCCGGTATGACCAGCTTGAGCTTGGTGCCGACAGACATTAACTGCAGCGCCTCGCTCCATCCTTTGATGACCTGTCCCACCTGGAATTGCGCCGGCTCGCCGTGTTTTGCGGTGCTGTCAAATTCCGTACCGTCAATAAGGGTACCGACATATTCCACCTTCACGGTGTCTTCAGCGGTAGGCTTCGCTCCTTCACCGGCGTTCAGGACTTCATACTGCAACCCGCTTTCAGTTACGATAACCCCTTCTTTCTTCTTGTTTTCCACCAGAAACGCCTCGCCGTCAGCCTTGTTTTTAGCTTTCATTTCTTCAAGCTGGGCAAGTTGTTCTTGCTGAAGTTTTTCGCCGAATTCCTTTTTAACCTGAGCCATTTCCTCAACGCTCAGCACCGGGGACTCGCCGTTAAAAGCGTCTTCTATACCGGTAATCAAAAATTCCTTCTGTATATCGCCACCCGCACTTTTAAAATAATTCCCAACCTCAAAGCCCATGCTGTAGCTCAATTTTTCCTCGAAAGTCGAGGGAGCAGCGGCCGCCATAGACAATGCCGGGACAGCCAGGCACAATCCTGCCAATGCAGATATTGCATATTTTTTCATTAGTTACTCCCAAAAGTAGAGTTTTCTTTGTCTGTCAGCCGCAACAGGCCACAGACGATAAAATTGATGGAACGTATACTATGCCATCAGCTACGAAAGTATGACCAAGGTAATGCCGCGATTTCCCCGGTTAAGATTTTTATTTTTCCCAAGCTGCGGAAAACGGTTAATAAACGCCCGGGTAGCTCCCGAACGTTTGTTAAACTCCTCTCCCGGAATATAGCCGCCAATCCGTCCTTGGTTTTCCATATAGTCAAGCATCTTGCGGCATTCGGACCTGATTATGCCTCCTTTACCGCTCGATCCGTACCCATGGATAAAAGTGACCACCGTTACCCCGTTGCGCCTACAGTCGTCTATGGCCTCAACCATTCGATGAAGAGCCACTTCCGCCACAGGCCTGCCCGCCTCAAGATTGACGGTCCTGTAGCGAAAAGACTTTTCCGGGGACAGCGTGCCCCCTTCAATATGCGCACCACAATAGGGGCATCTGTTGGCACCGTTTTCGATCTCATTACCGCAGACGTCACAAACGGACACGATCATCCCCCCATTGCAATATCGCCCCCATCCCGTTATTCCTTACAGCCTGCGGGCAACGATGACTTCGGGAAGCTGTTTGAGATGCTGGATAACGGTTTTCAGGTGATCAAGGTCTTCCACCTCGACGGAGATCTTCATTTCCGCCTGGTTGGTCGGCGTGGTGTGGGCCGAAATATCAACTATGTTGGCGTTGTCGGCGCTGATCCGGGTACTTATATCTGCAAAGATGCCCTTGCGGTTTTCGGTGCTCACCTGAAGAGTGACTTTATAGGTTTTTTCGGCAATTCCAGCCCATGAAACATCGATCCATCGCTGCGGATCGGCGCTGAGCAGATTGGGGCAGTTGGCGTTATGCACGGAGACCCCGCGCCCCATGGTGATAAAACCGACGATAGGATCGCCGGGAACCGGACTGCAGCAGCGGCTGATCTTCACCTGCATCCCGTCCACGCCGTCGATGCTGATACCCGATTTATCCGTCGCCTGCCGCTGCCCGCCCTGGCTCACCATCAGGCTGGCCAGTTCCTCAGGCGGCAGCTTTTCAAGAACCTGTTCTCCCTCTTTGCGTAGTTCCTCAGGCTGCAGCCCCTTGATCAGATTCTGCACCGTTATGGTACCCGACCCGACCTTTGCCAGCAGATCGTCGAGGGAATTGCAGCGCAACTCTTTGAGAAGATGACGAATATGACCGGTCTTGATAATTTTCTTGAGGGAAGTGTTATATTTTCGCACCTCTCTCTCGCAAATTTCCCGACCAACCTTTAATGCCCGCTCCTTCTCCTCGCGCCTGAGCCAGGACCGTATCCTGGTCTTTGCCCGGCTGGTTTTCACCAGGTCGAGCCAGTCCCTCCTGGGGTGCTGGGTCGGGGACGTAACGATTTCAACAATATCGCCATTCTGCAGCTGATACTTCAGGGGTACATGTTTTCCCCCAATCTTGGCTGCAACACAATGGTCGCCAACTTCCGTATGGATCGAATAGGCAAAATCGATGGGACAGCTGCCGAGGGGAAATTCCTTCACCTCGCCGGTGGGGGTGAGGGTATACACCTCGGGGTCATAGAGTTCCCCGATCAGGTGATCAAGAAATTCCCGTGGATCTTCGACCTCCTGCAACGAGGTGATAAGCTTCTTCAGCTCGCGAAAAAGCCTGGCATCGCTGGTGCTTGCTTTCGATCCCTCTTTATATGCCCAGTGGGCGGCGACCCCCTCCTGGGCAACCCTGTCCATCTCGTCGGTCCTGATCTGGATTTCAATGAAGTATCCATGGGGACCGGCGACGGTGGTGTGCATCGACTGGTAGTTGTTGGCTTTGGGCACTGAGATAAAATCCTTGATCCGCCCCTGGACTGGTGCCCAGTTGGCATGCACGGTACCCAGCGCTTCGTAACATTCTTTAACGGTATTGACTATTATCCTGAAAGCAACCTTATCATATACCCGTTCAAGCGATATGTTCTGTACTTTCAGTTTCTTGTATATGGAGTAGAGATGTTTGGGACGGCCGATGATGCGGACCGGCAATACTCCCGATTCCGCCAGTTTTTCATGGAGGATCTTGATAACATCGTCCACATATCGCTGTCTCTCGTCCAGTGAACTCTCAAGCTTACGGGTCAGCTCCTCGTATTCTTCGGGATACAGGAACTTAAACGACAGATCTTCCAGTTCCCGTTTCATCCAGTCTATGCCGAGACGGCTGGCCAGCGGCGCGTAAACATCCATCGTCTCCTGGGCGATATCGAGCTGTTCCTCTCTGTCGACGGCATCGAGCAGGAACATGTCGATCAGCCGGTTGACAAGTCTTACCAGGAGGACACGGATATCTGCGGCGATGGCGAGCAGCATCTTCCTCAGGTTCTCCGCCTTTGAAGCCAGTTTGCTGTTATAGGCGACCTGAGTGATACGGGTGGAGCCATCGACGATAACCGCTACGTCCTTGCCGAAGTCATCGACAATCTCTTCATAGGTAACCCCTTCGTTGAGCACCCCGTGAAGCATTCCCCCCAGTACGGTGTCAAGATCCAGCTGCATTGATGCAAGAGTTGTAGCAACCTCAAGAAGATGAAAAACTCTCGGCTCTCCGGAAAAATGCCGCTGTCCCTCATGCACGCGAAGAACAAGCTCCCATGCCCGGTCAATCAGCGTAAGGTCCTCTTTGGGCAGGTAGTTTGCGACCAGCCTCTTGAGACCTTCCGGGTTTATTGGAGGGGGAATAACCATGATCGTACAATTGTAGTGAGATTTTGCGCTGAAAATTTCGTATCAGGGCTGCGGCAGGCGCTTAACGGCTTGCGCCGATATCCCCCGCCGCACGAAGAACATCTCTACTGGAGTTGTTCCCGGATCCGATCCTGGAGAAATGCAATCGCCTCTTCAGGCGCCATCTCTTTAGTCTCACCGCTTCTTCGTTCCCTGACTTCAACCATGCCGCTCTTCTTGAACCCTTTGCCTACCGTAACACGGTAAGGGATTCCAAGCAGGTCGGCGTCTTTGAACTTGAACCCCGGCCGCTCGTCACGGTCGTCGATCAGCACCTCGACCCCGGCAGCGAGCAGGTCGCTGTAGAGCTTTTCTGCAGCCGGATTGATAACTTCATCCTGGATGCCCAGATTAACGATAACGACACTGTAGGGAGCGAGGGCAACAGGCCAGATAATACCGTTGTCGTCATGGTGCTGCTCGATTGCCGCGGCAACGACCCTGGTTACGCCGACACCGTAGCATCCCATCACAAAATGTTTCTCCTGGCCGTCTTTATCCTGAAACGTAGCGTTCATCTTTTCCGAGTAACCGGTGCCAAGCTTGAAGACGTGACCGACCTCTATCCCTTCTGTGAGGCCCAGTCGTCCGCCGCACTCCGGACATGGATCGTCGGTTGTGATTTCCCTGAGATCCGCCACCGCGTCAACCTCGAAATCCCGTCCCAGATTGACGTTTTTCACATGATAGTTCTTTTCGTTGCCGCCGGCATAAAAATTCTTCATCGCGGCAACTTCCTGGTCGGCGACGATCCTGATCTTAAGTCCAGCGGGTCCTAGATAGCCGGTGGGAACCCCGGTTGCGTCAAAAACCTCCTGCTCCCCGGCCATCTCCAGCTCGGTAGCACCCAAGAGGTTTGTCAGTTTGACTTTTTCAATCTGCCGATCCCCCCGCACCAGGGCGGCGACAGGTTTTCCGTCGGCCATATACACCATGGTCTTGACGAGCTGCCTGGGCTCAATCCCGAGAAACTCGCAGACGGTGTCCACCGTTCTCTTGCCCGGTGTTTCAACCTTTTCAAGGGGCAAAGATTCCGCGGAATCCGCCGGTTCCTTCAACACTACGGTCGCTTTTTCCATATTGGCCGCATACTCGCAATCGTTGCAGATTACGATTGTATCCTCGCCATTTTCAGCAAGCACCATGAACTCGTGGGAAAAAGATCCGCCGATGGTGCCGGAATCGGCCTGTACCGCTCTGTAGTCGAGTCCGCACCGGGCGAAAATACGCTTATACGCCTCATACATCTTCACATAGCTCTCAGATGCCGCCTCGTCGCTGACATCAAATGAATAGGCATCCTTCATCACGAATTCGCGCCCCCGCATCAGGCCGAAACGGGGTCTGATCTCGTCGCGGAACTTGGTCTGGATCTGGTAGAGATTTACAGGCATGTCGCGATACGAGTGCAACTCTTTTCTGACAATATCGGTAATCACCTCTTCATGGGTCGGCCCAAGACAGGATTCCCGTTCGTGCCGATCCTGAAAACGCAGCAGTTCAGGACCATATTTTTTATACCTGCCCGACTCCATCCAAAGATCAGCCGGCTGAACCATCGGCATCAGCAGTTCCAGTGCTCCGGCCCTGTTCATCTCTTCCCTGACGATGTTTTCAACCTTGCGTATCACCGTAAGTCCAATTGGGAGATAGCTGTAGACTCCGGCAGTAAGTTTACGGATAAACCCGGCACGCAACATAAGTCTGTGGCTTATGATTTCCGCTTCCGCCGGATTCTCTTTGAGGGTCGGTATAAAGGTTTTCGAATAGCGCATTTGTCTCTTTTGTCAGGGATTATTCATGTAGGATGCAACACCCGGCGGCGGGTTAGTGCCACCGGCAACGAACCAACCTGTTCAATATTTCATTTACTCTCTTGTTCCATCTTTTTCAACTCGGTCATAAAAACTGCCATCAATTCGTCTTCATGCACCTTTTTCCAAATTTCACCTTTTTTAAAAATAATTCCTACTCCGTTGCCGCCGGCAACACCGATGTCCGCCTGTTTTGCCTCTCCGGGTCCGTTTACGACGCACCCCATAACGGCAACCTTTAAGGGGCTCTCCATAGTCTGGACAAATTTTTCCACTTCCTCGGCAAGGGCAAACAGATCGATGCGGGTGCGGCCGCAGGTTGGACATGAGATCAACTCGGGGCCACGTTCGCGTATCTTCAGCGAGCGCAGCAGCTCAAACCCGACACGCACCTCCTCCACCGGATCCCTGGTCAGGGAAATCCTGAAGGTGTCGCCAATCCCCTCGCTCAGCAATATGCCCAGGGCAACACTTGATTTAACCGTCCCGGCGATAAGCCCCCCCGCTTCGGTAACCCCCAGGTGCAGTGGATAGTCGGTGGCCTGCGAAAGAGCCCGGTAACTGTTTATAGTGGTCAGAACATCGGCCGACTTGATCGATATCTTGATTTCATGGTGACCGTATTTTTCCACCAGCTGCACATTGCGCAGCGCGCTTTCAATAAGGGCTCTGCTGTTTTCCGGGCTTGGATAGCCATATTGTTTAAGCAGATCCTTTTCGATCGATCCGCTGTTCACCCCCACCCGGATAGGCACCCTGTTGCTGATGGCAGCCTCGACCACCCTGGCCAGTTTTTCCTCACCCCCCAGATTTCCGGGGTTGATCCTGATACCGTCGGCACCGCTCTCCATACTGCCGATCGCCAACCGATAGTCAAAATGGATGTCGGCAATAAGGGGAATTTTGATGCGGTCCTTGATTTGCCTGATGGCAACAGCACCATCCCTGTCAGGGACGGCGACCCGAACGATATCGCATCCGGCAGCCTCCAGTCGGTGTATCTGGGCAACGGTCTCGTCAATATTTCTGGTATCGGTGTTGGTCATCGACTGGACTGAAACCTGGTGTTGGCTTCCTATGCCGACACTTCCCAATTGTATCTGCCGTGTTTTCCGTCGCTCAATCATTGATTGTCACCACTGTACGACGACTGCTGCTGTTTCTTTTTCAGCAGGTTGAGTTCAGCATCCGAGGAGCGGATATAGATCGGTTGCACCCTGCTAATATCAAGCATCTCTTCTCTGAGATAGGCTTCACCCGCCAGCATACCGATCGCCGATGCGCCCGGCTCGTGAAGATGAGCGGGCGCAATCGTCAGTTTATCGCCGAGCAGCTCTTTGAATTTTTGCTTATACGCCACCGCGCCGTCACCGACCATCAGCACCGGCTCATTTATCTGTTGTGCAAGGACCTGCGGCGAAAGCACCGCCATATCGCTAACCCTGGCACTCCTGCCCTTTTTGTCGCACCGGTAAAATGCCCCATAGACCTCTTTTTTCCGGGCATCCAGCACCGCACAGACAAGACGGCCGGTAACACATTTTGCAGCAAGACCGTCCAGGGTGGAGACCCCGATAAGCGGTTTACCAGCCGCCGCGGCAAGTCCTTTGGCCGTCGCCATACCGATACGCAACCCGGTAAAACTTCCCGGTCCCAGACTGACGTTGACCGCGTCCAGGTCATCCCAGTCAACCCCAGACTGGTTCATCAGGTAATCAATGCTCGCCAGCAGTCTTCTTGAGTGTGTGACATTACCTGACAGGTTCAGCGCACCAAGTATCTCTCCGTGCTCCCTCGTTCCTCGTGTCAGGGCAACAGAGCTGCACGGTGTCGCCGTATCCAGGGACAATATAAAAGGAGTTGTGCGATCCATCAGCTAAACAGGCGGACTATATCATTGTAAAAGACAAAGAGCATAAGCGTTGCGAGCAACCCTATCCCGATCTGCTGAGCAAAAATCTGCGCCCTCTCGTTCAGCGGCTTTCGCCTTATCCCCTCAATGGTAAGAAAAACCAGGTGACCGCCGTCCAGAACGGGAATAGGCAATAGGTTGAGAATACCGAGGTTGACGCTTAAAAGTCCCATGAAATAGATAAGATTGAGCCATCCCGCCCGCATCTGCTCGCCAGCGATCTGGGCGATGAGAATCGGCCCGCCCAGCTCCGATGCCGGGACCACCTGCTGGACAATCTTGATAAAACCCTTCACGGTAAGGGAGATGTATATCCACGTCTGCAGGCAGCTGTTGGTGAAGGATTCCACCAGCCCGCTTCTTTCATAGACAAGCTCGTCAGCCTTCATTATTCCAACCATATAGCGCTGTTCGATCTCTTCTCCAAACACATTCTTCACCGAATCTATTGCCGGCGTAACCTTTATTGTCGCCTGTTTGCCGCCGCGCATCACCGCAACGGACAATTCCTTTCCACCGCTGTTTTTTACCGACTCAAGCACGTCAAGCCAGCTGGAGGTTGTATTGCCGTCGATCTGCACAATGACATCTCCTGCCTGCAGTCCGCTCTGGTAGGCTGGAGAGTCTTCTGTTACCTTGCCGATACGCGTGGTATCCACCGGGGTCGGAACCCCGACGAAAAGGAAAATGAAGAAAAACAGCACGACCGGAAACAGTAAATTAAACAGCGGACCGCCAAGGACTATGAAAAATCTTTTCCACACCGGCTTATAGGCAAAAGATGCTTCCCTGTCCGTCTGGGGAATATCCTGCTCGTCGGGATTTTCCCCGTACATTTTAACGAAGCCCCCAAGCGGAAAGGCGGAAATGACATACTCCGTCTCACCGATCTTTCTCCCCACCAGGCTGGGGCCAAATCCCAGGGAAAATTTCAACACCCGCACCCCGAAGAGTTTGGCAAAGATAAAATGCCCGAACTCATGCACAAAGATGAGAAGACCTAAAACAATTATAAAAGCGAACAAGGTATTCATTATTACCAGCAGTTGAAAAAGTGTATAGCAAGAAATCGGTGCAACCGCACCCCAAGGTCAGGACAAAATGCGGATAACCGCCTCAGCCTCCCTCCTGGCCCGAGAATCTGCAAGGAGTATATCCTCAAGACAATCCTCTCTTCCTTCGTTTACAATATCCATTGTTCTCGCGACTGTCTCGGCAATTTGCAAAAAACTGATCCTGGATGCGAGAAACGCATCGACAGCGACCTCATTGGCTCCGTTAAGCACTGCGGGCAACACTCCTCCCTGCTCAAGTGCGTCGAAGGCAAGTTTTAATGCCGGAAAACATTGGTAGTCAGGTTCTATAAATTCCAGCCTGCCACACTGCGACAGCCGCAGCGGATTAAGCCCGAGATCCATTCTCTCGGGATAGGAAAGGGCATAGGCTATTGGAATGCGCATATCCGGAATCCCCAGCTGGGCCAGCACCGAGCCGTCAACGTATTCAACAAGAGAATGGACTATGGACTGGGGGTGGACGACGACTTCGATTGTGCCGGCCAAAACATCAAACAGCCACCTGGCCTCAATTACTTCCAGCCCTTTATTCATGAGGGTAGCAGAATCTATAGAAATTTTCCGGCCCATACTCCAGTTGGGATGCATGAGCGCCTGCTCCGGTGTCACCTCTTCTAGCTGCCGTCGGCTTTTTCCGTGAAAAGGTCCGCCGGATGCGGTGAGGATGATTTTACTCAGGTCTTCTTTTCGACCGGCCTCAAGCGCTTGAAAGATGGCTGAATGCTCGGAATCGACGGGAAAAAGGCGCACGCCGTTTTTTGTAGCCGCGTCGATTACGATTCTGCCCGCCATGACAAGAGTCTCCTTGTTGGCCAGACCAATGTCCTTGCCGGCCTCTATTGCGGCCAGGGTCGGCTGAAGCCCAGCAGACCCGACGATGGCGGAGAAGGTTATATCGGCAGAGCGACACGCCGCGGCCAATTTGGCACCTTCGACCCCAAAACAGATTCTTGCATGATATTGGCGCGGCAGGAGTTCACGCAGCTGTGTTGAATATTTTTCTTCTGCTATGGAAATAATCTCGGGATCGAATTCGATTACCTGCCTGGCAAGCAACGATATATTGGTACCTGCCGCCAGAGCCACGATCCGGTAACGGTCGGGACAACGCCTTACAACATCAAGAACATTAACACCGATTGAGCCGGTTGAGCCCAAAAGAGATATAGACTTCATCAGGGCACCAGAAGAATGAGGAGATAATAGAGAGCCGGCGCCACAAAAAGAAGCGAATCCATGCGATCAAGCACACCTCCATGCCCCGCGAGCAACCTGCCGGAATCTTTAGTCTGCGTCCCCCTTTTTATGATGGACTCGGTGAGGTCGCCGCTGATACCTACAAGCGAGAGAAATGCTCCGCCCAGTGCCAGGAACACCAACGGAGGCTCGTTGAGCAGGACCACACCGAATACCAGGGCGCCGATGGTGCCGCTCACAACGCCTCCCACCGCCCCTTCGACGGTCTTGTTGGGACTTATGGCAGGGCACAATTTTCTTTTGCCCAATCTTTTTCCTGTGTAATAGGCACCGGTATCGGAGCACGCGGTTATCGCAGAGGCGATAATCAGCCAGGTGCCGCCTTCTTCCAGAGAACGCAGCAGCACCAGGTGAGATCCGAGAAAGCCGACATACAGAAGGCCGAAAACAAACCTGGCAAACAGCGCGTAGCTCTCAAGCGGCGAACCGTAACGGCAGAGCAGATAGACGACAAATCCTGCAAAAGATAGCAGAACGGCGCCGCCAAGACCTGCGGTCTGCCCGCACAATCCGACTATTCCCACAGGCAGCGCAGTAAAGATGATCAGCAGCCCCTTCTCCCCCAAAGCCACATCCCGCCTGTCGGCCATCCTCAGATATTCATCTGCGCCGATCATGGCGATAACAAAAAAAAGCAGACTGAAAAGTTGTATCGACCCAAAAAGCAACAGCATAAGCCACAAACCAGCAATCAACAGCCCGGGCACAATACGTTTCATCGTCTTACTCTGAGTGCAACTGTTCTCGGGTGCGCCCAAATCTGCGTTCCCGTTTCTGGTAATCGGAAAGTGCTCGGTAAAAAGCATCCTTTCTGAAGTCCGGCCACATCATATCAGTGAAGAGAATTTCTGCATAGGATGCCTGCCACAACAGAAAATTGGACAGTCTCGCCTCACCGCCAGTCCTGATAAGGAGATCGGGATCGGGTACTGCCGACGTATCGAGTGCGTTCTGCAGGGTATCTTCACAGATCTGGTCAACCTGCAAACTTCCGTTAACGCAGTCGGCGCTGATTTTTTTGACAGCCCTGACGATTTCGTCTCGTCCGCCGTAACTCAACGCCAGGGTGAGGGTGAGTTTGTTGTTTTCAGCGGTTGTCTTGATGGTTTCCCGCAGCGTTTTCCTTACGTCCTCGGGAAGTTTTGCATGGTTCCCTATCGCCAGCAAACGAACATCGTTTTTTACCATCTTTGGCAATTCGGAGATCAGATACTTTTTTAAAATGGACATCAACCCAGAAACTTCCTGGTCGGGACGCTTCCAGTTTTCCGAAGAAAACGCATACAGTGTGAGGTATTCGATCCCGATTTCCCTGCACGCTTCAACAATATCGCGAACCGACTCGGCCCCGGCCTTGTGGCCGAAGAGCCGCGGCTTTCGCCTACGCTGTGCCCATCTGCCGTTTCCGTCCATTATAATAGCAACGTGACGGGGCAGGAGGTTTTCATCAAGATCAACAGTTACAGACATATGCTTCCCAGATTATTTACCAACAAAAAAACTACCAACAGAATTCGCCCCGCCCCTTACACTTCCATAACTTCTTTTTCCTTGGTCGCCATTGCGTCATCAATCATCTTGATATGGCTGTCGGTTTCAACCTGCGCCTCATCCTGATACTTGAAAAGCTCGTCCTCGGATATTTCCTTATCTTTTTTCTGTTTTTTCAAGGTATCTATCGCCTCCCTTCTCAAGTTACGTACGGCGACACGGAATTCTTCGGCGATTTTTTTCACCTGTTTAACCAGATCCTTTCTTCGTTCTTCGGTGAGCTGGGGAATATTGAGACGGATGATCTTGCCATCGTTTGCAGGAGTAAGACCGACATCAGATTTGAGGATTGCTTTTTCGATAGCCTGCAGCATCTGTGGATCCCATGGCTGGATCGCTATCATGCGACTTTCCGGAATAGTCAGGGTACCAACCTGATTCAGAGGCATTTGACTGCCATATGCATTGACAGAAATACCGTCGAGGATAGCAAGAGAAGCTCTACCGGTCCTTACCTTGGATAGTTCGTTTTTAAAAGAATCAACGCTTTTGTCCATCTTTTCAGACATTTCCAGGATAACTTCATTCATGATACACCTCTATTTCAGATTAATTTCAGGATTGACCCATTATATGGCAGAGACTGCTACCCGTCAGAAAACGGATATTGTCCGGCGCCAAATTGTTGTCCGGACCATCAGGCGGTTATCAACGTGCCGACACACTCACCAAAAGCCGCCCGGGATATATTGCCCGAAACCCCCATGTCAAGAACCATGATCGGCAGATTGTCTTCTTTGGCAAGGGCGATACCGGCGGCATCCATAACCCGCAACCCCTTCTGCAGCACCTCGTCGTAGGTCAGACTCTCATACTTGAGCGCGTCGTTGAATTTCATGGGGTCCTTGTCGTACACCCCGTCAACCTTGGTCGCCTTAATCACCACGTCAGCGTCGATCTCGAGTGCCCTGAGTACAGCGGCCGAATCTGTCGTAAAATATGGGTTTCCTGTGCCGGCAGCACAAATGACCACCCGGCCCTTTTCCAAGTGCCTGGTAGCCCTTCTCCTGATATACGGTTCCGATACGGACTGCATGGGGATCGCAGACATTACCCTGGTTATTACTCCTGTACGCTCAAGGGCATCCTGCATTGCCAGGCTGTTCATGACCGTCGCCAGCATTCCCATATTGTCTGCGGTGGTACGATCCATCCCTTTGGACGCCCCAGCTACACCGCGGAAGATATTGCCGGCCCCGATGACAACGCCAAGTTCTACACCTTTTTCAACCACCTGCTTGATTTCGCCAGCTACAAACTCAAGAACACCGGTATTTATCCCGTAGGCGTCTTCGCCCATCAAAGCCTCACCACTGAGTTTGAGCAATATTCTCTTATATTTCAGCTGGCTTGCCATGGTCACTCCTTTTTTGGCTTTTAAAAAGTGGAAGAACTCCCCGGCAAAGCGATGAGACCCGATATCTCATCGCTTTGCCGGGGAGTTTGGCGAAAGCCAGAAAACTTTCGCCAAACAACTGTTACTCGGCTACCCCAACCTGAAATCTTGCAAAACGCTTGATTGAGATATTTTCTCCCATCTTGCCAACCAGTTCATTGAGAAGATCCTGGATGGAGAGATCAGGGTTTTTTACAAATTTCTGTTCAAGAAGGGCTACCTCTGCAAGATATTTTTCTATCTTGCCGGTCACCATCTTTTCAACAATTGCTTCAGGTTTTCCAGAGTCAAGTGCCTGCTGCACGTAGATGTCTTTTTCTCTGGCAACAATCTCTTCAGGCACTTCTTCGCGGGTAATCGCCACCGGACTTGCCGCCGCTATGTGCATGGCTATGTCACGGGCGAACTCACGGAACGCATCGTTTTTGGCAACAAAATCGGTTTCACATCCGAGCTCGACCATGACACCAAGTTTTCCGCCGGCGTGAATGTAGGTCTCGATAACACCTTCACTGGTTGCACGGCCTGCGCGCTTTGCTGCAACCGCCAAACCTTTCTGGCGCAGAAGATCAACAGCCTTCTCCATATCTCCGCCGGTCTTTTCCAGGGCCTTTTTGCAGTCCATCATTCCTGCCTGAGTCTTGTCTCTCAGATCTTTTACCATCTTACTTGTAATGGCCATGGTAAATCTCCTTTTTTCTAACTTTGAGTTCTATTTAAAAAGTCTGTACCGTCACAGTTGTTGTCAGACATATTAATGCAATTTATCACATAAAAAAGGGGTAGTCAGTCGACAACCCCTTCATAACAAACGAAACTTTTGCCTGAAGAGCTGCAAATAGCCCTCCCGGAATTATTCTTGTGATTCTTTGGCCTCTTCAGCTTCCTCGGCCATTTCGCTGCCAACATCACCCATAGCTGCCGCGACCGCTTCTTCAGAAGCCTCTTCACCTTCGCGGGACGCCTGACCGGTAAGCACAGACTCAGCGATGTGACAAGTCAGCAGTCGGATCGAACGTATGGCATCGTCATTTCCGGGAATGACGAAATCAATATTATCAGGATCACAGTTGGTATCGGTGATAGCGACAACCGGGATACCCAGCTTGACAGCTTCACTGACCGCAATATTTTCCTTCCGCGGGTCAACGACGAAAACCACCGAAGGCAATCCTTTCATGTCCTTGATACCGCCGACGTTTCTCTCAAGCTTGATCCGCTCTTTTTCCATCAGCAGGATCTCTTTTTTGGGAAAGCGGTTGATCGATCCGTCAGCCTGCATCGATTCAATCGACTTGAGGCGGTCTATGCTGTTTTTGATAGTCTGGAAGTTAGTGAGCATCCCACCGAGCCACCGGTGGTCTACATAAAACATGTTGCACCGTTTTGCTTCCTCGTTGATAATCGACTGTGCCTGCCTTTTAGTACCAACAAAGAGAACGGATCCGCCGTTCTGTACTTCGCGGGTAATATAGTTGCACGCCTTGTCGAACATCTTCTTGGTAATATCGAGATTGATGATATAAATACCGTTACGAGGTCCGTAGATGTACTGTTTCATTTTAGGGTTCCATCTCCTGGTCTGATGACCGAAGTGGACGCCCGCCTGCAGCATGTCTCTTACACTAGCGTTAGCCATTATTGTCTCCGTTCTGGTTATACCTCCACCTTCATAATCGAATCGTCCTATTTCCAACAGTCCGACACCAGCATTTTCGAAGGTGTGTGTTTTGATAATTCCGGGACACCCTTGGTCCCGCATACAAAAAAAACATTCCTTTTTACCATGAGCAACTCATGATTGCAACCGATCGTTGAAAAATTCAGTTCCTATCTACTTTTTTACCAGCGAACTGCGGCCGGTTAGCACCAGCCTGAGCCAATCAAAACCGAACTTTAACAGCTCGCCGTCTTCGTTGTCTATGCGTCTTCTGGTCTGTTTGTCGAGCCGGAACTGTTTTAAAATCTGGTGCTGATGACAAAATCGTCTGAACCCGTCTATGTTGTAGCAGACCATGAATGCCAGCTGCTGTTTTTCCCCCGCTGCCCCCTCCCCCTTCCATGGATTAGTGGCAAAAAGAGTGTCCATCCCGGCCCATAAACTATTCATTGTATTGAATTCGATCAACCTCTGACTTCTGACCCATGAATTAACGGTGTTGGATTTATCTTCATTGTGCCCCTTGCAGTAGTCATGATTTACGAGAAAGTAAAAATCATCAGGCACTGCCGATTGTTCTGATCTGTCGACAGCCCGTTCAAGCGGATAGGTACGGCACGCCGACGGTCTGTCATGATATACGGTACAGCCCTCTTCACCGAGAAAAGGACATGATTTCTCTTCGTCATCGGCAAGTTTTATCATCACGCTGGGGAAAAAAGCGTTATTTCCCTTGGCAAGAATTGTGTAACTACGAAGAAACTGCTCCGAATCGATTTTGAGGCAGTTCTTCAGTCGAAGAATGTCATAAGGGTAGAGTGTCAGGTCGACTTTTCTGCAGCATACGTTAAAACACTCCACATTCTTGTGACAGTCAAACAGGAACTCAGAATCTCCAACAGGGATCATCCCCTTGGGGAATTCTTTGTTTTTAGGTTGCAAGAGATTTCCTCCAAATAACGTATTGAGCAAAAAAAAAGCTGATAAAGGCCTAGGCCTCTATCAGCTTTTTTCTCAGAGATCTTGAATCTTATTCATCAGAATCTTCAGTCTCTATCTGTTCTTCATAGTTGACCAACTCTATGATTGCCATGGAGGCGTTGTCTCCCGGCCGGACCCCTGTTTTGAGGATTCTGGTGTATCCCCCCTTGCGGTCCTCGAATTTGTCCTTTATTTCGTTGAACAGTTTGTCGACGACAGCCTTGCTCCTGATGAAGCTCAGCGCCTGCCTTCTGGCATGCAAATCGCCGCGCTTGGCCAAGGTTATCATTTTCTCGGCCACTGGACGAAGTTCCTTTGCCTTTTCGGTGGTGGTAACTATTCTCTCATGCTCAAAAAGGGATGTTGCCATGTTTCTGAGCATAGCAAGCCTGTGTGAGCTCGTCCGTCCAAGTTTTCTTCCGGAAATTTTATGTCTCATGATATATTCCTCTGCTACAAATAAAAACCTTTAACGGTTTTTTTTTTATGTGAATTTCACTCTTCGGTATCTTCCCGCTCGTGGGGTGGCACCCAGTTTTCAAACTTCATTCCCAGGGTCAGATCCATTTCCGAAAGCAGCGACTTGATCTCGTTAAGAGACTTGCGCCCGAAGTTCTTGGTCTTCAACATTTCTTGATCGGTTTTCTGGGCGAGATCACCAATGTAGTTGATGTCAGCATTTTTCAGGCAATTAGCGGAACGTACCGACAGTTCCAGATCCTCGACCGGCTTGTCGAGATACGGGTTGAGCGGTTCTGAATCCCGGTCGTCGTCTTCACTGATCTCTGGTTCAGCTTCCTCTTCATCGAAGTTAATGAAGATGGTCATCTGTTCTTTTAGTATCTTGGCAGCGTAGGCGAGGGCGTTTTCCGGTTTGAGGCTCCCGTCCGTCTCGATTTCAATCGTCAGTTTGTCATAATCGGTCTGCTGTCCCACCCGAGCCTGTGAAGTCATGTACTGGATCTTTTTGATCGGCGTGAATATCGCATCGATCGGAATCTGTCCAATTGACAGGTTTTCCTTTTCCATCTTTTCGGCTGGCTGATATCCCTTACCCCACTCCACGGTCAATTCTGCGTAGAAGGTAGTAGGACCGGTCAGGGTGCATATTACCTGATCCTTGTTCATTACTTCGACAAATCCGGTTTCCACGATGTCGCCCGCTGTAACCGCTCCCGGGCCATCCTTTTCTATTATTACCTTCTGGCTGTCACCGGTGTGCAGTTTCAGTCTCACCTGCTTGAGGTTGAGTATGATTTCACTCACGTCTTCCATGATGTCCTTCATGGAGGTGAATTCGTGCAACGCACCCTCGATCTTCACGGTGGTTATAGCCACACCCTGTATGGAAGACAGCAGAACGCGCCGCAGAGAGTTGCCGATTGTGGTGGCAAACCCTCGCTCTAGCGGCTGACAGACAAATTTACCGTAAGTTTCGGTATGCTTTTCCCTGTCTACCTCCAGCCTCTCAGGTTTAATCAGTTCATGCCAGTTTCGGTGAAACGGTATTTTTTCGTCGGCAGCTTGAATCATAGATATCCTTTACCCGCAATTACGAACTGTGTCGTCGTATCGCTTTGTTTTTACTCTTTATATCGTACTGAAAGTTACGAAAAGGTTTACAACGGACAGCCTTTTGCAAGACTCGATGCAAACCTTATGGTTTTTGCTTACTTGGAGTAAAGTTCGACGATCAACTGTTCTTGAATAGGCATGGTCAGCTCTTCCCGGTTGGGTTGGGCCTTGACGGTAGCCTTGTAGTTATCCTTGTCAAGCTCCAGCCAACTTGGAACGCCTCGCCGTACTACTGCCTCTAAATTCTCATTAATTACAGCGTTGCTGCGGCTCTTTTCCTTCAGGCTTACCACGTCTCCAGGGCTAACCAGAAACGAAGGGATATTAACTTTTTTCCCGTTTACCAGTATATGGTTGTGACGTACCATTTGCCTTGCCTGATTCCTCGAAGAAGCGTAGCCAATGCGGAAGATGGCGTTATCGAGCCTCCTCTCAAGGAGAATAAGCAGGTTTTCACCGGTAACACCTTTTTGGCGATCGGCTTTTTCAAAGGTCAGACGGAACTGGCTCTCGAGCATTCCGTACATGCTTTTGACTTTTTGCTTTTCACGCAGCTGGATGGCGTAGTCGGATTGTTTCTTGAATCTTGCCTGCCCGTGTTGACCAGGGCCAAACGCTCTCCGCTCAAAAGCACATTTGTCGGAATAGCAACGTTCGCCTTTGAGGTATAATTTCAAGTTTTCTCTCCTGCATCGACGGCATGCAGCACCTATATTTCTAGCCAACTTGGGCCTCCGTTTATTTTAATGTATTAAAGTATATAACGAAAAAACGCTACACTCTCCGGCGCTTTGGAGGTTTGCAGCCGTTGTGGGGCACCGGAGTAACGTCGCAGATTTTGGTTACTTCAAAGCCGGTGTTGATGAGGGCGCGCAGCGCCGCTTCCCTACCCGGTCCCGGTCCTTTAACCCTGACTTCTACCTTGCGCATACCGAAATCAGCTGCTTTTTTTGCTGCGTCGGTGAGTGCGTTCTGTGCGGCGAACGGTGTGCTCTTTCGTGAACCTTTAAAACCAAGAACGCCTGCGCTGCACCAGGATACTACGTTTCCCTGTTTGTCAGAGATAGTTACGATAGTGTTGTTGAAAGTCGAATAGACGAAGACTACCCCTTCCGGCACGTTCTTCTTTATTCTTTTCTTTTTAGCGACTGCCATATCTTACACCTATATTAATTTCGATTACTTTCGTCGTGCTGCGCCTTTGCGCGGTCCCTTCCTGGTTCGTGCGTTGGTCTTGGTCTTTTGTCCCCGGCACGGAAGTCCCATACGATGCCGCCGGCCGCGATAACAACCAAGATCAGTCAGACGTTTTATATCCATGGAAACTTCACGCCTGCGATCACCTTCCACAACATACTCATCTTCAAGCACTTTCCTGATGCGGTTCACATCGTCGCCGTCCAGGTCGTCGCTGTTCATGGTGTATGGAAGATCCACTTTATCCAGAATTTTACGAGCCGAAGTTAACCCAATTCCATGAATGTAAGTTAACGCCCGATCCATATGTTTATTTTTCGGAAGGTCAATTCCTGCTATACGTGCCAAGACATATCTCCTTAAAGAAGTAGGTGAAGTTAAACGGCATAAAAGCTATTTATCCCTGCCTCTGTTTATGTTTTTTTATCTTACAGGAAACGCGTACGATACCGTTACGTTTTATAATTTTGCAATCACTGCACATTTTTTTTACAGATGCTCGTACTTTCATAATCAGCAAACTCTCTATTTTTTCTTTTTGGCGTTTTTAGCCCTGAAAGTAACCCTTCCCCTTGTCAGATCATAAGGGGAAAGCTCTACGGTCACCCGGTCACCGGGAAGAATTTTTATAAAATGCATACGCATTTTACCCGATATATGGGCCAACACCTTATGTCCATTATCCAGTTCAACGCGAAACATTGCGTTGGGTAATGGTTCGATAATTGTACCTTCTACTTCAATAGCTTCTTCTTTCGACATGATTTACCGGCTTATGTAAGTTTCAGTTAAAAACGCAACAGTATAATCTACTTTCTCGCTAATGAGAAGTATTTTTTTGCGCTTCTTTTTTTCATCGGTAACTCAATATTTTGGGACCATCTTCGGTAACAGCCACAGAGTGCTCGAAGTGGGCGGACGGCTTACTGTCTTCGGTTACTACAGTCCATCCGTCTCTCAGCATTTTTACCTTGTATGTTCCCATATTCACCATGGGCTCAATGGCCAGCACCATCCCGGGCATCAGCCTCGCAGTTCGCTCACCCTGGTGAAAATTCGGGATCTCAGGTGCCTCGTGCAGAGCGCTTCCGATCCCATGTCCGACAAACTGCCTGACAACTGAAAAGCCGTGTCCTTCCACGTGGTGTTGCACGGCTTTTGAAATGTCGGCGATCCTGTTGCCAACCTCTACCTGCTGAATGCCTTTTTCAAGAGAAACCCTCGTCACATCCAGCAGCCTCATGAGCTTGGAATCAACCTTGCCCACGGGAACCGTTATCGCGGAATCGCCGAAGTAACCTTTGAACTCAACCCCGAAATCGATGGAAATGATGTCACCTTTTTTCAGCTTGGTTTTGCGCGACGGTATCCCATGTACGACCTGTTCATTTACAGAAGCACAGATACATGCCGGAAAACCACGGTACCCCTTGAATGCAGGGGTTACCTTCATCTTCTCGCACTGCGCTTCGGCTATTTTGTCAAGTTCCCAGGTGGTAATCCCGGGCTCAATAGTTTTCTCGAGCAAGCTCAAAGTCTGCGCCACGATCTGATTAGCCTCGAGCATAAACTTGATCTCGTCGGGCGACTTGAGCACAATGTTTCGGCCATCGCCTGCTTCACCTGATGCGGTCACGACGTCTACCTTCTGCCCTTGATCTTACCCTGCTTCATGAATCCTTCATAATTTCTCATATGAAGATGGGACTCGACCTGAGAAATGGTATCGATGGCAACTCCGACTACGATCAGCAGAGCTGTGCCTCCGAAATAGAAGGGAATGTTGAATTTAGAGATAAGAATCGTCGGCAGCACGCACACTGCGCTTAAATAGATTGCCCCTACTACGGTCAACCGGGTCAACACCTTATCTATAAATTCGGCAGTCTTTTTCCCTGGACGAATCCCGGGCACAAATCCACCGTTCTTCTTCAGGTTCTCTGCAACGTCATCGGGCTTGAAAGTGACTGCGGTGTAGAAAAAGCAGAAGAACACTATCATGGTGATATAGCACAGATAGTAGTATATGGTCCCGGGCGACATTGCCGCTGAAACTCTCTGCACCCAGTCAATCTGGATAAAGCTGCCGATGGTCGCGGGAAACATCATAATCGATGAAGCGAAAATCGGCGGAATGACACCCGAGACGTTAATCTTCAGCGGCAGATGCGAGCTCTGACCACCATACACTTTTCTTCCAACCACTCTTTTTGCATACTGGATGGGAATTCGCCGCTGGCTGGTTTCAAAGAAGACGATAATGCCTATGACCATTAACATGAACACGACTAGAAACGGCACAAAAAACATCGTGATTTCTCCAGCCTTGACCAGTTGAATCGAGTTGGCCACAGCTGCGGGTCCGCGCGCGACGATACCGGCAAAGATGATCAGTGAGATTCCGTTACCGATTCCCCTTTCAGTCATCTGTTCACCGAGCCACATAATAAATGCGGTACCTGAAGTCAAGGTGAGCATGGTCATCAGTTTAAACTGAACGCCGGGATCAAGTACAATCGGCGCGCCGCCGGGTCCCGTCATGCCCTGAAGGCCGGTGGCGATAAAAGTACCCTGGATAATACTGAGCAGAACAGTACCATATCGCGTGTATTGCGTTATTTTACGATTCCCGGCCTGGCCTTCCTTCTTGAGCGCCTCCAGCTGGGGTACCACCACGGTGAGCAGCTGTATTATGATGGAGGCGCTGATATACGGCATAATTCCGAGGGCAAATATCGAGAAGTTCTCCAGCGCACCGCCGGAAAACATATTGAACATCCCGAACAGCGTGCCGGATTGTTGGGCAAAAAAAGCCGCCAGTGCTTCGCCGTTAATACCGGGGGTTGGAATTTGCACCCCAATCCGATACACGGCGAGCATTATAAGCGTAAACAGGATACGCCGGCGCAGCTCAGGTATATTTGCAGCACTCTGCAATCCACTCATTATTGATACCTACTTACAGTTCTAAGAATTTAACCTTATGGCCTCTCGGGGCGCCATTCAGTGCTAACGCTTTATTCTTCGGTCAGTACGGTTCCACCTGCAGCTTCAATCTTGGCCTGGGCCGATTTTGAAAGCTTATCGACCTTGATCTTGATCGCCTTGGTGATCTCACCGTTTGCAAGTACTTTGACCAGGCTGTTTTTCTTTACAAGACCGGCCTCGATCAGGGTGTCGACCGTTACAGTGGCGTCGGCTTCAAATCGGTCAAGCTGCTCCAGAGAAATAAGCGCATATTCCTTTTTGAATACGTTATTGAACCCTCTCTTGGGCAACCTTCTCTGCAGCGGCATCTGGCCGCCTTCAAAACCCGGCTTCACGCCTGATCCCGACCTCGATTTATATCCTTTGTGACCTCTTCCTGCAGTTTTCCCATGCCCGCTACCTGGTCCGCGGCCAAGTCTCTTCGGCTGCTTGGTAGATCCGGCTTTCGGAGAAAGGTTTGCTAAAGTCAACATGCTATATCTCCTCTATACGTACAAGATGCGCCACCTTACTCAGCATTCCGCGAAGCTCCGGGGTATCCTTTCTGGTGACAGTCTTATTCATTTTGGTAAGCCCAAGCCCTGTTAAAGTAGCATTAATCTTCTTGGTGCTTCCAATGCCGCTTTTAACCAGGGTAAATGTAATTGTCTCGGCCATTTGCTACCTTCTTTTTTCTTATGTTAGTCAGTACTGTTCAGCACAGTGGCGGACCACAAATCAATAGCTGTAATTATGCTGTAATTTCTTCTACTTTTTTTCCACGCAAATCGGCAATTGTCTGGGCGGATCTGAGTTCTTTCAATCCGGTGATAGTCGCCTTGACCATATTGTGCGGATTGTGGGAGCCCAGGCATTTGGTGAGGATGTTTGAAACACCTGCAGCCTCGAGAACCGCACGCACCGGTCCACCGGCAATAAGACCTGTACCAGCCGACGCCGGCTTGAGCAGGACCTTCCCTGCACCAAAACGACCTGTTACCTGATGGGGAATAGAGGTTTCAGTAAGAGCGACGGTGAACATGGCCTTTCTTGCCTTCTCCACACCCTTTCTAATCGCCTCCGGTACCTGGTTTGCTTTTCCGAGACCGTAACCAACCTTTCCTTTACCATCACCGACGACTACAATCGCAGAAAAGCTGAATCGGCGACCACCCTTAACAACTTTGGCAACGCGATTAATAAAAACTATTTTCTCGATCAGCTCCTCAGTAGCCGCACTTTTGGAACGTTTGAAATCAGACAAGGGACACCCCCGTTATATTAAAAATCATTAAAATTCAAGTCCACCTTCCCGAGCACCCTCGGAAAGCGATTTTACTCTGCCGTGATACAGACAACCGCCACGGTCAAATATTACCTTCGTAATTCCTGCTGCCTTGGCACGAGTAGCAAGAAGTTCACCGACTTTTTTGGCCAGCGATGCCTTACCTTTTTCCTCGCCCGGCTCGAACTCCTTGTCTATGGTCGACATTGATACCAAGGTTTTGCCTGCGCTATCGTCGATTATCTGGGCATAGATATGCTTGTTGCTTTTAAATACTCTGAGGCGAGGCCGCTCGCTCGTGCCGGTGATTTTCTTTCTGATTCTGCGGACACGTTTTTCCCTAGCAACCGTGTTTGGATTTTTTCTAGCCATTACTGTTTACCATTTGCTTTTAAAGCCCGAAGGCATTTTAACGTTCTTAAGCGCCGCCAGCTTTACCGACCTTACGGACAATGTGTTCGTCTTCGTAACGAATCCCTTTGCCCTTGTATGGTTCAGGCTTTCTAATCTGACGGATTTTGGCCGCAACCAGTCCCACCAGCTCTTTATCGATTGATTCGAGCACGATTTTATTGTTCCCCTCAACCGAGGCGGCAACCTCTTTGGGAACCTCAAAATCAACCGGATTGGAATAGCCGACGTTGAGCGTGAGCTTGGACCCGCTGGCACTGGCTTTATATCCGACACCTTCTATTACCAGAACTTTCTTGAACCCTTCGGCAACACCAACAACCATGTTGTTGATGAGACTGCGGCTCATTCCCCGGAAGGCGTTGACTCGGGTACTTTCTTCCCGGTTTTTTACTTCGATGACGCCGTCACCAAGGACAACTTCGATTTCATCAACGATCTGACGCTGCAGAGTACCCTTGGTACCTTTAACCGTAATCTGCTGACCCTTCAGATCCACCGTCACTCCGGCTGGAACCGGAATGGGCTGTTTACCTATTCGAGACATACTTTCCTCCGTTATCCTCGGGTCTACCAGACCTCACAAATTATTTCCCCACCTGCGTTCAGTTCGCGGGCCTTCTTGTCGGTGACAACACCCTTTGAGGTGGAAATTATTGCGATCCCAAGCCCGTTCAGTACTTCAGGAATTGCGTCTGCCTTGGAGTACTTACGCAATCCGGGCTTGCTGATTCGCTTGATTCCACTGATAACAGATTCGTTTTCGGGTCCGTATTTAAGATCGATTTTAATCACACCCTGTACATTACCCTCACGAACGGTGAAGTCGGAAATGTACCCTTCCTCTTTAAGTACACGAGCGACATCGGCCTTGATCGAGGAATTGGGCATCTCAACAGAATCGTATCTTGCCATTACTGCATTTCTTATCCTGGTCAGCATGTCTGCCAGGGGATCGCTCATTGACATAGCGAACACTCCTTATTTTTCAAAGTAGTAAACTAAAAATCTAACAGAGATAGAACCTTACCAGCTTGATTTGGTAACCCCGGTGATTTCTCCGCTGGACGCCAGTTTACGGAAGCATATTCTGCAAACACCAAATTTTCTGATAAAGGCTCTGGGACGTCCACAAAGAGGACACCTGTTGTATTTACGCACCGCGAATTTTGGTTTGCGTTGTGCTTTTGCAATTATGGATTTCTTAGCCAAACCGACCTCCAAATTCTCTCTATTAAAATTATGTTCTGGATGTTATCTATTTTTTAAAAGGCATCCCGAGTTTTCCCAGAAGGAATCGTCCTTCCTTATCGGAAGATGCCGAGGTAACGATGGTGATGTTCAACCCTTTAATCTTATCAATTTTATCGTAGTCGATCTCGGGGAAAATGATCTGTTCCGCTACACCCATCGAATAATTACCCCTGCCGTCGAAACCCTTTGGGGATAATCCGCGGAAGTCGCGTACGCGGGGCAGTGCGATGTTAACAAGTTTGCTCAGAAAATCGTACATCTTTTCGCCCCTAAGGGTTACCCGCGCCCCAATAGGCATTCCCTCACGAAGCTTAAAAGTAGCGATCGACTTCTTTGCCTTGGTTATGACCGCCTTTTGACCAGCGATCAGGGTCAGCTCCTGGGCAGCCCCTTCAACTATTTTCGGGTTCTGAACGGCTTCACCCAAGCCCATGTTCAATACAATCTTTTTCACTCGAGGAATTTCCATGGCATTCTCATAGCCAAATTCCTCTTTGAGTGCAGCTACACACTCATTCTCATACATATCTTTAAGCGCACCCATGATAACTCCTAGCGTATCGTAGTTGACAATCTATCATTTACTCTCGATGGATTCGCCACAACTCTTACAAAAACGTACTTTTGTGCCATCCTCGAGGATCTTTTTTCCTATGCGACCAGTCTTAGTGCACTCTGGACAGATAAGTTGAAGATTGGAAACGTGAATAGGAGCTTCTTTCTCTACGATCTGTCCCTGCTGGTTCATTTCCTGCGGTTTGGTGTGCCGCTTGATCATGTTAATGCGCTCAACCACTGCCTTGTCTTGATCGCGAAGGACTCGGAGTACCTTTCCAACCCTGCCTTTGTCTTTTCCGGCAATTACTTCAACCTGATCATCTTTTTTCAGGTATGTTTTACCCTGTTTCATTGCTATACCTTTATCCAATCAATGAATCTATCGCCACTCTGGCACACATTCTCGTTAAAGTGCTTCAGGTGCCAGCGATATAATTTTCATGAACCCCTGGTTGCGCAGTTCCCTTGCAACCGGCCCAAAGATACGGGTCCCAACGGGCTCACCGGAAGCAGCCAGCATTACCGCTGCATTATCGTCGAATTTCACCCAGGTATCGTCCATCCGCTTCATCTCCTTAGCGGTGCGAACGATAACTGCCTTCATGACGTCACCTTTTTTTACCTTTGCGTTTGGCAACGCCTCCTTGACCGTGACGACAATGACGTCACCGATGGATGCGTATCGTTTACCTGTACCCCCGAGAACACGAATGCAAAGCACTTTTTTCGCTCCGGAGTTATCAGCAACATTGAGTACTGTTTCTGTTTGTATCATAATCTCACCCGATTCTTCATCTGAAACATCTAGTTGTGCCGTGCCATTTAGCCAGATTATTAAACGGCCTGCTCCAGAATTGTTTTAACCCGCCACCTTTTTCTTTTGCTAAGAGGCCGACACTCTTCTATGAGAACGGTATCGCCAATGTTGCAACGGTTTTCCGGATCGTCCGCCAGGTATTTCACGCAGGTTTTTACGAATTTTCCATAAAGCTTATGGCGTACCTTGCGTTCTACCCGAACCACGACACTCTTTTCCATCCTGTTGCTGACAACAGAACCGGTTCTTGTCTTTCTAGATTTGTTTATTTCACTCATAATTTAATCAAATAGTGATGTTTTTTAGAACCAGACCATACTGCGTTAATTGTATACCGGTGCTCAGTTGACGGACTGTCTCTTTATGGTCTCGATCCTAGCAATATCTTTTCTAATTTTCTTCAGTTTCGAGGTGTCTTCGAGAGGACGGATCTTATGTTGAAAAGAAAGATTCCCATACTCCTCTCTCAGGTCCTGCAGCATTTTATCGATTTCCTCTGCAGATAAGTTTCTTATTTCTTCCGGTTTCATAGCGTGTTCCTCTTGGTTATTACTTTTGTAGAGAAAGGCAGCTTGGCTCCGGCAAGGCTCAAGGCTTTAACTGCGATTTCCTCGCTTACCCCGGTAATTTCGTAAAGGATGGTCCCAGGCTTGATAACCGCCACCCACGATTCGGGGCTACCTTTACCTTTACCCATCCTGGTCTCAGCTGGCTTTTTGGTGAGCGGTTTATCAGGGAACACCCTGATCCACACCTTTCCACCCCTCTTCATGGTCCTGTTTATGGTGATACGAGCGGCTTCAATCTGTTGATTGCTCATGTAACCGCAACAGGTCGCCTTGAGAGCGTAATCACCAAATGAAATTGAGCAGCCCCTTTGCGCAGCTCCCTTCATCCGGCCTTTGAATACTTTTCTATGTTTAACCTTCTTAGGACTTAACATTTAATAACTCCATATAAAAAATGGCACATATCAGCGCTGCACTTACTGCGCAGCAACAGCATCATCTTCGCTGAGTACTTCCCCGTTGAATATCCAGACCTTGACACCGATAATCCCGTAGGTGGTGTTCGCTTCGGCCAGCGCGTAATCGACGTCAGCCCTCAAGGTATGCAACGGTACGCGTCCTTCCCGAACCCATTCGCACCTGGACATTTCGGCACCGCCAAGACGACCGGAACAGGAGATCTTTATTCCCTGTACCCCGAAGCGCAACGCGGAACTGACCGCCTTTTTCATTGCCCGGCGAAAAGCCACGCGGCGTACCAGTTGCTGAGCAATATTCTCCGCTACCAGCTGTGCGTCGGCTTCTGGACGGCGAACCTCTTGAATATCCAGGGTAACTTTCCTGGAAATCAGATTTTCCAGATCCCTTTTAAGGATCTCGATCTCTGCGCCTTTTTTCCCGATTACGATCCCGGGCCGTGCCGTGAACAGCTTGATCCTTACCTGATCTCCGGTACGCTCGATCTTTATTTTGGCAAGCCCGGCGTGCTGCAGTCGCTTTTTAAGAAACTTTTTCAGCTTCTGATCTTCGATCAAAAATGCCGGGTACTCCTTATCAGCATACCAGATCGAATCCCATGTCCGGGTAATGTTCAGTCTCAGTCCGTGTGGATTAACCTTCTGCCCCAAAACAGTCCTCCAACAAATTCATTGTTCAATAAAGTTTATCAAACGGTCTGCGCTTTAATTTCAGCAGCAGATCAGTTTTCATCCAGAACTACAGTGATATGACTCGTTCTTTTGATTATCCCTGTAGCCCGGCCCTGTGCCCTTGGACGAATCCGCTTAAGGGAAGGCCCACCATCTATGAAGATTTTCTTCACAAACAGGTTATCAACATCCGCCGCCTCGTTCTGGGTCGCGTTTGCGACGGCCGATTCGATAATATTCTTTATAATTCCAGCGCCCTTTTTCGGCATGAAGCGCAAGGTGTTGATCGCTTGATCAACGCCCATGCCCCTGACCACATCGGCAACCAGTCGCGCCTTCTGTGGCGAAATCCTAATGTATCTTCCTACGGCTTTGGCTTCCATAGTCTCAACTCCTGATAAATCCTGAGAAACCCATCAAGGTTTCCGCTTATCTTTTGCCCTTTTTGTCTGAAGCGTGGCCGTAGTATGTCCTCGTCGGCGCGAATTCGCCGAGTTTGTGACCGACCATGTTCTCAGTTACAAATACCGGGATGAATTTGTTACCGTTGTGTACCGCAAAGGTGAGTCCAACCATCTCAGGACTTATATCCGACCTTCTCGACCAGGTCTTAATAACTTTTCTTGATCCGCTTTCAATAGCGTTCGTCACTTTCTCTTGAAGGTGATCATCAATGAAAGGACCTTTTTTAATTGAGCGTGCCATTACTAACTCCTTTTAACTTAGGATCTCTTCTTGACAATCAGCTTGTCAGAAGCCTTCTTTGTCCTGGTCTTGTACCCTTTGGTTGGTACACCCCAGGGACTGCAGGGATGGCGTCCACCTGAGCTGCGGCCCTCACCACCACCCATCGGGTGATCGACAGGGTTCATCGCAACGCCCCTGACATGGGGACGGCGTCCCTTCCACCGGTTACGGCCGGCTTTTCCAAGCTTCTGGCTTTCATGTTCCCGGTTGCCGACCTGGCCTATACAGGCCCGGCAGCTGTTGTTGAATTTTCTGACCTCACCTGAGGGAAGTCTCACCAGAACGTAACTCCCTTCCTTGGCCATGAGCTGGGCTGCGGCTCCGGCGCTGCGGACCAGCTGAGCACCCTTGCCGATTTTCATCTCGATGTTATGGATAATCGTTCCCAGCGGGATGTTAGCCAGCGGCAGACAGTTGCCCGGCTGAATGTCGACGTTGTTCCCGGCCACGATGGTGTCTCCGACAGTAACCCCGTCGGGTGACAGAATGTACCTTTTCTCCCCGTCTTTATAGCTCAGTAGAGCTATGTTGGCAGAACGGTTCGGATCATACTCGATGGCGACAACTTTTGCGTCGATATCGACCTTGTTGCGCTTGAAGTCGATAATACGGTATTTCCGTTTGTGGCCTCCACCGATGTGGCGAGAAGTTATCCTTCCGTAATTATTTCTTCCCCCGGATTTGTTAAGGCTTACAATCAGGCTCTTTTCCGGCCCTTTTTTGGACAGGTCTGCATTTTTAATGGAGACATGCTGTCGCTTTCCAGGTGATGTTGGTTTGTATACTTTAATAGCCATGATTTCCCAATCGCTCCATCATTATTTTATTTGATAGAATCGTACAGTGTGCTGAAGGTTGATAAACCGGTTCGCAGAGACCTTACAGTTCATCCGCAAAATTGATCTGTCCTTCTGCCAAGGTAACATAGGCCTTCTTCCAATCACTGGTAAAGCCGACTGTTTTTCCTACCCTTTTCTTCTTCCCGTGAATCGAGGCGGTCTTGACGTCCTTGACCTTGACGTTGAACATAACCTCCACCGCCTTCTTGATTTCAATCTTGTTCGCCTTGGGATGGACCTTGAAAACTACCTTCCCATCTTCTTCCTGTTGCAGTGCAGCCTTTTCAGTGAGGCAAGGCCCCTGCAGTACTCCGTAGATGTTTTTCATGCCATTAACCTCTTTTCAAGGCTGCCTATCACTGGTTGCACCAGAATAATTTTCTTATGAAGCAGGATGTCGTAAACGTTGAGTCCTTCCGAAGAGAGGATTTTGTAGCCGTTTACGTTTCTTGACGATTTCGCAAGATTCTCCGATGCGTCGTCGGTCACAATCAAGCCGTTGTCTATTTCCAGAAGATTCATGATCGACACGAAATCCTTGGTCTTGATCTCATCCATATTGAAATCGTCGACAACTACCAGGTTTCCTTCCTGAAACCTTGCGCTCAGCGCCATGGAGACAGCCTGCTTGCGAACTTTTTTATTCACCTTGAAGGCGTAGTCCCTCGGCTTGGGTCCAAAAGTGACCCCGCCTCCTCGCCACAATGGAGAAGTTCTCGTTCCGGATCTGGCTCTTCCGGTACCTTTCTGGCGCCAGGGCTTTTTGCCGCCGCCACTTACTTCCACCCGTGTTTTGGTGCAGGCGTTTCCGGCTCTTTTTGCGGCCCGCTGCATGCGGACAACTTCGTGCAGGATATACGGCTTAACCTCACGGTTGAAGACCGCATCGTTCAATTCTATTTCGCCAACACTCTCGTTCTTGGTGTTAACAATATTTACAGTAGACATAGTATTCTCCTCGAACCTGATCAGATGGTAAATCCTTATTTGGTGAATATCTTCAACAGGCCGTTCTTGGCTCCGGGCAGGGGGCCTTTCAGAAGCACGACGTTTTCTTCGGATCTAATGTCAACCACAACGACATTTTTCCGTAAAACGGTGTCGTTACCCATGCGTCCGGGAAGTTTTTTGCCCTTGATGACTCTTCCTGGATACGCACTGCAACCGATTGAACCTGGGGCGCGGTGGAACATCGAACCGTGCCCGGCTCCGCCGCCTGAAAATCCATGACGTTTAATAACGCCCTGGAAACCGCGGCCTTTGCTCGTACCCTGTACGTCTACTTTGTCCCCGATCTTAATGACATCGTCGATGCTGATTTCCTGACCGACCTCGTATGCCGCGTCATCAGCTACCCTGAATTCGCGAACGAAGTAGTATCCCTCAACTCCGGACTTATTGAAATGCCCGGTCTGAGGTTTGTTGATCCTGGATGCCTTTTTATCGGCGAAACCAACCTGAATTGCATTATACCCGTCAGTAGCTTCAGTTTTCACTTGAAGAACTTTACAGGGACCAGCCTCTATAACAGTTACTGGAATGGCTTGACCTACTTCACCGTATATGCGGGTCATTCCAATTTTTTTTCCTAATATACCCATTGATTTTGGCATGATATTACCCGATGCTTCAATTTACTTTTAGCCACTGCCTGTTAAGGCAACTTGATTTCCACATCAACCCCGGCGGACAGCTCGAGCTTCATCAGCAGATCTATGGTCTGCTGGGTCGGTTCCAGGATATCCAGAAGGCGACGATGGGTTCTCATTTCAAACTGCTCACGGGATTTTTTATCGACGTGAGGCGAGCGAAGAACACAGAATTTGTTGATGGTTGTTGGCAGCGGAATAGGTCCTGCAACAGCTGATCCGGTTCTTCTGGCTGTTTCGACGATCTCAGAGGTGGATTGGTCGAGCAGCTTGTGGTCGTACGCTTTTAAGCGGATACGAATTTTCTCTGTAGGTATCATTACGCACCTTTAGGCAATAATTTCACTTATAACTCCGGCGCCAACAGTACGGCCACCTTCACGGATAGCGAAGCGGAGTCCAACATCCATTGCGATCGGGGTGATCAGCTCTACCGCGGCGGCAATGTTGTCGCCAGGCATTACCATCTCCACTCCTTCAGCGAGTGTTACCACGCCGGTAACGTCGGTGGTCCTAAAGTAGAACTGCGGACGGTAGCCGTTGAAGAACGGAGTATGACGGCCACCCTCGTCTTTGCCGAGGATATAGCACTCACACTTGAACTTGGTGTGCGGAGTGATCGACTTGGGCGCCGCGAGAACCTGGCCACGCTCGATCTCCTCACGCTTCACACCGCGCAGCAGAGCGCCGATGTTGTCACCGGCCTGACCTTCATCAAGCAGCTTGCGAAACATCTCTACCCCGGTACAGGTGGTTTTTGCCGTCGGCCTTATACCGACAATCTCTACCTCGTCGCCCACGTGGATAACCCCGCGCTCTATACGGCCGGTGGCAACGGTTCCGCGGCCTGAAATCGAGAACACGTCCTCGACCGGCATCAGAAACGGCTGGTCGACGTCACGCTTGGGCTCGGGAATGTAGGAGTCGATTGCATCCATGAGGTCCCAGACGCATTTTGCCTTTTCCTCGTCTTCTGGATTCTCAAGTGCGAGCAGCGCCGAACCCTGGATGAACGGGATGTCATCTCCTGGGAACTCATAGCTGTCAAGAAGCTCACGAAGCTCCATCTCAACCAACTCGATAAGCTCTTCGTCGTCGACCATATCACACTTGTTGAGAAATACCACGATCGCCGGTACACCAACCTGACGAGCGAGCAGGATATGCTCTCTGGTCTGCGGCATGGCACCGTCTGTTGCGGCAACAACCAGAATCGCACCGTCCATCTGCGCGGCGCCGGTGATCATATTCTTGATATAGTCGGCGTGGCCGGGGCAGTCTACGTGGGCATAGTGGCGCTTGGCGCTCTCATACTCTACGTGCGCGGTGGCGATGGTGATTCCGCGCTCTTTTTCCTCCGGCGCTTTGTCAATTTCACTGAAGTCGGTAAATGACGCCTGTCCTTTGGTTGACAGTACGCGGGTAATTGCAGCGGTCAGCGTGGTCTTACCATGGTCAATATGTCCTACAGTACCCACATTGACATGCGGCTTAGTCCTTTCAAATTTTGCTTTTGACATAATGGTTCCTCAATATGTTTGGACTTATATCCCTCTTATTTTTTTAATTATTTTTTCTGCTTTTTGAGCAGGCACCACATCATACTTTAAAAATTGCATGGTAAAATTGGCTCTTCCCTGGGTTGCCGACCTAAGCGACGTTGAATACCCGAACATTTCGGACAAGGGTACCTGCGCCTTGAGAATCTGCAAGTTTCCTTCGGCCGAAACGCCAACTATTTTACCTCTCTTGCCGTTTACGTCGGCTATCACATCTCCCACGTACTCCTCGGGAGTAGTCACTTCAAGACTCATAATTGGCTCAAGCAGCATCGGCCGCGCCTCGGAGGTGGCCCTTCTTATGGCCATCGCTCCGGCAATACCAAAAGCCATACCGGTGGACTCTTCCTCATGGTAGGAGCCCCCAACCAGACGAACCCGGATATCGGTAACCGGATATCCCACTAGGGGGCCGCCATCCAGGGTGTCGATGACCCCTTTCTTGATCGATTCAAGGAATTCGGCGGGAATGACTTCCTTGTCAACCTCGGAAGTGAATTCAATTCCGCCGCCTCTTTCCATAGGCTCGATCTCTATCACGACATGCCCGTATTGCCCTTTTGCGCCTGTCAGCTGGTCAAATTTTCCTTCAGCGGTCGTGCTGCGCTCTATAGTCTCTTTATAGGCTACTTGCGGTTTTCCGACATTAGCCGAAACCTTGAAGTCGTTGAGCAGCCTGTCAACTATAATTTCCAGGTGCAGTTCGCCCATCCCGGATATGATCGTCTGGCCTGTGTCACCGTCTATCTTTACGGTAAACGAAGGATCCTCCAGTGCGATCTTTTCAAGAGTGTCACTGAGCTTTTTCTCTTCAGCCTTCGATTTCGGCTCGATCGCAATCCCTATCACCGGTTCGGGAAAATCCATACTCTCGAGTATGATATTGTCCCCTTTCTCACAAAGCGTGTCTCCGGTTGTCGTAAATTTCAGACCAACCAGGGCTCCGATGTCTCCGGCCGCGATCTCCTGCACTTCCTCTCGCTTATTGGCGTGCAACTTCATGATCTTGGATATTTTCTCCTGTTTATTCTTCACAGGATTATATACCTTGCTGCCTATCTTGAGGGTACCCGAATAGATTCGCACAAAAGCGAGATTCTCGACGAACGAGTCACTCTGCAGCTTGAATACCAGAGCGGCCATTTTTTCAGCGGGGTCAGTTTTCCTGCTGACAACTTCTCCGTCGCTCCCTTCGCCTTCCACGTCCTTGACGTCCAGAGGAGAGGGCAGGTATTCGATCACACTGTCGAGCAAAGGCTGTACACCTTTATTCTTAAACGCGCTCCCACACAAGACAGGCACCACCTTGAGGGCAAGTGTCGCCTTCCTGAGAGCACTATATATCTCAGGCGCAGATACTGATGTATCATCCAAGTATTTTTCCATGATTTCCTCATCGAAGTCGGCCAACTTCTCGAGGAGCATCATACGTGCGGCCGTGAATTCTTCTATATATTCGGAAGGTATATCGACTTTCGTCACTTCCTGTCCAAGAGACTGCTCGTCAAACAGCAGCATCTTTTCTTCAATCAGGTCGATGACCCCTTTAAACTCCGCCTCTTTTCCGGCGGGCAGCTGAACCGGCACGGGATTAGCCCCCAGCCTGTCCCTGATCATCTTTACGCATCGATCGTAGTTAGCACCGATCCGGTCCATCTTGTTTACAAACGCTATCCGCGGGATCTTGTACCTGTCAGCCTGTCTCCAGACCGTCTCTGACTGCGGCTCGACCCCACCTACAGCACAAAAAACAGCGATAGCCCCATCGAGCACCCGCAACGATCTCTCGACTTCAACTGTAAAGTCGACATGCCCCGGAGTATCGATGATATTTATCTTATTGTTTTTCCAGAAGCAGGTGGTTGCTGCCGAGGTAATTGTTATTCCCCGATCCTGCTCCTGCTCCATCCAGTCCATGACAGCAGTACCGTCATGAACTTCACCAATCTTGTACGACCTGCCGGTGTAGAAAAGTATTCTTTCAGTGGTCGTCGTCTTCCCTGCGTCAATATGAGCCATTATGCCGATATTGCGCACATCAGCCAAATCTTTCAGGGCTGCCATAACCTTTATTACCTAAGTAGTTAAAATTCGTTGCCAGCCCTTACTTTCAGCAGTCCGTCACTGCGGCGCCAGACTACCAGCGATAATGGGCGAAAGCCTTGTTTGCCTCGGCCATGCGGTGGGTATCATCGCGCTTCTTCACTGCAGCACCGCGATTATTGTACGCGTCCACCAATTCGGCTGCAAGCTTTTCAGACATGGTCTTGCCCGATCTTGATTTGGCGAATCCGATGATCCAGCGAATCGCCAGCGCGTTTCTTCTGGTTTGACGAACCTCCATCGGAACCTGATAAGTGGCACCACCGACACGGCGAGACTTCACTTCGACGCGAGGCCTGACTTTTTCCATAGCCTCTTCAAAAACAGTCAGCGGATCTTCTTCCTTGACTCTTTCCTGCACGATATCCATCGCGTCATAGAATATACGCTGCGCAAGTGTTTTCTTGCCCCGTTCCATCAAGCCGTTGGTGAATTTCGAGACCAGCACACTATTGTAACGCGGATCCGGGACGATAGGTCGTCTTTCTATACTTCTTCTTCTTGACATATATCAACCTCTTTCAGTGCAAAAGCCTATCAGGAAGGCTTCTTTGCGCCATATTTGGAACGACCCTGTCGACGATCTGAAACACCCAACGTATCCAGCGTTCCACGGATAATGTGATAACGAACACCAGGAAGGTCCTTAACCCTTCCACCCCTGATCATCACAACTGAGTGCTCCTGCAGGTTGTGACCGATGCCGGGGATGTACGAAGTCACCTCGATCCCGTTGGTCAGACGCACCCTCGCAACCTTTCTAAGAGCAGAGTTCGGTTTTTTCGGCGTAGTGGTATATACCCTTACACAGACTCCTCTTTTCTGGGGAGATCCTTTAAGAGCCGGGGTGTTGGTCTTCTTGACCGACCTTTTTCTCCCCTTCCTTACGAGTTGGTTAATTGTTGGCATTACGTTAACTGCTCCTGTTTACATACCATTTTATAGAAGTCTTTCATCCGCATCGGACTTCAGACACTCAAATTAAAACACGAAAGTGAGGGAATTTACCTTAACAACAGAGCCCTGTCAAGAGAAAAATAGCATCCCTCATTATACAGTATTACTGGTTGCCGGCCAAGCCGGTACCGGCGGAAATCAGCCGACCCATGATTACATTCTCCTTCAATCCGGCCAATTCATCGACTTTGCCGGCTACAGCTGCGTTGGTAAGTACCTTGGTGGTCTCCTGGAACGATGCCGCCGAAATAAAACTTTCGGTGGACAGCGAAGCCTTGGTCACGCCGAGCAGCAGCGGTTCAGCGACCGCCGGCTGTTTACCCTCGCTCATGAGATTGTCTCTTTCCTCTTCGAATTTCCACCACTCCACCTGTTCCCCGATCATGAACCTGGAATCGCCGGACGCGGTAATCATGACCCGCTTGAGCATCTGGCGGACAATGACCTCGATGTGTTTATCATTGATCTTAACGCCCTGGAGCCGGTATACTTCCTGAATTTCGTTGACCAGAAACTTAGCCAGTTCCTTGACACCGAGGACGGAGAGGATGTCGTTTGGCACTACGGTTCCTTCCATCAACGGTTCGCCAGCCTGTACATAGTCTCCTTCATGAACGATAATATGTTTAGCCTTGGGAATGAGGTACTCCTGCGGCTCACCATATTCCGGAGTGACAATAACCCGTCGTTTACCCTTGAGCTCCTTGCCGAAGCTGACTTTACCGTCGATCTTTGAAATCACCGCAGGGTCTTTTGGTTTGCGCACCTCGAAAAGTTCTGCAACACGGGGAAGACCACCGGTGATATCCTTGGTTTTTGTCGTCTCCCGCGGGATTTTACCAACTATGCTTCCTGGCTGGATTACGTCGCCTTCGGCAACAGAGATAATGGACCCAACCGGCAGGCTGTACCTGGCGTAGATATCGGTTCCGGGCAGTTTGACAGTCTTGCCCTTGTCGTTCTTCACAGAAATACGCGGGTTGAGCTGTGCACCGGCAGCCGTCTGGACAATGACCAGCGAAGATCTGCCCGTTACGGCATCGACCTTCTCCTGCATGGTAACGCCTTCCACGACGTCGCCATACTTGATGACACCACCCACCTCGGCGACAATCGGTATGGTGTACGCATCCCAGTCGGCGAGGATGGTGTCCCTTTCCACCACATCACCTTCTTTAACCAGCAACTGGGCGCCGTAATTGACCTTGTACCGTTCCCTCTCCCGGCCGAGTTCGTCCTTGATCGACATTATCGCGCTTCTGTTCATCACGATTTCGGTCCCTTCCGCATTGGTTACGGAATGCAGGTTGGAAAAGCTCACGGTACCACCGATATTGGTTTTCAATTCGGCCTGTTCAACAGATCTGCTCGCAGTACCACCTACGTGGAAGGTACGCATGGTAAGCTGGGTTCCAGGCTCTCCAATGGACTGTGCGGCGATGACACCTATCGCCTCACCGATATTAACCATGTGACCCCGTCCGAGATCCCGGCCGTAGCAGGCGGCACATACCCCCCGCTTGGCCCGGCAGCTCAACACCGAACGTATCGGCACCCGGTCTATACCGGCATCGTTGATCTCCTTGACCTTCTGCTCGGTGATCTCCTCCCCCGCCTCGACGATAATTTCTTCAGAGTAAGGGTCTTCGATATCCTCAAGGGCCACACGACCAAGAATCCTGTCGCCAAGGGGAACTATGATTTCCCCACCGTCCATCAGCGGTTCAGCGATAATGCCGTCAAGAGTAAGGCAGTCGGACTGAACAATGGTAGACTCCTGGGCAACGTCTACCAGCCGCCTGGTGAGATAACCCGAGTTTGCAGTTTTCAGCGCAGTATCGGCGAGTCCTTTCCGCGCCCCGTGGGTTGAGATGAAGTATTCAAGAACACCGAGCCCTTCCCTGAAATTTGCCTTGATGGGCGTCTCGATAATTTCACCGCTGGGCTTAGCCATCAGGCCACGCATTCCGGCAAGCTGACGAATCTGGTCGCGAGAGCCCCTTGCTCCTGAATCCGCCATTATGTAGATGGAGTTGAAACTCGGTGCCTCAACCAGGTTGTTGTCCTTGTCCTTGAAATAATCGACCTTGATCTCGTCCATCATGGCATTGGCGACATCTTCCGTCACCTTTGACCATATATCGACGATCTTGTTGTATTTTTCGCCGGAGGTTATGAGACCATCGGTATACTGCTGCTCAACATCGAGCACATTCTTCTCTGCGTCTTCAACGAAATTTTCCTTGTCCAGCGGAATTTTCATATCGTTGATCGAGATCGATATTCCCGCCCGGGTGGCATACTCGTAGCCGATATCCTTGAGCCTGTCGGCAAGAATCACCGTCTCCTTGGTTCCGGCGTGACGGTAGGTGTAGTCTATGAGCGCGGCAAGAGCCTTCTTGGTGAGCACTTTGTTCACCTCTTCAAACCCGACGCTTTCCGGCAGCAGCTCACCCAGCAGAATTCGCCCCATGGTGGTCTCCACCAGTTCGCCTTTTTTGCGCACCTTGACCCTTGCCTGCAGGTCAACTTCACCGTAATCGTAGGCAATGGTAGCTTCTTCGACGGAACTGAACACCTTGCCTTCACCAGGTACATTTATACGATCCCGGCTCATATAGTAGAGTCCAAGTACGATATCCTGGGACGGAATGATTACCGGCTCGCCGTTGGCGGGCGAAAGGATATTGTTGGTGGACATCATCAGCACCCGCGCTTCCACCTGCGCCTCTACCGACAGCGGCACATGCACAGCCATCTGGTCGCCGTCAAAGTCGGCGTTAAACGCCATACACACGAGCGGATGCAGCTGGATCGCCTTGCCTTCTATCAACACCGCCTCAAACGCCTGCATACCAAGTCTGTGCAGGGTAGGAGCACGGTTGAGAATAACCGGATATTCGGTAACCACCTCATCGAGTACGTCCCAAACTTCTTTCACCTCTTTTTCCACCATTTTCCTGGCGGACTTGATGGTGGTGACGTATCCTTTCTGTTCAAGTTTGTTGTAGATGAACGGCTTGAACAGCTCCAGCGCCATTTTTTTCGGGATTCCGCACTGGTGCAGCCGCAAATGCGGACCGACCACGATTACTGAACGACCGGAGTAGTCTACCCGCTTGCCGAGCAGATTCTGGCGAAACCGACCCTGCTTACCCTTGAGCATGTCGGAGAGTGACTTGAGCGGGCGCTTGTTGCCGCCTGTAATTACCCTGCCCCTGCGTCCGTTATCAAAGAGCACGTCGACCGCTTCCTGCAGCATCCGCTTCTCGTTGCGGATGATGATGTCTGGCGCGTCGAGCTCAAGCAGACGCTTGAGTCGATTGTTCCGGTTAATCACCCGGCGGTAGAGATCATTGAGGTCAGAAGTTGCAAACCTGCCCCCTTCAAGCGGCACCAGAGGACGCAGATCCGGAGGCAGAACGGGTATAACTTCAAGGATCATCCACTCTGGCCTATTGCCGGAGTCGCGGAAAGCCTCTATGACAAACAGCCTTTTGCCAAGTTTTTGCCGTTTGGTCTGGGAGTTGGTGGCGAGCATCTCCTCGCGGAGCTGTTTCGACAACTCGACCAGATCCTGGGCGGCAAGAAGTTCACGGATGGCTTCTGCACCGATACCTACCCGGAACTGTGCAGGATACTCTTCCAGGGCCTTGCGGTATTTTTCCTCGGTGAGCAGTGTCCCCGGAACCAGTGCGTCCGTTTCGGACTCCACCACGGCGTACTGCTCGAAATAGAGTATTTTTTCGAGTTGCTTGAGGGTCATGTCGAGCACGGCGCCTATTTTAGACGGCAGGCTCTTCAAAAACCATATATGGGCAACCGGAGCCGCAAGCTTTATATGGCCCAACCGCTCCCTTCTCACCTTCGACTGAATAACCTCGACACCGCACTTCTCGCAGACAACACCGCGGTGTTTCATGCGCTTGTATTTTCCGCAGTTACACTCGAAATCCTTAACCGGACCAAAGATCTTGGCGCAGAACAGTCCGTCACGTTCGGGCTTGAACGTCCGGTAGTTGATGGTCTCCGGCTTTTTCACCTCCCCGTGTGACCAGTCCATGATCTTTTCCGGCGAAGCAAGAGATATTTTTACATTTTTAAACTTAATTGGAGCTTTCGGTTTTTGAAAAAAATTAAATAGCTCTTCCACGAAATCACCTCACCTTATTTTAAAGGATTTCCCCGCCATCTGAGGAAAAACTCAAGTCAAAGAGAATTTTTGTCTGCAATGGTTGCAGCGACCCTGTCGAGTAATCCACGCTGCTGTGGTTGTTACTCTTCTATCAGTTCCATATTCAGACAAAGGGCCTGAAGCTCTTTGACGAGAACGTTAAACGATTCCGGCAGACCGGTCGTAAGAAAGTTATTACCCTTGACGATCCGTTCGTACATCGAGGTCCGTCCCTCGACGTCATCGGATTTGGCGGTCAGGAATTCCTTGAGTGTGTAGGCGGCCCCGTAAGCCTCCATTGCCCAGACCTCCATTTCACCGAGCCGCTGCCCACCAAACTGCGCCTTGCCGCCGAGCGGTTGCTGGGTAACAAGAGAGTAGGGGCCGGTCGAACGGGCGTGGATCTTATTATCCACCAGATGATGCAACTTGAGCATGTACATCACCCCGACGGTAACATTGTTGGCGAACGGTTCCCCGGTCAGCCCGTCATACAACCGCTCCTGGCCAACTTCGTTAACACCGGCTTCCACCAGCAGCCGCCGGATCGATTCCTCCGGGGCACCGTCAAACACGGGAGTACTCATGTGCAGCCCGGTTTTGTGCCGCCTCGCCCACTCTATTATCTCCCGGTCCGATTTATCCTCGGTAATTTCCCTATACTCCTCAGCGGAATAGACGTTTTTTAATTTTTCACGGATCGCTTCAACAGCCACCTGATCGGCCATCGTTTCAAGTTGCTCTCCAAGTCTTCTTGCGGCGAACCCGAGGTGCACCTCAAGTACCTGGCCCACATTCATACGCGAAGGTACGCCGAGCGGGTTGAGTACGATATCAACGGTGGTGCCGTTCTTGAAAAATGGCATGTCCTCTTCAGGAAGAAGCCGAGAGACAACACCCTTGTTTCCGTGGCGACCGGCCATCTTGTCACCAACGGACAATTTCCTCTTGGTTGCGACATAGACCTTCACCATCTTGACCACACCGGGAGGAAGATCGTCTCCCTTCTTCAGCCTGTCAATGATTCCGTCGTACCGCTCGCTGATCAGCTGCGCCTGTTTATCGTAACGCGCGTACAGGTCTTCAATATCGTCGAGATATTTTGCTTTTTCCGAGAACTCGATATCTCTTAGCCGTGAGAAGCCAATTTTCTCTGCATCTTCGGCCATGATTTTCTTGCCAAGACCGGTAACAAGCTCGCCTTTTGCGTCATGAATATCTACCTTGGCGGTGCGGCCCTCAATAATCTTGCCGATTTCCCTGCATATACCCCGCTTGAGGCTGCGCAGCTCGTCCATTTTGTCCTGGTTGAGCTTTTCCACCTCCAGATCCTCGATGAGAAGGGATCGTTCATCCTTGTCGACACCTTTTCTTGAGAAAACCTTGGCATCGATGACCACGCCGGAAACGCCGGGAGGCACCCTCAGGGACGAATCTTTCACATCCTGCGCCTTCTCGCCGAAAATAGCCCGCAGAAGTTTTTCCTCAGGAGACAGTACGGTTTCACCCTTTGGCGTAACCTTTCCTACCAAGGTGTCTCCGGCCTTGATTTCAGCACCGATCCTGACAATACCTGAATCATCGAGATTGCGGAGGGTTTCCTCGCTTACGTTTGGTATATCCCGGGTGATCTCTTCCTTGCCGAGCTTGGTGTCTCTCGCCATGGTTTCAAACACCTCGATATGCACCGAAGTGAAGGTATCCTGCTTGAGCAGCCTCTCGTTAACAAGGATGGAGTCCTCGAAGTTGAATCCCCGCCACGGCATGAATGCAATGGTAACGTTCTTGCCGATTGCAAGTTCACCGCACTCGCAGGATGGACCATCGGCAAGCACCATTCCCTTGTGTACCCTGGTCCCTGGCACGACAACCGGATGCTGGTTGAAGCAAGTGTTCTGGTTTGATTTCTTGTATTTTTCCAGACGATAAACTGCAACCCCGGTGTCGTAACCTTCAGTCCCGGGCTTATCGTAACGGACCACAATCCTGTTGGAATCCGCTTCCTCAATAACACCGTCTCCGCCGCTGAGCAGACATGCACCTGAGTCCCTGGCCACATACCGCTCCATCCCGGTGCCTACAAAAGGCGCTTCGGTAATCATCAGCGGCACCGCCTGACGCTGCATGTTTGATCCCATCAAGGCACGGTTGGCGTCATCGTTTTCAAGAAAAGGTACCAGCGATGCTGCGACACTGATCATCTGGTTGGGTGCGATATCCAGGTAGGTGACGTTTTCCGCTGCCGTTGTGATAACTTCCCCGTCTTCCCTTACAATGAGGTTGTCCTGGACGATCTTGTTGGCATGATCAAGCTCGGTAAGCGCCGGGGCGATAAACTGTTTCTGCTCCTGGAGCGCGCTGAGATATTTGGTCTCTTCAAGGACAATACGGTCATCCACCTTGCGATACGGGGTCTCGATAAAACCATACGGGTTGACCCTGGCGTAGGTGGCAAGCGACACGATCAGGCCGATGTTCGGTCCCTCCGGGGTCTCTACCGGGCAGATCCTGCCATAGTGGGTAGGATGGACGTCACGCACTTCAAAGCCAGCACGCTCACGTGACAGACCTCCAGGTCCGAGGGCACTGAGCCGCCTTTTATGGGTCACCTCCGAAAGCGGATTGGTCTGATCCATAAACTGTGACAGCTGAGAGGTACCAAAAAATTCCTTTATCGCCGCCGAAATCGGTTTAGGGTTGACCAGGTCGTGGGGCATCAGCGTCTCGACATCCTGAAGAGTCATCCGCTCCTTGATTGCCCTTTCCATGCGTACAAGGCCCATCCGATACTGGTTCTCGACAAGTTCGCCTACCGTCCGCACCCGCCTGTTGCCCAGGTGATCGATATCATCGACCCCGCCCTGAGAGTCTTTGAGACGTACCAGGTACCGTACCGCATGGACAATGTCGTCCCTAGTGAGCGCACGGTTTGCAATATCTATGTCAAGCGAAAGCTTGGCGTTGATCTTATACCGGCCGACCTCGGACAAATCGTAGAGATCCTGGTTGAAAAACAGGTTGTTGAAAAACGTTTCGGCAACTTCTGGTGTTGGCGGCGATGATGGCCGCAGTCTGCGGTATATTTCAATCAACGCCTCCTCGGTGTCCTTTGCCTTGTCAAGCGCAAGGGTCTTACTGAACGACTCCGAGTATTTGACACCGTCAATATGGATGATGTTGAATCTGTCTATTTTGTGTTCTTCAAAAGTTTCCAGAAGCGTTTCGCTTATCTCGGTGTTGGCAAGGGCGATCAGTTCACCATTAACAGGGTCTTTTATGGCGTTGGCGAGCACCGAACCGACCAGCTTCTGCCTGGAGATTCTAAGGTACTCAATTCCTGCAGCCTCAATCTTCTTGCAGAGTACCTTGGAAATCTTCTTATTTTCCCTGCCAAGAATTTCACCGTCAGCAGGACTTACGATATCATATTCGAGCCTCTGCCCTTTAACCAATTCCGAATCAAAACTAATCCTGAAATTCCCTCCATCCGTCAGGACTTCGCGAACCGGGTAGAACTCCGCCAGCAATTCTTCTTCGTTGTAGCCTATCGCCTTGAGCAGGGTCGTTACCGGGAATTTTCTCCGGCGGTCGATACGCACGTGGAGAATATCCTTGATATCGAACTCAAGATCAATCCACGAACCCCTTACCGGTATTATTCTTGCGGAGTAGAGCAGCTTGCCGCTGGCATGGCTCTTACCGTTGTCATGGGTGTAGAACAGGCCGGGAGAGCGTTGCAGCTGGGATACTATTACCCGCTCCGTCCCGTTAATGACAAAAACTCCGTCCGCTGTCATTAACGGCAAGGAACCGAGAAATACCTCCTGTTCCTTTATGTCCCTGATCGACTGGACCCCGGTCTCCTCGTCGACGTCGAAGGTGATAAGTCTTACGACGATCTTGAGCGGAATTTCGTAGGTCATCCCGCGCTGCAGACATTCCTGGATTGTATATTTCGGTTCGCCAAAGTTATATCTTACAAATTCGAGTGAACAGAGGCCGTTGAAGTCATTTATAGGAAAAACATTTTGCAGGATTCCCTGCAGCCCGTAATTATCCCTCTCGTCGGGATCAACATCCATCTGCAGGAATTTTTCATAAGAGAGTCGCTGCATAGATATCAAGTGCGGTGGCTCAAGTACCTTCTCTGCCCTGGCAAAATTCTTTCTCACTCTTTCCATATTTTTCCTCGAAATTGCCTGTAAATATATACGACTGATTATAATTAATGTTTCAAACTATCAGGTTTCCTGCTGCACTCATGCTTTTGGAAAATAAGCAGCGCATGTTTGAAAACAATGATGCTTTTATATTTTAAATAGAGTAAATAAAGCCTGCAAAAAGATAAGCACGATACCCCCGCTTTGTAAACTTTTGCCGTGTCATTTTTTTATCAGGCAATCGCTCACTGTGCAGAACCGTCCGGCTCAATCCACTTGGTATATAAGTTTTTAAAATGCCTTGCACCATAAAGCACAACACGCCACGAAGCAGAGCCCGTAGCGTGTTGATATCAAGCCATGTTGCTCAAAAATTCGAACAACTTATGTAGAATCAGTTACTTGATCTCTACTTTTGCTCCTACACCTTCGATCTTCGATTTTACTTCTTCGGCTTCTTCCTTTGAAACAGCTTCCTTAAGCGGAGCCGGTGCGGATTCTACCAGAGCTTTTGCTTCTTTGAGTCCAAGACCGGTGATTGCGCGAACTTCCTTGATGACCTTGATCTTTTCTCCACCGACATCGGCGAGAATGACATCAAACTCAGTCTGCTCTTCAACCGGAGCGGCATCGGCGGGGCCGGCAGCTGCGGCGACTGCTACCGGAGCGGCAGCGGAAACACCGAATTTCTCTTCGAATTCCTTGATGAGCTCGGAGAGCTCGAGTACAGACATATTTGCGATAAATTCAATAACATCTTCTTTAGTAACAGCCATGGTAATTTACCTCTTTGTAGTTAAATAGTATCAACGAAATAACAGTATTAATTGCCGCTGGATTCCTTCTGGTCCTTGATCGCCTGCAGGGCATATGCAAACGTCCGCGGCACTCCGGAGAGAACCTGAACGAGACCAGTTGGTACGCTTGACCATGTGGACAGCAACTGACCGAGCAGAACTTCCTTGGAGGGAAGTTTCGACAAAGCTACAAGCTTGTCTAGGTCGATCTTTTCCCCATCGAGAGCGGCGGAGCGGATAATGAACTTATCGTGATCCTTTGCGAACTTTGTTACCGCCTTCGCGGGTTCGACTGGGTCAGAATAAGCCATCACTACGGCAGTAGTACCGGTGAAGTCGTCACCAAGGTCTGCATTGGTAGTATCTGCTACTGCTCTTCTCAAAAGAGTATTTTTTGCTACGCGGACTTCCGAATCGCACTTCTTCAGTTCGATACGAACTTTTTCGAATTCGGAAACCTTTAAACCACAATAGTCAGCGACAACAGTTAACTTTGACCTGCTAAACGCGTCGTTCAGCGAAGCCACCATCGTCACTTTATCATCACGATTCAAAGCACTCCTCCAAGTTGAATTTTAATATTTTTCGAAACAGCAGTTACCAGAATTACCAAAAGCAGCGTTTCAAGATGTTATTCTTTATCGCTTCATTCGTCTCGGCAGGTCGCGATTACACGATTAAACGAGATGTGCCCGCTGTCTTCGACTAACAACACACTGCAGTTCCACGAACTATTGTCGCGGAACTGCAACATTTATTTAATTGCGGCACGCAGCGCGAGCGTATCGAGCTTTACCCCGGGCCCCATTGTAGATGAAATTGTGATTGATTTGAGATATACGCCTTTGCTCGCAGAGGGTTTCAGCTGAATTATCCTCTGTACAAACGCCAGTGCGTTCTCGGCAAGCTTCTCCTTGCCAAAGGACAATTTACCGATTCCAGCGTGAATGATACCCGCCTTGTCGACACGGAAATCGACCTTACCACCCTTGATCTCCTTTACAACATTGCCCACATCCATGGTCACGGTGCCGAGTTTGGCGTTTGGCATCAGGTTTCTCGGCCCGAGAATTCTTCCGATTTTTCCTACGACGCCCATCATGTCAGGGGTTGCCACGGTCTTATCGAACTCGAGCCAGCCGTCTTTAATTTTCTCAACAAGGTCGTCGCCGCCAACGTAGTCGGCGCCGGCTTCCTGTGCTTCGGCTTCCTTGGGTCCCTTGGCGAAAACGAGTACCCGCGTTACTTTCCCGGTGCCGTGGGGAAGGCTTACCGACGACCTTATCATCTGGTCGGCGTGACGCGGATCGACACCAAGCTTCATTGCAATATCAAAAGTTTCGTCAAATTTTGCGTAACTGGACTTGAGCACCATCTCGATACCCTCCTCGAGTCCCTGCAAAACCGTCCTGTCGACTTCCTTCAGTTTATTTTTATAATTTTTTCCGTGTTTCGGCATGTCCAGCCTCCTACCCATGCAGCACAGTTGTCCTGCCGGCAGTATAGATATTTAATAATTTTCTCAGTCCACCACGGTAATGCCTGCGCTTCTGGCAGTACCTTCAACGATCTTCATTGCACCTTCGATATCGTAGGCGTTCAAGTCGGGCATTTTGATCTCAGCGATTTCCCGGATCTTGTCCCTGCCGATCTCCGCGACACGCTCGGCTTTCGGATTGCTCGAACCTTTCTGCAGACCGGCTGCCTTTAAAAGCAGAACGGACGCCGGTGGCGTCTTCGTGATGTAGCTAAACGATCTATCCTGGTACACGGTGATGACGACAGGCACGATGGTATCACCCAATGTCTGCGTCTTTGCGTTGAAGCTTTTACAAAACTCCATGATATTCACGCCGTGCTGGCCAAGTGCAGGTCCAACAGGCGGAGACGGATTGGCTTTTCCAGCTGGTATCTGCAGCTTTATGTAAGCCGTTTCTTTCTTTGCCATTTTTCTACTCCGACTAACTTTATTTACATCGTCTATCCGCGACTCTTTTGTGAAGAGCCTTGGCCGACGTAGTCACATTTTGCTGTCAGGTGTTGGTCACCTGAACAAACTCCAATTCAACCGGGGTCTCCCTGCCGAATATCGACACCATTACCCGGACACGGCCTTTGTCAGGGTATACCTCGTCCACCACGCCCTGAAAATTGGCGAAAGGTCCGTCGATAACCCGTACGACCTCACCAACGTCAAATACCACTTTCGGCCTGGGCCGCTCGGATCCGTCCTGGATTCTGCCTATTATCTTCGCAGCATCTTCGTCGGAGAGAGGCACCGGATTCCGGTCATCACCAACAAAACCGACGACTCTTGGCATATTGTGATGAATGGTATGCCAGGTTTCGTCATTAAGATCCATACTTACAAGCATATAGCCGGGGAAAAAGCGCCTGGACGAAGTTTTCCTTGAACCCTTGATCATCTCAACCACCTGCTCGGTCGGGACAAGGATCTCGCCGAAAAACTCCTCAAGACCTTCCTTGCGGATTCTTTCCTCAAGCGTCGCTTTTACTTTTTCTTCAAAGCCGGAGTGAACCTGAAGTATGTACCATTGCCGTGCCATATGTCCTACTTTGTAAAGTAAAGGTTTAGAAATCGAGCCGCAATATTCTTTCACATCGCGGTCATCCTTGCCTGTACCAGCCAGATTTATCTCAAAAACGAGGAGACGACTTTACCTAGAAGCAGATCCACCGAGCCGAGATAAATAGAGAGCACCAGTGCCAGAACAACTACGATGCCGGTGAGACCCAGAGTCATTTTTTTGTCGGGCCATACTATTTTCATAAACTCGGTTTTCACTTCCCCAAAGAAGGTCTTGATCTGTGTCGGCGAAAAAACCGACATCTTTTCGGTTTTCACAGCACCTTTATTTTTGGATTTTCCTTTCGCCGCCATTATCGTCTTACTGCTCCTTCTAGCAAAATTCAGCAACCGTTTACAATAACGTTTTGTCTCTTGCTGACACCTTGTCCCTGAAACAAACATGGCAGGCCAGGAGGGACTCGAACCCCCAACTTCCGGATTTGGAGTCCGGCGCTCTACCAATTAGAGCTACTGGCCTGCGGGAAACCTTTACTTGGTCTCTTTGTGCGGAGTATGAACCCTGCAGAAAGGACAATATTTATTAAACTCCAGTTTGTTTGGAGTATTTTTTTTGTTTTTTGTAGTCGTATAGTTACGACGCTTACATGTACCACATGCAAGGGTTACAATATCTCTCATCGACATATCCCATATGAGAAATCACTCCTGACCGGCAAAACGCCACCAAGAGTGATCATTTTTCAAGTGCAGCTTAAGCGATAATTTCGCTGATAACACCAGCACCGACGGTCCGGCCACCTTCACGGATAGCAAAGCGCAGTCCGACATCCATTGCGATCGGGGTGATCAGCTCAACGCCTGCGGCGATGTTGTCACCAGGCATTACCATCTCCACTCCTTCAGCGAGAGTTACCACGCCGGTAACGTCGGTAGTCCTGAAGTAGAACTGTGGACGATAACCGTTGAAGAACGGAGTATGACGACCGCCCTCGTCCTTTCCGAGGATATAGCACTCGCACTTGAACTTGGTGTGCGGAGTGATCGACTTGGGCGCCGCGAGAACCTGGCCACGCTCAATCTCCTCACGCTTCACACCGCGCAGCAGAGCGCCGATGTTGTCGCCTGCCTGGCCTTCGTCAAGCAGCTTGCGGAACATCTCTACACCGGTGCAGGTGGTTTTTGCGGTCGGCTTGATACCGACGATCTCCACCTCGTCGCCCACGTGGATAACTCCGCGCTCGATACGGCCGGTGGCAACTGTTCCGCGGCCTGAAATCGAGAACACGTCCTCGACCGGCATCAGGAACGGCTGGTCAACGTCCCGCTTGGGCTCGGGAATGTATGAGTCGATTGCGTCCATGAGGTCCCAGATACATTTTGATTTTTCCGCATCTTCGGGATTCTCAAGAGCGAGCAGCGCAGAACCCTGGATAAACGGAATATCGTCTCCCGGGAACTCATAGCTGTCAAGAAGCTCGCGAAGCTCCATCTCAACCAGCTCGATCAGCTCTTCATCGTCTACCATATCGCACTTGTTGAGAAATACCACGATCGCCGGAACGCCGACCTGACGAGCGAGCAGGATATGCTCTCTGGTCTGCGGCATGGCGCCGTCGGTTGCAGCAACAACCAGGATCGCGCCGTCCATCTGCGCGGCACCGGTGATCATGTTTTTAATATAGTCGGCGTGGCCGGGACAGTCTACGTGGGCATAATGGCGATTGGTGCTCTCATACTCAACGTGAGCGGTGGCGATGGTGATTCCACGCTCCTTCTCTTCCGGTGCCTTATCGATTTCGCTGAAATCGGTGAACGACGCCTGTCCTTTAGTTGACAGTACGCGGGTGATTGCAGCGGTCAGCGTGGTCTTACCATGGTCAATATGTCCTACCGTACCAACATTGACATGCGGCTTAGTCCTTTCAAATTTTGCTTTTGACATTTCCTTGTCTCCTCAGACCGTTGAAAAATTTTCTTCAGATTTTACCGGTGTCCACCTGGAGCCCACGACCGGATTTGAACCGGTGACCTCATCCTTACCAAGGATGCGCTCTACCAACTGAGCTACGTGGGCAACCTGCTGCAACACAAGAACAAACTTTGGAGCGGGAAACGAGACTCGAACTCGCAACCCTCAGCTTGGAAGGCTGATGCTCTACCAATTGAGCTATTCCCGCTCGGGATATCTTCACCCTTTACACAAGTGAGAAGAATTGGTGGAGGGGGGAGGATTCGAACCTCCGAAGGCTGAGCCGACAGATTTACAGTCTGTTCCCTTTGGCCGCTCGGGAACCCCTCCATTGGGACCGTCTGAGTTAGACGGATACCTATTTATACTCTTCTTCACACTTTGTAAAGCATTATTTTCATGGAGCTGGCGATAGGACTTGAACCCACAACAACCTCATTACAAGTGAGGAGCTCTACCAATTGAGCTACGCCAGCTTACAAGACGAGAGAATATACTCACTTCAAATTCAATATTCAACAACTTTTTTACAGATGATTCAATTTTTCCCCGCTTTTTCCGACCGGATTTTTCCAGACGCAACTATCATCCTAAATCTACGATATAATTTAATTCATGGTTTAAAAGGTATTGTATCCCTATTTCGCCCAAAAAGCAAAAAGCCGGATCAAAAGATCCGGCTTTTTGCACTTTTTCTCCCTGAAAATTTTCAGGGGCAAATCAGTATTAAGATAAATTATTCCGCTTTTACGAACTGGCTCTCACGATATTTTTCAAACGCGTAGGCAGTGGTCCTGTATACCAGGTGTGCAAGCTTGGTGTACGGCAGGTAAAGAAAAAGCATCATTACCGAGACAAGGTGCAGGAAATAGATAATATACCCAAGAGTCGGCATTCCTCCCCATCTCAGTAGTTCGGCGCCCAGCCCAGTCACGCCGACGGCGGTGATCTCCCAGATCAGGAACCAGTCGTAGAAAGTCGCCTGGGTATCGAGTTCAGCCTCTGCTTTTTTCCTGTTGTTCCACAGTACTACAATACCGAAAAGAAGTGCTATGGCGCTTACGTTTGCCAACAGTTTGAACGGATCCATCAGCGGCAACGGACCATGCAGAGACGGCCAGATAAGCCCGAGAACGTCCTGCTTTAGCAAAGACCAGAGGGTCACTATAAACAGACCTATGAATGAAAGCATCAGCGGCAAGTGCCCTCTTACCCTGTCTAGATGCGTTCCACACTCGTTGAAACGGTTGTGCTTTATGATTTCAACCAGCGACGGCCAGAGGAATTCCTTGGTAAACTGAACGGCTGAAGGCCTGAAGCTGTTCGTCACTCCTGCCTGCTTGGCCATTGTGGACCACATCTTCTTTACCCCCATGAAGGCGGAGAAAAGACCAAGTCCCAGACTTGGGACCATGATCAGCACGATAAAAAAGATGTTTTTGGCGTACCACTTGAACTCCCAGTGACCAAAGAAATTTGTATAGCCGATGTTGGCGAACTGTTCTTTGGACGGAATGTGGGTAGCTCCGGCGAGCAGCCACATAATAAAAATAATCACCACCGGGATACCGATCATCATCGGCAGCCCCTTAGCACTTGATGCCAGCTTGGCAAGCGGCTTCGGCCAGCCGTAAAAAGTGTAAGCATAGGAGCGAATTGCACTCAGCACGTCACCGGGCTTGGCGCCCCTAGGACAGTTGGCGGTACAATCACCGCACTGGTGGCACAAAAACACATCGGGGTCGTTGAGCAGCTGGTCTTTCATACCCCACTGTGCCCAGATCATTTCCTTGCGTGGAAACGGTTTGCCCTCTTTTGAAAGAGGACACATAACGGAACAGGTTGCACATTGATAACATTTCTTCAATGTATCGCCACCCGCCTCCTTCAGGGACTTTATAAACTCTAAATCAGGTTGAACAATCATTTCTTTCTCCTGCTATCTTATCAAATATAATTACAATTTGATGACATGACGTCACCACCTACCGACCCCTCACCGCCATCAGGCCGGCGAGGGGTTTGATAAAAACAGATTAGAAGCCCTTGAATGGATTTGGTCCCATTTCCACGATCTCATCTACGAAATCATTGATAATCTGCGGGATCTTGTCGTAGTCGGTAATTGCAACCTGCTCGGCAACAACTCTTTCCGACTCCAATCCGAGCGTGGACAGGGTATCCCCGATGTTTTCCATACGCTTGCTTGCGATTTCAGAGCCCTTGACAAAGTGACACTGGTAATCGTCGCCATAGGAACATCCAAGAAGCATCGCCCCGTCCATACCTGCGGACATGGCATCCCTGATCCAGGCCATATTCACCGAACCGAGGCAGCGGACCGGGATAAACCGTACCATGTGGTTTATTCCGTTGCGTCTCATTCCTGCCATGTCGATGGCCGGGTAGGCGTCGTTTTCACAAACAAAAATGACTATTCGCAGCCGGTCGTCATCGTCTTCGGGTACCTCGACTGCCTTGATCATGGACCCGATGAGATCGATATTGTAATCCTTGAATCCGATAATCCTCTCCGGGCAGGCGCCCATGCAGGTCCCGCAACGGCGGCAGCGGGTCGGATTGGGCAGCGGTGTCCCTTTCTCGTCATCGTCGAGGGCGCCGAACGGACATTCCTCGGTGCACCGTTTGCACTGGGTGCATCTCTGCATGAAGAAATCCGGATAGGTGGCGTCTCCTGACCTCGGGTGAACCGACACTCCGCGATCCACGGATTCGATACACTGGATGGCCTTGAGAGCTGCACCGGTGGCGTCGTCTACCGCTTCTTCCATCGTTTCAGCTTTTCTTACGCCTCCGGCTGCGTACACGCCTGTTCTACGTGTTTCATAGGGAAAGCAGATGAAGTGGGAGTCGGCGTAGCCGTCGAAGAGACCGAGATCGTTAAAAGCGGGTCCCTGGCGATAGGCGAGGTTGATAGTGTTCTGATGAAGGGTGGTGGGTTCCATACCAGCGGCAAGTACCACCATATCGACGTTAAGATCGATATCTTCGCCAAGAAGAGTATCCTCTACCGCAACCTTGAGACCGCCGCCGGCCTCCTCAACCTTCATTACCGAACCCTTGGTTAGAAAAATTCCGTCACGGTTTTGCGCATTTTTGTAGAACAGCTCCATGGAGCCCGGAGTTCTCATGTGCTGGTACAGAATATACGCCTTACCATCAGCGTTGTCCTCGGTTACATATTGCGCCTGCTTCAGCGCAACCATCGAGGTTACCGAGTTGCAGTAGGGAAAATCCTTGTCGTCTTCCTTGCCGCCGGGGCTCTGGACAAACGCCACGTTGGCCGGGACCTTGCCTTCCTTGGCAAGTCTTTCAAACTCGGCGTTGGTGACCACGTTTTTCACCGAGCCGTAGCCGAGATGTTCATATTGTGAAACATCCGCCGGCTTCCAACCGGTTGCCAATACAACCGAACCGACCATAACCCCGTCGGGGTTGATCTTGGTGTAATCGACGAAACCGGCGTTGGGATCTTCCATTTCACCTTTTTCTATTTTTTCGCGTTCATCAACGGTGACGCGGGAGGGGGCGTCCCATTCGGTCCTGGTGCCGGCAGATTTCAAGGTAACATTGAACTGGCCGGGGGCGCCGCTGATCCTGGCGACCTCTTTTCCGGTCTCAACGCTTATTCTTGCGTCACCTTCTACTTCGGCAATGAGGGCATGGATGGGGTTCTCTTCAAGATCAGTCCAGGGCGCCCCTGTGGGAAAAGATTTTCTCCAGCCAAGCGCCTTGCCGCCCAACTTGTCCTCTTTTTCCACGAGAAGCACTTCATATCCTGCTGCCGCAGCCTCTTTGGCGGCGGTAAGGCCCGCCAACCCGCCACCCATAACGAGGATCTTCTTGTTGAGCACCTCCAGCTGATACGGCTCGGGGAGCAGGGTTTTCTTGGCCCTAGTACACGCCATCCGCATGTAATCGGCAGCACTCTCTGCGAGAAACTCCGCTGCCTCAGCATTCGGTTCTTCACCTTCGCCGGGCTTGACCTCGGTCCACACCACGTGCTCGCGAAGATTTGCCCGTACGGTTATCTTGTCGTCGCCGAAATTGAACTCAGAGGTCATTACCCTTGGAGAGCAAGCACCTATGACAACGGTATTGACACCGTCAGCGATGTCTTTTTCAATAAAGGCCCGACCCTCGGCGCCACAGAGATATTCATGGGTCTTGCACTCCATGGACATCTCACCGCTTACTACTCCACTGAGAGCTTCAAGGTCGAGCGCATCACCAATGCCACAACCAGCACAAATATACGCGCAGTATTTTTTATCCATCGTCTGTTACCTCCTGGAAACCTGAATTGCCTTAAGGGCGGCTGCTGTTGAAGATTGAGTACAGGTTACTACGTCTGCGGCTTTCTTGGCACATCCCGCTGAGATCATAGCGCTGTTGGGATCGGAAATGACGAAGCCGTTGCTGTCTATCTGCAGATCGGCCGGGGCCTGTTCGATGGCGAAATTAGGCTGCATTCCGGTTGCCAGAACTGCCATGTCAACCTGTTGTGAGATCTTCTCAGCGGTCAGTGCATTCTCGGCGGTAACCGTAACCGACCCGTCCGCTTCGATGGCGATATCCGCCACCTTGCCCTTAATAAAGGTAGCGTTTTCGTCGGCCATGCGCGCTTCGCGGAATTTCTCATACTTTCCGGGAGTTCTCAGGTCAATGTAAAAAACGTATATCTTGGCGTCGGGGTATTGCTCGCGGACATAGCTCATCTGCTTGAAGGTAGCCATACAGCAGATATGCGAGCAGTATTCCAGATGATTTTCATCACGGGAGCCGGCGCATTGTACGAACGCGATCGACTCGATTTCCTTGTCGTCGCCTGGACGAACGATTTTTCCCCCGGTAGGCCCGGAGGGAGCGGCCATCCGCTCTATCATCATGTTGGTGACGATGGACTGGGACTGACCGAACTTGAGATTTTCCATCTTGGTTGCGTCATAGGGGGTCCATCCTGTGGCCCATACTATGGATGCAACGTTGATGGTGCGGGTCTGCGCCTGCATATCGAGATCAATCGCATCGTATTTGCATGCGCTCTTTACCGCTTCCGCTCCGGCGGCGCTGAGGGCATTCTTGTCGATGACGTAGCGGCGAGGGAAAGCCATCTCGTGGGGAAGATAAGCAGCTTTTGTCTTGTCCATGCCGAAGTTGAAATCATTGTCTCTCTCATCAGGACAGGCGGCGCTGCAGTCACCGCATGCAGTGCAGTTACTGTTAACATAGCGAGGTGCCGTCTCCAGGGTAACTTCGTAGTTGCCTTGCGCACCTGAGACCGATTTAACGGTGGTCATGCTGTAGGTCCTGATCCGCCGGTTGTCTCTTACACGCCTGAAGTTGATCTCCAGACCGCAACTCGGGGGACACAATTTCGGAAAATACTGGTTGAGCTGTGCCACACGCCCACCAAAAGATGCACCTTTCTCCACGAGAAAGACATCTTTTCCGACTTCAGCGGCTTCAAGGGCAGCAGTTAACCCGCTGATACCTCCGCCTACGACCAATACCGCACCAGTGGTGCTTTGCTCGTCAGTCATACCTAACCTCCATTATTGCTCTTAAAATATTGTACCATTGCCCCTTCCGGCGATGAGATCCGCCGAAACATGACAACTGTTGAACGTTACACATCCAGACAACATCAGTAACCGATTTTTAGCTTATGTTGCAAGCAGATACAATCTTCTCCTGGCAACATAAGACAAAAACTGTATATACAAAAAAATCTCCAGGAGCCTAAGACTCCTGGAGATTTTTTCCTACGTCATGTCAAAAAACGACCAGGTATCATTAATTAGATCCACGGTTCGGTTTCAACGATGTTCACGCACTCAACCTTCTCACACTTCCACTCCTCGGTTTCAGGATTGAAGGTGGAGTTGACGAAGCACTTCCAGTTCTCGTCATCACAGGTCGGGAAGTCTGACCTGTAGTAGAATCCTGGGTAACGGGACTCTTTACGGAACTCGATGTGACGGATATGGGTTTCAACACACCAGATACGATGGTAGTTTTCCCAGCAACGGAGCAGTTCGTGCAAGTCGCCAGCAGCCATCTTCGCAGCGTCTTCACGGAGCAGACGGAGAAGATCGAGGCAGATGTTGAGCAGCTTTCCGGAAGTCATGTAGTAGGTAGCAACACCACCACCATACTCATCGGTAGCTTTCATCAGACGCATCATCAGACCGGCAGGCTTGCAGTAGTTCGGGTTGACGTCTGCTGCAGTGGAAGCACCCTTGAACTCTTCGTACCGCTTAACAGGTGCGTAGATTTCATCGGCGATTTCCTGAGCGCTTTGCTTCGGTTCAGGTTTGAAGTCTGCGTTGTCGCGGCAGAACTTAACCATCTGCTTGGCGGCGATACGACCTTCAGCGTGGGAACCGGAAGAGAACTTATGACCGGAAGCACCAACACCGTCACCAGCAGTGAACAGACCGTCGACAGTGGTCATACGGTTGTAGCCCCACTTGTACTTATGTACGCGAGACTCGTTGTCGATCTCGGGTACCCAGTCTTCATCCGGACCGGAGGTCCAGATTCCGCAGCAACCGGAGTGAGAACCGAGCATGTAAGGTTCGGTCGGCATAATCTCAGAACCAATCTTTTCAGGCTCAACGTTTGCACCAGCCCAGAGACCGGCCTGGCCGACTGACATATCAAGGAAGTCTTCCCATGCTTCAGACTCGAGATGTTTCCAGAACTTCTTAAGAGACTTCTCGTCCATACCGGCTTCACGACGCTCATCAAGGAAAGCGTTGAGAGCTACGTCGGTTGCCATGTAGATCGGTCCGCGGCCTTCCTTGAGCTCGTTGAGCATCAGGTGGTTACGCAGACAGGTCGGGGTAACAGCGGAGGCGCCGTAAGGCATGAACTTCTCGAGTTCGGCTTTGGCAGCGTCGCCGCCTGCGTAGAACTCACCAAGACCGTTGGATACTTTAGCTTTGAACAGCAGGAACCATGCACCGACAGGGCCGTATCCGTCTTTGAAACGAGACGGGGTGAAACGGTTTTCCATCATGGTCAGGGTTGCGCCGACCTGGGCACACATGGTGTAGGTGGAACCGGCGTTCCATACCGGATACCATGCACGGCCTTTACCTTCACCGGTAGAGCGCGGACGGAAAATGTTAACCGCACCACCGCAAGCGACCAGGGCAGTTTTACACTTAATGATGTATACCTTGTTCTCGCGGGTGGAGAAACCAGCAGCACCGGCGATCTGGTTTTCTTTGTTCTTGTCGAGCAGAAGCTTAACGATGAATACACGCTCAAGGATATTGTCAGCGCCGAGTGCGGTAGCTGCGGGCTCTGCAACGATACACTTGTAAGACTCACCGTTGATCATGATCTGCCATTTACCGGTACGAACAGGCTCGCCGCCTTCACGCAGGGAAGGAGCAGGCTTGGCGCCGTCGAGGTTGTTTCCGTCGGCGTCTTTTTTCCAGACCGGGAGTCCCCACTCTTCGAAAAGCTTAACGGACTCATCAACGTGACGACCACAGTCGTAGATAAGGTCTTCGCGAACAACGCCCATAAGGTCGTTACGAACCATCTTCACGTAGTCTTCGATCGCATTGCCACCGATGTAGGTGTTGATTGCGGAAAGACCCTGGGCAACAGCACCAGAACGCTCGAGAGACGCTTTGTCAACGAGCAGGATCTTCATATCATCCGGTGCCCATTTCTTGATTTCAAAAGCAGCTCCACAGGCAGCCATACCACCGCCTACGATGAGAGCGTCCACTTCCATTTCGACGACCTCAGGGTTCACTACGGCTTTCAGTTCACCTTTTGGTTTGTTTGGTAATGCCATATTCAAATCTCCTTAGAATAATGAATTTATATCCAAAAATTTTCTGTCTTCAACTTACTTGGGGGTCGGAAGATCTGACTCGAGAAACAGGGCTTGATCATCAAGACTGGCACCTTTCTCGCCCACATAAGCATTGGCAGCACCTTCAGCGGTGGTGCGGATAGGAAACTTGAAGCGCTTCATGTTGCCGTTGCGGAACTTGACAGTCCACATAATGGAATCAGAAGATCTCATGGGATGAACTTGACCGCCCATGGGTACGAAGTCATCGTAGCCACGAACAAAGATTGCACCTTGCGGGCAAATCTTGACACAGGAGTAACATTCCCAGCAAGCGTCCGGTTCCTGATTGTAGGCGAGCATCTCCTCAACATTCAGAACCATCAGGTCATTGGGACAGATGTACATGCATGCAGTCTTGTCGCCGCCTTTGCAGCCGTCACACTTAGCAGGATCTACATAACTTGGCATTAAACTACCTCCTCAGTTTACATTAACTGTTGTGATCCTGAACAAGCAGGATCCACTTGAACTCTATACTGCGAAAATCGCTCGTCCCCCTGAGGCTCTCAGCACCAGGAAGTCGAGTAACACTACATGTAAAACCTATTTAATTTCAGTGGGATTTTCACCCCGTCACTGAATGGTTACTCATTTTCCGGTCAAGGACTTTTTATATTAGGTTGCCGGGTAATTGTCAAGAAAATTCCTCACCGTCTCATTCATGCTCAGTCGTACTCATTTCTTACAATTACTTCTCTTGGTTTAGCCCCGTCAGCAGGGCCGACAACTCCTTCTTTTTCCATCATTTCAATCATTCGAGCAGCCCTGTTGTAGCCCACTCTCAGGCGCCGCTGCACCATCGAAATGGAAGCTTGCCCCGCCTCCGTAACTATGGCCACCGCCTCGTCGTACCGGTCATCATAATCCGCCTGGTCTTCGTCGTCTGCCCCCTCTGCGTCTTCCTTGATCTCCTCCATCACCGTCTCGTCATAGGTGCTGCTCCCCTGGTTCTTCCAGAATTCGACGATCTCGGATGTCTCCTTCTCGGAGATATAGGCCCCGTGAATACGTTTGAGGTTGGCCGTACCCGGAGCAAGAAACAGCATATCTCCCGCCCCGAGCAGGTGCTCTGCACCGGATGCGTCGAGAATTGTCCTTGAATCGATCTTGGAAGACACCTTGAAGGAGATACGGGTTGGGAAATTTGCCTTTATCAGGCCGGTAAGTACATCCACAGACGGCCGTTGGGTCGCAAGAATCATATGAATACCAGCGGCCCTTGCCATCTGGGCCAACCTCGCTATAGCCGCCTCAACATCCTTTGACGCAACCATCATGAGATCCGCAAGCTCATCGACTATAACCACGATATAGGGAAGCTTCTCCTCGTTTACCTCGTTATAGGAATCGAAACTTTTAACCCTGGCCTCCTCGAGCAGCCGGTAACGCCTCTCCATCTCACGAACCGCCCAGTTCAGAGCCCTGGAAGCAAGCTTCGGGTCGACCACCACCGGGTGCAGCAGGTGGGGAATGCCTTCATAGCCGGAAAGCTCAATTCTTTTCGGATCTACCATCAAAAACCGAACCTCCTCGGGCGTTGCATTGTAGAGTATGGAGGCGATAATAGTATTGATCCCGACGCTTTTTCCGGCTCCGGTGGCGCCGGCGATAAGCAGGTGCGGCATTTTCGCAAGATTCGCCATCGCCAGGTTGCCGCCAACATCCAGGCCGAGGGCGATGGAGAGCTTGTTGGAACTCTTGCGATACTCCTTGGCACCGATCAATTCGCGAATATAGACAATCTGCCTTTTCTCGTTTGGAATCTCTATCCCCAAAGCGGCCTTTCCCGGAACAGATCCGGCGACCCTGACCGATTGCGCCTTCAATCCGAGGGCCAAATCGTCAGCGAGCCCGGCAATCTTATTAATTTTCACCCCGGGAGCAGGGGTATATTCGTAAGTAGTCACCACCGGCCCGGGAGATATACCAACGACCTTGCCAGAGACCCCAAAATTTTTCAGTTTCTGTTCCAGTTGCTGGGAAAGTTTAAAATAGACTTCGTTATCGACCTTGTTGTCATCATTGTCGCTTTTGGTGAGAATCGACAGGGGCGGCAGCTTCCAGTCACCTCTTGCCACCGGCCTGGCCGCAAACTCCTCATCGGTTTTGGTGGCAGAACCGCTGCCCCCTGTCTCCCTGACTACCGGCACAAAGGTCGCTTCACCGGTCGCGCTCTCTGCAGGTGCGACCTCTTTCGGACTTTTTGACCTGGCAACAGGAGCCGGTTTTGCGGCACCCACTGCTTCACTTGTTTTTCGCGCTGTTGCCGACTTTATCCACCCCATCGCCCGCCCGGTCAGAGAAGTGACCGATTTCAGCACCATGTATGGAGAAAACTGGATGGACACCATCAGCGAAATAAGAAACACAAGAAGGAAAACAAGGACCGCACCGCCGTGCCCGACTCCCGCCTCAAGCAGGACAAAACCGGTTTTTCCCAGAAAACCGCCGGCGTCGAGAAGTACCGGATTGTGGATGGTAAACGAGGAGAGCAGTCCGCAAAAGCTTATTATCGCCCCGGTCAGACCTATCACCACCTGGGGCAGACGGGTAAAGGAGATCCGTGAGCCGAAAAAGAGTACCGAACTGACCAGGACCATGGTCGGCAGGAAATATGCGCCCCAGCCGATGAAGCTGAACAGGATTCTGGCGACCAGGGTCCCCACCCGTCCGCTCAGGTTGCCGTCAAGTTTCAGTATGTAGGAAAACAGGCTCAGGTAGAGAAAGAGCGCGATAAAGACGCCCAAAACGGCAATCGCCTCCTGTTTCAGTCCTGGATGTGATGGTTGTTCTTTTTGTTTGGCCATGCTGCACTGTCCACTTGCGGATATGAATATTGTCAGGGTTTTCTTGCGGTTGCGGCAACAGAGGGGTGAATCGGGCTCCGCGCGGTCGTGCGCCGGGCCTGGCCGGCAACCTATTTATACAATGCTTCCGGGCGAATATGTACCCGGAAAGCGCAAATTATGCAAGAAGTGGAGGCAACAGCTGGGATAGTCCGGGTGGGGCTCAAGCGGAGCTATGTCGTGTCAGGATAGCGTCGAGAATTCCGTTGATAAATTTCGGTGAATCGGTCCCGGCGAACCGTTTTGCTATTTCCACCGCTTCATTAATCGCAACCTGGGCAGGGACATCCTCTGCGTAGATCATCTCGAAGATGGCAATCCGCAGGAGGTTCCTGTCTGTTGCGGCAATTCTTGCTACTCGCCAGTTGCTGGCTGCCTCACCTATGAGTTCATCTATTTTCCCAAGGTTGGCGCTGATTCCGCCAAGAAGCGTCTTGGCATAGTCGCGGGCCTTTTTATTCACCTGGAAAAGTGAGCAGAACAGCTCGAACCGGTCGTCCAGGTCGTAACAGTGCTGTTGCTCCGGACCTATGGTAAAGTCCTCTTGATATAAAAACTGTAACGCAGTTTCCCTTGAAATGCGGCGAGATCCCATTGTCGTAAACCGTCCGGCGTAGATTGTTGAGCTATAAAAAACAGTCCGGGCCAGACAGAAACCTGTCTGTAGCCCGGAAAACTCCCCCCTGCTGCTTCGGTGCCTAGGGCGGTCCGATTGCAGGGGGACTTGTTCAGTGAAGAGACTCCATGAGATTAGCCATCTCAATGGCGGCGACAGCAACATCGCTCCCTTTATTGCCGGCCTTGGTTCCGCTTCTTTCAATGGCCTGCTCGATAGTCTCGGTGGTCAGGACGCCGAAGAGCACCGGAACACCGGTCTCAAGGCTTGCCTGGGCCGATCCCTTGGAAACTTCATTGACAACGACGTCAAAATGCGGAGTCGCTCCGCGGATGACCACCCCGAGTACAATCACAGCGTTATATTTCTGGGATCCGGCCATTTTCTTGGCGATCAGCGGAATCTCAAATGCACCGGGGACACGTACCACGTCGATATCCGCAGGGGCTGCTCCTGAGCGGACAAGGCTGTCAAGCGCGCCTTCCAGCAGCTTCTCAACCAGAAAGGAGTTGAAGCGGGCGACCACTATCGCGAATTTCTTGCCATCCGCTTTTAAGTTACCTTCAATAAAATTTGCCATTTTCTCTCACCAATATCAGTTGATTACAGTAGTGTTCCGGATCAATCTTTTTTCACCTCGATGAGGTGTCCCATTCGGTCCCGTTTACACATCAAATATTCTTTGCTTTCCTCGCTGGCCGGCATTTCCAGCGGCAGCCTTTCAACGACCTTTATACCATATCCCTCAAGGCCGACAATTTTTTTCGGGTTGTTGGTCAGAATGGACATTTTCGACACCCCGAGATCCCTGAGAATCTGCGCTCCGATGCCATAGTCGCGCAGGTCGCTTTTAAATCCCAGCCGCAGGTTCGCCTCAACGGTATCAACGCCCTCGTTGTCCTGGAGGCAATAAGCTTTGAGCTTATTCACCAGGCCGATCCCCCGGCCCTCCTGGCGCATGTAAACGACAATTCCACATCCCGCTTGGTCGATCATCTTCATAGCCGCATTCAGTTGCAGGCCGCAGTCACATCTTGACGAGCCGAATACATCGCCGGTCAGACACTCCGAATGGACCCTTACAAGCACTTTCTCGGCATTTTCAATATCACCTTTGACCAGCGCGAGGTGCTCAAGGTTGTCGACCGAGTTGGAATAGACGATGGCCTTGAACTCGCCCGCATGCTCGGTTGGCACCCGCGCCTCGACCTGCCGCTTGACCAAGGTGTCTTCCCGCAGCCGGTAGGCAACGAGGTCGGCAATGGTCGCGATCTTGAGGTCATGTTCCTTGGAAAATTCCTCCAGGTCGGCCATCCGCGCCATGGTGCCGTCTTCATTCATAATCTCGCAAATAACACCGGCAGGTATCATACCGGCCAGCCGCGACAGGTCGACCGATCCCTCGGTCTGTCCGGCACGGACGAGAACGCCGCCGTCACGAGCTCGCAACGGGAAAATATGGCCCGGACTGACCAGGTCGCCGGGACCCGATTCCGGGTCGACCGCCACCTGAACGGTCCGTGCCCTGTCCGCCGCCGAGATTCCGGTGGACACCCCGGTCTTGGCCTCAATGGAGATCGTAAAGCCGGTTCCGTAGGGAGAGGTGTTGTTGGGCACCATCATCGGCAGACCGAGCTTGTCGACGAGATCGCCGCTGAGGGTAAGACAGATAAGCCCGCGACCGTACCTGGCCATGAAATTTATCGCGGCGGCGTCCACCGCTTCTGCCGCCATGTACAGATCACCCTCGTTTTCCCGATCTTCGTCGTCAACCAGGATAACCATTTTCCCGGCCTGAATGTCCTTTATTACATCTTCAATTGCACTAACCGCCATAATAGTCACACTTGTAAAAGATTCATCGAACGAACTTTCCGGCTTCATCCCGGAAAATTACCAAAAACCATGTTTAGCCAAAAATTCCGGATTGATGGAGTCGGATAATTCCGGTGCAGCCGCCTGCGTCCCCGCCGTTTTCGGCGCAAGCAGTTTCTCAACATATTTGCCGATTATATCGACCTCGATATTCACCCGGCTCCCCACCTTCAGTTCCCCAAGTGTAGTGACCTTGAGGGTGTGGGGTATTATCGATACAGAAAAAGATCCCGCGGTGCAACTGTTCACGGTGAGACTGACCCCGTCAATGGTTATCGACCCCTTTTCAATGATGTATCGGTCATGGACCTCGCCTATGGAAAAATCGAAAAGGGTATAATCACCGACCGGCCTGATTGCCGAAACCGAAGCCATACAGTCCACGTGGCCAGACACCAGGTGCCCGCCGAGCCTGTCCGCAAGTCGCAGCGCGCGCTCGAGGTTGACACTTTCCCCGGTAGCCAGCAAACCGAGCTTGGTTCTTGACAGCGTCTCAGGAGAGACATCCGCCGTAAAACTTCGTCCCCGGATGTTATAGGCCGTAAGACAAACTCCGTTTACCGCAATGGACTCTCCCTCTTCGGGATCGGAAATGTCGAAATCGGCTTCGAGGTTAAAAACCTGCCCGCCTCCCGATTTCTTTTTTCCTCTTATTTTACCCTGTCCTTGAACAATTCCAGTAAACATGGTTCTCACCGGCCTTTGCCGTCATCAGTTGTCAAGCTCTTCTGCTTTTTTCACAAAGTCAGCGGCAATATTTTCATGTCTGAAATTTCTGTGAATGGATGCGATGGTGCGATACGTATCGGCAGCTTTGTGTTTATCGTTTTTCTCAAGATAGATTTGCGCCATCTTCTCCAGCGTCGACACTGCTCCCTGGGGATCTCTGTTGTCCTGATATTGGTCAAGGATATCCAGGCAGGTGGAGATGGCGTCATCGTACTTCTTGAGTCCTTTCTGCGCCACGGCAACCTTGTCGAGCACCGCGAGAACACTCATCCTGTCGTTTGCTTTATCGCATATGGCAAAAGCCCGCTGGTAATGGGTCAGCGCGGTTACATAGTCTTCTTTGGCCAGACAGACATGACCGAGCTGGTTGGATGCGTTGGCGATGCCGTTCTCATCCTTTTTTTCCTCAAACCCGACCAGCGCATTGTGCAGCATAACAGCGGCCTGTCCCAGATTGCTGTTTTCAAGGTATCTTTTCCCTTCTTCATATTCAGCCTGCACCGGGTCATCATTTTTTTCCGGATTGCCAGCCTGTCCCATCGGACCTATGGAGTTGAGAGGCTGTATATCACTACTCATTTTAATCGTTTCCTCCGTGTATAAGCTTTATTGCCTGTTGTGCAGCCGCAGCGACCGTCATCGAAACCATCTCCCCTTCCTTGAAATACCGGAAACTGCTTTCATCGCTGCTCAGTTCCATGAGCTGCATGACCGCTTCGGTCGCCCGGATCCTCCCCAGCAGCCGTGCCACCTGTCCCCTGACCTGGGGCTGGGGATGCTTAAGGAAATGAAACAGGTTGTAAAAAGGTGTTTTGCGGATCAGATCCGGCCTGTTTCCCGCAATTTCGGCAAGAGCCCAGATACTCTGGTTGACGGTAGAGGGCTCACCGATATAATTGAGCAGGTACCGGGTAAACGCGCCAAAGATATCCGGACGAAAAGCGATGACATACCCGATGGTCTCAACCATCCCCCACGGGGTTGCGGCGGAATCGGAGCAGGCTTCAAAAAAACGGTGGAGCAATTCGCTAACCGCTCCCGGATCCCTGGTGGCGACCCGCTCGGAAACCCTGCCTATCAGGTATGCGATTTCCCATCTTCTCTGTTCATCGGGTTCATACAGCAGCCGCTGCAGCAGCCGCAGGGTCTTTTTGTCGTCAAGGCAGAGCGTTACCAGCCCGTCCACATCACCTGCTTCAACAAGTTTTTTCACCAGCCGCTTGGTTGCTTTCTGCTTCACCCGCTTGTCATCAGGAATCACCACAGGTTTAGCCGGACGCCGCTGCCTAAGAGCTGCCGTCTCCTGCTGCAGCTCATCTTGCTTCTTGTCCTCTATTCGTTTTGCTATCTCCTGAATATCGGTGTGCAGCCGGACAAAATAGAGGACACCCCGGACGGCACGCCCGTCAATGTTTTTGGTGGCGACCACCCGGTGTTCCTGCTCGTCATAGTTTTCAATCCGCCCGGTCAGGTAATCGTCCTCAGGCATAAGTTCCCAGGCGAAATCGGCGTTGTCGTTACATGCATATACGAGGGTTTCAACTATTGCCGAACCGACGTTATGGCCGGTCGCGTCACAGCTGTAGACCGCTCCGCACTGGCAACGTCCCACCGGAAATTCATTCATCTTGCGGACCGGCGCGTGGGAGGGTCGGCCCACTTCTATCCCGCAGAAAGGGCACCAGGGCCTGACTATACTATGTTCATTTCCCATCAAAAGTTCTCAAATTCTCAATTGGCCGGATTCAGCGACACGGCTACGCCAGCTTCTCTTCAAGGCTTGCCACAAAATTTGGATCGACCGAGTAGCCGAGCTCTTTTGCCTTGTCCATGTGGATTTTCGCCTCGGAGAAGTTGCCCTTAAAATAGAGCGCCACTGCGAGATTATTATGGCCAAGCGGCGAATCGGGTTCCAGTTCAAGCCCTTTTCGCGCGGCGGTAATCGCCCGATCGTCCTCGCCTTTCATGGTAAGTACCGAGGTGAGGTTCATCCAGGCGCTGGCAAGTTTCGGGTTACACTGTATGGCTTTGTTATAAGCCGATATAGCTTTGTCGAAATCACTTCTCTGCTGCCAGATCAGGCCGAGGTTGGCATGGGCCTGGCCGCTGTCTGAGTTGACGGCGATTGCCTTTTCGTTCATCTCCTGCGCCTTGTCGAGATCGCCCTGCCCAAAATATATGGCGCCGAGATTTATCATCGATTCACTGCTCAGGTTATCGATTACAATTGCCTTTTCAAGAGCTTTTACCGCTTCCTCGATCCGTCCGGCCTTCATATATACCAATCCGAGATGATGGAAAGCCATCACGGAGTTGGGATGCTCCTTGCATTTCTGTTCCAGTTCTTCAATAACTTTTGGTAAATCTTCTCGCAGTTCTTCAGACATAACGCCCCTCTGTGTATGTAACGCCACAATTATTGCTGCCAGCGGCAACGACCACTGTTGCCTGCTGTTATCGTATATCTCATATCGCCGCCTGAAGGCAGACCTTCAGTTCTCCCTGCTCAGACAGGCGCATACACTATAGACACCTTGGGCATACTTGCAACAATAAAATACCGGGTTGCCAGTATGCCAGCCGGCCAACATACTCGCTCGCTCTACTCGGTCTGATCCGAACAGGACATGACCAGTTCAACGGCATGCTCCTGCAGGACCTGCTTGGCCACGGCCACATCCTTTATAATTTGCTCCGCCAGTTCCTCCGGCCCGGCAAACTTTCGCTCACTGCGCAAAAACTTCAGCAGGTTAACCTTTAACGGTTTGCCGTAGATGTCCTCATTAAAGTCAAAAATATGGGTTTCGGCAACCAGCTGTTTTTCATCAAACGTGGGGTTGTAGCCGATATTGAGAATGCCGCCGTAACACCGCCCTCCATAAACCACCTGGGTGACGTATACGCCATGCTTTGGCACCAGGTCTTCTTCGTTGAACTTGAGGTTGGCGGTCGGAAATCCTATAACTTTACCGCCGCGCTGCTTGCCGACCTGCACCGTCCCTCTTATCTGGTAGTTCCTGCCGAGAAAAATCCGGGTCTTCGCCATTTGACCCTCGCGGACCATTTCCCTGATCTTTGTGGAACTGACGAGCTCGCCCTCTATGTAGTGGGCGTCAACAACGGTCACCGGGAAATTGAAAATTTCTCCCTGTTTTCTCAAAAATTCGATATTGCCGCTGCGGCCTTTGCCAAAGGCGTAGTCGTAACCGACAACCAGCTCCTTGACTCCGAGTTTTTCAACCAGCAAGTCGTTGACAAAACTCTCAGCGGTTGTCTTGGCAAACTCCCTGGTGAAAGGGATGACCAGCAGCACATCAATTCCAGCCTTTTCTATCAATTCCTCTTTCTGCGCATAGGTGGATATCAGCTTGATTCCATCAGGCATCAGCACCTGCAGGGGATGCGGATCAAAGGTAATGGCGATGCTGGTACCTTTTGTTGTTTTTGTCTTTTCAACCACTGTTGCAAACAGCTGCTGATGGCCGGTGTGAACGCCGTCAAAGTTACCGATGGTCACACAACTGTTGGTAAAAGGGTGATTAATTTCATCCGGGCTTCTGTATATTTTCATAACTTCACTTTAGACGGAAATATTTTTTTCATTTTGTGTGAAGAAAGTCTTGACAAAACTCCCTTCTCGAAGCATATTCATGCGCGTTGCCGAAGTGGCGGAATTGGTAGACGCGCTAGGTTCAGGGTCTAGTGGGGGTATCCCCGTGGAAGTTCGAGTCTTCTCTTCGGCACCATTTTTAAAATTTCAGGGGCTGCAGTCAACGTTGACTGCAGCCCTTTTTGTTTTTGTTGGCTCTTACCGTATACCATCTGGCACCACTTCCCACAATCTTTGTAACGCAAAGCTCAACTTCCTGGTCTTCAATCAACAATCAAAGGCGCCATGGCACCTGCACGGTTTTCTTTCACCAGCATGGCAGCCACGCGTTTCTTCTTCGGTGAACGTTTCTTCTTCGGTGAACTTTTCACGGCCATACACACTCCAGCCCAGCCGGGACAGCGTACTCCACCAGCGTTTTTTTCACCTCGGTCCGGTTTTACTTTACCCCTGAGAAATTGCAGAGCAAAGCGAAACCCGGATGGGTATAGCACGAATCGGCGGGAGTTGCAATCTCCCATTCTCCTCAGCGCATCAGCGCAAAGAACTGATCGTTATCTGGTCTGCCCACAACTGTTGCCGCAGACAGTTCGCCTGGTGTTACCCATTCACCGACGCCCCAAAGCCGTGGTGCAACTTTTGCTCCTTTTGCGCTTTCATCCGACGGCTGCTAAAACCTTGCGCAGGCCACCGGAAAAGTACGCAAGACCCCTTGGCTTTTTGTCAGGCATTTTCTCGATATTTATCACAAATCCTGATACATAACTTCACCATACATTATCACGATACTGTTGAATTGAATCGCCATTCAGCGACACAGCCAGCTGATGTTCATGAAATCATGTGGTTTTGGCGACTTGATTTTTTCATGTCTGGTTAAAATCATTGGTTGACGACCATATGAAAAAAACATATTATGGCCTCGTTCAGCAATTGATGTGTTTAGGGGTAATTCTTTTAAAATGGTGTGACTATATATATTTACAGGAGTAAGTAATGCTTGAGTTGAAAAAAGGCGAAGATATCCTGGCCACTGTCGGCGGCATAGAAGACATTGACCAGGCCAGGGAGCTCTTCAGCAGGACTATTGATGCGGACAATCAACAGAAACTGGCCGCAATCAAAAACGAGGAAGCGCTTGTAAAGATCGCCAACGCCATCGCGATGTGTAAACCGGATAATGTTTTCGTCAACACCGGGTCAGCAGCCGATGTACAATGGATCAAGGAATATTCGCTCAGCAAGGGTGAAGAGAAAAAACTGGCCAAGGAAGGCCACACTATTCACTTCGATCTTCCCCAGGATCAAGCCAGACTGGTCAAGCAGACCTTCTACATCGTCAACGAGAACGAAAAGATGAGTTCTCTGGCCAAGACCGTTCCGAGAAAAGAAGCCAAAGAATATGTCCAGCAATTCATGCCGGGCATCATGACGGGGAAAACTCTTATCGTCGGTTTCTACAGCAGAGGCCCCGTGGGAGCAAATGCCGCAATACCCGCCATTGAGATATCTTCTTCAGGATATGTACTACATTCAGCCGAGCTGCTCTACCGGAACTGCTTTTCCGATTTTGACGCGGAGGTCGAACGGTGCGGGCTGTTTTTCACCAACCTGCACTCCGAGGGAGACAACACTTCCGAAGATGTTCCCAATGCGCGCATCTTCATGGACCGCAGCTGGCTGACAACCTTTGCCACGTTCTGCACCTACGCAGGCAACACCCTTCTGCTCAAAAAAGGTAATCACCGGTTCAGCGTAGACTACGCCACCTACTACAAGGTCGAAGAGCAGCTCGCGGAACATATGTTCATAACCGGGTTGACCGGTCCCGGAGGACGCAAGACTTTTTTCGCCGGCGCCGCCCCCTCAGGATGCGGTAAAACCACCACCGCCATGGTGGGCAGTGACTTCATCGGCGACGACCTTGCCCAGTTCTGGATCGACGAGCAGGGAATCCTTCGAGCGATCAACCCTGAAAAGGGTATTTTCGGCATCGTCGAGGATGTCAACCGCGAAGGAGACCCGCACCTTATGGATTGTCTGCGCGGGGAAGGCACCGAAGTCATCTGGTCAAACGTACTGATAAAGGATGGTGTCCCCTACTGGGTTGGCAACGGAGAGACGTCTCCGGAGTCCGGAGTTAATTTCCAGGGAGAGTGGTTCAAGGGTAAAACCGACGAAGCCGGAAATCCCGTGCCCATGTCCCACAAAAATTCTCGGTGCACTCTGGTGGCATCGGCCATTGCCAATCATGCGACAGAGCTTTCCGAAGACCCCAAGGGAGTACCGGTCAAGGTGATCACCTATTCGGGGCGTGACTCCGATACCATGCCCCCGGTATGGGTTGCAAGGAATTCGGACAATGGCGTTGCAATAGGTGCTTCAATCGTATCCAAGGCTACCGCCACCGAGGTTGGCGCAACCGGGGTGAACAGGCAGCCTTGGGCCAACGCCCCATTCATCCCCGGGGCCCTGGCCGATTACATGAAAGCTCAGTTCACCTTTTTCAACTCCACCAGGTTCAGTGATGGCAACCGGCCGATAATCGCCGGTCTCAACTACTTCCTGACCCATGAAAACAGGGGCGGCGAAGGCAGCGGGCTGCTTGGTGAAAAACGGGACGTTAAAGTCTGGCTCGGCTGGCTTGAACTCTATGCGCACGGTGATGTCGAAGGTATCGAGACTCCCATCGGTATTGTTCCCAAGTATGACGACCTGGCCAAACTGTTTGCCACCATCAACAAGGAGTACCCCAAAGCACTCTACGACATGCAGTTTGCGATCTATGTCGATAAGATCATTGCCCGTATCGACCTGCAGACTGAAGCCTACAGCAAGGAGGCCGACATTCCCTCAACCCTTTTCGAGGTATATGACGGACAAAAAAAGGAGCTTCTAGGGCTCAAGGAAAAATTTGGTCCAGTGGTCCAGATAGATAACCTGGCCTGACCCATGCCGGTGCAGCCGCACTCCTTGCGGCTGCACCTCTTCCGGGTGCAGGACGTGTGCTCTTGACACCCTACTCCCCGATCTTGCTGCGGGGAAAAACCACCAGACAGTATCCCGGTCAATGAGCGAGAGCCACCCTACACCACCGCCCGAACACGAGGTCCTGCTGCGTACCATAACCGATCCTGACCAGCTCAATACCAGTTCACTGGTCCTGTCTGCCAAGAAAATCACCCACCGCATCCAGTGGTTCGACCAGCACCACTTCCGTATTTACGTTCACCCTGATCAGTTTGCGTCAGCCGACAGGGAACTACTTTTATACGAACAGGAAAACAGAGACTGGCCGCCGGTGGAAAAAGATGATGACTTTGCCCCCTCGTTCAAGGCAATGAGTCCGACACTGATGGCAATCCTGGTCTACATCTATCTGCAGACCGGCCAGTGGCGGTACAATGGGCCCTGGTTCGCCCAGGGATGCGGGGATTCAGGAGCCATTCTCGACCATGGCGAATATTTCCGGCTGATCACCGCCCTCACACTCCATGCCGACGCAGTCCACCTGTTGGGCAACACCATCCTCGGTGGATTTCTCATCCATTTTTTTCTCCAGCTCACCGGCAACGGCATCGGCCTTGCGGCGATACTGGTCACAGGCACAATCGCTAATTATCTCAACGTACTCGCCCATGGCCCCGGCCATCTTTTCGTGGGGTTCTCAACCGCGGTGTTCAGCGTCATCGGGATGCTCTGTACAATCAATTACGCCACCTCCGGGAAAAAGGCGGTCTACAAGACAGTCATGCCGATAATGGCTGGACTCGCCCTGCTTGCCCTTGTTGGATCCGGTGGCGAGAGAACTGATCTGGGTGCCCATTTTTTCGGACTGGTAACCGGATTGATCGGCGGCAATGTCGTCAGGTTAAAGAGCTTTGACGTGTGGCGGCGATCAACACCCCTGCAGCTCTTTTTGTCGCTGCTGTTTTTTTTCTGTATTTACGGCAGCTGGCAGCTGGCTTTTGGCAACACTACTTTTTGACAAACGGCCGGTTGCTGCACTGAACAACCTTATGTTTTTTGCGTGGTGCTTTGCGCCACCCGCTCTTTCCAAGCCGCACAATCACCAGCGGCAGACGTCATTATAGCCCTATATCGCAGAATAAATTGACGATTCAGATTGCATTCACATCAATGAGTTATTAACCTAATGGCGTTTGCATGTTAACCAAGCCGGTCTCTGATTTTTTTTTCAGGACCCAAAAATTTTATACCAAATTATCTAGCAGGAGACTCACTAATGCCCAACCAGGATCAACAGCCTCCCTGGGGTAAGAAGAACAAGCCCCAGAGCCCAGAGGAAGTAGTTGCGCAGATCATCAACAAACTGCAGGATTTCTTCGCGGACAACAAAAAATCCTCACGGCAGGACAACGGATCCGAACCCCCTTCCGGCGGTTCATCCTCGCCATTTCCAAATATCGGAAAATTACTGGCAATAGCTCTGGTTCTGCTTGTTCTCCAGGGAGTCTATTCGTCATTTTTCAAAATTGCCCCGAGTGAAGTCGGCGTGGTCCTCAGACTGGGTGAGTATTCCCGGACAACTCCCCCGGGACTGCATTTCAAGATTCCCTATTTAGATAAACTCTACAAAGTCGATGTTGAAAATATCCGCAAGGAAGAGTTCGGCTTCCGCAGCAGATTTCCCGGTCAGCAGACTACCTTTGACAGACGCGGATACGACGTTGAATCCCTTATGCTGACCGCCGACAAAAACGTCATCAACGTCGCCTGGATCGTCCAGTACAAAGTGGCCGACCCCTATGCCTTTCTTTTTAAGGTAGCGGATGTCCGGCAGGCTATCCGTGACATTTCCGAAAGTGTTACCCGGCGAATTGTCGGTAACATGGATTTTGACTACGTTCTCAGCAACCGCGACCTGCTCGCTGCCGGGGTAAAGCAGGAGCTTCAGTTGCAGCTCGACGGCCTTTTCCCCAAAGGGATGAGCGGTGTTTCCATCGGCACCGTCCAGTTCCAGGACATCAATCCGCCCGATCCGGTCAAGCCGGCGTTCAATGAAGTGAACGAGGCGGATCAGGACATGAAGAGACTGGTTAACGAAGCGCAGGAAACCTATAACCGTGTCATCCCCAAAGCCAGCGGTGATGCAAAGAAAATTATCGAGGAAGCGTACGGTTACAAGTCACAGCGCATAAACGACGCCCAGGGTGAAACCCAGCGTTTCAACGACATTCTCAAAGAATACAGAAATGCCCCGGAAGTCACCAGGCAGCGTATGTACATTGAGACCATGAAAGATATTTTGCCGCATGTAGAATCCGTCTACGTAATCGACAAGGACCAGCAGGCGCCGATCCCGCTGCTGAACCTTACCTCTCCCTCTGCTTTCGGCGGGCAAACCAAATAGTAAAAACAGACGAATCTACATAGAGGAACAACATCATGAAACAGATAGTTCAATTCTTTCTTGTCGGCCTGGTACTTCTGGCCATCGCCATAGTCTACGACGGGTTTTTCATCCTTGAGGAAGGAAAACAGGTGGTCATCACCCAGTTCGGCGCGCCGGTCGGCGATCCGGTAACCGAAGCCGGTCTCCACTTCAAGATGCCCTTTATCCAGCAGACCGAAGTGTTCGAGAAGAAGATACTTATCTGGGACGGGGACCCGAACCAGATTCCCACCAACGACAAGACGTACGTATATCTCGATGTGACCGCACGGTGGCGCATCTCCAACGCCCTGCAATTTCTTCAAGCGGTGAAGACCACCATGAGGGCGCAATCCCTGCTGAGCGACATCATCGACGGTACAGTTCGCGATATGGTTAACAAAAACGACCTTATCGAAATTATCCGCAGCTCAGACTGGTCTGTTGAGACCATGTCGGAGACCGCATCCCCTGCAACCATAGGAAAAAAACCGAACAACGGCAGGGATCAGATAGCCAGCCAGATTCTCGAGCTCGCCTCCAAAGTAACCCCCCAGTATGGCATTGAACTTATCGATGTTATGTTTAAGCGGGTAAATTATATCGATTCGGTCAGGCTGAAGGTCTATGATCGAATGATCTCGGAAAGAAAGCGTATAGCCGCAGAAAAAAGATCCATGGGTGAAGGGGAAAAAGCGGAAATCCTGGGTACCGTCGACAGAAAACTCAAGGAGATCATCTCCACAGCCAACAAGGAAGCGGTAACCATAAAGGGTAAGGCCGATGCGGAGGCGACCAGGATTTACGGTACTGCCTACTCCCAGGATCCGGAATTCTACGCCTTCCAGAAGACCCTTGAAAGCTACAAGGATATCATCGGCAAGAACTCCTCGCTGGTGCTGTCATCTGATTCCGATCTCTACAGGTTCCTGAAATCCATTGAAGGGAAATAACAGAACGGATCCCTAGGCGAGCATGATCTGAAGGAGCTGTCGTTGCTGTTACGGCCGCTCCTTTTTTATTTTGTTGCCTGCTCTGTCGACCCCCTTGCTGGTCCCAGGGTAGGCAGGCGATTGTTCTTTAGAGAAAACAATCCTTCCCTTGTCGTGCAGAAGATCGGCAAACGCTTCAAGCTGGTCCTCGTCTTCGATCTCGTCCACATCAAGCAATTCAAACCTGCAGTTACAGCTGGCCAGCTGACCTTCGCACCACGGACACACCTCCACCACACAACCCAGCAGATGATATTCTCCACCCTCAACTCCGCAGACCGGGCAGGTATTGGTTTCCTCTCCGCCGGTTTTAGGATACTCAGCAAGCTTTTCAACGGGAGGACACGATTCTCGAAACTCTTTCTGTGACGAATACTCAAAAAAAGTAAGCACCTCGGTTTCCATTTCGCTCAGATATTCTCCGATGAAAACCACCCTGTCCTGGGAGCAAAGATAGAGGTAAGCGTGGTGATCGGTTGCAACCACGAACAGGTAAATACCATCTTTATACTGTAATTTCGATACTTTGATCACAGCATCCTCCCGCGCCTCCGGGAGAATCGAGTAGTGATTTTTGAGCAGTTTCAGAACGAGGATGCTGCGGCAATACTCTGCCACCAATTTTTTCGCCTGTTCCCCTCCGCTGTCGACACCGTAATCAATCAGCAGCCCGATATCTTCCACCAGTTGTTTTGCCTGCTCTGCCACCGCCATCTGTTTCTCTTGGGTTATTGTTGTCAGCTTAATTACGACCGGATTACAGCAGCACCGCCGGTCGCCTGTCTCAGGGAATATTAATGTGATTTGCTAAAAAGTCAAAAATATAGTATATATTTTGGTCAATAGCCGTTTAAACGGATATTTCACAGAATCAACCCCCTCATAATCTGAATTTTTTTCGCCTGTTACACCATCCCGGCAAATATTCCAAAAGCGCCGGACACCTGATATCCAGCCGACCAGTACCCTGCCAGGCTCCATCACCTCACCACCAGGCGGCAGGAAAAATTATAAAATTGAAGTGGGAGTTCTACGCTGAATCACCGTTTCGCAACTTTAAGAGGAATTAATATGTCACAAGAATATGCTACCCTAACAATCAAGGACCAGACGTATCAGCTGCCACTCATCGAGGGAACGAGGGGAGACAAGGCTATCGATATCCGGTCCCTGTTGAGACAGACTGGTTATATAACTCTTGACAGCGGATTTTCCAATACCGGTTCCTGTACTTCCGCAATAACCTACCTCGACGGTGCCAACGGTATCCTCGACTACTACGGATATGCGATTGAAGAGCTCGCCGAGAACTGTTCCTTTACCGAGGTAGCCTATCTCATCCTCCATAAGGAACTGCCAACCTACGACCAGCTCGAGTCGTTCAAGCACGACATGGTAAGATTTGCCCTGCTCCATGAGGATATGATCCATTTCTTCGACCATTTTCCCCCCAACGCCTCACCCATGTCAATTCTTTCGACCTCCGTCAATGCACTGCACAACTACTATCCGGAGATGGACGAGGAGCTGGACCCTTACGGCGGATACACGGTGACCGCGGCGCGGTTGCTGTCAAAGATCAGGACTATTGCCGCTTTTTCCTATAAGAAGAGCATAGGCCATCCGCTGGTCTATCCAAGCGCCAGGCTGAACTACTGTGAAAATTTTCTCAACATGATGTTCGACCGGCCCAATCTTCCCTACAGGATCAGGCCGGAATTTGCGTCGGCATTAAATAAACTTCTCATCCTCCACGCCGACCATGAGCAGAACTGCTCCACCTCCACGGTGCGGCTTGTCGGCAGCTCCGGCTGCAACCTCTACGCGTCAATTTCAGCAGGGATAAGCGCGCTGTGGGGGCCGCTTCACGGCGGGGCGAACCAGGCGGTTGTCAAAATGCTCGAGGCGATCCTCCACGATGGCGGCGACTTCCGGAAATATATCGAAAAAGCCAAAGACAAAAATGATCCCTTCAGATTGAGCGGGTTTGGTCACCGGGTTTACAAAACTTTTGACCCGCGGGCAAAAATCATCAAGCAATCCTGTGCGGAAATAATGAACCTGCTGGAAATAAACGATCCTCTTCTTGATATCGCCCTTGAACTTGAAGAGATTGCCAGAACAGACGACTATTTTGTGTCAAGAAACCTCTACCCTAATGTCGATTTCTACAGCGGAATCATCTACCGGGCCATGGGAATACCGACCAATATGTTTACCGTTATGTTTGCCATGGGTCGCATGCCCGGCTGGATCGCCCAGTGGACTGAAATGGTAGAAGACAAGGAAAACGCCAGGATAGGCCGTCCCCGCCAGGTTTACGCAGGCAACACCAGAAGGCCCTTTGTCCCGATGAAAGACCGGTAATCTCAGAACTTTCCGGCGGCTGCCGTGCCGCCGGAAAGTGTTCATTGCTCTTTTCCCATCATTTAGCCAGGCTATGGCCAAGCTCAAAATTGACCACCAGGGGAACTTCCAGGTCAATGACGTTTTCCATTGCCCTGGCAACTACCGGACGCATTTGCTCCACCTCGTCCTCAGGGAGTTCGAATACCAGTTCATCATGGATCTGCAGCAGCATCTTTGCTGAAAACCCATTTTCATCGATCGCTTTCTGGCACTCTATCATTGCCAGCTTGATGATGTCCGCGGCCGTTCCCTGGATCGGCGTATTGATGGCCATCCGCTCGGCAAATTCTCTCTGAACCCTGTTTTTCGAGTGTATATCCGCCACCGTTCTGGTTCTGCCAAGCAGGGTTGTCACCCTCCCCTCTTCCTTGGCCCTGGCCACGATATCCCGCATAAAATCCTGCACGCCGGTATAGAGGTTAAAGTACCGATCTATAAACCGCTGGGCATCCTTGCGGCTGATATCAAGCTGGTTCGACAGGCCAAAAGCACTCATGCCATAAACGATGCCGAAGTTGATAGATTTTGCCACCCGGCGCATTTCGTCATTTACCAGTAGCGACGATACACCAAAAATCTCCGCCGCGGTTCTTGCATGTATATCCTCACCGGACCTGAAGGCATTTATCAGCGCCCTGTCCCCGGAATAGTGGGCCAGCACCCGGAGATCGATCTGCGAATAGTCGGCTGAAAGAAAAATTTTGTTTTCCTGGGGAACAAATGCTTCCCTGATCGACCGGCCCTCTTCGGTTCGGATAGGAATATTCTGCAGATTCGGCTCACTTGAGGACAGTCTGCCGGTGGCGGTCACCGCCTGATTAAATGATGTATGAATTCTACCGGTCCGGTCATCCTTGAGCTGGCTGAGTTTGTCGACATAGGTGGAAAGCAGTTTAGCCGTCGTCCTGTAGGCAAGAACCCGGGCAGGCAGGTCATGCTTTCTGGCCAGTTTTTCAAGCACCTTGACATCAGTTGAAAACCCTGTTTTTGTTTTCCTGCCGTGGGGCAGCCCCAGCTCCTCAAACAGGATTGTCCCGAGCTGTTGCGGGGAGTTTATATTGAACTCGCGGCCTGCCAAATCATGAATATTCTTTTCAAGTCCCTGCAGTTTCTCGCCGAACTCGATCTTCAGTCTCTGCAGCACGTTGGAGTCGACACATATTCCGGCCATCTCCATATGGGCGAGAATCGGCAGCACCTTCATCTCCACATTCCAGAACAGGTCCACCACCCCTTTTTTGTCCATCTCGGCCTCGAATTCCTGCCACAGCATTAGGGTTCCGTACACATCCTCGCAACTGTAGTCGGTTGCGTCTTCTATGGACACGTACGAAAAACAATCCTCCCTCTTGTCCCCCCCCACGACCTCGCTAAAAGGGGTGAGCTTGAAGCCTTTTGCCAGACACAGATCGTCGAGTTTTAACGACCGGCCTCCTGATTCGTTGAGATAGGCTGCGATCAAGGTGTCGGCGATTTTTCCCTTGAGCTCAATCCCGCTGGTAAAGAGCACCGTGAAATCATACTTTATATTATGACCGACCTTGAGGAGATGCTCCGACTGCAGGTAGGGTTTTAAAAACTGCAGGACCACCTCCTCTCCCAGTTGATCCGGCTCCAAATTGCCGGCTTCATCCCGATGCCCAACCGGCAGGTAATAGGCTTTTTCCAGGGTGGTACAGAGCGAGATGCCAACCAGCCTGGCCTTGCGGGCAACCAGGGAGGTTGTTTCGGTATCGATCACCAGAATGTCAGCCTGATCAAGCTCCTCCTTCAACCCTTGCAGCTGGTCTTCTGATCGAACCGAGACAAAACCGCTGGTATCGATTCTGGTTGAGAGATCGACTCCTTTCAACAGGTTGGTAAATTCAAGCTCGGCATAGAGATTGTATAACTTTTCCTGGTCAGGTTCGACTACGTGATATGCTGTAAGATCTTTTGGAATTTCAACGTCCCGCTTGAGATCGATAAGGGTTTTGGAGAGATAGGCCTGCTCCTTGTTGGCGATAATCTTCTCTTTCATTTTCGATTTCTTCAACCCGGCAACATTATCATATAATCCGTCAAGTGAACCATGGCCTTGTATCAGTTTCTGGGCTGTTTTCGGCCCGACCCCCGGCACCCCGGGGATATTGTCGGACGAGTCACCAACCAGGGCGAAATAGTCGAGCAGCTGCGCCACGCTCACCCCGTACTTATCCATGACTCCTTCAGCATCAATCACCTTTTCCTTCATCGGATCGTAAATCGTCACCGAATCGCCAGCCAGCTGCAACAGGTCCTTGTCCCCTGAAACAACAACCACTTCGTTTTCGGGGCTGGTAAAGAAATCGACCACCGAGGCGATGATATCATCGGCTTCAACTCCCGGGGTTTCAAGCATCATGATATTGGTCGCCTCGACGAACTGCTTTATATACGGGATCTGTTCCTGGAGATCGGCTGGCATAGTCGGCCGGTTGGCCTTGTAGTCGCGGTACAGTTGATGTCGAAAGACCTCGCCTTTGCTGTCAAAAGCGATTGCCATATATTCCGGCTTCCGCTCGCGCAGCAGCCGGTTGACCATGTTGACAAAACCGAGAATCGCATGGGTTGCCGTCCCCCGACTGTTTGAAAGCGGGGCGATTGCATGATAGGCTCTGTAGATATATGCGCTGCCGTCTATGAGATAGAGTTGGTTTTTCAAGAAATTGCTCCAATGTTATTATTTCCGGATATTGGTGCGAGCCGGTAATTCATCAGGTACCTACAGCTCTACTGGCTGTTTTGTCATTATTACCGACAAGACAGGATATAGTATCCTAAAATTCCTACAGATGCATGCAGTTCACCGCTGCCTGTAACAAAAAAAGGTCCGGGAGTAACTCGTCCCGGACCTTTAAAAACTATTTATGTGTAATACGTCTTAGTTGTTCGACCTCACCCACGACGCTTGGGGACCCTTGTCTCCATAGGTTTCGCCGAAGGCAACGCTGTCGCCCTCGGTAAGATCATCCATATTGATGTTTTTGAGCGCATTTTCATGGAAATAGATATCTCTTTGATCTGCAGAAGTTATAAATCCGTAGGATTCATGCGGAGAAAGCTTGCGGATTACGCCAACTCCTTCTGCAGCCTCGGGACTGGCGGGCACCTTCTTGCTTTTCCTTTTCTTTCTCTGGATTTCCTTGAGCTGTAACGTCAGCACGTCAAACGACTCGGTAAGCGCCGCCCGTACCGTTTCGGAATTTCTTGTGACCACAACGGTATCGTTTGGCACCGATGCAACAAGTTTGATCTCAAACCCTCCCTCCTTATAGTGGGACGTGGCTTCAATGCTGACACGCAGGTGGAGTACAAAATTCGCATAATGTCGGATCAGCTTTTCCTGCTCCTCCTGGATCTTTGTCTGCCATCCTTTACGTAATTCAACATTTCGGGCTTCGATCTTCAGTTCCATATAATTCCTCCATCTCAGATTCAAACAGTGGCCGAAGCACTGTTCTCCCCAAGCGCTTTAAAGCGCTTACCATGCAGGACCATCATCCCTGGCAGGGCGATCGCCAGACGAAGTGCCGGATGGTAACTGCTCATACAAATATTATATTCCAACATCGACTTTAATCAAGGAACCGGGTTTGCTTTACCCTAGTATTTCAGGCATATCTAACTTTTTATTCCGCCATTTTTCCAGAATAATGGCATTTATGGTTAAATCTTTGTACAATACGAACCTTTGAGCAATATAATGAATCGACTGGAGTTTTTTATGACCGCCGATAAAAAGGGAATCGTCCTCCTGAACATGGGCGGGCCGGACAGGCTCGATGATGTCCGGCCATTTCTTTATAACCTCTTTTCGGACAGGTCGATTATACGACTCGGTCCCCCCTTCCTGCAAAAAGTCATCGCCTGGTACATTGCCCGTAAAAGGGCGCCGAAATCGAGAAAACTCTATGAGAAGATCGGCGGGAAATCACCGCTTAGGGAAATCTCCGAGGCCCAGGGTGCGGCCCTGAAAAAATCCTTGCGCCAGGCCGGCGATTTTGAGGTGACCGTGGCCATGCGTTACTGGCCGCCATACGCGTCACACGCCATTGAACAGCTCAAGGCGTGCGGGGTACAAAACATTACCCTGCTCCCTCTTTACCCACACTTTTCCAGGGCGACTACCGGCTCATCGATCGACCATTTTTTAGCGTGCCTCGAAAAATCGAAATGGTCCGTACCGGTCAGCTGTATCAACAGCTGGCCCACTGAAGAAGCGTATGTTGAAGTGTTGGCCCAACATATTCTTCAAGCGGCGAAAGTCATCGGAAAGAAGGTCCAGGTCGTATACAGCGCTCACAGTCTGCCTGTTTCGTTTATCAAGGAAGGTGACCCTTACGTCGATCATATCAAAGCGACCATAGCTGCGGTTGAAAAAATCACTTTGATGAGGGGGAAACTCTGCTTCCAGTCCCGCTCCGGTCCGGTGGAGTGGCTCTCGCCCTCCACCCCGGAGATGATAACGACGCTTGGGAAACAAGGATGTCGGAGCATTGTCATGGTGCCGATCAGCTTTGTCTCCGATCATATCGAGACACTGTATGAAATCGATATTCTCTATCGGCAGCAGGCCATGGAGCTTGGCATGGAATTTGTTTCCACCCGGGGGCTGAACACCTCGCCGTTGTTCATCAAAGCGCTTCACCGGCTGGCGCTTGCCGGCGGCAATGAATTGACGCCTGCTGCTAGTCGCCTGACATAGACGGCTGGAACCGCCTCATCCTGACATTCATCAGGATGGAAAGCCCCAACACCGTCGTCAACAGCGATGAACCGCCGTAGGAAACCAGCGGCAGAGGAATCCCCACCACCGGAAGAAACCCCATTATCATGAACAGATTGATAATCGCCTGCCAGAAGATGAGCACCACCACTCCGAACGCCAGCAAAACGCCGAACCGGTCCCTGGCGTTCATTGCGACATAAAGTCCCCAGAACAGCAGCAGGAAATAGGTGCCGAGAAAGATGAGCGATCCGACAAAGCCCCATTCCTCAGCCCAGACAGAAAACGCAAAGTCTGTGTGTCTTTCAGGAAGGAAATGGAGATGGCCTTGGGTTCCCTCCAGATACCCCTTGCCGAATTTTCCACCGCTGCCTACGGCAATTTTAGACTGCAGGATCTGGTAGCCGTGGCCCATCGGGTCGTTTTCCGGATTGAGAAAAGTCTGGATACGCTGTTTCTGGTAAGGTTTCAGCAACTTTTCCCAGGCGAAAACCCCAATCCCCATGCCGAGACTTCCCATGATCAGATAGGTCGACATGCGCAGTTTCACAAACACCGTCATGGAAACAAAGATTATCCCGAGCATCAGGGCCGTTCCGAGGTCAGGCTGCAGCAGAATCAACAGAAAAGGTACTGCGGTGAGCAGTACCGGAACAAAAAGATCCGTGATACTGTACCCGTCATTAATTTCCTTTCTTGAATAGTAGCTTGCAAGGGTTATGACCAGCATCAGTTTTGCCGGTTCAGACGGCTGCAGTTTAAAAAACCCCAGATTAATCCATCGCTGCGCTCCTCCCGCCTTGTCTCCGACGAAAAAAGCAAGCAGCAACATCAGCACGATCAATCCGTAAAACGGATAGTTCCACGAGTGCAGCTCCTGATAGTCGAAACTGATGATAAAAACAAAAGAGGCAAACCCCATGAGAAAGAAAATCCCCTGCTTCACATAGGGCGGAGTTCCTAAAGCCTTCGGGGAAAAAGACGCACTGTAGAGGTTGAAATATGCCATTGTGCAGACAAGGACTATCAGCAGGAGCAGAATTACGTCAAAATGTTCCAGAAGCCGTCTGTCGATTCGCAACATCTTCATTTTTGGGTCCGCGGTTATCGGTTAACAGTAGGTGGGCAACAACCCTGTATTATTCAACAATCTGGTTGAGTCTGCCGGTGAAATACTGGTTGAGCACCGCCCGGGCTATCGGCCCCGCCCCGGATCCGCCGTGCAGGCCGTGTTCCACCATCACCGTCACTGCAATTTCCGGTTTTTCTGCAGGGGCAAAGCAGGTGAACCAGGCGTGGTCCCTATATTTATATGGGATATCCTCTTCTTTGAGGTGCTTGTACTGGGCCACTTTCACCACCTGGGCTGTTCCGGTTTTTCCCGCTATCCTCAACCCATCGATGCGGACATTTCTGGCGGTTCCGCGTTTGCCATGTACGACCTCTTCCATCCCCTGCTTGATCAAACTGAAAAAATAGTCGATGCCGCTGAGCCGCGACACGATTTCCGGCGTAAATTTTTCGGTCATGGCGCCCTCAGGATCGACTACTCTCTCCACCAGCTGGGGCCGATACAGGGTTCCCCCGTTGGCGATGGTGGCGGTCATTGAGCATATCTGCAAAGGAGTGGTGAGGTTAAACCCCTGACCTATTGCCACCGACAGGGTCTCCCCCTCCTGCCATTTTGATTTCCGGTACTTTTTTTTCCATTCCTTGGTGGGAATGATTCCGCTCTTTTCATATTCCATCTCAATTCCGGAACGTATACCAAGCCCCAGCTGATTGGCGGTCTCTGCCAGTCCGTCGACCCCTACCCGCTGGCCAACCTGGTAAAAGTATACATCACACGACTGGGCTATGGCTTTTTCAAGGTTCACCGATCCGTGGCCACTGTGCTTCCAGCATCGATAGGTGCGATTGCCGAAGCGATAATGCCCCGGACAATAAAACACGGTATCCTTGTCGATCACCCCCCTGCTCAGCCCGGCAAGGGCAGTGATCATTTTATACGTCGAACCTGGCGGATAGGCGGCCTGGACAACCTTATTGATTAGCGGATGCTTTGGGTTGTCGAGCAGCGCTTTCCATTTCTTGACGGAGATCCCGCCGACAAAATCCTCAATATGTATGCTAGGGCTGGAGACGGCGGCAAGAACCCTGCCACTGTTGACCTCCAGTGCCACCACTGCGCCGGCTTTCTCCCCGGCTGCCATGTAGCTTTCGGCTATCTGCTGCAGATCTACGTCAAGGGTCAAGTGCAGTTCCCTGCCGGGTAACGGCTCAACGGTCTTCATCACCTGACGCTCGAAGCCCCGCGCATCAACCTCAGTATAGCGGCGTCCTTTTTCTCCGCGCAGGTCCGCTTCGCGCAGCTTTTCAAGGCCGCGCTTGCCGATGATGTCCTGACCATGATAAATATCCGGATCCATCATCTCCAGTTCTTTTTTCGAAATCGCCCCAAGATAACCCAGCACGTTGGCGGCAAGATCGCTATAATGATATACCCTCACCGGTTTCACCTCGGTGCGGACCCCGGAAAATTCCTGGTTGTGATTTTCCAGATAGGCAAGGGTCTGCCAGTCGATATCCTCTTTCAAGGTGATCGGCATATACCGGGGAGCCCCCGCTGCCTCTCGCACCCTTCCCCACAGTTCAGTAACATCGGTGTCAAGCACCGGGGCAATACGAGTCAGTACATCGCTCATATCAGCCGAATCTTCTTTGGTGAGCACCACGTTAAAAGATGGGCGGTTGGTTACTATTTCCCTGCCGAAACGGTCATATATGTGCCCCCTGGGCGGAACCAGGGTTGTGACCCTGACCCGGTTACTGTACGCCCGATTTTCATAGTCTTTGCCATGGGAAATCTGCAGATACCACAGACGCAGCACTACAACGGTGAAAAAAAACAGCACTACTGCTCCGGCGGCGAGCAGCCTTCTCTTCAGGAGGTTGAGCGCTGCATCGTCTCTTTCTTCAATTTTCTGTTCATCATTGAGCAAAAGTTTCAGTTCCATCTTATCTGCCGGTCTAATACTTTCTAGGGCGTCTTTTCAGTGATTTTGCCTTAAGCTGCTTTTTGAGAAGATATTCGTAAAATTTAGTACATAACACGAATACCGGAATGGCCGAAACGGTAATCAGTGCGGTTCTCTGCAGCATCACCCCCCAGGACCATTCAGAAAGCAACTCCGGAGATGCGAGGGAATAGACAAAATAGAGCAGCATCTGCACCGCAAAATAGCTGAGGCCGACCAGCGGAATCTGGTATGTCGTTTCCTTAACCGGACTTTTGTGGGTAAGTGTCTTCAGGGTGGCAAAGGTGATAAGACATTGTAGCGGGTAAAACCCAAGCTGAATGCCGGCAATCACATCCACTATCCACCCCAGGCTGAATACCGTCACGATACCAGGAATCCAGGCAAAGCGATAGGCGATAAAAGCAACAAAAATATAGAGGAAGTCAGGACGTCCCAGCCAAGACGGCAAAAACTGCAGAATCGTGGTCTGAGCCACAACTAACAACACACCGGTGAACCAGAAAATTACCGCCAGCTTCAAGGAGACTACCTCTCGGTTGAAAGATTCATTGACTCGAGAATCTTTCTTCGGTCTGTGGGATCAATAAATACATACTCCAGTTTTTGAAAATCCACCAGCGGCCGCACCTCTATCTCCTGGAACATTCCCCGCCGTTTCCGATGAATTTCAGAAACGCGGCCAAGAGGTATCCCGGCTGGAAATATCCCTCCAATTCCAGCTGTTACAATATAATCGCCAATGGCAACGTCGGCATTTTTCAACACATACTGGAGAATGTAGCCATTTTCCCCGGTACCCTTCAAGATACCACGAGTCCGGTTCTTCTGGATCATTGCGTCAATGGCGCTGCTGGGCGCATTGGCCAACAGCACTTTGGAATAGTTTTCCGAAGTATGAATGATCTGGCCCACCACTCCTGCAGGCGACAACACAATCATCCCCTCGAGAATATCGTCTTTTCTACCGCGATCGACAATAATGGTCTGGTACCAGAAGCCCGGCTCCTTGCCGACCACGCGGGCGGAAACCGGTTTAAAGTTAGATTTTTTTTTGAATTCAAGCAACTCCTCAAAGTGCAGATACCTTACATACCCCTCCCGGTAGGTACCCAGCTGTTCAAGATACTTGTCGACAAGCTGCTGCAGCCTCTTGTTTTCATCCCGCACATTCAGGAGATCCAGATAGTCATGTTTTAACTCGATCAGCCCGGTAACGGATCGGGTTACAATACTCTGCAACGGTCCGATGGCATCCAGGGTGAGTTGATGGGGGGTTCCGAAACGACCGCCAAGCATAGATGCCAGGAGTAGCAGCACCACCATGGCAAGAATCAGGATCAACAAAGAAATTCTGATTGTTGCTATGAGCGATCGCCCTTTGTTGGTTTTTGTTTTTTTTCTCACGGATCAAACTACATAACAGTATTGATAGACGCAGAACCCGGCCATAATCAACAATCGGTCTTGGGGGACCGCCAAAGTGTTCAGTCGATGGTCACCTCGCGCAATATATCCAGGTTGTCTAGAGCTTTGCCAGACCCGATAACCACCGACGACAATGGATCTTCCGCTACAATTATCGGCATACCGGTCGCCTCTTTGAGGCACTGGTCAAGGTTTTTCAGCAACGCTCCGCCACCTGTGAGGACGATACCGTTATCGACAATATCTGCGGCAAGTTCTGGCGGTGTCAGCTCAAGGGCGACACGTACAGCCTCGACGATAACGTCGACCTGCTCACCTATCGCCGACTGTATCTCCTTGGCGGTAATCTGCAGCGTCTTTGGAACACCTGACACCAGATCCCTGCCCTTGATATCCATGGTCTCGTAGGGTTCTTCCGGAAGCACGTTGCCGATGGTGGTCTTTATCATTTCCGCCGTTCTCTCACCTATTGCAAGGTTATGTTTTCTCTTTATGTACTGGAGAATCGACTCGTCCATCTTATCTCCGGCGACCCTGACCGATTTCGCATACACAATACCCGCCAGCGAGATAACCGCAACCTCGGTGGTTCCCCCGCCGATGTCGATGATCATATTGGCTGTGGGCTCGGTGATCGGCAACCCGGCCCCGATCGCCGCGGCCATCGGTTCCTCGATCAGATAGACCTCGCGAGCTCCTGCGGACTCGGCGGATTCCTTCACTGCTCTTTTTTCCACCTGGGTTATACCAGATGGTACGGAAATCATGATTCTCGGATGAACCAGGGTTCTCCTGTTATGCACTTTATTGATGAAGTAGCGCAACATAGCCTCCGCCACTTCGAAATCGGCAATCACACCATCCTTCATCGGACGGATCGCGTTGATATTGCCGGGAGTTTTGCCAAGCATCATTTTTGCTTCCTGGCCGACAGCAAGAACCTTGTTCATTCGTCCATCCTGCCGTACGGCAACAACCGACGGTTCTCTTAAAACTATACCCTTGCCCTTGACATAGAGCACGGTATTTGCCGTTCCCAGATCAATGGCAAGATCGTTGGACAGCCAGCCGAACAAAAAATTAAACGGTGAGTACATGCATTTTTTCCTCAGGGTTTAGGGTGTCAAGACACCGAAACTATATAAAATATCAGCAGTAAGTAAGCGAGTGAAATCCGTCGGTTTTTTAACGTGAAGATGAAGGATAACAGGTTGTTTCCAGAAGACCATGAAACATACCAAACCTCAATTTCATAATCAACAACTATGGACAATACAATTATCGTTTATTTCTATTTTTTGTTGACACCGATTTTATAACTTGGTATTGATAGCGCTCGTTGATCGCAACTCATGTGGGGCTATAGCTCAGCTGGGAGAGCGCTTGACTGGCAGTCAAGAGGTCACCGGTTCGATCCCGGTTAGCTCCACCACTAATATCAAAGGGTTAGTGCATTTTGCACTAACCCTTTTTTGCTTTCTGCTGCACTCTTGCTGCACTACCTGCCAGTAATCGGTAATTTTCAAAGTTTCTGAACCCGTAAGCTCTTCGTTGGATAAGCTTCATCTTTCGATGGAAGCCTTCTAGAATTCCATTGCTTCTATAGAAACGAAACATTCGAACCACAGGGTTCAGCCAGTTCATCAGGGTCTTTCCAAGCGTTTGCATCGGTCGAAAAGGACTGGCCCGAAGCATCTCAATTTGTCGCCAGGCGTTATGATACTTCCTTGCCGAATCTGTATAACTGGCTGAAGCGTAATGATGTTGCTATAAAATAATTTCGAAATTTTACTGACGTAAGCGACGTAGCGTCAATTGCCGTCGGTAATGACGGTAAAATATTTTTTGTATGACAAACGATTTAACTTGAGTTGGAGGACATTTTGTGGTTGCTGGTCTAATCAATCTGTTGAAAATGGCAGCCTGACCCTTTTGGGCAGATTCTTCCTCTATACATTGTCATAGATAAACAGCAGGTTTTTTTGCCGTGTATCATCCTGCACAGCGAAAGGTGTTTCGCTGACAATTCCTGCAAAGGATCAACGATCGCTGTTTCATCGTTTTTCTGGGCGGCTAGACGGGCCATGATTACGGACTCGACCATCGACAAAAGCCAGCACCTCCGACGAGCATGCTTCAAGGGCCCATTCTCGGTGCCGACTTTTACCTCCGCTACCGTTTGAGGCAATAGTGGGGGTACTAAGGAAGATGACACAGACTCCTGAACACTCCCCAACGTCTCAAAAAAGTTGCACTTCCCCTTCCCCCTGTTCAACTATATTGCCAAAGATTTCCTTCATTTTTTCTCCTTACATAGAAAAGGACCGCAACTATTCTGCGGTCCTGCCGATCAATCCTATAGATAATGAGCGGGGGAGCAAGCAGGATTAGAACAAGTGAACGCTGGTGATGCAGACTGATTACCGGCGTTATAGTTTGGTCCATGCCCCCCTCGCCCTTATACTGCTAGGCTACTTTTACTTTTGGGGTAAGAACTGTGGATACAGAGTCATCTTTAATTCCTGTTTATTGTCCCTTCTTCTTCTTTGAGCATTTTAACCATACTGAAACAGATGGCGATCATGATGAAAATGATCAGAAGGCTGGCTGCAATGGACGATAGCTGAAGGCCTGTAATTCCCTTGCCTACAAGAAGGAGGATGAGGCTTATTCCACCAATTGTGGTAGACCAGAACAACCTCAGGCCTACATGGGGGGTTTCAGGATTTTTATCAACAGGTGTCATGACCTGGGCGCAGACATAGGAGAAAGAGTCCAGGGTTGTTGATAGAAAGAGGACCACAAGCGCCATAAACATGACTGTCAGGGTAGTGCCCATAGGCAGGTTGGCAAGTACAGTATAAACAATGTCGCCGCCTCCGGATTTCATAGCCCCTACCAAATCAATTCCCTGAACTGTCTGCTGAAATACAGCTGTTCCGCCGATGGTTGCAAACCAGGCCCAAGTGGCAAAGGGGGCAACGGTCATGTGCATGATGACCACTTCCTTTATGGTTCTGCCTCGGCTTGTGGTTGCAATGAAGAGACCTGTGGCGGGAGCGCAAGCAATCCACCAAGCCCAGTAAAAAGTGGTCCATCCCTGGGGGAATCCGCCTTTGCCCACAGGATCCGTCCAGAAACTCATTTTGGGGAAGTTATAAACATATTCGCCTAGGGAGTTTGAAAAATAGTCCATTATAAACCGTGACGGGCCGATAAGAAATACAATCAGCATGAGAATCATGGTTAAAGGAATATTAATATTGGACAGAACCTTGATGCCTTTATCAAGACCAGATACCGTTGAAAACGTATAGATACAGAACCAGAGCAAAGCGATGCCAATGGTAAGCGTTGTACTGGTCTCAATGCCGAATACGAAATCAAGACCGCCGAGAAGCTGCTTGATTCCCAGGCCCGCCGAAGTAATGATGCCAAAGATGGTGCCCAGAATTAGAAAGGTGTCAACGGTTTTTCCAATGGGACCATCGACTTTTTTCCCAAGATAGGGGCGTAGCATAATTGAGAATTTCGGGGGCTGTCCCTTGCGGTACATTATATAGGCCAGGGGAGCGGATATGGCCAGATAGATGGCCCAAGGTGTCCATCCCCAGTGGAAAAAGGCATAGGACAATGCTATTTCCGTTGCTTCTTTGCTCATGGGTTCCAGCCCGAATGGAGGACTTGCCAGAAAGTTCAGGGGCTCTGCTGCCACCCAGAACACAACACCGATACCATAGCCGCAGGCAAAGGTCATGGTAAACCAGCTCAGATAGGAGAATCTGGGTTTTTCATCTTCTTTTCCAAGCTTTACATTTCCATAAGGACCGAACCCCAGCCAGATTGCAAACAATACAAAGAACACCCCGGTAAATAGGTAAAATGATCCCAGCTGATTAGTGACAAAATGGAATATGGTCTTCATGCTGTCCCCCATATTGTCTGAATCCAGCAGGGCCCACCCGAGAAAGGCGACAATAAATACACATGAAAACTTCAGAATAAACATATCAACCCGGTCGAAAAATGAACCCTCCGACCGGCTCTGACTAACCTGAACGCTTTCATCAACGATACTTCCATTGGAACTCATCTATATACTCCTCATTTTAATTGGTTGGCGCTTAGCATATGAGCCACTTGCCAAACTGCCTTTTCGCCCAATCTCTATGTTATGTGAAAAATTTTACCATCTGAATATCACTTATATTCCGTGGTATAATTTTCACATGCCTTAATCTTGAACGAGTACTCTGCTTTTGCAAAAGCCTCACATGAAAAAAATGCCAGTTTCAGGATCAGTTCAACCTTTTGATATCCTGTTCCGGAACCCCTTTTTCACGGAGAAAATTTTTTATATAAGTGACGGTTTCTTCAGGCAACACCGGACGCTCATAAGCTGCGATTCGTTTATCTACATTAGCTTTAAGATTCCTGATGAGAAAATCATTGTCCCCTTCATTACTCTCCTGCTTTACCAGGGATTCAATGGGGGATTGCCAAGGCTCAATACGGCAGTTTTCCATTGTGTGCATATGGGTAAGATATTGTCCTCCCGGACCCACCGTATCAATTACCCCAAGGGCTAGGGTCTTGTCGTTGATGGGAATGCCGGCGGCAATGTATTCGAGCTTAGAGATGATTTCCAGATCCAGCATGAATTTTTCATAGCTCATCGCGGCGTAAGAATTGAGGATACCCGCTGAGTGGATGATCAGATCTACCCCACTTTCCATGGATGTCTGCATGGTCATCATAGCTTCGTAACCGGCCTGGGCCGTAACGGATTTGGCGTCAGTACTTGTTCCTCCGCAACGGCATGGGATCCCGTATTTTTTGGAAAGTGCCGCACAGCATTTGACCTCAATGGCATGGGCGGGAGAGCCAATATCAAGGGCACCAGTACGCATGTTCGCAGGTGATCCGTTTATGGCCATGACCACAGGTGTTCCGGGTCGGATGGCCTGGGTCAGTGCGACCCCTGCAAGGGTTTCTGCATTTCCAAGTGCCATGGAACCGGCCATGGTCATGGGGGCGGTGGTGCCCTGCATAAATCCGCTGCAGATAACAATTGGCTGGCCGTTTTCAGCATGGACCATAAGAGTGTCCACTGCATGGGCATCCATCTGAAGGGGTGTAAGGGTGTTGATCAGGGTAATGATCCTGGGTTCTTTTCTCATCTGTGTCATGCCACCGGAGGTTAAAGCAGCTAGGTTGAACATCTCCTCCACCTGCTGCCGGGATCCGGGTTGGGCCATAATGCACTTGTCCGAATACAGAAGAGCTGTGGCAACCATTAACAGGCTGCATGTTTCCATGTCGATGTCATTTGGTTGGGCAGGGATACCGCCGTTAATTCTTAAGTTGTCGATTCCCTGGATGAGTTTGACAAAGTTCAGATAATCATCGAAATTTGCATTTCTTTTGGTTCCGTCCCTTTCAATGATGCTGGGACACCCGTATCCGACGCTATATGTAGGAGTTCCGGTTCCGATTTCAATGGAAAAAGCAGGATTCCTGGCAAATAGGGTAAAGCTTTCCGGAGCGCTTGAGATTAGGTCCATGAGGACATTTTCAGGAAAAAAGACCCTGTTGCCTTCTACAATACATCCCTTTTTGTGCAAAATGTCTACCGCTTCGGGGGCGTGAAAGATCATTCCCGTGTTTTTTAGAATCGCAAGGGAAGCGTCGTGAATTGTTTCTAATGTGCTGGTCATAAAAATTCCTTTTCCAACCTTGGCAGTGGTTCCTAATTGATGGGAAGGCGGATAAACTTTTTGGGATCGGCCTCATTATAGAATTGGTCCATGGGACCGTTCTCTTTGTATAGTTTATGGCCGTATTCAAGATTCTTTTTATGGATATTGACACCCAAACCATGGCCTTCAGGCACATCCAGAAAGTTATTTTTGGGAGAAAAGGGACCCTCTTCAATGATATCGAATTCCATGAACCTAAAAAGGGACTGGCTGGGCTCATGCATATGGTTAACAGCTGCCTTGACGTGGAGATATCCAGCAGTTGCAAGACCAGTATCCCCACTGTAGCACCATACATTCAACCCTAAGTTTTCACATGTATGAATAAAGCCAAGAGTCTTTCTCAGTCCGCCTAGAACAGTAAGGTTGACAACAAAAGAATCAGGTACTCCTAAGTGGAAGGCAAGGGCAGGATCAGGGTTATGTGTTGAAAAGGGAATAGCGCTGTGCATGCGCAGTTTTTTCATGTCCCAAAAAGAAGCTACAGGATCTTCGAAGTTCCTGATATTGTATGGCTCAAGACCTTTTAATAATTCCCTTGCGCTGCTCATAGACCAAGCCATATTTCCGTCTAGGCGGATCATGGCATCTTCGCCAAGAGCTGACCGAATTTCCTCTACCATTTTGATCTCAGCCTTGACATCACCGGTATAGCACTTGCCTTCAAAAAAGGTGGAACCGTGTTCTTCTCGCATCCTTGCGCAGTATTTGGCCACATCAAGGGGCGTGGCCTCTCCACCATCCGTGCCTCCTTTATTGAGCATCCTGTATGAAAAATACTCACACATGGGGATTTTTTTTCGAGCTGCTCCGCCCAGAAGCATATAAAGTGGAAGCCTGAAATATTTACCCTTGATATCCCAGAGGGCCATTTCAATACCGCCAAAAGATTTCAAAGGAGTATTGCCGTCGGTGTTTGCAAGCACCCTCATCTCGGGAACGCAAGCCCTTTCACAACCTTCCATATCCAGAGGGTCCATCCCTATAAGCCTTTGGGCCATAAAGGTATTGATTTCTTCTTCACTTTCCCAAGAAGGAGATTCTCCGTATCCGGAAATGCCCTCATCGGTGTGCACCTCAATGATGACACGTGTGATACCGGTGTAGGCACCCACTGACCATTTATAAGGGGTTTTAAAAGGAATGTTCACCGCTATTGCTTTTACACTCGTTATTTTCATTGATGCTCCTATTTTTAATTACATTTTTACAGTGTATGTCGACAGTATTCCGCTTTTAACATCTTTGAATACCAACCTTCTTAACGTCAATGCATAAAGCAATAAATGCGCCAGGTAAACCGGGGAGTCAAAACACAAGATGAACAGCAGCAATAATTAACTGTAATTCTTGTTTTTTTAAAAATTGTCTTTTTAATTTCCTAGTTCCGGGATTTTTCTTTGGCAAACATGTTGTAAAATCTTTTTTACATAACTAATTTATGTAAACATTTTTTTACATTTAATCTCTTAGAAGAAGTAAGGATAAGGTATGGATCTGAAATCCAGGTTTAATCTCAATGAAGATATGTTCATCCAGTATCTGGATGTATTCGATGAAGGTGTGCTGATTGCCGACATGGACGGGGTAATTGTCTACTATAATGAGGCACTGTCAAAATTGGATGAGCTTTCATCCTCGTCTGTGGTGGGCAAGCACATGATGGATGCCTATGACCTTAGAACTCTCCAAAGTCCCACTCTTAAATGCATTAAAACAAGAAAACCCGTGCTGAATAACTCGACCGTGTATAAAACCATCAAAGGGAAGGCTGTAAATGCAAACCAGAGTGCTTTCCCACTTGTTCAGGACGACGAAATGACCGGATGCATTTGTTTCGTCAGGGTGTATCCCCAGATTAAATCCGGTTTGATGCATAAAGGGACTATGCATGAAAAAAAGATTGAGATTCCATTTGAAGCTTCCCGATTCCAGGATATTATCACCAATGATCCATATTTTATCGACACCCTGGACGTGTTGATGAATGCCTCCCAATCACCATCCCCCATCATGCTCTGCGGTGAAACTGGAACAGGAAAAGAGTTGGTTGCCAAAGCTATACACAACAACTGCGAAGACAGGAAACAGTTTATTGCTGTCAACTGTTCAGCTATCCCTGAAAATCTCCTGGAAGGTATGCTCTTCGGCACAACAAAGGGGGCATTCACAGGGGCCGTGGATAAACCCGGGCTTTTTGAAGAAGCTAACGGCGGCACCCTGCTGTTGGATGAGATTGATTCTATGCCCTTGGAACTTCAGGCCAAAATTTTGAGGGTTCTGCAGGATTTTCGTGTCAGAAGGGTTGGGGGCAGCCATGAGATCAGACTCGATATAAAAGTGATCAGTACAGTACACAACCTGCCCGAGCAATTATTTGATCAGGGCCTTTTACGGAAGGACCTTTATTACAGATTGGCAGTTGTGTTTGAAGAAATCATCCCCCTGAGACAGCGCAAAAAGGATATAAAACTGCTGTGTAATTTTTTCATTAAGAAGATGAACATGAAACTTGGGCGACAAATAGAAACCCTAAACCCGGAACTCATGATGTTTTTCACCCAATATCACTGGCCCGGAAATGTCAGAGAGCTTGAACATATACTTGAGGGGGCTATGAACCGAGCCAGCCCCATGGAGACTCAGCTTGAAACCCGTCACCTACCCAGGATATTCAAACGTAATATTTCCATTCAGGAAGAAGAGTTCCTGCACCACCGGGGCAAAGACGACTGGCCCGAAGGCGGAATAAGAAAAATTCAGGATCAGACGGAAGAAAAGGCAATAAGACTCAGGCTTGAACAGACTCACGGAAATGCGTCCAGAGCAGCAGAACTCCTTGGTATTTCAAGACAATCCCTAGCGTACAAGTTGAAAAAGCATAATATTCAACTGAAAGCGTATAAATGATGCTTTACTGGATCTACCTCAAAGAAGGGGGATGAAAAAAGTTCCCGTAAGAAAAAAAGCACTTACAGCCTAAACCTTAAGTGCCCGCAATTTTGGCACCACCTCAGGCATCTGATTTTTGCTTGCCAGGGCCATGGCCCTGGCTTTATATTGTGCCGCTGTTGCATCCAGGATCAAGGGGCGGCAGGTCGCTCTTGCTGAGGATGTATTTCGAGGCAAACGTCACGCCCCAAGCTTTGCTGCATCAGCCTGACTGTTTTGAGCGGTTCTCACCTCACCTTCTATAATAATCTCAACCCTTCTGTTCGGTGCAAGACATTGGATCTGCTCAGCATTCACTATTCCGCCGTCGTCAGGACAGGATACAATCGGATTTTCTTTTCCACGTCCGATAACGGTAATTATTGACTGGTCAACGCCTAATTTCTGAATGATCTGGCCAATCGTTTTGCTTCTTGCCAACGAAAGCCTGGAGTTATAATCACTTGAGCCGATCTCGTCGGTATAGCCAATCACCGTCACCGTGGAGAGCGACTCAAAATTTGCTATTGCGGTGACAATACTGTCGAGAACTCTCTGGGTATCACCATCCTGTTTCAGCTCGGAAGAGTCAAAGTCGAACAGAAGACTGGTCTCAATCGATATATATTTTCCGCTGCTGGCACCACTGCCGGGAAAACAGACGGTTTCCCATTTTTCATGCCTGTCTACCAGGTTGGGATTTGTGGTCCAGCAGCTTATTTTCCGGTCGTTAGCATCAAAATCGATAATAAAAAATTCCTCGGTATACCTGGAGGTTGATCCATTTCCACTCATCAATTCCTTGTATATTTCCCCTTGATGAGCTTTTTTGTTTAAAGAACAGCCGGCCGAAACAGCAAGTAGCAATGAAAAAAACACAAACGCAGCTCGATTCATAGTAATTCTCCTAACAGTAAACAGTATTTATTGAGTCTTCACAGATGTCCATTTCTGTGAACGACAGCTGCACGAATATCAGTGATGCGAATGTGCAGGAATATACCACGTCAAAATTTCATCAGCGCTCCCTCAAGGCTTCCCTGGCTTTGTTGAACGGTTTGATGAGATACTGCAGAACGGTCTTTGATCCGGTATGAACGTCAACCGAACAAATCATTCCGGGTAGAATGGATTTTATCTGCCCGTCTTTGCTTTTCAAAGAGTCAGTTGAAGTTCTGATATGGACCCGATAATAGTAGTCCTTACTTATTTCATCGCGGATAGTGTCCGGAGAAATCAACACAACTTCACCGTCGAGTCCTCCGTAAATCGAGTAGTCATAGGCCGTGACCTTAACCGTTGCACTTTGCCCCGGATGAATATACGCGATATCTTTTGGCATGATCTTCGTTTCAATCTGCAACTTTTCATCGAGTGGAATAATTTCCATTAAGGTTCCGTTTGGAGAGATAACCCCACCGACAGTAGTGATTGAAATATTCTTCACTACCCCCCGGACCGGGGAATAGAGATGAGTTCGGTTGAGCGAGTCAGACCTGCCTATGATTACCGCTCGCAACGACTCTATTTCAGCATTACCTTTGGCCAGTTCCTCGCGAACCTGAACAAAGTAGCGAGTTCTGGTGTCGTTATACTGAATATTGAGATCATTGAGCTGTCTTTTCAGTCTCAGGATCTCTACGTTGCTGGCAGCTCCTTTTTCAACAAGCGGACTCATCATGGCGAGCTCTTTTTCGATGAGTCGTTTTGCTTCCCTGAGACCTTTGAGCGCATCGTCGAGATTCCTTCTGCGCGACTGGTACAGCGCGGTCTCGGATTTGATAAGATCCTTCTCATCCTTAATTTCTTCAGGAAACTTAATCGCCCTGGAATTTGCTTCTGCCTCGAGCCGTGCAACCGCTGCCAGGGAAGCTAAATAGCGCGATCTGCTCTCCTGGACGGAAGATTCCAGTTTCGTTCGATCGAGCTGGGCCAGGAGTTGACCTTTTTCCACAATATCCCCCTCCCGGACCTCGAGCTGGTGCAGTACGCCCCCCTCAAGTGATTGAATCAGCTGCTCTTTGGAAGTGGCAACCACTCTGCCAATACCGGTAGAAACCTCATCAAGCTTGAATTTATATGCCCACACCCCGAAAACCAGGGCGCCTAAAAAAATTACCCAGACGACAACGGAGTATTTCAGAAAAATTCTGCCGCTATCAAATTGATCGTTGTTCTCGTTCAACTTCCCGTCTTCTCCATTTTCGCGACATTAATATCACTTCTCTTCTGCGTTTTCCGATGCAACGCGTTTACCGGAGCATCCTTTATTATCCTGCCTTGTTCGAGTACGATTAATCGATCACTCCACTCGACGAGCGCCATCCTGTGGGTGGCAACTATCACCGTGCGGTCTTTCGCCCAAACACTGAGATTTTTCAGCACATTCTTTTCCGTTACCTCGTCAAATGAGCTGGTCGGCTCGTCAAGGAGAACTACCTTCGGGTCACATAATATTGTCCTGGCCAGCAGCAGTGACTGTTTCTGACCACCGGACAACCCTATCCCGCCCTCCCAGATCTGGTAATCGAGCCCCCCGGGAAGCGACTGTATAAAATCTATGGCGCCGCTTATAGTCAGCGCGCTGAGAATTTCCTCATCGGAAGCAAGAGGTCGGCCCAACAGGAGATTTTCCCGTACGGTTCCAAAAAATAGCCTGGCGTTTTGCGACAACATTCCAACGTCACGGCGAACATCACCCGGGTCCAGCAACGCCATCTCCATGCCGTCCAACTGTACATTGCCCTGTTCCGGGGTCAACAACCCGGCAAGGAGATGCAGCAGTGTTGTTTTCCCTGCACCTATCCGTCCGACAAGGGAAATCTTTTCCCCCGCTTTAATCTTCATTCCTCCGATGGCCAGATCGATCTTCTTTGAGTCCTTGTTGTACGCAAAGGAGACCCGCTGCAGATTGAAGTTTCCATCTATTTTCGTTCTGTGAACCAGCGATAGCTTCTCGGGATTATCCAGAGGACGGCTGAGCAACTCATCGAGAGCATGTTTTGCAACTTTAGCGTTCTGCCAGCGAGTCATTACCCCGGCAAGCTGTGTAATCGGCGCCATCATTCTCGAGGATAAAATCGACGTACCGACAAGGGCGCCGGTCGTCATGTCGCCATTCATCACGAGAAAGCTGCCGGTTAGGACCACTGCAACAAAAACGAAACTCTGCACCTGATGGGTCCATGTCTGCAGCCCATTGACAATAAACCGCTGCTCCATTGAGATCTTGGCCGTCACCGACTGCATCTGGTTCCATAGATTCTGAAACCTGGGTTCGGCGCGGAGAAGCTTTATATCCTCAATGCCTTCAACCGCCTCTATCAACATCGCGTTTCGTAGCGCGGCTTCCCGCATCCCCTCGTTGGACAGCCTGGCCAGAGGTTTTTGCGCGATCAGGCCGGGAAGGATAAGAACGGGCAGCAGCAACACCACCACCAGCACCAACGGTCCGCCTATCAGAAACAGGATTGCCAGAAACATGAACAGAAAAGGCAGATCGATCAAGGCGTTGATGGTGGTCGATGTGATCAGCTCGCGAACACTCTCCACCTCGCGTATCTGGGCAATAAACGTACCGGTTGACTTTGACCGCGCCTGATTTTTTATACGCAAAGCCCTGCCGAAGACCAGATCGCTGACTCCCAGATCAACTTTTTTGCCTATAAGATCGGAGATTCTTGTTCGACAGATCTTAAGAATAAACTCAAAGCCAAAGGCGATACACACCCCGGCAAAAAGAACCCAGAGCGTACTGGTTGACTGCGACGGCACCACCCGGTCATAGACCTGCATCGAAAACATGATGCCACCCAACGCAAGTAAATTTGCCACCAACGATGCAAGAACAATATCGATATACCTGCGCCAGTCCCTCAGTATTCTGGTCCACAGCCAGTTTTTGCGAAATGGTTTAAGGTATTCATCAACCCGGGCGTCAGCTACGGAAGATGGAGGCCGTAGATAGAAGATGCGGCCTTTTTCGTTTTTCAGCTGGTCGACGCTGATTTTCTCGATCTTGTTTTTCTCTCCGGCAACGATAAAACTGATATTCTTTTTCCTGTCAATTTTATCCACCGTACCAATAGTGCCATCTTCAAGCTCAAGGACGAATGGCACCCGCCATGGGGACAGTTTGCCTACCCGAAACTTATCTACAGTCAGCGAAAGCCCGATCTGATCTGCCAATTTTTGCAAAACGGCTTCTTCAACCGGCGAGTCTTTATCCCAGTCCGCCATGACCTTGAGATTTTCCGGGGAGAACCCGACGCCGTAAAACCTGGCCACATAGGTAAATGCCTCTATCCAAAGGTGATATCTGTTCACTTTTCGATGCTCACTCCCTGGATGACCGCCCCATGCAATCCCAGCACTTCCCGAAGCATCGCGCGCGCTTCAAGCACCCGAAAATAGGACAGTAATAGGTCATAGTAATTTTCTTCTTCGGTAATCATAGCTTGATATTTTTCTTCCTCTGAGTTTAATAAGTCAAGAACGGATCGGTTACCTACCCGGTACTGGTCGCGGTACAATTCGTTGGTGGTGGTTATGGTGGCTTTGCGCTGTCTCAACACCTCAAGTCTTGCCTTGTCCGACTTCATCTTCGTAACGAGCAGCCGCTCTCTTTCATATGAGTCTCTCAAGGTATCCCTGATGGAGGCTTTTCTCGCCCTGATCAGCTGCTTGGCTGCGGTCACACTTGCGACAACACGTCCCCCCTGAAAAAGCGGCATCGATGTTGCAACCATGATATTATGGCTGTTTTCATCTTCATTTAACCGGTCCTCTTCCGAGTAGTCATCATAGTTCAGCACATGCCTGTAGCCCCCTTCCAGGGTGAACACAGGGTAAAAACCCGCCTTCTGTACTTCGAGATTAGCCTTGGACGCCATATATCTCGCCATATTTATCAGAATCTTCGGATGTTTCCTGAAATCTGCATTATTACTACGCTCTATAGCCTGCATGAGTATCGTTTCATCAAAATCCTCAGCGACGGATGGATGGTTGAAGCCGAGCAGCTTGGTCAGTTTCTGTCGCCATTGGGAAAGGGTCGATTCAACGCTCAGGATACTGGCCTGGGCATCTTCAAGACGTGTCCTGGCCTGCATGATATCGGTTTTTGATGCGACTCCCGATTCCGACCGCAGCTTCGTGATTTCAACTACTTCCTGAAGCGCCTGCTCTTTTTTCCGGTTAATCTCGAGAATACTGCCGTTACGACTGATATTGACAAGCGATTCCAGAACGTCCAAAGAGATTTGATCTATATTTTGCAGCAATAGCGCCTGCTTTTCCCTTACGTTGTGTTCATATTCATCAACGGTCCCCCCCACTCTGCCGAAGTCATAGATCATCTGGGTCAAGGAGACGGTGAACAGGTGCTGTGTTCCCGGATCAGTCTGGTGACCGGCGGAAAAACCGGCTGAAACTATCGGGTAATAGTCAGCCTTGCGGATTTTAGTTGCAGCTTTTTTTTCGGCTATCTCGTTGATATTTTCCAGAATAAGGGGATGCCGGTTAAGCGCCAGCAACACAGCACCTCTCAAATCAAGAGGACTGGATTGCCTGACCGGACCATGGCGGTCACTTCTGCCGATGGCGAGATTGCTTGGCCGCAGATACACACCTTCATACTCAAGAAGACGAAATTCCGATTCATCGTAAAATTGGCTTTCCAGTTTCTGACTCCCAGGAAAGACAGACTTCGTTGCCGTTTTCCCCCTCACCGTTTTATTATCTGTTTTGCCAAGATCGGCTTCTATCTTTGTCGCCGCACCGGCGGTTGCACCATCGCTTTGTAGGTTACCGGCAACTCCGCCACCTCGTGGTTGATTCTTGGCCAGGGTGATGTTGTGGCTCCTTTTGGCAGTGGCTGGGGCAGGCGCAATCCGACTGTAATCTTTGATGCCGCCATCATCATCTCCAGGGTAGGAAGACTCGGTGATCAATCCGGACACATCACCTTTGCCCGCATCAGCCTGACGGTCCGTTCCAGCGGACGAGGCAACAGCGGTTTCACCCTGCATAGTTGCAGCGGCCGGCGCTGGTGTGTCAGGGTCTGTCTCACCAGCCTCGGCGCTTGCCAGTTCCTCACTCGCCTGCAACTGCGACTGATATCGCTGCCTCATCTTGGCAGCTATTTTATCTTCGTTGTTGTTGTGATCATCCTGCTGTTTCTCCACGGCCAGAACCTTCACTGCAAATCCGGGAAACATCTGACCTATATCCCCCCGAGTCGGTTTGTCAATTGTACTATGCTGACGATCGCTTTCCAGTTCCGGCACAGCCTGTTGCGGATCAACAGCAGTGACACCGTTTCCACTCAGAATCAGGATGCCAACCCACACAAAAATGGCTGACCGAAACAATCTTTTTAAAAATATAGAAGCAACTTCCATGTTGCACCACTCACCAGGTTGTCAAGAGTATTTTTTTTTCCAATAGACCTCCTGTCCCCTCTCTTCCAATTGCAACGCCACCGTGTAAATTGTTGGTCATATAAAAGAGAATACGGAGAAGGGCCGGGCGAAAAGCCATTTGGGTTTCGTCACCTTCCTGTCTAAATAAGTCGGACAACCAGGGCACTCAGGCCCTGGTTGTCCATTGTAATTACTGCTGTAACCCAACGATATTCCGCTAAATCACGGTCGGGCTGTTCAGCTGTGTTACCAGATCATCCTCAACTCGGGTGGTTACCGCATCGGCGGGATCTACAACACCGCTTCCATCCGTTGTATTCCCGGAAGGATCGGCAATCGGCGCCGTGGTCGAGCTGTCCGACGCAGTGAGATCATCTCCGCCGGTTGACCCGGTGGAACCCTCAGCATCCTCCTGCTGAGACGCAGCCGCACCCGATGCACCGCTGTCCGCCGAGGACTCGACAATCAGCTGCTGATTGGTCAGCAGCGACAACAGATCCGTTTCGGTGTTCTCCAGGGTAACCAGGGTGGTATAGTTGCCTGCACCATCACGATCGATCGCGATCTCGGTATTGCCGCCAGAGGTAGTGACCTTGACAAAATCGTTTACCCCCTCTGACGCCCTGTCCAGATGATAGGTGCCACTGCTGTCCTGGTAGGTACCTACGGTGCCGCCATAGTTGAGAAGATCGGAGATATTGATAACGTCTGCATCAGCAACATCCTTGACCAGCCCTACGGTAAAATCGTTTATACGGTCCGAACCGTTACCACCGGTAGCGTCCCCATCCGCCAGGACTTCGTAGAGCAAGGTGTCCCTGCCTCCGCCTGTCAGAATATAGGTGTCGTTTCCACCGCGGCCTTCAAAAACGTTATTGGCAGCGTTATCGGTAAACGTATCGTCAGCACTGGTTCCAAGCAGCCTCTCGATATTGATGAGCGTGTCGTTGCCGGCGGCTCCGGTGACAACACCAGTTGCCAGGTTGGCCTGGACACCTCCGCCGGTGACCTTAGAATAATCAACCGTATCCAATCCACCGTCGGCTTCCCACACGCTGTCCGAAATTACAAGCTGGGACCATCCACCGGAGCCGTTGAAGATATCGTCGCCAGCGGAGCTGACAAAGGTATCATTGTACCCGCTACCGACTATTCCGATCTCATTGGTTGAACTCGCGGTGGACGAGTCGGATTCTCCGACAAGGATATAGGCGTCATGACTCTTTCCGGTGGTCAACCCTCCCCAGCTCGAATTAACGGTGCTGTTGGTAAAACCTCCCTGGCTGGCAACAGAACCGACATGGTCCGTTTCGCCATTAGTGGTCCTCAACAATTGCACGGAATACGTCTCATCTGCATCGAGTCCGTAGAAGCTGACAAGTCCCATGGCGTTGCTTGAGCCCGACCCCTGAGGATTCATCAAGGTGGTAGCCACACAATTTCCTGCGGAATCGTATAGCTTTACCGTATTACTGTAGTAAACATTCATTCCTTCGGCATCGAGAATCCTCAACTGCAGCGAAGTCCCGTCGGCGGCGATGTTGGTATTGTTCACAAGCTTTGAGGGTGCAGTGTTCGGGTCTGCACCTGATTGCAACGAAGTGGACGACGGTTGGTAGAGTACCAGGTCCATGGCACCGTCCCAGTTATAGTCGAGCGCCACACCACCGGTTATCGTGCTTCCCAGGGTTTCGGTCATCGTCATCCTTTCCCAGGTGCCGTCACCCTGATTGAGATACAAGGTCGGGCCAAACTGAACAGCACGGGAGTTGGGAAGCTCCACTATATCCATCAAGCCGTCATGGTTCCAGTCCACAGCAAAAGAGGTCCCGCCTGCAAGAATATCACCCATCCACGTTACATCTTCAGTCGCGGTTTTCAGCCCTCCGCTTCCATCGTTGAAGTAGATCCGGCTCTCATCGGAATTGCCGACCCCGCCCTTGATATTACCCCTGCTGAGGAACAGGTCGAGATATCCGTCCCCGTCATAGTCGCCCCAGGTCATGGAGTAGGACAAGTTGCCGTAATCAACGTAACCATCATTCCTGAAGACATTGGTGTAGTCCTGCATGGTGAATTGCTGGGAACTGCTGTCATTGAATTCATTATGAAAAACGGTCAGCACTCTACCTGGGTTCCCCCCCCCAAGCCTATCGGTATGGGCGGCAATGTCAACAGATCCATCGTTATCCAGGTCGACGGCGCTCACCTCGTGCAAGATGCTGGTGTAATTGTCCACCCCTGCCGGTACCCCGTTGTAATAGCCAGCATTGGATTCGTAGGTGATTTTCCTGCCTCCGCTGCCGTCGTCAACATTTTTGAGAAAACTCAGGGAGTCAGCCTCGGAATCGGCGAGGACAAAATCCAGATATCCGTCACCTTCCTTATCGTACGCAATGGCCCCGCCAAGGTGGTTGAGCGTACCCTGGTTGATGGAACCGGGCGTGTAGGTACCGTCGCCGTTATTAGTCCACATGGCAGTACGGCTTGCATTACCGTAAGAGCTCACCTGCGAGATGACATCGGCGTAGCCGTCACGGTTATAATCTGCAAAGAGTGCGGCATTGACGAAACGCTCATAGGCTGCAGACGTAACATCACGGGGCTGTTCCAGGTATGTCGCACCGTAGTCGTCCTGATTCTTCGCAGCGAAAACCCAGCCGGCGTTTGCGGTAGTGGTTCCTGATAAAGCAGCAGAGGACTGGAAGAAGGACCAGAGGCCGTCTTCATTGATAGTCACCGCGGCCGAGTTGAGGCCAAGACCGGGATTTACGGTACCGCCCCAGGTCAGGGTGTCGAGCTCACTGCCGGTGCCCTCACTTACGCCGACGCTGGTAGACGGTCCGAACTGCGACCTGTTACCCGCCTCGTCCCATACTGCAAAGGTCAGGTTGTTGCTTCCTGCAGGGAGTTTGGTGGTCATACTCCAGTTGCCGCTAGCATCCGCCTGGACGTAATGGATCGCCCTGTCAACCCCCAACTGGTAGGAACCGTCGTTAGCCACATCGTTGTAGAGCGCAACATAGCAGTTCGCCTCGACCTTTCCATACGTATTGCTGTCGAAGGTGAATTCCTCCGTGGTGCTGGTAACCTCCGGTACCCCCCCCGGTGCCACCAGAATGGGGTCCGGCGCTGTGAGATCAACGGTTACCTCATACCCGTTATCGGTTTTGAAAACCGTACCTGTCGCCTCATTTCCGGCGGCGTCAACCAGGCGCAGGTAATAGGTTGTCGTGGTGTCAACATTATAATCCTGATCGACAGGTTTCCAGCTCCACGCTTTGCCGCTGTCCTGCAGCAGTGTCTCCCAGTTCTCCCCATCGGTGGAAATCTGGAAATATTCACCCGCCTGAAGGGACGAGCTCAACTCTCCGGCGATGGTTATCGAATAATCCCTGGTTATGAGATCGTTGTTGATTCCGCTGACAGGATCTTCGGGATCCAGGTCAAGTCCGTGGTACGTATCGGTAAGAACTTCGAAGGTGGTATCCAGGTTCAATCGTTCAGGACCGACGCTGTCTATCTGCACGTTCTTGGAATCGACACTACCGGAATTTCCTCCCTGATCAAACACCCTTGCTTCGTAGGTGTAGGTATACTCGCCGTCCTCATGGGGGTTGCCGCTGTTGTCAAACGACCAGCCGGTGCCGGTTCCGTCGACAGTGGCAACCCCGATTTTGACAGGGGTCTGTCCTTCCCTTGCACCCCAGATCTCGATATAACTGCCTTCTCCCAGCGCCTTGTCAAGGGTACCGTAAACGGTGAGCGTGGTATCATTGGTGACAAAATCGTCTGTTACCATTCCGGTGTCGTCGGCAATGGAGGTGATCTCGGCTACCGCAGTATCCGCAGTAAGGTCAACGGTTACCGTCTTGCTTGTAGTGGCACCGTCATTTCCGGCAGCGTTGACTATCTTTGCATTAAAGACATGATCACCTTCATCAAGAGTTGTGGAGGAGAAATCAAAACTCCAACCGGTACCGGTTCCGTCGATGGTTGCCGTATACCAATTACCATTATCGAGCTGAACCTGAACACTCTCTCCCGCTAACAGGGCCACCCCTAGCACACCGGAGACAACGAGCGTCCTGTCATTGGTATAATAATCGTCGGCGACCAGGCCGGTATCCTCGGTAATTCCAGTAATGTCGATGGTGTTATCCTGGGGCCCGCTCAGATCGATGGTGACATCCTGGGTGTCGACGTTGCCGACATTGCCGGCCTTGTCGACTATCTGTGCCTTATAGGTGTAATCCCCCTCGCCCCTGGTGGTACCCTCGTC